>CAYORG010000021.1:0-51746 GCA_964406315.1 uncultured Bacteroidales bacterium | reverse complement strand
TTTCAAACCTAAAATTCTTATTAAATGGCAATTATACAAAGTATTAGAAACAGGGCAGGATTATTGATTGCGGTTATTGTTGGAGTCGCACTTTTGGCATTCATTGTTGGAGATTTCATCGTATCCGGTGGCTTTATATATCAAAAATCCAAATTGAATGTTGCCGAAATAAACGGAAAGAAGATTTCTTACCCTGAATACCAGAAATTATATCTTCAATTTGAAAATATTTTAAAAATACAGTACCAGACAAATTCTTTGGATGAGAACATGAGTGCAAGTATCAGAAATCAAACATGGCAGGAAATTCTTCAAAGATTCATTCTGTTTAGAGAATATGAAAAATTGGGGTTGGTAGTTCATGATCAGGAATTTTCTGATCTGATTCAGGGACCCAATCCTCATCAATTGGTTATGCAAATGTTTGGTGATCCGCAAACCGGCACTCTTAACAGATTACAGTTAACTGAATTTCTTAGCCGAATTGATCAACTTACCGGTGATCAAAAAACACTTTGGGTCTATTACGAAGATATGATCAATAAAGAAAGACTTTATAATAAATACCACACCCTTATCAGACAGGGATTGTATGTCAATAAACTCGAAGCTCAAACAAGACAGGAACAAATCAATAATTCGGTGGATATTAGCTTTGTGCAAAAATCATACTCTTCTATTCCTGATAGTACGATTTTAATAAGCAACTCTGAACTGAAAGAATACTATAAAGAAAACAAAGAAAGATTTAAACAAGAGGAAACACGTAACATTAAGTATGTTGCATTTGAAGTAATTCCATCAAAAAAGGATTACAAAGATGCTGAAGCCTGGATAAATGATGCATATGAAGAGTTTCTTGAAATAGAGGATGTCGAACAATACATTAATTTCAATTCCCCTCCTTATGACCCGACAAATTATAAGAAGGGTGAATTACCGGATACACTTGATAATTTTATGTTCAAAGCCAAACCTGGTGATGTTTACGGACCGTATTTTGAAGATAATGCCTTCAAACTTGCCAAGCTTGTTAAAATCAACTACTTATCTGACTCAGTTCGCGTTAGTGATATCTTACTGCCTGTAAATCAAAATAATATCAATTATATGCAGATGCTTGCCGATAGTATAAAAACGCTTCTTGAAGATGGAGCTGATTTTGCAAAACTGGCAAGAGAAAATTCTGCAGATCCGTCTGCACAAATTGGAGGTGATTTAGGCTGGATAAGAGAGGGTTATAATGGTCGTTATTTCAGCGATAGTTGTTTTTATGCCGAAAAAGGAGACGTAAAGATAACCTATGGTGAGTCGGGATTGCATATTGTGAAAATTACAGATGTATCCAAACCTGTTAAAAAAATACAGGTTGGCATTCTTTCACGAGAGGTTATTCCCAGCAATGAAACCGATCAGATTTATTATAGCAAAGCTGTCGAATTTGCTACACAGAATAATACAATAGAAAAATTTGAAGCTGCAACTTCAGAAGATGATTTAAGAGCCATTCCTGTTTTTGAACTTAAACCTCTTGATAATGAAGTTCAGGGACTGGATGATTCCCGTTATTTGGTGCATTGGGCATTTCAGGCTGAAGAAGGTGATATTGTTGACGAGATCAGAGCATATGGTAGCAAATATGTTGTCGCCATTGTTACAAAAGTAAATCATAAAGGGTACTCACCTCTTGAAGAAATCAAACCAGATTTGGAAATTGAAATTGCAAAAGATAAGAAAGCAGAAATTATCAAAACTGAAATGATGCAGGCTTTAGAAAATTCCGTTACTATTGATGATCTGGCAGATCATTTAAACCTTGATATACAATCTGCCACAGGGATCAGATTCAATTCTTTTTCCGTTCCCGGAGCTGGAAATGAACCAAAATTAATCGCTGCAGCACTTAATTCCGAGCCTGACCAATTATCAGACCCCATTGATGGTGAAAATGGAGTTTATATGCTAAATGTTGAAAATATAAATGCTCCGGAAAATCAATTCGACAATCTTAACATGACCAAAAGTTATATTCAGAGAAATTATGCCAATCGTGCTATGCGATCAACCTTCCAGACACTTATTGAATTAGCAGATATAAAAGATCACAGGGTTAACTTTTATTAAATTCTTAATAAAATACTGAAAAAGCTGTCTGAAAAGTGTATAAATCACAAACCTGTCTCTGCGGTTAAGATTTAAATATACTTATCAGACAGCTTTTTTTATTGATTACTTTATCAATATACAGATCATTTAACCAGTTAACAGTTCTCTTACAATTATTGCAATCTCTTTCCCATCAGCTTTACCTGCCAGCTCTTTTGTTGCAACTCCCATGACCTTTCCCATATCTTTCTGGTCTGCAGCACCGGTTTTTTCAATAATTGCTTCCAGGTATTTTCTTAATTCATCGGGACTCATCCTGGCCGGAAGATATTCTTCAAGAACTTTCGCTTCAGCGATTTCTCTTTCATAAAGATCATTTCGTGCCTGTTGCTTATATATCTCTGCAGATTCATTCCTTTGTTTTACCAGCTTCTGAATTATTTTTAACTCTTCATCATCCGATAATTCCGCACTGACATTCACTTTGGTTCTGGCAAGAGTAAATGCTGTTTTTGCCGCACGTAATGCCTCCAATTTAATTTTATCTTGATTATGCATGGCTGCTTGTATTGCTTCGTTTACCTGCTGACTGATTTTCATAATACACTTAATTTAACATGGTAGAATCAACAAATATAGTAACAAATTGCTTTGCTGAGTCTGATGTTTAAGCATAGCCTGCATTGTTTCTTATAACCATCCGATATGCAAAACCATTGCCTCCATGCACAAAATCATTTTCTAATTTCAATTGCCTGTTTTTCAGGCTGAACAATTGTCTATGCAAAGATATATTTGGTTTTAATTCATTAACTGCCAATCTCAAATGAACAATAAAAATTGCTTATTTATTGAAGCTGTGGAATATTCCTTTGTATAGGTATGATATCCTTTGTTAAATCATGAAATTAACTGCAAACCCGCATCACCCTTTCTTTGATTTCTGTCGGAGTAGGATTCAGTTCTTCAGTTGTAAATTTTCCCTTCTCGATATCTATACGTTCAAATACCTGCAAATACAATTCAAAAATGATATAAAGACTGAGGGTATATCTGTCCTCAAGCTGATCTTTAATTTTCTCTATAGTATCAATTGTTTCCCGCTTGTATATCTCAGCATAATTATAATATTCTCTGATAACATTTCTAAATTTAGGTGCTATTGGTTTTCCCTGTGCCATTTTCTTCAGATCTTCCGGCGCTAGATTATGTTTCTTCAATATATCTGCAGTAAAATAATTCAGGTTGTTGTTCTGGTCTTTTTGAAAATCGCGAATAATATGCACCAGGTAGCTAAACAATGCACAAGGGCGGGCAACTGCAATTACATCAAACGATGGAGAAATAAACTGATCATCCTTTTTGCTAAGGCAGCATAAGTGAACAAAAATTGAAGCAGGAGCAACTGAAGCACCTTCCGCATAGGCAATAAAACTATTGTACGTGGCAAAACCGTCATGACTGATATCGTAAATCATCGATTCCGCAAAGTTTCTGAATAACTCAGAAGGTATTTTAAACTTACTGATGGTTTCTGTTACATGCTTCATTGATGAATCAATACGTGATATATCATTCAGACTTTCAATCCAGTTGTTTACCTTATCGACAAACATACTCCTCTCCTCAGGAGTTAAGGGTCCCAGAGCTTTACGATTGTCAATTAAATCATCAATTTTTCGCATAAACTGGTAACATACCTTTGCAGCCTGAAATCTTTCCTCCTCCCAAAAACCAGCTGCAATCAAGATATTTGGATGATCTTTGATTGCCTCAAAATTTATTCCCTGTATAATAGAGTATGTATCCAGTTTCCCGTTCTTCATGCCTGATTCTGTTTTATAACTTAAACTTATGAATAATTCTTTCGCTGGTAAGCATTGCTGATAATAATACCAGAGGGATTCCACCACCTGGTTGCGTACTGCTACCAACAAAAAATAAATTTTTATAGCGATAATGTTTGTTGTGTGGTCTGAAATACCCCATTTGTAAAAGATTATGGCCAATACTCCCAAATGCTGCTCCCTTTGTCAGATTGAAAAGTGTTTGCCAGGTTTTTGGTAAATAACATATTTCGAATTTAATATGTTTTTCAAAATTCTTCATTCCCTCTTTTTCTAATCGCTGGATAATTCCCTTGCGTGCTTTCTTTTTCATTAGACTCCAATTCTGTTCCAAATTGTTTGCCAAATGACCAACCTGCACAATAGCCGTTATAGAATCCTGTCCTGACGGGGCAGCCGTTTGGTCCGAACGAACCGGTGAATGGAGATAAAAAGTTTGTTCATCTGGCAATGATTTTTCTTTGAACACCCTTCTGATATCCTTTTTATAACTTGATGAAACAAACAAATTGTGTTGTTTCAATTGCGGATAAACAACATCCAGACCCCAATGAAAAACTATTGCAGAACAAGTATAGTTGAGCAAATTTATTCTTCTTGTCCATATTCCTTTTGGAAGCAAATGATTATATATATAAGGAAGATCAGCATTTGATACAACGATATCTGCTTTATAAAAGGATTGATCATTCAAAATAATACCTTCTGCACATTTGTTTCTGATTTTAATTTCCTTTACCGGAGAGTTCAAATAAAATTTTACTTTATTTTCTTTGGCTATCTTAAAAAGATTCTTTGCTACTTCAGTCATTCCTCCCCTGGGAAACCATACACCTTCAGACAATTCCATATAAGGCAAGCCTGCAAAAACACCTGATGCTGTTAAAGGATTTTGGCCAATGTAAAGATTCTGAAGAGTAAATATATACCTTAAGGCATCATGCTTAAAAAATCCACTGATATATGAATATTGATTTCTGTGAGCATTCAAACGAAACAATAAAAACATGTTTCTAACATTTATCATATTAAACATGTTATTAAAATTTCTATCGATAAAATATTTTATTGACAGGCTGAAAGCATTGGATGTCTTACTCATGTATTTTAAAAATTTCCTGTAACTGCCCTGCTCAAATGATTCAAGCTGTTTTCTCATCTCATGCAAATCAGGGGAAAACAGAAACTCTTTTCCATTGTGAAATTTAATCCTGTAAGTAGGATCCATTTGAAAAAGTTCAAATTCATCCTTGAATGTCCGCCCTATGGAATTGTAAAATTTTTCATATATCCCCGGCATCATAATCATAGTAGCTCCGATATCAAATCTGTGCCTTTTTTTTATAATGCTTCCGCACCTTCCTCCGGGATAGGAGTTTTTCTCGAAAACGGATACATTATAACCTTGCTGCGCAAGCAGAATCGAAGTAGCAATTCCTCCAATTCCCGCTCCAATAATAGCTACATCGTATTTCATTTTCAGAAAACAGAATAAGATCAATAACAAATGAAGTACTATCTTCTACTGATCAGAATTACTCAAAAAGTAACTCCTGCAAGATAGAAATTCTAAAAATACTATTTGGAATTGAGAGGCCTGAATATTGACTTGTATCCTAAAAAGATGGGGAAATGATAAATGATCAGTCAACATTTTCATGCAAATACCTGTTATTATCACTTAATTTCACACTTTTGTCTTCATCATCGGAAAGTGAATACCTTGATATCCTTTTCTCCTTGGAAGGCTCTGTTTTATCCAGTTCAAAGTTACGACGAATATAAGCGGGCTGATTTTCCATTTCATCAATACTCGATTTAACCTGTTGACTGTTTAGATCCATCTCTCTTAACTTTTCGTATGTTTTCTTAATGTTTTTTACTCTTTCGGCTCCCTTTCTGAATTCAATTGCTCTTTTCATACTCCCTCTTTGATCATCATCGCCGATTCTCTCCGATTCAAAAGGTTGAGACAGATCAAATTCAATTTCCCGTTGTGTAATGATATTGCTTCCTGTTCCTGATCTCCTACGGTTTTTTGGTACCTCCTTAATCTCAAACCCTTCTGTCGGCTTCCCATATTTTTCTGATGTTTTTGTATATTCATCATCAAGTGCTATTTTATCAAGCTGCTTCTTCCTGAAATACAATTCAGGTATGCTGTTTGTTCCAAATCCTGTTGCTATTACCGTTACACAAAGTGCCTCACCCAAGGACTCGTCGATTCCATTTCCCCAGATCAAATCTGCCTCATCACCTGCACAACTTTGCACATAATCAGTAATCTGGCCAATTTCATCCATAGTAATTTCTTCATTTCCCGATGTAATATTGATCAATATATTTCTCGATCCAACGATATTATTATCGTTCAGTAGCGGAGAATTTATAGCTTCCGTAACTGCCCTGATGGCGCGGTCTCCTCCTCTCGCGTTTGCAGAACCCATGATGGCCACACCGGAGTTTGTCATAACGGTTTCCACATCCGCAAAATCCACATTGATATAGCCATGTACAGTTATTATTTCGGCTATTCCTTTTGCTGCAATGGCCAGCACATTATCTGCTTTTGCAAATGCTTCCGATACTTTCAAATCACCGTACATTTCACGGATTTTTTCATTATTAATCACCAAAAGAGAATCTACGTATTTCTCAATTTCAGCTACTCCCTCAAGTGCCTGGTTTATTCTTCGCTGGCCCTCATTTCTGAAAGGTATTGTTACGATAGCTACCGTGAGAATCCCGAGTTCTTTGGCAGCCTTTGCTATCACAGGAACAGCTCCTGTTCCTGTTCCTCCGCCCATACCTGATGTAATAAAAACCATTTTCGTGTTCACAGATAAAACTTCAATAACGTCGTCCAGATTTTCGATTGCAGCTTCTCTTCCTATTGCCGGTTTGTTCCCTGCACCTCTTCCTTCTGTTAACGATGAACCCAACTGTATCTTCACCTGCACAGGACTATTTTCCAATGCCTGCGCATCGGTATTGCATACAACAAAGTCAACATCTTTTATACCGTGTTCATACATATAATTTACTGCATTGCTACCTCCTCCTCCAACACCAATTACTTTGATTATAGATGATTTGTTAACCGGCAAATCGAAATTCATTAAATCTTCTTTCATTTTTTGTACACTTTAAGTTTTCATGAGGCATTTTATACTATCACTCCATATCGGCACCTTTTTCTTCAAAAATATCAGTGATTCTCTTTTTAAATGCTGCAATAATTCCACTGCCTACCCTGTTTTCTTCAGCTTCAACAAGCATATCATCTTCTTCAAATTCTTTCTCTTCCGCATCATTCTCTCCTCTTTCCTGTTTCTGATAAAGTTCCCATCCTTTAAGAAGCAAACCAACACTTGTAGCATATTGAGGCTTATTGATTTCCTCTGCCGGATCACTGTTAAGGTATTCGATAGGATAGCCAATTCGAACATCCATACCTGTATGGAACCTTACCAGTTGTGAAAGATGCTTCAGTAAAGCACCTCCTCCGGTAAGTACAATCCCTGCACTTAATTTATCCATACATCCGCTATTCTCAATTTCGAACATTACAGCATCAATAATTTCCTCCATTCGCATTTGTATGATATATGCCAGGTTTTTGAATGAAATTTCTTTCGGTTCACGACCATTAATTCCTGGTATTGTTACTACTTTATCATCAGGAGCAAGATCACCCAGTGCAGAACCAAATTGTGTTTTCAGTGCTTCAGCCTGTCGATGAAGTATCTTGCAACCCTCTTTAATATCTTTTGTTACCACATTTCCTCCAAAAGGTATCACGGCAGTGTGACGTATTGAATCATCAAAGAAAACTGCAACATCTGTTGTTCCTCCTCCAATATCAACAAGAGCAACTCCCGCTTCTTTTTCATCATCTGTTAATACTGCGGAAGATGAAGCCAGCGGCTCCAAAATGAGCTGATTTACTTTCAAACCAACGCGGTTTATACACTTCTCAATATTTTTTGCAGAGGCTATCTGTCCGATAACAATATGAAAATTTGCCTCCAGACGTCTTCCCGACATACCAACAGGATTCTTTACTCCTGTCTCATTATCAACAATATAATTCTGGGGCAATACATGAATGATCTCTTCACCAAGATCAATTGGTATTTTATACATATCAGCTATAAGCGCATCAATGTCATTTTGAATAATCTCATCCCTGTCGCTTCCCAGATTAATATACCCACGGTTCTTAATACTTTTAATATGCTGTCCGGCTATGCCGACAAAGACATCGCTAAACTGCACACCAGCTTGTTTTTGTGCCTCTTCAACTGTCTGATGAATTGCACTGACAGTTTCTTCGATATTCAGAACTACACCCTTTTTCACACCTTTCGAAATTGATTTGCTCATACCGATCACATCAAGTTTCCTGTTTTCATTTACTTTTCCGATCAGTGATACAATTTTGGTTGTCCCAATATCAACTGCTGCTACATAGTTTGATTTTTGCCTCATCATTTTTGTTATATTTTAGTACATACAACTTGATCTTTGTATTTTAAATTTATTTTCACATACTGGTTCCATCCAATCGTATTTAAGCCTTCTTTATAAAATATTTCCAGTTTATCCAGTTTTTCAGAATAATTATCAAGAGTACCAAACAAAATAATATGCGGTCCGACTCGAGGTATTAATTCCAACTCACCTGATTTGGTCACATACATCTGAACAAACTGTGAATTCCATAACTCGTGTTGAAAAATGTAAAGAGAAAGTGTATAAACATTCTTTATGATCTTCTCATATCTGTTATCAGCAAGATTATTGACATTTACTGCACTGCCTATGGTAAATGGAGTTTTAATATATCCATTTACAACAAGCACATGTGGAGTGAAACGAGGAGATAAAGAAAGAATATTGCCCTCTACGTCAATGTAATATCCATTTCCGTTCATATCAATTATTCTGACAAAAGGTTCACGCTGGCTAATATCAATGTACAATATTCCCTTAGCACTGGTATATGCTCTGCAATCTTTCACTATTTGATTTGATAATATGACCTTTTCCAGTTTTATAAGATCAATTCCATACAAAGGCTCTCCCAGATAATGAATGTTGTTATTCTCCAGTATTTTAAGTATATCTTCCTCTAATAAAAAGCCGGAGTTCAGACTATCAATTATTGTTATTTCAATTCCATTACATAACTGGCTTTCATATTTATTACTCACAAACCCGGCGATCAGTAACAAATAAACAACAGTCATTGTCCAGATTGCTATTTTTTTTAACATCTTCATCTGCTTCGAATCAATTGTTTAATGGGGTCAATAAATCTGTCTATATCACCTGCTCCCATAGTAAGCAGTATCTCAAACTGATTGTTTTCCAAAACCTTTATGAGCTCACTTTTTTTACAGCCTAATTTTACAGTATCTACTTGTTTATAAATCAGATCCGAACTTACACCACTTATTGGTTGTTCGCGTGCAGGATAAATATCAAGCAGTATCAACTTATCCAGTGCACTTAAACTCGTAGCAAATTCATCGGCAAAATCCCTGGTTCTGCTGTATAAATGCGGTTGAAATATTCCGGTAATTTTTTTCCCGGGATATAAATTCCTGACTGAGCTGATAAATGCGTCAAGTTCACGTGGATGATGTGCATAATCATCAATGTAAATACATGCATCACTTTTGTATTGGATGTCGAACCTTCTTTTTACGCCTTCAAATGAACCAAGAGTTGCTGAAATGGTGTTTTCATCTACACCTGTCAGCCAGGCTACAGAAGTAGCAGCTACTGCGTTTTCAATATTTGTTAGTCCGGGATACGAAAACACAATTCCCCGGATTAACTTCCCGGGTGTATGAATGTTAAAACTGTATTTATCTTCTGTCTTCTTTATATCACTGGCAAAAAAATCAGCAGATGAGTCATCAAAGGAATACGTATATTTCCTTACTTCATTTTCATCAAAATCAATTTCAATTCCCTTCTTTAATACTACAATACCCCCTTTTCTCACCTGAGATAAAAAGCTTTTATAACTACTTTTAATTTCATCATAAGAAGAATAAATATCGAGATGATCGGAATCAATCCATGTTATCAGTGCAATTTCAGGCCTAAGTTGTAAAAATGATCTGTCAAATTCATCTGCTTCTGATACAATCCATGAGGAATTTTTACCAACAACCAGGTTGCTATTGTAATTCTTCAGTATTCCTCCAAGAAATGCAGTGCAACCAACTTCCGATTCATGCATTATATATGCCAAAATAGAAGAAACAGAAGTTTTTCCATGTGTGCCTGCTATAGCGATACCCTTTTTTTTATTTACAATACGTCCTAATACTTCAGCCCTCTTCATGATCTTATAATCATGCTCTCTGAAATATTTCAGTTCTTTATGATCATCGGGAACTGCCGGTGTTCTTATAACAAGAGTAGATTCCTTATTGAAAAATTTTTCAGGGATGGCAGAAATATTCTGATTAAAGTGGATAAGAATGCCCATATTTTGCATCTCATTTGTTATTGATGTAGATGCAAGATCATAACCCGCTATATTTTTCCCGAGAGTATAAAAATATTTTGCCAGAGCACTCATTCCTATGCCTCCGATTCCTAAAAAATAAATATTTTGTTTCTTTTCAAAATTCATCAATTTTCAGTCTATCTTTTAATCAAGTTATTAACCTCATCTACTATTAAGGCTGTTGAATTTGGCATTGCCAGTCTTTTGGCATTTCTTGCCAATTCATCCCTTATTTCGATCTTATCAACCAATTCCATTACTTTATTAATCAAATCCTTCTTGACATTTTTGTCCGGAATCATCACAGCCGCATTTTGTTCAACAAGTGCCATCGCATTTTTTGTCTGATGATCTTCTGCAACATTTGGAGAAGGAATCAGCACAACAGCCTGCCCCGCAAGACAAATTTCTGATATGCTTATTGCACCTGCTCTGCTTATCATAAGATCAGCAACATTGTATGCAAGATCCATACGTGTAATAAAATCCAGTATATGAATGTTTGAGCGATATCCTGATTTCACTCTCTTTGCCATCTCCTGATAATAATACTTTCCTGTCTGCCAGAGAATTTGAAGCTTTTGTTTTTCAAAAAATCCAATGTTTTCAACAATTGCTTCATTAATGGATCTGGCTCCAAGACTACCTCCAACAATTACAAGAACCGGTAAATCAGGCAATAAATTGAAATGGGCTAATCCGGCTTTCCGCTGAGCATCTGAAATTTCAATATTCCGTACCGGATTGCCAGTTAAAATTATTTTTTCTTTTGGAAAATATTTTTCCATATTGTGGTAAGCAACACATATTATTGATGCTTTTTTAGCTAGTATTTTATTCGTAATACCAGCATATGAATTTTGCTCCTGCAATACTATTGGGATACCATATTTGGCTGCGCTACGTATTATCGGACCACTTGCATATCCTCCAACTCCAATTGCCAAATCAGGTTTAAATTCCTTAATGATACGATTTGCCAGAATGATGCTTCGAAAAAGATTATACAGAACAACAAAGTTTTTGTATGCTAATTTTCTTTGAAATCCACTTACAGGCAATCCTTTTATTTCATAGCCCGAAGCAGGAACGCGCTCCATTTCCATTCTATCCATTGCACCAACAAATAAAATCTGCACGTTCTGATCACGGCGTTTCAACTCATCTGCAATAGAAATAGCAGGAAAAATATGGCCTCCGGTTCCTCCTCCGCCAATAATAACCTTTGTATGTTTATGCAGTGGTCTCAAGAACAATTTTCTTTTTTTGATTTATTCCATTGCTCACACTGAGCATAATACCAATTGCAGCAGAAGTAAATAAAATAGAGGTGCCTCCCATACTGAGCATTGGTAGTGGCTGTCCGGTAACAGGAAGAATACCAACAGCTACAGACATATTAAGCATGGCTTGCATCACCAGCATAAGAGCCAGCCCAAAGGCCAGAAATGCAGGAAAAGTCCTGGTACTTCTTCTGACGATCACTCCTGCCCTGAAAAGTAAAATCATATATAAAAGAATGACGAATAATGCACCAATTAATCCATATTCCTCAATAATGATGGAAAAAATAAAATCAGAATATGGTTGGGGTAAAAAATTTCTCTGCATACTATTGCCGGGTCCTTTACCCAATAACCCACCTGTTGCTATAGCAATTTTTGACTGTTCCGCCTGGTAATTGCCTTCACCGTTCTGTTCAACATGACTTATGATCCGGTTGCTCCAGGTTTCCCATCTTCCTTCCCAGTCTGATTTGATTGCAATTGTGCCAAAAAGAACCAGAATGATAGCAAGACTTGCCACCAAAGCTGCTATGTATGCAAAGCGAATGCGACCAATATACATCAACACAACAGAAACCATAAACAGAAGCAATGCTGTTGATAAATTGGAAGGCAGGATCAATGCGCAAATAAGAATAACGGGAATGGCAACTGGAAGAAATGCTTCCTTGTAAGATCTGATTCTATCTTGCTTTAATGATAATAATCTTGCTATGTACATAATTAATGCAAGCTTTGCCAGATCAGATGTCTGAAATGTGATACTTGTCCCCGGAAGTGTTAACCATCGTGTGGCTTCGTTAATGTTTGTACCAAAGAACATTGTAATAATCAGAAGAGGAACGGATACTATTACCAGCAACTGTGAAATTCTGGAATAATAGCGATAAGGCACAAGATGCGTAAGATAAACTATCACAAAACCAAAAAGTATAAAAATGATATGTTTGATAAGGTAATACCCAATGTTCCCTGACCTGTATTGATATGCAAGTGTAAATGTTGAGCTGTAAACAGCTAAAAGAGAAAGAAGAGACAGAACAATTAATACTGCCCATACAATACTATCTCCTTTAAAATATTTCCTTAATGTTTCAGACATATGTTATAATTCTCGCACACATTCTTTAAACTGATTCCCTCTGTCTTCATAACTTTTAAAAAGATCAAAACTGGCACAAGCAGGAGACAAAAGAACCGTATCCTCTTTTTGTCCCATCCTGTAAGCTATTGTTACAGCTTCTTTCATTGTAGAAGCATCTTTCAGATCCTCAACCAGGTGTCCGAAAGCCTTATGAAGTTTCGAATTATCAACTCCCAGACAGACTATTGACTTTACTTTTTCCTTAACAAGCGATTCAAGCGATGAATAATCATTCCCCTTATCGACACCCCCCACAATCCAGATTGTTGGAGTAGTCATACATTCCAGCGCATACCATGTCGAATTCACATTGGTAGCCTTTGAGTCATTTATAAATTCTATCCCATGTACTTTAATAAATCTCTCCAATCGGTGTTCAACTCCTTTGAAGTCTTTCAGGCTTTCCCGGATAATTTCCTTTTTAATATCAAGTACTCTGCCGGCAATGCTGGCAGCCATTGAATTGTAGGTATTATGTTTCCCCTTCAGAGCCAGCTCAGAAAGAGGAATACTCATCTGGCTGTTGTTTATATTCACATGCATATTGTTGTTATCAATATATGCTCCCTGCTTCACTTTTTTCTTTTGCGAAAATTCAAATTGTTTTGCCCTCAATACAATTCTCTCCAGTTCAGAAATTGTTATCTCATCGTCAGAACAATAAATAAAATAATCTTCTTCAGACAAATTATGTGTTAAACGAAATTTAGAATCAACATAATTTTGCATATCATAACCATAGCGATCAAGATGATCCGGAGTAATGTTTAGAAGAATAGCTATATCAGCTTTAAATTCATACATGCCATCCAACTGAAAACTGCTAAGCTCAATGACATAATAATCGTATATTTTTGTTGCGACCTGCATGGCAAAACTTTTCCCGACATTCCCTGCCAATCCGCAATTCAAACCAGCCTTACGCAGCATATGATGAAGCAAAGAAGTTGTTGTTGTTTTGCCATTACTTCCTGTTATGCAAATTTTTCTCGCATTTGTATACCTTCCGGCAAATTCAATTTCAGAGATAACAGGAATTTCCTTTTTAGATACTGCCATCATGATCTCTGATTTGTCTGAAATGCCGGGACTTTTTATTATCTCATCAGCATTCAAAATATAACGTTCGGTATGTTGTTCCTCTTCCCAGTCGATCTCATAATTGTAGAGGATCTCCTTGTAGTGGCTTTTAATTTTACCAATGTCCGAAACA
Source organism: uncultured Bacteroidales bacterium (assembly GCA_964406315.1). Lineage (GTDB taxonomy): Bacteria > Bacteroidota > Bacteroidia > Bacteroidales > UBA10428 > UBA10428. The sequence goes on along the minus strand of CAYORG010000021.1, from coordinate 37,621 downwards.
AACACATCGAATCCTTTGGTTTTAGCTAATACAGCTGAACCTGTACCGCTTTCACCTGCTCCGAGTATAACAATTCTTTTCTCCATAGACTATCTTATTTTGAGGGTTACGATTGTAATCACTGCCAATAATATCCCAACTATCAAAAAGCGAATTACGATTTTTGGTTCAGGGTATCCTTTCTTCTGATAATGGTGATGCAGCGGAGACATTAAAAAAATCCGCCTGCCTTCACCAAATTTCTTTTTGGTGTATTTAAAATACATTACCTGGATCATTACAGAGAAGCTTTCTACAACAAAAACTCCACAGAGTATGGGTATCAACAATTCTTTCCTGATAAGAATGGCAAAAACAGCAATTATGCCTCCGATAGCCAGACTTCCCGTATCACCCATGAATATTTGTGCCGGATAAGAATTATACCACATAAATCCTATCATAGCACCAATGAAAGCTCCCATAAAGACAACCAGCTCTCCTGTATTCGGAATATACATGATATTCAAATAGTCAGAGTAAATCAGGTTACCTGAGAGATAAGCCAAAATGCCAAGTGTTGTCCCAATAATTGCAGAACTTCCTGCTGCAAGACCATCCAGTCCATCTGTAAGATTTGCTCCGTTAGAAATAAATGTTATGATCAATATTATAGCCAGTACAATTACTATCCATGTATATTTGGTGGCATTCTTACCCAGAAATGCGATGATCCTTGCATAATCGAATTCATTATTCTTAAAGAAAGGAATGTTTACTTTGGTTGATTTCACGTCCCGGGTCAGGACAGAAGGTGTTGGTTGAGAAACATCGCCTTCAATGATCAATTCACTTGCTGCAGCAGGAGTATCTTGCATTATTCGTTCTCTTACGACAATATCGTCGTTGAAATACATGGTAAATCCTACAACCAATCCCAGAACAACCTGTCCGGCAATTTTAAATTTTCCTCTGAGTCCCTGTTTATTTTTTTTAAAGACTTTAATATAATCATCCAGAAAGCCGACGAATCCAAGCCACAGGGTGGTAATTAACATAAGAAGCACATATACGTTGCTCAGATCACCAAATAACAGAACAGGAATAAGAATAGAGGCCAGAATAATAAAACCACCCATGGTTGGAGTTCCTTTCTTCTGAATCTGACCATCCAATCCCAGGTTCCTGATTGATTCTCCTATTTGTTTTTTATGTAAAAGACGAATAATATTTTTCCCAAATAACATGGAAATGATCAGAGATACTATGATTGTCATGCTGGTACGGAATGAAATGTATTGAAATACACCTGCACCGGGTACATCTAGACTTTCAAGATATTCAAACAAGTAATACAGCATTGGCGTCTATTGTGGATTAATATTGTTAATCATAAATAATTCCTTGACAATCTGCTTGTCATTGAAGTAATTTCTTTCTCCTTTGATCTCCTGATAAGTTTCATGTCCTTTGCCGGCGATAAGAATCACATCACCTTCATGCGCCATCATACAGGCAGTACGGATAGCTTCGCGCCGATCTGCAATTGCAATGGTGCTCTTCAGGTTGTCAGCATCAACACCAGTGATCATTTCATCTATTATTTGTTGCGGCTCTTCACTGCGAGGATTATCGGAGGTAAATATCACCCTGGAGCTAAGTTCTGCTGCAATTTTACCCATCACCGGCCTTTTCATTTTATCCCGATCACCACCAGCTCCGACAACAGTTATCAACTGACACTCTGTATTCATGATTTGATTAATTGTTGTAAGTACATTTTGCAAGGCGTCTGGGGTATGAGCATAATCTATTATTGCTGTAATGTTGTTTTCAGATCTCAGATATTCAAATCTCCCTTCAACAGTACCCAGTGTACTCAATACCCGAAGGATTTCTTCTTTTGGATATCCCAGAAGATTTGTTACAGCATATACAGCGAGCAAATTGGATGCGTTGAACTCACCGATTACCTGAGTCCATAATTCAGTGTTTTCAATATTTACCAGCATGCCATCAAAATGGCTTTCAATTATTTTTGCTTTGTAATCAGCTATCGATCTCAGACCATAGGACTTTATTGTAGCCGAAGTGTTCTGTACTATTACTTTACTATGTTTATCATCAGCATTAACAAGGGCTGTTGCATCCGAAGAAAGGTCATCAAAAAGTTGTTTTTTCGCTTTTAGATAAGCATCAAAGGTTTTATGATAATCAAGATGATCATGAGTGATATTTGTGAAAACGACAACATCAAAGTCCAAACCCTTAATGCGTTTCTGGTCGATGGCATGAGAACTTACTTCCATAAAAGCATGAGAACAGCCATTATCGACCATTTTTCTTAATAAACTCTGAATTGTGATTGCATCAGGTGTTGTGTGGGTTGCCTGTACAGTCTCTTCCCCTACCATATTCCTAATGGTGGAAAGTAAACCTGATTTTTGATCCATCTTGTTAAATAACTGATACAATAATGTTACAATCGAAGTCTTCCCGTTTGTTCCTGTAACACCTACAAGATGAAGTGATTTGCTTGGTTCATCATAATAATTGGCTGCAGCCAGACCCAGAGCTTCAGCAGAATCTTCAACGACAATAAAAGTTGCCTGCTCTGTAAGCTGATCCGGATAGTCTTCACAAATAATTGCAGCAACACCTTTTTCAACCACATCTGAAAGGAAAGTATGCCCGTCAACATGAGTTCCTTTAACAGCAACAAACAAATCATCTTTTGCTACCTTTCTTGAATCAAAAACCAGCCTATTAATCTCTAAATCATTTTTCCCAATGATCCTGCAATTTATGCCTTTGATTATATGATTAAGTTTTTTTGCCATTAGCTGTCTGTAAAACTCATTTCAAGTATTATTTTATCACCACGTTTTACACGTGTACCAGGAGCAAGTGATTGACTTCGAACACTTCCCCTTCCCCTGGCATCTACTTTTAATCCAAGATTCTCCAAAAGATAAACAGCATCTTTAAGACCCATGGATACAACATTGGGAACCAGATTATCTACCATGTTTTTTGATTTCAGTTCAATGCAGTTCTCTTTTTTCTCGGTAGTAACCCATTCAGAATTATTATCACCATCTTGTTTGATATGAAGATTTTTCAATACTATTGTTAACTCTCCCTGATGACCATTCTTTGAGTAGGGAACCTCAAAGGTCTTTTTTCCCTTGTCATTAATCGGCTTATGAATATCCAGATTGGAAGCATATACTTTATTTGCAATCTCCAGAAATACAGGACCGGCTACATATGCTCCATGATATACATAGTTTTTTGGTGAATAAATTACCACGATGCATGAATATCTGGGTTCTTCAGCAGGGAAATAACCTACAAAAGATGCCTGGTAGGATTTTTCTTTGTACCCGGTTTTCTGGCTATAGATTTGTGCTGTTCCTGTCTTTCCGGCAATTTTAAAATTCGAATTTTTCAAATTTGTTGCTGTTCCTTTTTCTACAACTCCTTCAAGCATCTTTTTGACCTTTTTAAGGCTGGACCTTGAGCAGATTGAAGGATGAATTACTTCCGTAACAAATGCACGTTCAACTTTTCCATGGTTCCTGATCTCTTTAACAAAGCGAGGTCTGACCATCTTACCGTCATTGGCTATAGCATTGTAAAAAGCCAGAGTCTGAAGAGGTGTCTGCCTTACTTCATAACCATAAGACATTGATGCCAGTGTTACACCAGACCAAAGATTATCCCCCGGGTATCTGATTACCGGATCGCCTTCACCTTTAATTTCAACATGAAGCGGTTGATTAAGGCCCATGCCATACAATCTGTCAATAAAACGCTGTGGCTGATTTTTATAGGAATTTGTTATTATTTTTGCCATTCCGACATTGGAAGACAATTCAAAAACTTGCTCTACCGTTAAAATACCATGGCCACCGGAAAGGTAGTTGTCATCACGAATGGTAAGATCATAATAATTGAAAATTCCGTTCCCGGTATGTATTGTGTCATCAAGCTCAATTCGTCCATCCTCAATAGCCGCCAGCAAAACCGGCAATTTAAATGTAGATCCCGGTTCGCTGCTTTGACCCACTGCATAGTTATAATATTCACGAAAACCACCAAAAGTATCGGTCAGGTTAACAATGGCTTTTATTTCCCCTGTCTGAACTTCCATTAACACAGCAGTTCCGGAATGAGCTTTGTGTTTGATGAGTTGTTTCAATAATGCATTCTCTGCAACATCCTGAAGATCAACATCAATTGTTGTAACTACGCTGCTGCCGTCTTTCGGCTCAATTTCACCTGCTTCGTTTATTGGCATCCAGACATTGCCCGATAGTTTTTGCATGCGTTTGACCCCTTCAATTCCTCCGAGATATTCCTCAAACGCTCCTTCAATACCAACTTTATTACCGGATTTGCCTTTTGTAGTATATCCAATGGTTCGTGCAGCAAGGTTACGATGAGGTTTTTGCCTGACACTTTGCTGGTTTACAATAAGTCCTCCCTTATAGCGGCCACGCCGAAATATTGGAAACGACTGTAGTTTTTTAAGTTGCAAATAGTTCACTTTTGATTTGACCAGGTAATACCTGTTTCCCAATTTTCTGGCATTTTTCAGCACTTCTTCATACTCATAGGCACTTCTGTCTCTGAATAATTCAGCTAAACAGTATGAAAGAGAGTCAATACCTGCATAAAATACCTTATCGGTCAATGCGGGTGTTTTCAGGTCCATTCTAACTTCATAGTAAGGAACAGAACTGGCAAGTAATCTCATATCAGCAGAATAAATATCGCCTCGATGAGGTGGAATATGAAAGTTTTGAATGCGCGTATTCTCAGCTTTTTCTTTCCATTGATCATCATCGATATACTGCAAATACACTATTTTACCAGCGATAAAAATTGCAAATAGAGCAAACGCCAGATAAACCAATGCTACTCTCCATAATATTTCAGTTTTAATCGACATGCCTATTTTTTTTCAACAACAATTTTATATGGTGGATTTTCAGGTTCCCTCAGTTCTATTTCTCTATCCTTAAGCATTTCCTGAACAGATGATGGTTTACTCAGATTCATGAGTTCCGATGCAGTTGTAATTTCCTCTGCCCTGAAATCTTTGACTTGTTTTTTAAGCGTAGTGATCTGCCTTATTACTTTCTCTGCATGGTATCGATTAGCAATGTATATGACAGCAAGAAAGACCAGAAACAGAATAAAAGGCATTTGACGAATCACTGCAGTCAATGTGAGCAAACTACCATCAATTAATCCTTTGAAAGAAAATCCGGCAATTTCTTCTCTTTCAATTTTTGTATCAACAAATTCTATTTTATCTTTTTTTGTCATGTTATCTTATTACTTATCTTTTCAGCAATACGCAGCTTAGCACTTCTGGCTCTGCTGTTTGTTCTGATCTCTTCTTCATCCGGCACAATTGCTTTATTATTTACCGGCTTTAGAGGTCTTTGTATATTTCCATAGAAATCTTTTGAAATTTCACCTGTGTCACAACTACCGGTTTTAAAAAAGTTTTTTACCATTCGGTCTTCCAGCGAATGATAACTAATAATTGCTATCCTTGCCCCAACTCTTAAAAAATCGACAGATTGCAGCAGAAGCTCTTTGAGATTCTCAATTTCACGATTTACTTCAATACGCAATGCCTGAAATATTTTAGCCAGATATTGATTTTCGTGATGTCTGGGCAGATAATTCTCAACAGATTCGATCAAGCCCCGAACAGAAGTAATCGCTGTGGCCTTTCGCAATTGTACAATACTTGCAGCCAACAGTTTAGCTTTTTTGAGCTCCCCATACTGATAGAAGATTCGGCTCAATTCTTCTTCAGAATAAGTATTAATTATATCACTGGCTGTAGTATTTGCTTTTGCATTCATTCTCATATCCAGATCTGAATTGAAGCGGAATGAAAATCCTCTTTGAGGAGTATCGAAATGATGAGAGGAAACACCCAGATCAGCAATTAAACCATCTATCTGATCTATCTTATAATATTTCAGGAAATTCTTAAGAAATCGAAAATTATGCTTAACAAAAACAATGCGTTCATCTTCCGGTACATTTGCAAAAGCGTCCTCATCCTGATCAAAAACAATGAGTCGGCCTTTTTGTAAGCGATTAAGAATTTCCTTTGAATGCCCCCCACCCCCAAAAGTTGCATCGACATAAATCCCCTCAGGTTTAATTTTCAATCCCGCAACACTCTTTTTTAATAATACAGGCTGATGATAATCCATTATTCATCTGTTTCATCAACCAAACCTTCCATTATGTTTTCTGCCATTGTGGCAAATTCATCATCACCTACCTCAATTTTATCATAGCGCTCCCTGGCCCAAATCTCAATCTTCCCAAATTGACCTGCCATAACTACCTCCTTATTTGCCGATATCTCTTCAAGCAGACGCCTGGGAATTAAAATGCGGTTATTCGAATCGAGCATTACTTCTGCCATGCCTTTTAAAAACCAACGCAAAAACATATTATGCTCCTTTTTGTAAGGATTTATCTTTTTCCTGACAATCTTATTTTGTCTTTCCCATTCATCTATTGGATACAACAATAAGCAGCTTTCGAAAATGTCCTTTTTAACCACAAACCTCTCCTGATCCGTGCCTTTCATTTGTTTTTTAAAAGCTGCCGGTAAAATAACACGCCCCTTTGCATCGAGCTTACAGGTATAGTCTCCAATAAAGGTTATCATACACCATTGTTTGAATTCACGTAAAAATAAGTAAAATTTATCCACTTTCAGCCATAATCCCCCACTTTTTCCCACTTTGTTAATAACTTTTATAACGCTGTTCACAAAAAAATGTTGTAAAACTTGGGGAAATCACAGGTCAATACTACAGGGGTATCCCATTTTTTTTTATACTTTTGGCTCTTTCCAATTCTTTAATTTACAAGACTTTTATGAGCAGTAGTAAAACTCCCAAACAGATACAGACCATCAATGTTAAACGTGTTTTTTATAATAAAAATTCAAAACTTGCACCTTTCATTCCAGGTTTTCTTTATCGCTATCTTGAACGCATTATACATCAGGAAGAAATCAATCAGTTTTTAAAAGAATATGGAAATAGGTACAATATTGATTTCATTGAGGCTGCAATCAAAGAGTTCAATGTCACGATTCATATTGAAGGTGCAGAAAATATTCCGAAAAAAGGAAGGTATATTATTGCTGCAAACCATCCCCTTGGCGGTTTTGATGGAATTGTACTGATGAAGATCATCAGCGAATATTATCAAAGCTTCAAATTTCTGGTAAATGACATATTGATGAATCTGGAAAACATAAATGATTTATTTATTCCTATAAACAAGCACGGAAAACAAGCATCAGAAGCAGTAAAAACAATTGATGAAACGTTCAAATCGGAAAGTCAGATCCTCACCTTTCCTGCAGGACTTGTATCCAGAAAAATCAAAGGAGTAATTATTGATCTGCCATGGCATAAGAATTTTATTGTGAAAGCAATTAAATATCAGAGAGATATTATTCCGGTACATTTTAGTGGCCGAAACACTAATTTTTTCTATAGATTATCTAACCTGAGAAAATTTTTGAGGATTAAAGCAAATATTGAAATGCTTTATCTTGTTGATGAGACCTTTAAACATAAAGGAAAAGAATTGATAGTGAAATTCGGCAAACCTATTCAATGGCAAACATTTGATAAATCCAAGCAGCCCAGGGAGTGGGCTATGTGGGTGAAAAAGAAGGTATACGCTCTTAACGGAAAATACAACATTCCTTTCTGATTGGCCCCTAAGCGTATTCCAAAATATTTTAATAAATTTGTTTTCCTTTTAATAGAAAGATAAATATGAAAGAGGTTGTCCCTCCTGTAGATAAAGAATTAATAGAAAAAGAGCTTACAAAAGAAAAATTTCTTCGTTCTACCAACAATGGGAATAACGAATTGTATGTCATTACACATCACAATTCACCGAATACCATACGCGAAATAGGACGATTAAGAGAAATCACTTTTCGTATTGCTGGCGGAGGTACAGGGAAAGAGTTAGACATTGACAAATTTGATACCGCAGAAATCCCTTATAAACAGTTGATCGTGTGGGATCCTCAACTGGGCGATATACTTGGAGGTTACAGATACATCATTTGCAAAGATCTTAAACCAAATGAAACCGGTGAAATTGAGTTGGCAACCAGCAGGTTGTTTCATTTTTCAGAAAAATTCAAAAGTGAATATATTCCCAATATGATTGAATTGGGACGTTCATTTGTGCAACCGGCATATCAATCTACAAACAGAAACAAAAAAAGCCTGTATGCACTTGATAATCTTTGGGACGGACTTGGAGCTATATGGAAAAACAACATGGAATGTAAGTACTTTTTTGGAAAAGTAACTATGTATACTTCATACAATCACGAAGCAAGGAACTTGATTTTATATTTTATGAATAAGCATTTCAAAGGCTCTCAAAAACTTGTTTATCCATATAAGCCTTTGCCAATTGATATTGATAAAGAACTGGCTGATTCAATTCTCACTTCCGATAATTTCCAGGAAGATCTTAAATTGCTTTCACAAGCTGTTCGTGCACGTGGTGAAGTAATCCCTCCGCTGATCAATGCATACATGAATTTATCTCCTACACTCCAAAACTTTGGAACAGCACTCAATGATCATTTCGGCGATGTTGAAGAGACAGCCATTCTGCTTACTGTCAGTGATATGTACGAGTCGAAGATTGAAAGGCATATTAAATCATTCAAATAATCCTTATACAATATTGAATACAAAACCAGGTAAAATATACTACCCGGACTTCCATGAATTTGTACTAAGAATTGCTCAATAAGCCCTAATGTTTTTCCCTTCAATAAAATTGATAAATGAACGATTGGCAACCTTATTTCCGCCTGGCGTTGGATAATCTCCTGTAAAATACCAATCACCCAAATGATTTGGACAAGCAGCATGAAGATTATCGATTGACTGATATACAATTTTCAGATCAGCTTTAATATTATTATTTCGTAACATTTCTGAGATCTTCTCTGAGATTTGAATGTCAGTAAATGGCTTATAAATCTCCTTTACTACGTTTTTAATTCTTTCCCTGGGTAAATTTTCCTGGGATTTTGCTTTTTTATAAACCTCATTGATAATATTTTCATTTCCTGATCCTTTCAACAATTCGATTGTAGCCCGAAAAGCAATAAAATCAGATAGCTTGGCCATATCAATTCCATAGCAATCAGGAAAACGAATTTGCGGCGATGAGGATACAATCACAATACGTTTTGGGAAAAGTCTGTCAAGGATCTTAATAATGCTATATTTTAGTGTTGTTCCCCGAACAATCGAATCATCAATAACCACCAGATTATCGATGTTTTTATGAATTGTCTCATAAGAGACATCGTAAACATGACCAACAAGATCATTACGTCCTTCATCCTGAGAAATAAATGTTCGAAGCTTTATGTCCTTTAAAGCTACTTTTTCAATCCTTGGTTTTTGTGAAATAATCAAATTTATTTCTTCAATTGTTATTTTTTTCCCTCGTTCAAGAATTTGTTTCTTTGCCCTTTCCTGCATGTAACTTTCAATTCCTAAAATCATACCATAAAATGCAGTTTCAGCAGTATTCGGAATAAAAGAAAACACTGTATTTTCCAAATCATTATCAATGGCTTCAACAATTCCGGGAGTTAATAATTCTCCAAGCTTTTTGCGTTCACGATATATTTCAGTATCACTGCCTCTTGAAAAATATATTCTCTCAAATGAGCAGGAACGTTTTTTGTATGGCCCCCGAACTTGCTGTATTTCGACATCACCGCTTTTTTTTATAATTAAAGCTGTACCCGGATCAATCTCATGGATTTTATCATAGGATACATTTAAAACAGTTTGGATAACAGGTCTTTCAGAGGTTGCCACAACAACATCCTCATCATAATAATAAAATGCCGGCCGTATTCCCCAGGGATCTCTCATGACAAAAGAATCGCCATGCCCTATCAATCCTGCGATAGTATAACCTCCATCCCATTTCTTGCATGACTCTTTCAGAATATTCCCAATATTTATATTGTTTTCGATCAAGTCGGAAATTTTTTTATTGGAGTAACCTCTCTTTTTGTATCGGTCAAATTCCAGTTGATTCTCCGCATCCAAAAAATGTCCTACATTTTCAAGCATGGTAATGGTATCATTAAACCCTCGCGGATGCTGGCCCAAATCAATCAGATGATTAAATATTTCTTCAACATTGGTCAGATTAAAATTACCTGCAAATACAAGAGTCCGGGATTTCCAGTTATTTTGCCTAACGACGGGGTGTGCATTCTCAATTTCATTTTTACCATATGTACCGTATCTTAAATGTCCGAGCAATAATTCACCGGCAAAAGGAAGATTCTTTTTGGCCCATGAAATATCTTTTAATAAATCAGGAGATTTCTTCTCAGCTTCATCAAAATTATACCTGATGCTTTTAAAAATATCATCTATTGCTGAGGAGTCGGCTGATCTTAATCGATTGAGATATTCATAACCAGGAGGTAAATCAAGCTTGATACTGGCAACTCCCGCACCATCCTGACCTCTATTGTGTTGCTTTTCCATCAACAAATAGAGCTTATTTAATCCCCATCTCCATGTTCCATGCAACAACTGATAATATTCGAGAGGTTTTCGCAATCTTATCAGCGCTATCCCACATTCGTGCTTGATATTGTCTGTCATCCTTTAGATCTGCATCAGCAATTTATAATAATGGATAATTTATTTTGCTTGGGACAATAAACGCATTAGGAAATTCATATTCAATTTGTTTGTAGAATTTCATAGCATCACTTTTTGTCCTAAAATCTCCAATATATAAACAATAATAAGGAGTATCGAAAATATAGTATGTGTTTATTCCTTCATATTTGCCAATAAATCCGGCTCTGATTATCTCACCTTCCTCGCGAGCTCCCGCTCCGGAATTTGAGAAAATCCTTATTCTATATCCGCTAATACCTTGCCTTTTGCTTCCCTCAAGTAGATGTTTATCAATCAGTTTAACGATATCATCGTCCTGAACAATAGTAACTTTGCCTGAATTGTTAGAATACTCTATGTCGCGCATCAATTTTGTGCCGCTAAGCTGAGCATTTAAAATGCTTACAACGGAAAGAAGAAGAAAACCCAGAAATGGTTTTAAGAATTTCACTGGCATACTTGTTTTAGCAAGTGCAAAATTAATTTTTTTTCCTTAGAAATCTTTTTTATTTATTATGGACAAAGAAAACCTCCACAATAATATTTTCATTATTATTTGTTATTTGTATTATGGGGGGTTCAATTGAAATCACAAATACTATTTTTTTCAACACCGATGTCTGGGTGATTAAATAACGACTTTCCGTTCTTCAGAAACCTCTATTGTTTTTTTAATGAGCATAGAACGTGCATCAATTGTACCATCCAATCTGAAATTTAGCACATGTCCGTTTTTTAGATTCATCAATGTCAGGGCAGCTCCAAAAAAGTTTGCCACACGCACTTTCAGATCAATATTGTATTTATCAGAAGAATTTGACGGCAATACAATTTGTTCAACAGAATTCACCCTTCCAAGATATTGATTGTTCATATAAACCCTAAAATCAATATCAGTAATTGTTATTTTATGCATCGTTGGATTTTCTATTGGGACAGTTATGGCGATTGCAAGCGCATTATCTTCAAAACCTTTCACAGTAAACTCCTTCACCTCTCCCACTTCTATCTTTGAGAAATTACCACAGGAAATACATAAGAATACTATAAGAAAATATCCTGGTTTTTTTTGTATTCTCATCGTCATTCAATTGTAAATTTAAAGACTTTAAATATCACAATTTATTGTAACAGGTATATTGAAATTTAAAATTATTTAATAATCCATTCAGCTAACCAATCTCCCAGTTTTGAAGTACTTACTGGTTTTTCTTTATCTATATCCTCAGTTACAATTCCTTCTTTAAGCGATGCGTTAACGGCCTCATGTACCTTTGTTGCTTCGTCATTCAGGTTGAAAGATTCCAGTAGCATAGCTGCCGACAGAACTGTAGCCAGGGGATTTGCAATATCCTTTCCTGCAGCCTGAGGATAGGATCCATGTATTGGTTCAAACACCGATGTATGAATGCCAATTGATGCTGAAGGTATTAGTCCCATTGAACCTGTGATCACGCTTGCTTCATCCGATAAAATATCTCCGAACATATTCTCTGTTATCAATACATCAAATTTCTTTGGCCATTGAATGATTTGCATAGCAGCATTATCAACAAGCATGTGTTCTACTTCAATATCCGGATAATCTTTTTCCATTTCCTGAATGGTTTCTCTCCATAATCTGGAAGTAGCCAGGACATTGGCCTTATCAATCGCAGTTAACTTTCTTCGACGCTTTGCAGAAAATTCAAATGCCAACTTTGTTACCCTCACAATCTCTGATTTGGAATATACATTTGTATCAAAAGCTTTTGTTCCGTCTTCTGTTCTTCCTCTTAATTCACCATAGTAAATACCTCCTGTAAGTTCTCTGATTACTATAAAATCAGCTCCCTCGACCAGTTCAGACCGTAAAGGTGACTTATTGATCAACGTCTTAAAAGTTCTGACAGGCCGTATATTCGCATACAATTGAAGTCTTTTTCTCATTTCCAGCAAACCCTGTTCCGGCCTGACTTTCGATTTTGGATTATTATCATACTTTGAATCTCCGATAGCTCCAAAAAGCACAGCATCTGAATTCATACAAAGATTATGCGTTTCTTCAGGATAAGGATTGCCCACTTCATCAATTGCAATCGCACCGACCAATCCAAATTCAAATTCAAACTTTTGATTGAACTTTTCGCCAATTGCATTAAGTACCTTTACTGCCTGGTCTATTATTTCAGGCCCTATTCCGTCTCCGGGCAATTTTGCTATTTTAAGCACCATTTTACAGATAGTTAAATTACCAATCCTCTGATACCTGTTTTAAACAAAACAGAATCTTAATCATGAAAAAAAGAATGCTAAGATATAAAAAGATGCCGAATCCGTCAGATAAGAAAGGATTATGAAAGTAATAATCCCGGAACCATCATGATTCGACACAAAAAAAGAGGTCCTTATTCTGAAAAAACGTCTGCTTTTAGCTTTTCTTCCTGCATAAAAACCAAGATTATCGTAACTTACTGTATATTGAAACATTTCAGCCCTAATACTATATATAGCATTTACTATAATTGTGAAAAATCTAAGTATTGAAATATCTATAAAATAACTCACTGATGAAAAAATCAATTTTTAAGCAGGTTGGACCTCTGCTTTTAGCTGCTTTAATATTTGGTAACAGCTATGCACAAAATGAAACTTCTCTCAGGGAACGCATCAAATTAAATCTTAACTGGAAATTTGCTCTGGGGCATGCTACCGATGCCAGTCTCGATTACAATCATGGAACAGGATATTTTTCCTACTTTGCCAAAACCGGTTATGGCGACGGGCCTGCAGCCAAAGACTTCGATGATCGTCCCTGGCGTGTGCAAAACATCCCTCACGATTGGTGTGTTGAATTGCCCTTTGCTTCAGATGGAGGACACAGTCATGGCTATAAAGCCATTGGCCGCAACTATCCGGAGAATAGTGTTGGCTGGTATCGGAAAAGATTCAGGATTGAAGAAGAAGACCTGGGAAAAAAGATCAGCATTGAGTTTGATGGTGTTCATCGAAATTCCATCGTATGGATAAATGGTTTTTATCTGGGCACCATGCACAGTGGTTATGCAAGTTTTTCATACGATATTACCGACTACCTTATTTATGGTGGTGAAAATGTTGTTGCTGTTCGCGTAGATGTTACCATGGAAGAAGGGTGGTATTACGAGGGAGCCGGGATAGTGCGTCATGTATGGTTAGTGAAAACTCATCCGTTGCATGTCGCCCGGTATGGAACTTTTATAACTACTGAAGTGCACGATCAGAAAACCCAAATAAAATCCAGAACTACTGTTCAAAATGAATCAAAAGAAATGGCTCAGTTTGAACTGTCCGAAAGCGTTATAGATGCTGAAGGCAAAGAAATTGCCTCTGGCACAATAACCCAATTGAGTTTGCTCCCCGGTGAAGAAAAAGAATATTATTCAAAATATACCCTTGACCATCCCGTGTACTGGTCGCTGGAAAACCCTTATCTGCATACTCTCATTACCTGTATTAAACAAAATGGGGGAACCATCGATAAATACATGACTACATTTGGAATACGAACCGTCAGGTTTGATCCGGACAAAGGTTTCTTTCTCAATGATAAGTCCGTAAAAATTGTAGGCACAAATCTTCATCAGGATCATGCGGGTGTTGGCAGGGCTATTCCTGATGCATTGCATGAATTCAGGATCAAAAAACTTAAGGAAATGGGTAACAACGGAGTTCGCACTGCACACGATCCTCCCACCCCGGAGTTTTTGGATGCCTGCGACCGGCTGGGATTTCTGGTTCTGGATGAAAACCGGCTAATGGGAATAAACAATGAGCATTTGAACCTTCTTGAAAACATGATGAAACGTGATCGCAATCATCCCAGCGTGGTTATCTGGTCGTTGGGCAACGAAGAATGGGCTATTGAAGGCAATGAAACGGGTACTCGTATCGCTTCCGCCATGCAGGATTTTGCCAACCGCTTTGATTCTTCAAGGGCCTTTACAGTCGCATGCAGTGGTGGGTGGAATACAGGCATTGGCAGAGTAACCCAGGTTATGGGATACAATTATTTATGGCATGGAGACATTGATGCCCACCATAAACAATTCCCCTGGCAGGCAAGCATTGGAACCGAGGAGAGCAATACGATCGGGACACGGGGTATCTATATCAGTGATCATGAACAGTCGCATTTGGCTTATATCAATGATAAATTCGAAAATCTGGGGGCAGAGACAGGATGGAAATTTTATTCTGAGAGGGAATATCTGTCAGGTTTATTCTATTGGACAGGCTTTGATTACCGTGGCGAATCCACTCCCTATGCATGGCCGGCTGTTGCCTCTCAATTCGGTATTACCGATCTTTGTGGATTTCCAAAAGATATTTACTACTACTTCAAATCATGGTGGAATGATGAACCCGTCGTTCATCTTTATCCGCACTGGAACTGGCCGGAAAAAAAAGGAGACACCCTGCCGGTGATTGTTTACAGCAACTGTGAGGAAATTGAATTGTTCCTCGATGGAAACAGTCTGGGGAAAAAAACTATGCCAGCAAACGGACACCTCAGGTGGACTGTAAAGTACAAACCAGGCAAACTGGAAGCAAAAGGATTCACAAACGGACAAGTTATAAAATCTTATTTTGTTGAAACCACCGGGTCTCCCGCAAAGCTCAAGCTTATAGCCGACAGAACAAATCTGACTGCCAATCATGAAGATGTTTCAGTAATCACCGTGAGCGTGAACGATCAGGAAGGCAGGGTAAATCCTACGGCAGATGTTGAGGTATACTTTTCAATGGAAGGTCCGGGGAAAATAATCGGAGTTGGCAATGGTAACCCTTCGAGCCATGAAGCCGAACAGTTTTATAATGAGATAGTAACCGTACCGATTAAAAACCTGAAAGAGCTTCCTGTCGACAAACTCGGGAATCGACCTGAAACCATACTAGGTTATGATGATTCAGGTTGGGAACCTGCATTTAACAAAAAGAGCGACAAATGGGATGACTATTTTGACACGCTGATCGTAGTACGCGGACAATTCGAACTGCCGGAACTCTCAGAAGGAGTAAACGTCAGACTGTATTCGAAGAGTATTGTTGAAAATCAAACGATCTTTATCAATGGTAAATTAATTGCATCGGAGATTCTCCGTGACGCTCCAAATCAGTCCTTCCCACTGGCTCCGGAAACCCTTAAAGAGGGTATCAACGAATATGCGGTTGTCGGCCAGCGCTTCCGGCTCAAACACCAATGGGATGAACCAAATACAGATCCCGGTGTGGTTCAGATAGTCTATCCGGCAGCAAACTGGAAGCGTAAAACATTTAACGGACTGGCACAGGCAATTGTACAAACAACAGGTGAAGCTGGGAAGATAAGGCTTAGAGTAAGTTCTGACGGGTTAGAAGGAGATGAAATACTACTTATTTCTAACAATTAGTGTAGAGCTTTCCCATCCTGTAAAATACCCTTCAAAACACGTTGTTATAATAAATAAAGGAATTGTTTAAAAGCAAATAAGGTTTATATTCGTTCGGCTACGAGATCCCCAACCTCAGTCGTTGAATACCCCATGCGACCGGCACCCATATCTTTCAGTTTGTTTGCCGTAACATCCATTATTGCATTTTCTATTGCCAAAGCAGCTTTTTCTTCACCCAGATGATCAAGCATCATTCCGCCACAAGCAATGGAAGCAAGTGGATTGATGATGTTCTTTCCTGTATATTTTGGTGCAGATCCGCCAATTGGTTCAAACATTGAAACACCTTCCGGATTTATATTCCCACCGGCCGCAATACCCATGCCCCCCTGTGTAATAGCACCCAGATCAGTAATAATATCACCAAACATATTTCCTGTAACAATAACATCAAACCATTCGGGATTCTTAACCATCCACATACAAGTTGCATCAACATGAAAATATTCACGTGTAATATCTTTATATTCCTGTTCTCCTATTTCGTGAAAAGCTCTTTCCCATAAATCGTAGACATATGTCAATACGTTGGTTTTCCCACAAAGGGCCAATGTTTTGCGTTTATTTCTTTTTTTTGTATACTCAAAAGCATACCTCAGGCATCTTTCCACCTGCTTGCGGTTATAAACCATACTTTGCACAGCAACTTCGTCTGAAGTACCTTTCATCGAAAAACCACCAATACCTGTGTACAACCCACCTGTATTTTCTCTTACAACAACGTAATCGATATGTTCCGGTCCTTTATCTTTAAGAGGAGTTGGCACACCCGGATACAATTTCACAGGACGTAAATTTATGTATTGATCCAGCTCAAACCTGAGACGCAACAAAATACCTTTCTCAAGAATACCCGGTTTCACATCAGGATGTCCAATTGCTCCAAGAAATATTGAATCAAATTGTTTCATTTCCTCCGCTGCCGAATCCGGCAATACTTCGCCAGTTCTTAAATAACGATCTCCTCCGTAATCAAACTCCTCAAAATTTAACTTAAACCCAAATTTATCAGCAGTAGCCAAAAGTACCTTTCTCCCTTCTGTTACTACTTCCGGGCCAGTGCCATCACCGGCTATCACAGCAATATTGTAAGTCTTACCCATTATAAATAGTTTTCTAAGGCGGTCATTTTGTTATTTGAAGCGCAATAATACTACAAATTATTAATAAAAAAGGATGAAGATTTTAAAATTATGGACTTTTATAGCTTTCAATAATATTGAGCATTTTAATGGTAGCTATGATAGCTGCAACGGTCTGGTCAGAATCCAAGCCGCGTGTCTTAAACTCTTTATGACCAAGATTCCATGTAATTACAGTTTGTACCAAAGCATCCGTTTTCCCGCCGGGAGGAATAGAAACGTTGTAATCAGATAGTCTTGGTATAACCTTATTCAATTTTTTATATATTTTTTTCAGTGCTTTCATAAACGCATCATACTGACCATCACCGACAGAGTTTTCTTCGAATTCTTTACCGCTGAATTTAATTTTCAGACTCGCAGAAGGTTTCAATCCTTTCGCTGTAGAAAGAGAGTAATTCAATACCTTGATTTTCTCTTCGATGGATTTGCTGCGAATTACATCCGAAATGATATAAGGGAGATCTTCCTGAGTTACCACTTCTTTTTTGTCTCCAAGCTCAATAATTTTTTTTGTTACTTTTTTCATGGATTCCGGATCCAGATTAATGCCCAGGTTTTCCAGGTTTTTTAAGATGTTTGCTTTCCCGGAAGTTTTCCCGAGAGCATAACTTCTTTTGCGTCCGAATCTTTCGGGCAGAAGATCATTGAAATACAAGTTGTTTTTACTATCTCCATCGGCATGCACTCCACTTGTCTGCGTAAAAACATGATCACCAATGAGAGGTTTGTTTGGCGGTATCCGGATACCCGAGAAAGTTTCAACAATTTTACTGACAAGATTAAGTTTGGATTCATCAATTGACATTTTGTATTTAAAATGATCTTTAACAACAGCAATAACACTGGATAAAGGAACATTTCCGGCTCTTTCACCAAGTCCATTCACCGTGGTGTGTATACATCTAATGCCTGCTTTCAGCGCTGCATAAACATTTGCTGTTGCAAGATCATAATCATTATGCGGATGAAAATCAAAATTTAACTGAGGATAATTCTCAAGGATTTGCTTGCAAAAAGCATAGGTTTCATCAGGATTCAAAATCCCCAGAGTATCGGGAAGCATAAATCTCTCAATAGGCTGATCGCTTAATTTATCAATCATATTATACACATACTCAGGGGAATTTCTCATCCCATTTGACCAGTCTTCCAGATAAACATTTACCCTGATTTTTTTACTGACGGCATAATCGATAACCTCTTTAATATCTGAAATATGTTTGTCAGGAGATTTACGCAATTGATATGTTACGTGTTTATGAGATCCTTTTGTCAACAGGTTAATTACCCTGCAACCCGAATCAATAATCCAGTCAATGGATATTTTTCCATCCACAAATCCCAAAACCTCAATTTTTTCTATGAAATTATTTTTTGCTGCCCAATCAGCAATTTTTTTTACTGCTGTCAGTTCTCCTTCTGAAATCCTTGCAGATGCAATCTCAATTCTATCCACTTTCAGATCTTCAAGCAACAGTTTCGCCATGCTGAGTTTCTCATCGAAGGTAAAAGAAACTCCGGATGTTTGTTCTCCATCCCGAAGCGTGGTATCCATTAATAAAACACTCATTTTCAATCCTCCTGATCAATTCGTTATTCTTGATAAATTCCAATTCAGTCTTATCTGTCTCTGTTTTTCTGTTTAAAAGTTTCTTTCGGTTTCAAAAGCTTTAATTTTTTCTTTTAAACTAAGCAGATAATCAATATCGTCATAGCCGTTTAGCAAACACTTTTTTTTGTATGGATTAATTTCAAAATTTTCTGAATCACGTGTCGAAAGCAATGAAATTTTCTGATCATTCAGGTTTACTTCAAGTTCCGTATCCGGATCTTTCTCAATAGCGTTAAAGATTCTATCAAGAAAGGCTGCTGAAACCTGTACAGGAAGCAATCCGTTATTTAATGCATTGCCTTTGAAAATATCAGCAAAAAAGCTCGACACGACTACTTTAAAACCATAATCGTATATGGCCCATGCAGCATGTTCACGGCTTGATCCACTTCCAAAATTTTTCCCGGCAACAAGAATCTGTCCTTCGAAGGATGAATTGTTAAGAACAAAGTCTTCCAAAGGTTTTCCGTTTTTGTCGTATCGCCAGTCCCGGAATAGGTTTTCTCCAAATCCTTCCCGGGATGTGGCTTTTAAGAACCGGGCCGGAATTATCTGGTCAGTATCAATATTTTCAACAGGGAGTGGAACACATTTTGACCGTAATGTAACAAATTTATCTATTGGCATTTTTTTCTTTTTTTAAATGATTTGTTAACTAAATAAACTCTCTCGGATCTACTACTTCACCTGCAATAGCAGCAGCTGCAGCTGTTAAAGGACTGGCTAACATGGTTCGTGCCCCGGGGCCTTGTCGTCCTTCAAAATTCCTGTTGGTTGTAGAAATTGAATACTTGCCTTCAGGTATTTTATCGTCATTCATGGCAAGACATGCAGAACATCCCGGTTGTCGCAATTCAAATCCTGCCTCTGCCAATACTTTATCAATCCCTTCTTTTTTTGCCTGTTTCTCAATCTGTCGTGAACCGGGTACAATCCATGCAACTATACTATCTGCCTTTTTTTTGCCTTTCACAAAGTTTGCAAACTCCCGCAAGTCTTCAATACGCCCATTGGTACAACTGCCGACAAAAACATAATTCACTTCTTTTCCAATCATTGATGATCCTGCCTGGAAATCCATATATTTCAATGATTTCTGAAAGCTATTTTTTGTACTATCTTCAATCGTTTCAAGAGCAGGAATTGAACCTGTAATTCCTATACCCATGCCAGGATTTGTACCATAGGTGATCATGGGTTCAATATCTGACGCATCGAATTTCAATTCCCGATCAAATACAGCATCATCGTCAGATTTTAAAGTTTTCCAATAAGCAAGTTTTTTTTCCCATTCAATGCCTTTAGGAGCAAATTCTCTCTCATGAATATATTCAAAAGTTGTTTCATCCGGAGCAATGTGACCCCCACGAGCCCCCATTTCAATACTCATATTACAAACAGTCATACGTCCTTCCATGCTTAAATTGCGAATTGCAGAACCTGCAAATTCCACAAAATAACCTGTACCTCCACTGGTCGATACTTGTGAAATTATATACAGTATAATATCCTTGGCTGTCACACCTTTTTTAAGCTGACCGTCAACCGTTATCCGCATTTTTTTTGGTTTAGGTTGTAAAATGCATTGTGATGCAAGGACCATTTCCACTTCGCTTGTACCAATACCAAATGCCACACTACCGAAAGCACCATGAGTTGAAGTATGAGAATCTCCGCATACAATGGTCATTCCCGGTTGTGTAAGACCCAGTTCAGGACCGATAACGTGAACGATACCCTGATAAGGATGATTTAAACCATAATGATCAATTCCGTACTTTTTGGTATTTTCTTTCAATTTATCAACCTGCATACGAGATAACATATCCTGAATTGGCATGCCCTGGTTTATTGTCGGTACATTATGATCTGGTGTTGCAACCGTATTCTGTGGACGAAATACCTTTATGCCTCTATGATCGAGACCCGCAAAAGCCTGCGGACTTGTTACCTCATGGATCAAGTGCCTGTCAATATAAACAACACTGGGCCCATTTTCAATCTGAGCTACTACATGAGCGTCCCAAACCTTATCAAATAATGTTTTCCCCAATTTCTGAAAATTTACAATTAAACAATTTTATTTATCGCATCAATAAAAGCCTCAACCGAAGCAGTAATAATGTCGGTATGACCTGAAAAGCCATAATAAATAGAGCCTTTGTTCTCAACCTGAATATGCACTTTACCCAAATCATTAGATCCGCGTGTTATGGCCTGAACAAGAAATTCCTCGAGACGAACATCATGTCGTATCAAACTTTTTACTGCCGACAGAGCGGCATCAACCGGACCATTTCCCGAGCTGGTTGCCGTAAAGGATTCTCCCCCGATATTCAATGTTACAGTAGCCATAGGAATAGTTGATTTACCGGCCAGCACCTGTAAATGTTCCAGTTTAATTTTTCCCCCATTTTCACCATTATCTTTTTTGCCAATCAATACGATCAGATCCTCATCCCGAATATCTTTTTTCTTATCGGCAACATCAAGAAATTTTTCATACGCCAGTTCAAGCTCTTTTGGTTTAATATTATACCCAAGAAGATTCAGCCGGTGTTTCAATGCGGCTCTTCCACTTCGTGCCGTGAGTGAGATACTTGATTCATTTATACCAACATCCACAGGATCAATGATTTCATAATTTTCTCGTTTTTTTAAAACCCCATCCTGATGAATCCCCGAAGAATGTGCAAAAGCATTTCGTCCTACAATCGCTTTATTTGGTTGAACAGGCATATTCATTAATGAAGAAACCAGTCTGCTGGTTTTGTAAAGGTATTTCGCGTTTATCCCGGTTTCAATTCCAATATGCTTCCTGCTTTTTAATATCATCACAATCTCCTCAAGAGATGTATTCCCTGCACGTTCACCAATTCCATTAATAGTAACTTCTGCTTGTCTGGCCCCATTTATAATACCGGCCATAGTATTTGCGGTTGCCATTCCCAGATCATTATGACAATGTGTAGAAATAATAGCTTTATCAATATTCTTAACATTGTCTTTCAGATATTTGATTTTCTCACCAAACTCCTGGGGAAGACAGTATCCCGTAGTATCCGGAATATTAACCACGGTAGCACCTGCTGCTATTACTGCCTCAATTACGCGCGCCAGGTATTCATCCTCCGTTCTTCCGGCGTCCTCTGCATAGAATTCAACATCTTTCACATATTTTTTTGCATATTTCACAGCATCTACCGCACGTTCAATAATTTCGTCCCGGTTTGAATTCAACTTGTATTTAATGTGATAATCTGAAGTACCAATTCCTGTATGAATTCTTTTTTTTCTGGCATATTTCAGTGAGTCAGCCGCTATATCAATATCCTGCTTAACAGCTCGTGTAAGCGCACATATTACAGGTTTTTTTACTGCCTTTGATATCTCCACAACAGATGTGAAATCGCCCGGACTCGATATTGGAAATCCTGCTTCGATGATATCCACTCCAAGAGATTCAAGTGCTTTGGCCACTTCAATTTTTTCCAGAGTATTTAATTGACAGCCCGGCACCTGCTCCCCATCGCGGAGTGTGGTATCAAATATGTATAATTTGTCTTTCATATTTACTTTTGATTACTAGATTGTACTTTGCTTTACTAATTTTTAGAAACAGGTTTTTTACCTGTATTGGTTTGTGTCATTCGTATCCTGTATTTTCCCCCACCGGGGGTAGCAAAGTATCAAAAATCTTCACCAATTCTCTCGGATATTTTTTCATTGCATATTGATTAAAAAAGCGAAGGCCATTCTCAGCAAGAATGGCCCTCTTATTTTGTTATCTATAAACACACCATTCTTATATCGGTATAATAAGAATACCAAGCAAAAGAATGATAATGAGTATAGAGAAATTAAACTTCATATCTGAACAATTGAAGCACAAATTTATTGATAAAAATCATATTTCAAAACCAAAGAATAAAAAAACATAAAGTGTAAATCGCAATCCTCTGTATATCAGGTGATAATAACAATTAATAATTCTGTTGAATGGCTTCCATTACTTCATCCGTCAATTCAAGGTTATGATATACATTTTGTACGTCATCAATATCCTCAAACTCCTCAATCAACCTGAGCACTTTCCCTGCCTCCTGGGCCGGAAGTGTTTTCGTATCATTGGGAATTCTTTGTAACTGCGCATTTTCAACTTCCACTCCCATCTCATCCAGCTTTTTCTGAACATTCCCGAAATCTTCCAAGGCTGTTGTGATAATGAATACATCCTCTTCAATTTCAAAATCTTCGACACCTGCATCAATGATTTCAAGTTGAAATTCTTCCGGATCAAGTTCTCCTTTTTTTATGGTAAAAACTCCTTTCCTGTCAAAAATAAAACTAAGGGATCCGTTGGTTCCGAGGTTTCCGTTTTTTTTATTAAAAATGGCTCTGACCGAACTTACCGTTCTCAGGTTATTATCTGTCAGACATTCAATAAAAACAGCAACTCCGTGAGGAGCATAGCCTTCAAAAGTGACCTCCTGCAAGTTTGCACCTTCTTTGTCGGCTTTACTGATTGCCCGTTCAACATTTTCTTTGGGCATATTTACTCCTTTGGCATTTTGTATAGCCAGTCGAAGAGGTGGATTTGCTTCAGGATCAGGTCCTCCTTCCTTTACCGCAATAGATATTTCTTTGACAATACGGGAAAATATTTTTCCTTTTTTTGCATCCAGTGCACCTTTTTTCCTTTTAATAGTTGACCATTTACTATGTCCGGACATATATTCTTATTTTTGAGTTCGTTCAATAGGATGCATAAAAATAAATATTTATCATTAACCTGAAAAATGAAAATTTTCAGGTATCTGTTGCACATACAAGTTTAATGAAAATGTATACATCACATTAATTTATAACTTTGATTGTTTAGAATGTCATTTGAATAAAATGTATTATGATTTTTTATATTGATTGATAATCATAACCATTTCGATCCTCCTAATTCGTTGGATCCATGAAAAATAAACCATTATACAGGTTCCTGAAGTTTTTCTTCCTTTCACTGGTAACACTGTCTTTTATCCGGATTGACACAACCACAAATAATATTGCTAAAATTAACGAAGCTTTTGTTGAATACATCGAAAATGTCCATCCTCAAAAAATATATATTCATCTTGATAAGGAAAAATATTTTGCAGGAGAAACTATTTGGTTCAAAGCCTATCTTTTTGAAGGCGTTCATCATACTTTTGATACTCTCAGTGATCACCTGTATATAGAGTTAATCAATCCTTTTGAACAGGTGGTTCAAACATTACGCATTAAAATAGAATCAGGAACAGGAAACGGGGAATTCTTTTTGCATGATACAATTCCGGAAGGTCTTTACCAAATCAGATCCTATACCAACTGGATGAAAAATTTTAATTCTCAATTCTATTTTATCAGGAACATCCGGATCATGAATTCTTTACACAAGTATCTGATAACACCAAAAAAAGCACGTGATAATAAAAAAAATATACGAAAACGTCAGAAAAACTCTGAAAATTACCAGGCAGATTTTTTCCCGGAAGGAGGCAATCTCATAGAAAACATAAATTGCAGAATAGGATTTAAAGTCGCTGATTTAAATGGTACAGGCTGTTCAGCAAAAGGTGTTATTAAAAGCAAAAACAGCAAAAAAGATGTTTTCTTTCAAACCGAATTTAACGGACTGGGAGCATTTTATCTTACTCCTCTGGCCGGAGAAAAATATACTGCATATCTTGAGCTGGAGAATGGAACATCACTTAAAATCCCACTACCTGAAGCTGTGAAGAATACTGTCGGACTAAGTCTTACTGAAACAGGCGATACAATCAGACTTACAATAAAATCAAATAAACCTCCTTCGAACGATCGTCCGGCAAATGAAATGATCGTCATTGGACATGTCAGAGGAAAATTATATTATTCTTCGTCTGTCAATCTTCTTGATAATGACACGATTCTTGAAATAAGCAACGGTATTTTCCCTTCCGGAGTTGTACATTTTACTTTGTTTAACAACAGGTTATTTCCAACTGCCGAACGCCTTCATTTCATTAATCATGGAGATTTTATTAATTTCTCGGTAAGAAATAAAAGTAAACCTGACAGCATTGAATTGATCATCCATCAAATCGATCCTTCAGATCAATGTCAGCAATTTTCAGGTTCAGTTTCAGTATTACTCAATCAAAATAATCAGATCTCGTCACCCAGTGAAAACATCATCACTGAATTGTTACTAACATCAGATCTTCCCGGCAGGATTCAAAATCCATCCTACTATATTCAGTCCAATAACAAAGCAACCCGAAAACATTGCGATTTGTTAATGCTGACACATGGATGGAAAAGATTTCTCTGTCAGGATGTTATCGATAAAAACTTTCCGGAAAAGAACTTTGAATTTGAACAAGGTATAACAATTAGCGGTACCATTACCAGAGATATTTTTGAATTTCCTATTGAAAATGCAAACGTAAGATTATTTATCCTGGATAAATACAATGATGAATACCTGACACACACGAATAAAAAAGGCTTATTTGTATTTAATGACCTTACCTATTATGATACTATAAGAGTCAAGATCATTGCCAGGAAGCAAAGAGGAGGTAAAAATCTATTGATCAATATTTATGAACCACCTACGGATAACATTACAGAATATTTCGGTACGTATTTTCTAACGACAACTTCTGAACTGGATAAAAAAACATACCGAAGAATACAAAATGAGAAATCGAAAAAGCAGATGATAGAGAGGGAGAAAGCCCTGGATTCAATCTATTCCAATTCAATCCACGGCAAACCGGATTATGTTTTATGGGGCAATGAAATCCCTTCGGGATACTCTAATTTACTTTCAGCTATTCAGGGCCGGATTCCGGGAGTTTCTGTTGTGGGAAATCACGTTACAATTCGAGGTGTAAATTCAATCTTATCGAGCACAGAACCATTGCTTTTGCTGGATGGAGTTCCCACTGCTTTTGAAACTATTAACTCAATACCGGTAGAAGATGTTGATAGAATTGAAGTATTAAAAGGTCCCAGCACTTCAATTTATGGTTCAAGAGGAGCAAATGGAGTTATCGCTGTGTATACGTTGAAAGGATCTTTTTCGAAACGAGGTGAAATTGCTTTCTCAATATTAGGATATCACACTGCTGAAAAATTTCACTTCCCATCGGATACTGACCTCGAAAGCAGAATAGAAAAGAACCAGATGCCTGTAACAGTTTACTGGAATCCAAACCTGACTCTATCGGATAAAGTTGTTTCAATTAAATTTCCTTTGCACAATAACGCTTTTACAAAAACAGTAATCATCGAAGGAGTAGATCAGGATGGCAGGCCCGGATTTGCCTTTTTTAAACTATAATTCAGCCTGTAAAACTTGAGAGTTCACGAATTTCTTCAAGTGTACTTATTTGAATTTGTTTTTGATCGTCATTTTTTACTATTTGATTCTGTAGTTCATCATCCACATTGATAAGTATCAGTTCAATTCCAATATTCGTGGCAATACCGCTCAGAAGTTTAAGTGTTTCAATGGCGCCTGCTTCTATCAGCCGAACACCAATCATATTAATAATGACTTTATTGCAGGATTTCTTTATGGATTGAAGAATAAGCTTGCGCAATTTCTCAATATATATAAAATTTAATCTGCGTATATTATAAGCTGTGATTATAACAACATGGTTATAATATTCTACTGAAAACATCTTGATTTTTAGCTACTTTTCGGGAACCAAATATAGCAGGTTTTCATCGAAATTAGTGACCTGCAGAAATTTCTTTTTAACATATATCGGTTAATAACCCATCCCGATCAATAGGCAAAGTACGTTATACATTCTATCGATTGGTTACAAATCGATCATCAATCGAGTAGCTTAAACCCCTTGCCATGAATGTTAATGATTTCAACTGCAGGATCTTCCTTGAGGTATTTTCTAAGTTTGGCAATATAGACATCCATGCTTCTTGCGTTAAAATAATTGTCATCAATCCAAATGGATTTTAGTGCAAAATTCCTTTCCAGAACAGAATTTTTATTCAAACACAAAAGCCTTAACAGTTCTGTTTCTTTTGTAGTTAATTTCAGTGTTTTCTTATTGAATCTCAATATTTGTTTCTCTGTATCAAAATAATATTTGCCTATGGTAAATTCTTTTTGAGATTTGAATTTTCCATGCTTGCTTGTTCGTCTGAGGATAGCTTCAATTCTATATAACAATTCTTCCATACTAAATGGTTTGGTTATATAATCATCACAACCTGCCTGAAATCCTTCGAGAATATCCTCTTTTTGTGATTTTGCCGTAAGAAACATAATTGGTATATCAGCATTTGTCATCCTGATTTCTTTTGCCAAAGTATACCCGTCTTTTACGGGCATCATGATGTCGAGAATACAGAGATCATAGTTTGTTTTAACAAATTTTTTATAGGCTTCTTCCCCATTAGGAAACCAGTCCGTGTCGTACTTCTTTGCAATCAGATATTCCCTTAACAGGGAACCGAGATTTTCATCATCTTCTGCCAGAAGGATCTTTATTTCATTCATTTTTGTATATTTTTAAAGGAATACTAACCGTAAAAACTGTTCCTTCTCCCAATTCAGACTCAACAGAAATTGTTCCATGATGTTCTTCAACAATCTTTTTCACATAACTCAAACCAAGTCCAAAACCTTTCACATTATGAACATTGCCGGTAGACACCCGATAAAATTTATCAAATATTCTGCGCTGATTGGATTTACTGATACCAATTCCATTGTCCCGTATTACTATCAGAATGTTGCGATTTACGTTTCGTGTTTCAATAAAGATTTCTGGTTTCTCAGGAGTGTATTTTACTGCATTATCCAGTAAATTCGATAATACATTCGTAATATGTCCGGGATCTGCATAAATCAAATCATTATCTGCATGGAGAGATGGTATAATCATACCTTGTTTCGAGTCAATCTGTATAACAAAATTTGTTATCACCGATTCTATGATTTCGTGCAGGTTCACATCCTCGAATTGTAATTTCAGTTCTCCCTGATCAAATTTTGCCATCTGAAGGACCCTTTCGACCTGATACCCCAGTCTCTTGCTTTCCTCACCAATAACATCAGAAATACGGTTATAATTTTTCTCACTGGCAGGTATTGAGGTATCACTAAGCATTTGCGATGCAAGAGAAATGGTGGAAATTGGTGTTTTTAACTCATGAGTCATATTATTTACAAAATCACTTTTCATCTCGGAAAGTCTTTTCTGCTTTAAAATAACATGAAATGTGAAAGAAAAAGCTATAATGAGAAAGATAGTTAATATAGAAGAAGATACCCCCATAAATCCCAGAGATCGTATGATAAAATTTCTTCTGGCCGGAAAATATACATTTAGATAGTTCGTATTATCAAAGAAATCATCAGGAAATAGCTGTGCGTTATAAAAACGAGTTTTTTTTGCAGGTTGAAAATTATCCGAGCTCAATACAATACTATTGCTGAAGTCAGAAACAGCATATTCATAATGAATATCAATATCATGATTTTTGAAAGCTTCCTTCAATGCCTGTTGAATTAATTCCGGTGTTATCCTGTCTTCAATAGCAGGAGAGAAAGCAAACATCCTTGCAATTACCTTATTGATCAAATCCTGTCGTTTACTGATCTGACTTTGCAGGAATGGATCAGAAATGCCTTCGGAAAAGTCATTATCACTATTATCGGTGGTCAAAGAAATATTAGTCTTTATGTTGCCATTGGAAGAGGTATGAGAAATTCTGAATTTTTGGGAAACTGCTATTCCGCTTCCTGTATCAATATCATAGTGTATCACCGTATCAAAATTAAACTCATCAACAGGTGTAAAAAAGGTAGTATCTGAATTAACAGGCGGAGTGGCCTCGAAAATTGTATTTAACGTTTCATTTCGTTCAATAGTAAGAGCAGCTTCTGAAAGCGCTTTCTGTACCAGCTGATCAAAATGTTTTTCTTTGACCTTAAAAGCATTGCTGATCCAGAAAGATTGCAGAATGATAAGGCATATGAGTGCAACACTCATAAACACAGATACCGCAACAATTAGTTTCTTGCTCATTATTTAGCAAATATACGCTGCTATCCCTTTTAAAATTAGACCTTTAACATACTTTAACAAACCTTATCAAAACTTAACTAATAGAAGAAGTACTTTTGTTTCAGGAAATCAAATCACTGATTTCACTGAAAAAAAATCAATTCAAAGCAACTTTTATTGAATTTTTTCGTCTAATAGATAGATCAAATAATTTAGATTGTTTAAAAAGAAAGTTAAAGTTTAAATAGGTTTCTGATTCTTTTCATAGGTAAAAATGGGTTAGGGTTAATAAAAAGGAGGTTTTTAACCTCCTTTTTTTTTACATATTTCATTGATCCAATCAAAATCTGATCTTACTCAGAGATTTTATTTTGGATGGATCAACAGGTATTAAAGCTGAAATTTCAGGTTGATTTTTAATCGACTGAATGATAGATTCTAACCCGGAAATATCTGTATCCGATAGTATCAGAAATACAAAATCGATTTTTTTTAGTTCAGGGAACAAATAATTTCCACCATTTCTGTTTAATATAAAGTAATATTTCTCTGTTCCGTGTTCACTTTCATAAAAGAAATTTCGGAAGTCCTGTTTTGTATCTTTGTTTTGAAGAATAATATTATCAGCTAAAGAGAGGTTTATTCCAAGAATCCGGTTTAATACATAACAAATACGTATATCCGATTCACTTGAAGAAATAGAATACAAGTTGATTTTATCCTGTTCCTCAGAATTGTCAACTTTCAGTTGTTTTTTTTTCACCTTCGACTTAGTCACAACTATAATCCAATCATTTGAATGGCCTGTTTTGCGGCATTCTGTTCTGCTTCTTTCTTTGATTTTCCTATTCCCATTCCAACAATATCATCAAACACCAGCAAATGAGAAATAAAAACAGGCGAATTTTCATTTCCATTCGATTGTTCCTGACACGTAAAATTAATGTCTTTTTTGTTTTTCTGTCCCCATTCAATAATTCTGCTCTTAAAATCCATTTCTGTTTCACTCAGTTTTCCAAGATTGATATGGTGATTTATTACTTTTTCAAGAATAAATTTCCGAACTCTTTTGTATCCTTTATCCAGGTAAATTGCACCGATGATTGCCTCAAGCGTATCGCCATAAAGACCTTTATGATTATCCCTTGAAATGCTAGCAATGATCAGATCACCAATACCCATTTTTAAAGCTACTTTTTTCAGAGTATCGCGATTTACTATTTTTGATCGAAGTTGTGTAAGAAATCCTTCATCCTTAACGGGAAAGTTACTATAAAGATGTTCAGCAACAATAGAATCAAGAATTGCATCACCAAGAAATTCAAGCCGTTCATTATGTATATCATGCTCTTTTGAAAACTTTCCTGATGCGGATTTATGAATAAGAGCAAGTTGATACAATCTGTAATTTCTTGGAGTATACCCCAAAACTCGTTTTAATTGCTTTTTAAATTGCTTTTCAGGGCAAAAAAAATACCTGTTTTTCTTTCGAAAATAACTAAGCAAAGCTATTCAGAATATTTTTTAAAAATAGCAGAAGTATTATGACCTCCAAAACCAAAAGTATTACTAAGTGCAATGTTTACTTCTCTTTTTTGAGCTTTGTTTGGAGTCAAATTCAGTTTTGGATCGATTTCAGGATCCGGATGATTTAAATTTATTGTAGGAGGAACAATGCCGTTTACAATTGCCAAAATACATACAATTGCTTCAATTGCGCCGGCAGCACCCAGCAAATGACCGGTCATTGATTTTGTGGCACTAATGTTCATTTTATATGCATTGTCACCAAATACTTTTTCTATTGCTTTTATTTCCGCAATATCTCCCCTTGGTGTTGCAGTACCATGCAAATTGATATAGTCCATATCATTGGGAGATAATCCTGCATCTTCAAGTGCAAATTTCATCACATTAGCAGCCCCAAGTCCTTCAGGATGAGGAGCAGTTAAATGATAGGCATCGGCTGTAAGACCTCCTCCAACCAGTTCGCAATATATTTTAGCACCGCGCTTTTTAGCGTGTTCCAGCTCTTCCAGAATTACAACGCCGGAACCTTCACCCATCACAAATCCATCACGTGTAGCGTCAAAAGGTCGCGAAGCAGTTTTGTATTCATCGTTGTTCGTTGAAATAGCTTGCATAGAATTAAATCCGCCAATTCCCGGTTCATTGATGGAAGCTTCGGATCCACCGGAGATAAAAATATCGGCCTTTCCTAAACGTATGTAATTAAATGCATCAATGATTGCATTGGTAGAGGTGGCACATGCTGAAACTGTCGCATAATTTGGTCCGCGAAAGCCGTATTTCATAGAAATATGACCAGCTGCAATATCAGAAATGAGTTTTGGAATGAAGAATGGACTAAATCTTGGCGTTCCATCCCCTTCAAAAAAACTTTTGAGCTCCGAATAAACTGTATTGAATCCTCCAATACCTGAACCAAAAATGACCCCGGCCTTATCAAGGTTTAATTTTTCAGGATTAATACCGGAATCCTTTACTGCTTCTGCAGTTGCAACAAGAGCATACTGAGAAAACAAATCCAGTTTCTTGACTTCCTTGCGGTCGAAGTGATCTTCAGGATTGTAGTTTTTAACTTCACATGCAAATCGTGTTTTAAATTTGCTGGCATCAAAGTGAGTAATCCAGTCTATCCCACTGGTTCCAGCAATCAGTCCTTTCCAATATTCTGAGACATTGTTTCCTAAGGGAGTTATTGCTCCCAATCCGGTAACAACCACCCGATTTAATTCCATACCGAAATGAAGTTAATAAAGAGTAATTTAAAATTACTTTGCGTTTTCTTCAATATACTTGATTGCCTCTGCCACAGAACTGATCTTTTCAGCCTGGTCATCAGGAATTCCAATATTGAATTCTTTTTCAAATTCCATGATTAACTCAACTGTATCCAGTGAGTCTGCACCTAAATCATTTGTGAAACTAGCTTCAGGTGTAACTTCGCTTTCATCAACACCAAGCTTGTCAACGATGATAGCTTTTACTCTAGATGCAATATCAGACATAATAATAGTTTTAAATTATACTTAAGGTTTAAAAATTATTCGTGCAAAGAAAATGTAATAATTAAAAAAAACAAACAAAAAGATTTATTTATTGGCCTAAAAATAGCTTTTTTTGTCTACAATTCTTTTAAATTGAATTAAAATTATCGCCATTTAATAAACAATGAAACCCTCTTGCACAAAAGTTCACAATGTATATCGCATCAATCCGGTGCGCAGGTACAACATGTCGATGAACAAAGTACTAAAGGTTTAGTTTCCCTGCCAGACAGCAGGTTGTGCTAAGCCGTTGCATTCAGCAAATCGCAAGCGGTTTCGGGGTTCATGGCAACAAAAGAAGGGGATTGAAAAACAAATGTTTAACCTTATCTTTTACAAGTGAAAAAAGTAGCAATTTTTGCTTCCGGCTCAGGTACAAATGCGCAAGCGATCATTGAATACCTTGAAAAAAAATCAGTTGGCCGAGTAACCACTATTTTGTGCAATACAAAGAATGCATATGTCCTGGAAAGAGTTAAAAAATATTCTATCCCTTCCTATGTCTTCAATAGAGATGAATTTTATTGTACGTTGAACATTAAGAATCTGTTAATGGATAGTAAAATTGATTTCATTGTTCTTGCAGGTTTTCTATGGTTAATCCCCAAATACCTTATACATGCTTTCCCAAACCGAATCATCAATATCCACCCTGCTCTTTTGCCTAAATATGGAGGAAAAGGAATGTATGGTATGCGTGTCCATGAATCTGTAATTGCTAATGATGAAAAGGAATCAGGAATAACTATACACTATGTGAATGAAAAATACGATGATGGTGATATTATTTTTCAGGCAAAATGCAAAATAGAAAAGAATGAAACTCCGGAAAGCCTTGCGAATAAAATTCATCAGCTTGAACATCAACATTTCCCGGTAATTGTTGAAAAGATGCTTCTGAAACTCGACAACCAACAACAATGAATCTCCGGTTTCAACAATTGCCCGTATCAAATTTAATATCCCGGGTTTATTACCAACATAACATCTGTTCTAATTAAGAAAAGGGAATCTTCCGGTAAGATGCAATGTTTTTGCAGAGCATACAGACTTACATCTTCGAAATAACCAACAGAATGCGACAAAAACGCAGGTGAATTTTAATTCACTGATAATACAAGCTAAATTATTTGATAATCGCTATTCCAAGTAGATATAACTTGTATCGAACTCATGTTAACACAATTAACTGCCTGACCGATTCAATAATTTAATTGTTGCGATTTTAATGGAGTCAAATGCAGTAAGATTCTCTTCATGGACAGGTTCAACGGGTGGAGCTTCAACTTTAAGAGGATCTATTGCCTTGCCGCTTTTATAAAACCGAAAATCAAGATGAGGCCCTGTAGAAAGACCTGTTGTGCCAACATAACCAATGACATCACCTTGTTTTATATAGGTTCCCTTCTGAATGCCGGGAGCAAAACCTGAAAGATGCAGATATGCCGTTGTATAAACACTATTATGCCTGATCTTGATCATATTCCCTGCCCCCTTGTTATAGCCTCGTTTTGCTTTAATGATTCTGCCATCACCAATTGCCAGAACCGGGGTTCCGCTTGGAGCAGCATAATCCACTCCATGGTGAGGTCTCCTGATCTTCAGAATCGGATGAAAACGTGAATTGGAAAACCGGGAACTTATACGAGAAAATCGTAAAGGCGCTTTCAAAAATGCTTTTCTTAAGCTTTGTCCTTCAATATCATAATAACTTTCAACACTATCCTGAACAAAGGGGATTGCATAAAAATCAATCCCTGTATGCCTGAAATAGGCAGCATGAATACGACCTAAACCAACTGATATGGAATCAACATATTGTTCATCATATACCACGCTGAAAGAATCGGTGGGTTGCAATCCGAAAAAATCAATACTCCAGGCATATATTTCTGACAATTCATTTGCCAAAGTTGGATCAATTCCATTGTCGATCATTGCATTCCAGAGAGAAGTATTGATTTTCCCCTGAACAAATTTAGTCTCCTGCCTAACCTCCTTATGGTCAACATCAATGGAAACTGTGTCGCCAAAACAAAAGCGAACATATTCAATTGGCGTATGCTCATACACCAGATACCGCAAAGTTCTGATGCTGTCTTTTTCAATAAACACGACATATTTGTTGCCTGCTCTTATTTTCCTCAGATCAAAAGCGTCGTGTTCCTTTGAAATTAAACCGGCAATACTTCCCTCTGGCAGATTGAAGTCAGATAAAATATCCAGAAGCATCTGATTGCGCTTTACAACATCAAATAGTATTTCAAATGAATCGACAGGAATACCATACAAACGAATCACCTCTTTTTCCGTAAGCATTGTATCGGCCTCAATAATTTCCACCTCTCCTCTGTTTGGAATAAAATGATAATAATAAAAATAACTCACGGATGCAATCAGAACGATTACAACTACTATAAAAATAATTTTTCCGCTTTTCATAGATTAACCTATAACTATATTTACAATCTTATTAGGGACAACAATCACTCTCTTAATTTCTTTTCCTTCGATCCATTTTTTTGCTTTCTCATGATGAAGTACCTCCTTTTCAATTTCCTCTTTCGTAGCATTTACTGAAAATGTCTGTTTAAATCTCAACTTTCCATTAAATGAAACAGGATATTCGAAACTATCTTGCTGTAAGTATTTTTTGTTAACATTGGGCCATGGTTCATAGGCAAGACTTTCAGTTCCCCCATAGATCATCCACAATTCTTCTCCCATATGAGGAGCAAAAGGAGATAATAGCAAAGCAAATGTTTTGGCTGTATCAATGTGAACTTTACCCAACTTAATAGCAAGATTTGTCAGGATCATAAGTTGCGATATTGCTGTATTGAATTTTAAATTTTCAATATCAGAAGTAATTTTTTCTATACTCTGATGCAGCAATTTCTGCATTTCAGGTGCTTCATTATCTTTCACAATGTTATGCCTATCTGCAAAAAATCTATATGCACGGCATAAAAAATTAAACACACCTTTTACACCTGTTTCTGTCCAGGGTTTTGTTGCATCAAGAGGTCCCATGAACATCTCATACAATCGCAGACTGTCAGCGCCGTAATTGGTTATAACATCATCCGGGTTTACAACATTTTTAAGGGTTTTTGACATCTTGGCTACTATCTGCGACAGCTCTTCCTTTGTGCTTTTGTGATAAAATTTACCATCTTTTTCAATCACTTTATCTGAAGGCACTTTTGATCCTGTTGCTGTTTCATATGCAAAAGCCAGTATCATTCCCTGATTGAACAACTTTTTATACGGTTCGTCAGTAGATACTATTCCAAGATCAAATAAGACTTTATGCCAGAACCGACTGTATAAAAGATGCAAAACTGCATGTTCTGCACCTCCGATATATAGATCTACAGGCATCCAGTATTTTTCTTTTTCAGGTGCCAAAGGAAGATCTGAATTGTCAGGATCAATAAAACGCAGATAATACCAGCAGGAACCTGCCCACTGAGGCATTGTGTTCGTTTCTCTTCTGCCCGTCCTCCCCTTATTGTCAGTAACATATAACCAATCCTGTGCATTTGCCAAAGGCGATTCACCGCTTGCTCCGGGTTGGTATTTCTCGAGGTCGGGCAATTCCAATGGCAATTGGTCATCATCAAGAATTGATATTTCACCATCATCCCAATGGATCACAGGAAAAGGTTCTCCCCAATATCTTTGTCTGCTAAAAAGCCAGTCACGCAATTTATAGTTCACAGCAGCATTCCCGAAACCTCTTTTTGCCAACCAGTCAATCGTTGCTTTTATTCCTTGTTCCTTATTCATCCCATTGATATTAAGCCCTTCACGGTTTGAAGAATTAATATACTCCCCATCTTCTGTCCAGCAGGCATTTGCTGCAAGCACTTCTTTTCTCAATTCCGGTTCAGCAGATTTTGGATCAAGAATACACACTATGGGAATGCCAAACTTCCTGGCAAATTCAAAGTCCCTTGTATCGTGTGCCGGGACAGCCATTATAGCGCCTGTACCGTATCCCAACAGGACATAATCTGCAACCCAGACAGGAATTTTGCTCCCGTTCACAGGGTTGATCGCATACCTGCCTGTAAATACTCCTGTTTTTTCCCTGGCAAGATCTGTTCTGTCAAGATCTGATTTCACCGATGCTTTATGCGCATATTCTCTTACTTCTTTTTCTTTTTCAGGAAGGATAATGCTATTAAGATTTTCATGTTCGGGAGCCATGACCATATATGTTGCACCAAACAGAGTATCAGGTCGGGTGGTATAAACTTTTAGTATAAGATCAATACCTTCAAGTTGAAAATCAACCTCTGCTCCTGTTGATTTACCGATCCAGTTTTTCTGCATGTCCTTAACACCCTCCGGCCAGTCAAGATCATCCAGGCCTGAGAGCAATCGTTCAGCATAATGAGGAATGCGCAACATCCATTGTTTCAGGTTTTTTCTTACCACCTCTTTTGTCCCACATTTTTCATGCGAGCCATCATTTAGAATTTCCTCGTTCGCACATACAATCTGGCAATATTTACACCACCAAACCTGGGCATTATCATAATAGGCAAGACGTTTTGAATCAATGTATTCACGAATTGCTTTTTCTCCCTTTGATCTGATATCTTCAGGTATTTTCAGTTCATTGACAGGTCGTCCTTTTTGTTTGGAATGATCGAACCATGTATTGTATAATTTCTTAAAGATCCATTGTGTCCATTTATAATAGTTCGGATCGGTAGTGTTAATTTCTCTGTCCCAGTCGTAACTTAAGCCGAGTGATTGAATCTGACGGCGAAACGTATCACAGTTTTCTTTTGTAGTATCAGAAGGGTGGGTTCCGGTTTGAATTGCATATTGTTCTGCCGGCAATCCGAATGCATCCCAGCCCATAGGATGCAGTACATTAAATCCTTTCATCCTCTTATACCGGCTTACAATGTCGGTAGCCGTATATCCTTCGGGATGGCCAACATGCAATCCGCTTCCTGAGGGATATGGAAACATATCCAAGGCATAAAATTTTTGTTTTGAAGGATTGTACTCAACTTTAAAAGTCTTCTTCTCTTCCCAATACTTCTGCCATTTCTTCTCAATATCGGTAAAATTATATTCCATGAGATTACGCTCTGCTATTTTCAAATTCACAAAAGTAAGAAAACTTATGTAAATAAATACTTAAGCTCAGCTTGAGTACCGGGAATCATTTCTGAAAGAAAAATGTTTATTTTTGCGACAGGAAACTGGTCCCGTAGTTTAACTGGATAGAACTTGAGATTCCGGTTCTCAGGGTAGAGGTTCGAGTCCTCTCGGGATCACACCTTATGGGATAACCCGGATTAAATTCCGGGTTTTTCTTTTTCGTGACTTCCATATGGCATCTTAATACCAGGGATTAAGTGTACCCCCTGGCGGCGATTATCCGTCATTGCGAGCGAAGCGCGGCAATCTTGCCTGTTATATACCAGATTGCCGCGTCGTTCCTCCTCGTATTCTAAGAATAAAGCAAGCTTTTCATACAAAATTTTGATGTTTAAATA
>CAYORG010000020.1:51920-54015 GCA_964406315.1 uncultured Bacteroidales bacterium | reverse complement strand
AATACTCCTTTTGTAGATGAAGTATATAGCAGACAAGGAGGTTTTTCTCCAAATTGCTGAAAGGTTTCATCAGCATCCCTTGAACCGTATATAAGTGAAAAATCCTCATGAGAACCCCGAACAATACTTGCAAAGGATATATTCTCAAGAATCATAGGTTTTAGCTGGGGAAGATCATGAAGGTGTTGTTTTCTGAAATTCGGATCGTAAATAATAATGGCCCTTTTCTTATAGGCTTCCTTAATAAAATGCATCAATTTTACTCGTACTTCGGGAGTTATTGCATAAAAAGAACCAAACAAAACAATGTCATCCTGGTTCATGTGAGGAAAATCGATGTTTAACCTTTTTTCCGGATAGATTTTATAAAAATCATAGCTGGCATCATTGTTTTCATTCAGAAATGCCAATGCCAGAGCTGATTTTCCATCATAATACCGATACACATAATCGGTGTTAACATGATTGTTTTTAAGGAAAAGATCAATAAAGTTGCCCACTTCATCCAGACCATATTCCCCAATAAACTGAACAGGAATATTCAAACGACCCAAACTAACTGCCGTATTTAAACATGCACCTCCTGCCTTAGCTGTAAATGGTTGATTCTCTTTAATTAAAATATCCAGTACCGTTTCTCCAATAGCATATACTTTCCGCATTATCCTTTCTCTTTTACCAATTTCAACAAATCATTATATTCATCCGTTCCTGCTTCCCTACAAAGTTCAAAAAGTATTGATTCACTGGATGTGATCACAGAACCCACATCACGCATACGCCATACCGCAACATCTTTATCATTTTCCTGGCTTGATCCAATGCAATCATTGACAATTACCGGGTTGAAGTTATTATAAAGCAGATCCAGTGCAGTTTGCAGAATGCATATATGAGCCTCAACACCCACCATAATCACATTTCTTTTCCCTATGCGATTTAACACTTTAATAAAAGCAGGTTCACGATAACAGCTGAAAGTCTTTTTTTCAATGTATGAAAAATTGCCTATTGCCTTGTTTATCTCAGAGATTGTTGCTCCCATACCTTTCGTGTTTTGTTGGGTAACAACAATGGGAACTTCGAATAATTTCAATCCCTTAAGCAACCGAAGGGTATGTCGAACCAATAACTTGCTCTTATCCATTGCAGGTATCAGCTTTTCCTGCATGTCTATAACAAGACCAATCGTATTTTCACGGTTAATTCTCATAACTAGTGATGACAAAAATACATATTAACTTTTTTAAAAGACAATATTTATCAGTTAAGTGCTTTTTTCTTTTAATTGGATTAGTCAATAAGCAGATCAAATGGTATTGCTTTCTCTTCCCCCACTAATATAATTGAAAATTCTCTATAAGAAAAATATTCCGTTCTTGTTATTAAACTTGCCTTGACTTTTGACCCAAATAACCTCCATGATGCCGTTTGGCATAATCCTGGGCTGAAAAATGAATTCTTTCCATCATCAAAACTACTAAAATATCTCCTATTACAGTCATAGTAGTAGTAGAAGTCGTTGGGGTCAATCCCAACGGACAAACTTCATCAGGATTGCCTGTATTAAAAACGATATCGGATAATTCACCCAACGGGCTGTTTGCATTTCCTGTTAAAACCATTACAGGTATCTCGGAAAACAGATTTTTACTCAGTTTGAAAAGTTCCAGTATTTCACGGGTTTTGCCGGAATTGGAAACCAAAAAAATCATGTCATTATGTTGAATAACTCCAAGATCTCCATGTTGAGCATCACTCGGATGCAAAAAAATAGCAGGGGTACCTGTTGAACTAAAAGTTGTAGCTATATTTTGGGCAATCTGTCCGGCTTTCCCCATGCCACTGACTATCAGCTTTCCGTGCATTTTGTGTACATGTTTGTAAATCAGATCAACTGCTTTCTCATAAACATCGCTTACCGGTATGTTTCTAATAGCGTTTGCCTCCTTCTCAAGCAATTTCATAATTCTTTCTTCCATCGCTTTTTTTTTCAAATATAATCTCAATCATCTGGATTGGAAAATTATTTTATCCCGGGTGAATAAAATTAAGCATAATCGGTCTTCTGATTTCGGATTGCGGATTGCGGATT
>CAYORG010000020.1:0-51820 GCA_964406315.1 uncultured Bacteroidales bacterium | reverse complement strand
GATTCAACAGTTCCACGATTTACCAGAACAAACAACCACAGAATAGTCTCAAATCACTAGTCTCAAGATTTCAAATCTTAATTAATATCCAATATCCAACACCCAATGTCCAATTTCCAACAAATTACAACTTGTACTTCAACATTGGATATTTATCATTGCCTGCCTGCCGCAGGCAGGGACATTCGACATTGAATAAATATTGATTATTATGGATCTAAACATCTCAACTCCTCAACTCATCAACTCTAAACAATACAAATGATTAACTGGGGAACTGATGTTATATAAAAACATTCTGTTGGTTGATTAACTTCATTTCATCGATTAATCATTTTTAACGATTACACGATTCAACAGTTCCACGATTTACCAGAACAAACAACCACAGAATAGTCTCAAATCTCATATCTCATTTTCCCACATTCTCTCTTTCTCATCTTCTCAACTCCTCAACTCCTCAACCACTCAACTTCTTTCTCCCGACTACTCATCATAAAATGAAAAAGCTTCCATCAATTTACTTATTTTTACTCTAACTTTTCCAATCAACAAAGTCTAAGTCTGAATTATGAATATTCCTCTTCAAAAAAACCTTATCATCATGGTTATTTGTATGATCTTTTTCAATTCATGCAATTACAAAAGAAAACTTACTGCCAAAAATATACGACTATCTCCACTATATTCTTCAGGTATGGTTATCCAGGCATCGCCAAATACCGTTATCAACGGGTATGCAGATCCCGGATCGGTACTTGCAGTAAAAATAGCTGACTACGTAAAAACTGTACATACTGATTCATCCGGAAAATGGATGGCTCAATTTCCTGAGATCATCCTGAAAAAGTCATTCTCAATCAGTATTGAAGGTGTTGACACAATCATTGAACTAAAACATGTTATTGCCGGTAAAATTTATCTTGTGGCGGGAGATGCATTTTTAGATCCTGCCTCAGTTTTAAATGAGAATTTTTGTGATGAAATGAATAAGGAACCTTATTTTCATCGAATAAAAGTATTTCAACCACTCCCATCTGACATTTCCAAACCTGCACTGCAATACAGTAAAGGAGAATGGAAACCTGCAGAAGAAGTTACAAATGATCCGAAAACCTGTAAAATAATTGCGCTGATCAGAAAATTTTCAAATCGAAAAACAAAAGACATAGGTATAATTGATC
Source organism: uncultured Bacteroidales bacterium (assembly GCA_964406315.1). Taxonomy (GTDB): domain Bacteria; phylum Bacteroidota; class Bacteroidia; order Bacteroidales; family UBA10428; genus UBA10428. The sequence continues at coordinate 50,636 of CAYORG010000020.1, read as the reverse complement.
TTACATGGCCGGGATCAACCATAGATTCCTGGACCCCCGGAACAATATCGGATGATACAGTTAAAATAACACCTGGAAGATCAGGTATTGATACTGTTCTAAAATACAACGACAGCATTTTTTCAGTCATCAGGCATATGGCCGACACTTGCACCGAAGGTATCTCAAGAGGAATAACAAGACTATGGTTCGATGACGAATTCTGGAGAGAAACAACTTTGCCAGTAATCCTGCCAAATCGGATTGATTTTCCCAAAAAACGCATAGTCTATTTGAGGAAAAAGATATATATATCATCCAGATACCTTACATCCGAATTTTTGATCAACCTGGGGAAAGTACATGGAAAAGCCGACTACTATATCAATGAAACCAGACTGGAAGGGCCCAGAATTGAAAATGGGCAAACCATGCTTGTTGTGCCTGATTCAGTTGTACGTGTATGGTCAAATCTGTTGGCGGTGAGATTTTTCTGTACAGATAGCCTGGCAGGAATATACGGACCAGAATTTACATGTCTAAATGGTGATTCTTCATTTCATATTGACATAGAAGAGAACTGGAAATACCATGCATCTCTGGAAAAAGATTTTCCACAACACATTGAAATTGAAACCTATCCGTCGGGTATGTACAACGGAATGCTTGCTCCGGTTCTGAACCACTCTTATTCTGTATTTGTCTGGTATGGTGGTTACAATGATATTGTTGCTCCTGAAAATTATGAAAAAAGCATCTGCGAGCTTATCAGAGTTGCAGGGAAAGAGGAAAATTATATCGCATTTGATTTATCTTCAGACGATGACACTCTGGTATTTGGAGATGGCTTAAAACAACTTGAATTCAAATTAAAAATGACAGCAAAACAATGTGATGCTTCCGTCGTTGTGATAGAATAACTAAAAAGTTACCTTTTCATTTGGTAGCAGTGCAATCTATACATTGAAAACCAAATAAAAGGTAACTTTCAGAATTTAGTAAATTACCGGTAATCAAAAAAATCAAGGCTTATCCCAAGATACAAAAAAGCCATCCCTGGATTCAGTCTTAATCCTCTGAGTTCAGTGCTGTTATTCAGATTCAGATCCTGGCTCAGAATATAGTCGTGATTTAATACATCTCTGAATAGTTTTTCGTATTTAAATCCCAGTGTAAAGCAAACGAACCGGATTTCTCCTCCTGCTATTATTCCGATGTTATTCCTGTTCAGTTCTTCATCAAGTAAATATCTCCTTCCGTCAAGAGAACCGGAACGGATCGCCCTGATCGTATGCTCATAAAACAATCCCGTATTCAGGGAGCATACAATTCTCGCCGTGTAAATATGAAACTGATACTGATTGATTACTCCAAACCTCCAGGCATTTCTGCGCAGTATGGCATTTGTGTTGTACTGCATCATGGACGAACCATCCGAAGCAAGAAACGCAGAATAATTGCGGAATCTTATTGTATCGCTGCGATAACCGATCATGAATTTCAATGCAACATTTCCACCGGTATTGTGGAAACGTATAAATCCACTGTGTATGTATGTTCTTATTGACTGGTCGTATGCAGAACTTGGATTTGATTTATTGCTCCAGCCAATATCAAATTGATATCCCAATCCAAAGCCTTGTGCAAAGGAAGATGTGCCAATACATACAAATAAGATGAAGAGCAGAATTCTTCTCATAAGCAAAAATTTATTCTACACTGATTTCCCTTAGCTGGACATTATCTCTACCTACAGCGCGTGATCTGTCCTTTTCATACACCCATAACAAGGTATGTGTTCCAACATCAAATATCATACTGAAACTAGCCCATCCGGATTCTCCGCTCACATTGCTTATCTCATTCACCCCGTCAGCTGAGAAGGAGAATACATCGTAGGTAGTTTCAGAGCTTACATTGTATTCGAAAGTCAGAATTGCCGGCTCACTGTTGATAAGTCTTGCCTCCATTATGGTTATTTCATCATCCAATATTTGAGGACTTTGATACATCCCTTCAATCAAAGGCCATGGAGATACAAATTCTATGCGATTGTATACATATTCATCCAGTTCATTTATGGTAACACACAATTGGTATTCAAAAGTTTTGACTTTTGTCCTGGCAAAATTTAAAGCTACCATTGAATCATATGTATCAGGCACCTGATAGGAAGGTGTAATTTTCCCCGGTTCTATAGTCAATCCAAGATATTCCTCCATCTCATTGTATAAGCCAAGTATCTCGTCAGTGTTGTTTTCAATTCTGATCGCCTTATGAGGAATGCCTGATCGCAGGATTACATTCTCATTCTGAACGACAGACACACCGGTAAATACAGCTATCTGATCACCGCCAAGGTTCTTGGTTATGATGGTATAATCTTCAACAGGGATAATAAAAGTCGATTCACCCCGAGAGGGTATACTCGATAATCCCTGTGAAGATCCGTCAACAATTGCGATATCTTCAATCAGATTATCGTTTGCATATACATTGATCACAAAATCACTCTCATTTTTAATGGTTATCTCACCAACTTTGCCTATCGTGCTGTAAAAGAAAGGTATATTAATCTCAGCCTCTTTGTGGTACTCATTGATCACCACCTCATCTGTCTCTTCAGCCCAGCCAATATCTATTATATCGCCACTCTGAGAATTGGGATCGGAAAACCAATAATGATAGTAGAGATAATGTACACCATAATCTACACTTACCATTTTATTGGTAATTCCGGGTTGCAGTGATGCTAATCTGGCCCCATTCTTACTATTGAGGAATATATCTACCTGGTAAATTACCTCAAGTCCGAATTCATCAAGATTTGGATAATTTAATAACAGTGTGCCGGATCCGGCATAATTATCATCTCCTGTAATAAGCCAATTTGCTCTTTCTTCCGGAAGAGTAGTATTCGATAAAGCCACACTCCATTGCCTGTATACTTTTGATAAATCCGGGTTTTGTTCATCAATGACATCATCATTCAACCAAATTTGGAGAAGACAGACTTCAAACTGCTCGTTGGGTATGTTCACAAGAAAGCTTTCAGAATCAGGTGGTATACAAGTAATTGGCCCGTTTATACCATTATATCCTGTATAGTTTTTATACAACAACAATGTCTGGCCGGTTTGATTGTTTATGATCAGATTGCCGGTTTCATCAGGATAGCAATTTCTGTCGAAATCATATTCACAGGAATTGTCATCAATATCGGCAGCTACATCATAATTGACAGCATCCGGATCAGTGCATCCATAATGTTCAATTTCACATTGACTAACAAACAGAGAAACAATAATGAAAGATAGAATTGCTAATGGTCTAATGTTTCTCATATGAATCGATTAAGGAGTTATTTATTTCATTCTTTTCCCCCTTTGTGTCTCTGCAACTGCAAACGAATTGCAGTTGCAGAGTTGTTCACAAATGGTGTTAAACTGGTAAGACTATAATAGTCCTGGTTTATTCTCTACAATTCATTTTACTCAGCAGGTGGCTCTTCACCGTCCGGCTGGCCATCTACTTCCCAATCGACTGTATCCTCAGCAATAACCGTTATTGTGGTTGTTTCTATTACAGTGCCATTGGTTAAGTGATGTGCACTTAAAATGTATTCTGCTTCAAGGGCATCTTCTTCATATATTGGCATGATGAAAGTATAGGTGCCATTTCTGTCAATTGTTGACAGGTTTTCAATACTTCCGTCTTCAAGGTAACAAATGCTTTCAATCAGTTTGTCATCGGCAAAAATCTGAACAGGATCACCAGATGTGTTGGAAATTCTCAGATTCCCGTATTTTGTTCCGCTGTTTTGTGCCGAACCCAGGTGCGGAATGATTATGGTTACATCCTTGCGATTTTCATTTAAGATCAGCCATATATCTTTTTCTTCTCCGTTCACCAGCTCTTTTTCAATCCATCCTAACTCTTCAAATGATTCGCTGGTATTTTGATCGGAGAACCAGTAGAGATAATGCAGAGTATAATTGTCATAATCAATACCGACTACTCTATCCTGTCCTGCTTTCAGACTGGCAATTTTAGCACCGGTACGACCATCAAGATATACATCAACAAACTCATCGGTGCCACCATAATACCTGAATGTGACAGTTGCAACATTTGTATACTGAGATGCTCCGCTGATATGCCAGGTAGCGCGGTCTTCAACCGCATCACTATTTGCTAGCGGCACAACCCATCTTTTATATACTTCCTCAGGATCCGGATTGTTCGGATCATCTTTAACATCTTCCCAAATATAAAGATCCAGTTGTACCGTGCCTTCAGTCGGATTTGGAATATTTACGAGATAATCTGTTGCTGAAGCCGGTATTTTCTTAACCATGTACTCATCTTTATATAATACAAGGTGTTCATTCGAGTTATTAATAATCAATAAATTTCCTGTCGGATCCGGTTCACTGGGAACAAAATCTTTAGGAGGGTCTTCTTCAAATAATTCACAAGAACTCATGAATATTAAAGACAGAAACGATAAATAAAATAGAATTCTTTTCATGTTCATAAGATTTAGTGTTATTAAAATATTATTCTAAACATTATAATAGCCTTAGTTAATAAATGCTTCAAAAGATTGAGGATGATTCGGATCAGCAAACAGGTAAATGCTGCCGACTTGAGGAGGTATTTATCGTAAGCGATTATCATGCGCTATCATTTAGTTAAGCAATAACCAAAAATGATACCAAATAGCGGTCTGCCTATTCAATATCGTTTTTTGTGAAAGGTTTGTGCCATTACTCATTGAGGAATGACAAGCACTTTTTAAAAGGGTTGCATTTTAACGCAGAAATAATTCGGATTGACAAAAAATAAAATCCTGGGATTCAGAAAAACCAGCAGTGCAAAAATTGGATTGGCATCTAAACCAAGCGGGTAAAATAAATCACTTCGTAAAACCAAATTGTGGCAATTCCATGCATCAATTTTCATGACTACCGGCTCTGATTCAAGAAAGTAAAAATTTCAATAGGATGATTCCGAAAGGATATTTTGCAGATGAATGTCCTGCTGTTTATGTTTTTCAATGGCGAGATCCACCAGCCGCTCAATGAGCTCAGGATAAGGAATGCCCGACAATTGTAAAAGCTTGGGATACATGCTGATCCTGGTAAAACCCGGCAGAGTGTTTATCTCATTCAAAACAATCTCACCGGAAGATCTCAGAAACATGTCCACCCTGGCCATGCCTGAACAGGCCAGCGTTTTAAAAGCTTTTTTTGCAATGGTCTGAACTTTCACAACTGTATCGTCGGAAATTTTTGCCGGCATTTCCAGTATCGCTCCCTTGGCATCAATGTACTTGGCCTCATAGGAATAAAAAGAATGCTTTGGTATGATTTCACCCGGTACCGAAGCGATCAAATCATCATTTCCCAAGATGGAACACTCAATCTCCCGACCGTCAACAGCTTCTTCAATTAACACCCGCTTGTCAAATCTGAGAGCTTTGCAAATTGAATCTTCAAGCTCCTCTTTGTTGTGGGCCTTGTAAACTCCAACTGAAGATCCTGAGCATACAGGTTTAACAAATACAGGATAGACAAACCGGGCTTTTATGTCCTGAACTACCTGATCCAGGTTATCCTCTTTTTCAACCAACAAATACCTGGCAACCGGAATGCCCGCCTGCATCAGCAATTGTTTGGCTATCAGTTTGTCCATTCCCACCGAAGATCCGAGTACATCAGCTCCGACACAGGGAATGTTCAGCATAGAACAAAAACCCTGCAATGCACCGTCTTCACCAAAAGTTCCATGAATAATCGGAAAAATCACATCCAGCTTGCCTAAATCTTTGCCGGTGGAAAGACTTATGAGTTTATTCGTATTGTTAACCGGAATGATAGCTATCTGCTGATTTGGCTTCACGTGCAAACATATATTCTTAGGATCATCTGCATTTAGAAGGTAATTGTTTTCATCGGCAAGAAACCAGTTCCCTTTTTTATCAATAGCTATAAGCAAAAGATCGAATTTGGTGCGATCGACAGCACCGGCTATTGATTGTGCCGACTGAAGCGAAACTTCATGTTCACCTGAACGACCACCAAATATAAGACCCAGATTCCGTTTCATTTTCAATATATTATAAAGCAATATGCAAAGTAATGAAAAAACCAGGCCCTTTCGCGATGAGAAAAAGGAATGATATAAACAGCAACCATTTATTTTAACCCCGGAATAGATAATATCTTATGAAATATAGTCAGTGCATGGAAGAATTAAGATCAATCTACCTGTTAAAAATGATGCGGAATGTTCATGAGACTGAGAATATCTCAAAACGTATTTTTCAGGTTTTCAACAATGTTCTCCAAATCGACCAGATGTTCAGGAATTTCTAAATTCTCAATCACATGTTTTTCAGAAGAATAATAATTATAGTTTGGAAAACTGTTCTTAAAAATATGGGCTATTACGGTAGGTATGGGTTTATCCACCCAGAAAACCACTTTCGTATTCTGTATCTGAATTTCATTATTCCTTGCATTTTCTCTTATCTCTTTCATCTTGTCCAGAACATCATCAAAATCTCTTTGATACATATCCTCAAAAACAATATCCCTGAAATCGATCAGTACTTTTTTAATGCTTCTCCTTAAGGAATGTTGCATAATAAAGCCGGTGTATTGCAAATAAAGTTCAACAGATAAATCCCCGGCAAATTTCTCAACCAGAAGATTTTCTTTCTCAAAGATTTGATATCGAATTTCCATGATACATAATTTGTGATACTACATCATTTTATCTTTACATTGCATTCCATAAAAAATACATCGCCCACTGCCGGTTTTGCTAAATATACAAAATATTAATTACCTCCTGCCTAATCAATGGAATTTATCATAATCCCAGTATAAAACCGTCTCATTGTATCCGAAATGAATTTTACCATTGGAAATACTGATCCGGAATAAGTATATTTATAGTATTAATGTTTATAAGATTGACCAGAACAAATGTTATTGCTGACAGGTTTTAATTATTCCTGGTTTTTGAAACAAAATAGTGCCGGACAATTGTTTTGAATAAATGAATACAAGAAAGAGTAACCAATCATTATTCACACCTGTTTTAAATAAAATGGATAAATAAAGTAAAAATCAATATACTATGACGAAAAGAAAACAACGCATTAACCTGAAAAAGCATACTCTCCTGTTAGTCATTGGCATAAGTATATTGCTATGCATACACGGACAAGAGAAGTTAAGTCTGAACGAGCAGGATTATTTTGAAATGCCCGGTTTCAATGTCCTTGTTTTCAGTGATTCCTATATGGAGGGCCACCAGGGAGGGATTCAGATCATACATCATGGAAATCGCGTTGCAGCCAACGGCGATATACGCCTGGAAGGCACTCCCGGTCAGTGGCAGGCTTTTGCTCAACTGGATAATACGTCAATTGATAAAAACACCCAAACGATTACTCTTTCACTAAGCTATCCAAACGTTGAAGCACAGAAACGGAAGTTTAATCCTATACAATACCCCGATCTCGAATTTTCATACCAGATCAGAGTAAAGGCAGAAAACAACTCAATTCGCATTGTAGTTGACCTGGATAAACCATTGCCAAAAAAATGGGAAGGAAAGATAGGTTTCCACCTCGAACTTTTCCCCGGCAATCTGTTTGGGAAGTATTATTATATGGATGATAAAACAGGAATTTTTCCTCCCCAGCTTAACGGACCGTTCCATAAAATCAACCATGAGTATGATGTGATGCCCATGGCCGAAGGAATTAACCTTGTTATTGCTCCCGAATCGGAAGAACAAAGGATATCCATACGATCATACAACGGGACCATAGAGCTCCTCGACGGACGGGCACAACACAACAATGGCTGGTTCATTGTCCGGTCAATAATCCCGAAAGGAGCAAAAGAACATGCCATAGAATGGTTAATTACTCCCTCTCTTATTGAAAACTGGAAATACGAACCGGTAATTCACATCAACCAGGCGGGTTATTTGTCAAATCAGCCAAAAACTGCACTTATTGAATGTGACAAGTCGGATACATCAATAAATACGATTGAATTGAACAAAGTTCTGACGAATGGAAAAACTCAGACTGTTATATCGGATATTGCAAAAGAATGGGGAATATATCAACGATACAGGTATTTTAATTTCGATTTTACCTCAGTCACCGAATCAGGGATATATTTCTTGTCTCTGAATGATCATCAATCAGAACTTTTCAGAATTGGGGATGATGTCTATGACAGGGATGTGTGGCAGCCTACCCTGGAGTATTTTCTGCCGGTGCAAATGTGCCACATGAGAGTGAACGACCGTTACAAGGTATGGCATGGCCAGTGCCATATGGATGATGCACGAATGGCCCCGATAAATACTATGCATTTCGACGGGTATTTTCAGGATTCTTCTACCCATACGACTTACAAATCCGGTGAGCATGTACCCGGTTTAAATGCAGGAGGCTGGCACGATGCCGGCGATTATGATTTGCGCGTGGAATCACAGGGAGGTACTATTTACGTATTGAGTATGATATACGAATTGTTTGGCATTGATTATGACATCACAACAATTGACCAGAGCAGGCACCTGGTTGAGATGCATGTGCCGGATGGCCAACCTGATATACTTCAGCAAATTGAGCACGGGGCTATATCCATTGTGAGAGGCTATCAAAGTCTCGGGCGGCTTTACAGGGGAATTATTTGCAGCGATCTGAGACAATATGTGATCCTTGGAGACGGATCAACTATGACAAACAATATATCTTATACTCACGGATCTTCAGAATCTGACCTTCCATCATGGTTAGGAAATACAAATGACGACCGCTGGGTATTTACCGATATCAATCCGAAACGCGAACTGATGGTTTGCAGTCAGCTTGCTGCAGCCTCAAGAGTACTCAAAGGATACAATGATACCCTTTCGGAACAGTGTATTGCTATTGCCGAACTGATTTGGCAGGAAAATCACGAATCAGAACATGTAGTTCCAAAAATACAGGCTCTTGCCGAACTCTACATTACTACTGAAAAAGAGGAGTACCTGGATGCAGTAGTAGCTATGGCTGAAGCTATAAGAATAAACATTGATAAGTGTGGTTGGGCAGTATGCAGGATCTTAAAGGATATTGATGATAATGCTTTCAGAAGAGGATTCACAATTTCCCTGCAGGAATATTACAGAGAACTTAAGAAATCAACAGAATCAAATCCGTTCGGGGTTCCCTACCATCCAAGGATCTGGGGATCGGCCTGGGATATTGAAAAATTCGGAATTGAACAATACTATCTCTTCAGAACACTGGGCAACAACGATTCAAAAGATTATTTTCTGAATGCACTGAATTATGTTTTGGGTATTCATCCCGGTGAAAATACTTCTTCGTTCGTTTCCGGGGTCGGTACAAAATCGGCAACCGTTGCTTACGGGCTGAACCGTGACGACTGGTCATACATCCCCGGGGGGGTTATCTCCGGCACAGCAAATATAAAACCCGATTTCCCGGAACTGAAAACCTGGCCTTACTTGTGGCAGCAAACAGAATACGTGATCAGCGGCGCAGCATCGGGTTTTACCTTTCTGGTGCTTGCTGCTAAGGAGGTGTTGGGGGAATGATATGGGATGCAACTGTTGTATTGTGAAATAACGCTGTAAAAAACCTAAATAACAAATTACAAATAACAATTAAGCTCCAATGTTCAAATTCTAAATTCCTATTTCCTCTAAATTGTTTTTAATCATTGGTAATTGATCATAGAAATTTAATTGCCTGCCTGCCGCAAGGGATTTGGTATTTGTTTTATGGAATTTTGAATTTGGTTTAAAGAAAAAAGTTATATAGATACCTCTTTCAAATCTCTGTGGTTTGCGTTTCATATATTGTTTAATCCACGAATTATGTGGGCAGATGAAACGCCTTTTCATCCTTCATCCTGTACCCGGGGTTTCGCCCCGGGTTGAAATAATGTCACCCATTCAGGGCTTTATATACCAAGCACCCAAAAAAAGTCTTTAGTCGTTGAGCTTTCGTCTTACATCTCACAATCAATTTCCCTGCCTGCGGCAAGCAGAAACATTCGACATTGAATAAATGAATAAAAATACCCAGCAACAAGAAACTCCGAACTCTAAACTTTCCCACTTTCTCACCTTCTCACTCTCCCACCATCTAATCTTCCTATTTCTGACTTCAAACTCTAAACTATCTCACTTTCTCATCTTCCCATCTTCTTTCTTCCGACTTCGGTCTCCCGTCTTCTGACTCAAAACTCAGAACTCTACTTTTGAACTCTAAACTCTAAACTCCAAACTGTCCCACTACCTCATCACCACCATCTTATTGTTCATATCAAAACTGCCACGGGCATTGTGGACGGTAATTTTGCAAATGTATGTGCCGCCGGGAACAGGAGAACCGCTGTTGCCCGTTCCATCCCAGACATAACTGTAATTTCCCACCATTCTCTCGTTGAAATACACTTGTTTTACCACCTGGCCGTTTGTATTGAATATTTTCAGGTAAACAACCGACGGGATAGCCAGGCGATAACTTATGGTAGTACTTTCATTGAATGGATTCGGGAAATTTGAATATAGTTCAAATCCTTCGGCTGCATATTCTACCTCATCAACCGGTGTAACAACAGAAACAACATACGGGCTCTCCAGGTCGATGCCGTTCCCCGTACCCAGATTTCTTGTGTATTGTTTGTCCGTAGCGTTATTCCAGTGTTCGTGTGTTCCCATACTACCGAGTACAGATCCGTCCTGTTCAGGATCGTATTGTACAGCCCAAAGGCTTGGATTGGCTGCCTGGTGCAGAAAGTCATCTGTAGCGCCAAAGTGCGGAAATGGTCCATGCTCAGATGACATGAAAGCAGTACCTTCCGTAGGATGATCTTCATCAAACTCCTCGTAAAGAAAATCGAAACAAACTGATTGAACAGCTACCGGATCCAGAGAAAGAAATAAAGAATTGGGCCAGTCGCCATTAAATGGTGCCATCTCAAATTTTATTGCAGGATGTCCCCAATTGTAAGAACCCCATGTACCGTCAACAAGGTAAAGGATGGTCTTGCCTCCCAGGTGTTCATGTCCCATGATATCAACAAAGCACCGGTAAGCCCCGTATTGATCATTTGGATCTTCACCCTCTTCATGAGCATCAGGAATAGGTAATGTATAATGCATTTGCGATGTCATTCCGCACAAGGAACCAAAGTGATTCTTGCTGGTAATGGATATCCCTGCCCTGTGGTGCTTTTTAAATACGGGTACATTGATCATATAGGTTGCATCGATGTATGACTGAGGAATGTGATGTTCGTTAACACCGTCACTATATTTCAATACGGCACCGGACGATTCCTCCAAAGGAGTTAATCCTGCTCCATAACCCCAGTATTTAACATTAGGGAAATCAGGGTATAAATGGTTATATGTAGCATCATTCATGGAACAATTCGGATCGCCGATATGAATATCTGCTTCAGCCACGCCAGCAACATTGACCAATTTGTTTAGCAGTGCATGGCATACCTGGGGAGAGGTATTGATAGCACTATTACCATACCCATATATACCATTCAAATTAATTTTAATGACTATCTTTTCTCCTGCCTGGTACCCGTTATTCCCCCTTCCATGTGTGGAATTGTAATACTTGAATATAGCATCCCATGCTCCGGCATCAGATGTAGTAATAGTCAGTTTCTGCAAACCTGCAGATAACATATCGTTTACAACATCCTGATCGGTATTTTTGTTCATATACCAATAGTCGCCTGAAGTGTTTGTGCAATTTTTATTCGTAGCATCCACATCATGTTCCCAAACCACGCGTCCCGGCATAATTCCTTTTGCCACCCCAATGGGTTCATTGCCCGTCTGCGGAGGTTGCAGATCAGCTGTGGTCGCGGCTTTTACAAAACCATCGTTATTGATAACAGTGACAATCCCGGCTGCCAGTCCGATCAATACAAACATAGTTGCCAGCAAGTATTTTGCCTGCTTAAACCGTTCCCGGGCTTTTTTCATTACAAAAGTGAAAGTTCCCAGGCTCAGTAAGTATGCAACAAATGAGTAAGCCAATGGTGTTGTGGCTTTCATACAGGGATAATTGATCCTTGAGGGTTTGGGGATCACACGTATCAGGAACCAGATCAATGATCCAAGACCTATAGTAAAAAATGAGATCCTGAACCAGAATTTTTTCATAAAGAGGGTAATTTTTCGTATCATGACATTTATCTCCTTTAAAATTATTTTCTTAAAATTCCTTGTCTTCCAGCACGTAAAAAACAATCAGGAATAATACAGTACGCACTAAAAAGATCAGTCTCTGAAAAAAATCACTGAACAGATTTCAGTTTGGGATTAAATATATCCTATAATTCCCAAAATACCAATGATTAATGTCTTAATTTAACTCAATTCATTCTAAATTGACAATTTATACCCCATAGAGAATGACTAATTTTACCAATCTCAAAATCCAAAAGGGATTTAATTTTATTAGCCGCTGGTGAAATTCGGCTCGCATGCATTTCTTAATCATTAAAACCGTAGATCCCTTACCATTATAACGAACATCATTCGAGCACATTGATAAGGAAAAAACACATCTCCTTATTATCAGCACATACATTAACAGTTTCGGGGGCCGTCTAAAAAAAATCACATACGAATTCAAGGAAGGTTTTCGTTGCGTTAGCTCCAGAGGAACCCTGTCCGAGCGACGACGAAAGAGGAGTGAGTTTGGGTTCCTTAGGAAGAAAGCCTTCCGTAGTAATTCAAGTGATTTTTATCGAACGGTGACTTTTTTTGCATTCTTTTTTGTGTGGAAGACAACTTAGCGAAGCGATCTCACGACCAAAGGGAGTAAAAAAGATTGTCGAACCGCATTGGGAGCGGTTCGAAAACACGGCCTGAAGAAAGGGAATTAATTATAATTCGTATGTTTTGAATGACCTGTGGATTCCAAGCTTAATACGCGCATAACCAAAAGAATGCCGCTATTCAATGCGAGTCACTCTGCATCCGGCTTCATTGACCAGCCAGCCGTAAAATTGTACATTGGTGAAGTTGTGCGCATATTCCCTGAGAGCACTGATCTGTTCCGGATCTTCATCCATACTGGTTTCAATTACAATAATGGAAGAAAGATCTTCTTTGATTGCGTATATATCGGGAACATAGCCTTCAAATTCAGGAGGCGGATGAAATCCGGGTATGTGATCGGCCATAACATACCATCCGTCTCTTTGCAGACTCATTGCTTCACGATAAATGCCCTTGCTTAGCGCTGCCTGACCTGTAGTAGTACGAATTTCCATGAGAATTTGTCTTTGAATGTTTAGTAAGTAGTTTAATTCCTTATACGAAAATTTTCATATGTAGTTTGAAAAATCAGGAAGTAAAATAAAATGCTGGGGATGGTATTTAACCGTTGAATCGTGTAATTGGTAATTGGTAATTCGTGATTCGTGATTGGTTTAGTAGTTGAGGTGTTGCTTTGCCTGCCACAGCATACTGCGAAGACTGGAGAAGGTAGGAAAATGAGAAAGTGAAATGTTTATAAGTTGTACAAAATATCCTGATGCAAACCATCAGGATTTGTAATTTTAATTACTACCGGTTGAGTTGTAAATAAAGACCTAATATATATTAAATTACTGATTATGAGATTGATAAATAATAAAATAAGATATTCTGTAAGTCCAATAGTGTTGGCTCTGATTGTTGTATATCTTCTCTTTGGTTGTAAAGAAGAAACAGAACCTGCCTACCCCACTATTACAAGAGAAGAAAGTATACCTGAAGATGCAATAAAGCAAACTCCGGAAAGTGACGAATTTCCTCCCATTTTGCATTCTGATGACTGGGAATCTCCCGTACCTGTCGGTCTGCCAATTAATACTGCAGGTGGTGAAGATTCTCCCTTTATCCCCTCAGATCGTAATGAATTCTACTTTTTCTTTACACCGGATGTAAATATTCCTGCAGAACAACAAGTTCTGGATAATGTTACCGGAATATATATGGCAGAATATAATAATGGTATCTTTCAGAACCCTGAACGTGTCTGGTTGCAGGATCCGGGAAAACTTGCCCTGGACGGAGCAGAATTTGTGGTTGGGAATAATATGCTTTTTGCAACCGCCAGAGAAGGGTATACGGGGGTTCACTGGTTCAGTGCCGAATATATAAACGGCAAGTGGTCAAATTGGCAAAATGCCGATTTTGATCCTGAATTTGAAGTTGGTGAATTGCATGTTCATGGCGATGAATTATTTTATCATTCATACCGCGATGGCGGAGCAGGTCAGTTGGATATCTGGAAATTATCACGAATTAACGGACCTTGGCAAAATCCTGAAAATGTTGAATCTGTTAATACTGCAGGTGACGAAGGATGGCCTTATATTACTGCAAATGGCAACGAGTTATGGTTTACTCGTTTTTATCTCGGATCACCGGCCTTATTCAGGTCTTTAAAACAAAACGAAACATGGCAGGAACCGGAATTGATCATTTCACAATTTGCCGGTGAACCTACGCTTGATAAAGACGGGAATATCTTCTTTGTGCATCACTATTATAAAAACGGGGTAATGCTGGAAGCAGATATTTACGTGGCCTATAAAAAACAATAAACCACAAACCTGAAGCTATGATTTTCTGTTCAATTGAATCCTGATCACGATGAAATCGGAGAAATTCTGAGATATCCCTGTGAATGTATTTTTTATCACCTATATGACAAATGTACGCGTGAAGTATTCAGAAAATTGACCAGATTTATGTAACTTGTTCCGGTAGATCATTAAGGTTCCGATTGTATCTCATCTTTGCAGAAAAATGAACAAGCCTTGCTGCATTCTACAGACAGATCAACTGTAAAACTACTGATGTGTATAAAATAAACCATACCCTGATCTTCCCGGCATTATGTTTTGTATTGTGGTTTTCTTCTTCCCAATCAGGAATTTCCGGAGACAACAAATTTGCAAAAACGGATACTGCCCTGATAAACGGAATAAATGCCAAAGCATTCTCATTGTACCGGACAAAACCTGATTCTGCTTTTCTTCTTGCCCGAAGATCCCTGGTTTTATCTCAAAAAACGGACTATGGCAAAGGCATTGCCGATGCATACACTACATTGGCATACACTCATTTATTGAATTTTACCAGGAATGACAGCGCCAGCTATTATTACTCAAAAGCATTTGATCTTTATAAGAAACTGAACGATCAATACGGCATGGGGGTAGTTTCATATGGCCTGGGATATTTATACAGTTTCAAAGGAAATTCGGATGAATCGGAGAATTCTATACGCAAAGGATTATCCTATTTTGAAAAAGCTGAAAACATAAGAGGGATCTTTAATTCATACCATGCTTTATCATACCTCTTCAAAGAGCGCAAAAACTACGACCGGGCTTATAAATATATTGACATGGCCATTGATATTTCAGAACAGACAAATGATTTATCGGCACAGGCAGATCTGTACAATACGAAAGGAAATATATTCAAGGACCAGGCAATGTTTGAACATGCGATCGATATGTATTTCAAAGCATTGGAATTCTGGGAAACAGTGAATGATTCATCAGGAATGGCCATCGCATATGGAAGTATTGCAGAGATGTATTACCTGCAAAAAGACTATAAAAAAGCCCTGCAATACCTCCATAATAAACTGCCCGTTTCAATCAAAATGAACGACAACTGGGAAGTCAGCAAATCATACAACAGCATAGCATCAGTATACAATGCCCGGCATAAATACGATTCTGCACTTCTCTATCTGAAGAAAGGTCTTCAACTCAACCTCATGATGAACTATCCCAGTGGCATTGCTGATTCTTATTACAACCTGGCAAAAACATATTATCTGATGGCTGCTATCGATTTGGCAAATTATTATGCCGATAAAAGCATAATTATAGCCAGGAATATATACGACAGGGCCAGACTATCGGAATATTATGTCTTAAGAGGGAAAATACACCTTAAAGCCGGCAATAATAAAATCGCATTGCAAGATTTGCAGAAAGGATATAAAATAGCCCGCGAACTGGATATACCTATTGTGATTTCGGATGCTTCAAAATTGCTGAGCAGAATTAATGCTTCTAAGAACAACTACAAGGAAGCGTATCACATGTTAATGGAACACAAGCTCCTGGACGACAGTCTGAACAAGGATAAAAATATTAAGAAAATCACTCAAATGGAGTTGCAATATGAATTTGATAAAAAACAACGCAAAGCAGAACTTAAGGCTGAAAAGGACAGACTGGCAAACCAGGCAGCAATGAAACAGCAAAGAATATATATCATCGGACTATCCGTAATCCTGATTTTCCTGTTGTTACTCGGTATTTTAATTCTCAGGCAGAAAAATCTGCAGGTAAGATTTAAAACCATTGAACTGGAACAAAAACTGCTCAGAACGCAAATGAATCCGCACTTTATTTTCAATTCCCTCTGTGCCATACAGGATTATATGTACAGCAACAATGCAAAAGTTGCGGGCGATTTTCTTTCGCGGTTTGCAGCACTTATGCGACAGATACTGGAAAACTCAAGAGCCGAATATGTAACTATCGATAAAGAAGTAAGCATGCTCACGAATTACCTTGAAATACAAAAGCTCAGATTTGAACGAAAATTTATCTATGAAATAGATGTTGATCCGTCAATAGATACTGAAATCTTTGCAATACCTCCGATGCTGACCCAGCCTTTCATTGAAAATGCCATTGAACACGGCCTGCTGCCAAAAAAAGGGAAAGGCAAAATTGTGATCCGTTTTCAGTTGCAAAACAAATTGTTAACGATTGAGGTAGAAGACAATGGAATTGGCAGGATAAAAACTGAAAATCAAAAAGAAGAACATCAGAAAACATCTCTTTCTACCATACTTACCAGGGAACGCCTGGCCTATCTGAAAAATCAAACCGGGAAAGACATTTCCTTTTTTATATATGACATGAAGAAAAACGGAATTCCTTCCGGTACAAGAGTTACATTCAGAATTCCTTATCAAAGAATTTATAACTAAATTAGTAGCAGTGAATCCAATACCACATGAAAACCATTATCATTGATGATGAAATAAGAGTAATTGGTACGATTGCCAGGCTGTTAAAAGATAATTTCAGTGACATAGAAATTGTAAGTACGGCAAATACTATTGCATCGGGATATAAAGCTATAATGCAGTATAATCCTGATATTTTAATCCTCGATATCAATCTTCCGGATGGAACCGGATTTGATCTATTAAAGAAAATTGATTCTCCTTATTTTAAATTAATTTTTATTACCGGCTACGAAGAATATGCTATCAGGGCTTTTAAATTCAGCGCGGTGGATTACCTCGTAAAACCCATACAACCCATGGAATTTATTTCTGCCGTAAATCGGGCAAAAAACCTGAAAATCATTGAAGATCAACAATTGAAATTGTCAGCTCTCCTTGAAAATCTCGAGGAAGAACATGCAATGAAAAAAATCGTACTGAGAACAGCTGAAAATATACATTTAATAAACCTGAACGATATTATTCGTTGTGAATCTGACAGCAATTACACCTTGTTCTATCTGGTTAACGGTAAAAAAATCCTTGTTTCCAAAACCTTGAAGGAATTCGCTGAATTGCTTAAGCCATCCGGCTTTTTAAGAGTTCATCAATCCCATCTGATAAACAGTGATCATATCGACAGATATTCAAAGGCAGAAGGAGGAGCGATGATCATGAAAGACAACTCCAACATACCCATTTCTCATGAAAGAAAAGCCTATATCCTGAAATACCTTGAATCGTTATTATAATATAACACATGTGTGGAGGTATCTGTGCAAATTATATGAATCCAAATACTAATAAAGGTACATGAAATACTCATCTGTCTGTGGACTATTCTCATCTGTCCGGTTTCTGTTCATTCAGGGAATTATATTTGTACTATCCTTTTTTGACAAAATCTGTTTTTGAACCAAATAAATTCTTCAAAAATGAAAACAATTCTATTATCAATTCTTATTGTATGCATGTCTGGCACATTACCTGCACAGATCGACGTCTTTAAAAAACTGGAAAGAGAATCCAAAAAACGTGTTGACAGAGGAATCGATAAAGGCATTGATAAAAGCCTGGACAAAGCAGAAGAAGGTGTTGAAGATGCGATAAAAGGTGAGACGGATACTCAGGAAGAAAAAGAAACGGACAAAAAAGATGTGAGCACCAGCGAGTCTTCTGTTTCAGAGACCAAAGAATCAACAAATGAAACCAGCTCAAAAGATGAGAAAAAAGACGCAGAGCCATTATTGAGTTGGAGCAAATACGATTTTATGCCCGGCAGCGAGATTATTTTTGAAGACAACCAGGAAGGAGAAGAGAACGGGGAGTTTCCATCGAGGTGGGATCTTGTGGAAGGAAGAGTGGAAAATGCTGTTTTTGACAACCAGGATGTTATCTATTTTATGACGAGATCTTCAAGTATTATTCCCTATTTAAAAAACCGTGATCAGGATTACATGCCCGAAGAATTTACACTTGAATTTGATGCATGGTTTGAAAAAAAAGAATACACATCTTATAGAATCTGGTTCAGGGATACAAAAAATCAGAAAAATGGACCTCATGAGTTGTATTATCCGATTTTGGAAATCAGCGGGAACAAAGCCAAAAATAATAACAATGCGGGATTCTATCCAGGAGAATCTTATGGATGGAATAATGAAAAAAGTTACTGGCGTCATATTTCAATTTCTTTCAATCGGCGGGCGCTAAAAGTATACCTCGACGATGCACGTGTGCTTAACGTTCCGAATATGGAAATAAATCCTTCCGGTATCACTATTGCCATCGATGGATTTGGTACGGCAGGTGTTAAAGGTATTAACCGGTTTATAAAAAATATCCGGCTCGCCAAAGGAGCTGTAAAGCTTTACGATAAGTTACAACAGGACGGAAAGATCGTTTCGAACGGCATCCGGTTCGAAAGCGGTAAATCGACCATCAAACCTGAATCAATGGGTGTAATTAATGAGATTTATGAACTGATGGAAGAACATCCTGATGTGAAATTCAGTGTGGAAGGTCATACTGATAATGTAGGTGACGAAGACTATAACCAGAAATTATCAGAACAGCGTGCTGAAGCCGTGGTTAATAAACTGATCGAAATGGGCCTATCAAAAGACCGGTTTGTATCAAAAGGTCATGGTGAATCACAACCTGTTGCATCAAATGATACGGCCGAAGGGAAAGCCAGTAACCGGCGGGTTGAATTTATAAAGCTATAAAAAATGAGGATCCAGCGTATACTTATTGTTTTACTTTTTATCCTATCAGGAGGTCATCTTCTGGCACAGGCAACCGATAAACAAGATGCGTATACCCCTGAAAAAGGAACAGAAGAAAGAAAAGCTATTCTGGATGCTCTGCGTGAAAAGCTTTTCACAATGCATAGCATTGAAGTTATTTTTGTAGTGAATTATATGAAAGTATACGATGGCTGGGCCTGGGTACACACATTGCCACAAGATGCACATGGTTCGAATAAATACGAAGATGTGTTGGCACTAATTCACAAAAAAGAAAATGTATGGAAAGTAATTGAAATACCATGCGCAGAAGAAGATAATCCGCTATGCATTACAAGTGAAAATTATTACCAGGGATTGATCAAACGTCATACGGGATTACCCGAATGCATTTTGCCAATCCATTAAATAATGAAATCAGACAAAGAAAATCAGTATTCACCTAAATACATTGCATTATGAAAAAAACAATGAAATACAAATACCTGATATTTACCGTGTTGGTGATCTTTACCCTTAGTTGCAAAAAGGATAAGGATGAGGAAAATGATGTTGACTTATTAAGTACTAATTATAGTGGACATATGGAAATATATTTCTCAAACACATATCCTCCTTTTTCTGCTTCCACCCAGGTGGAAGCAACCATTGATAAAGATCTGGAAGTGATCCTTTTTGAAACCGGCACACTGAGCTATTCGGGAGATACCATTATTGATGGTGATTCAAGAATTACAAGAGCCGGCAACTGGATCATAGAGCCTGTTGGTTTTTTGGTTAAAGCAGGAGACGATGTTCGTATTGATGTGGATGCCGGAATAACCATAGTCAGTGACATACAAAGGATCTATGCTAATGATGATGGCCAGTGGGTTTTGGTGAGTGAAGTTGATTTTGCTTCCACACCCAATGCAGATATTTTCTTCAGCCTGAACGATGCAGTGACAGAAGGATCCACAATGCAATTGGTACTTTCAACGGGTTCTATCCGGTTTAGCCTGTACCTGACTCCGACTCTGACACCATAGAATTCGTATTATACGGAATCATCTCCCTGTATCCGTCAAATCGTCAGGATTAAAACCATGAAAAATGCAAGTGAAGAAAGGGGCTCTCAGTCCCTTTTTTTATTCTGATAAAATTGAAATGCTTTATTAGTCGGTCAGCAGTTTCTCTTATTTTATGTAATGCAGGACCCAATTTTATTAATTCATTTTAAGGCTGAAAGCCTTATTTAATTCAGCCCGATGGCATCGCCTCGGGTAGTTATTTGATCCAAAAAAATACTTCGCCCTGAAAGGGCAGGTTATATTTAATCTGTCCATAAATAGTCTTCGTTATATTCAATGCCATATTCTTTTAAAAACAATATATATTCTTCTTTAAAACTCATTTTCCTGTGATGTTCTTCTTGTTTTGCAATATAATTTCTTGTTTTATCATGCAATGCAGGACTTACTGAAAATCCACCATAACCTCCCTGTCAGACAAATTGGACATAATACGGATCTTTTGTTTTTATCCAACGACTACTATGGCGTTTAATCTCTTCAACTAATTTGGCAAGTGCGATATTCTTAGACATCACACATAAAATATGAACGTGATCTTCGACTCCGTTTATAAGGATTGGTATTGATTCATTGTCCTTTATTATTGAACCTATGTATGCATACAGTTCATCTTTTTCCTGTTTACGTATTTTACAACTATCGTTTTTAATACGAAATATAATGTGCGTATAAATTTTTGATAATGATTGGGCCATATTGGTTTCTTTTAATCTGTCCTTTCAGGACGCATATTATGGTATGCATTTATCTGTCCCAAGGCGTTGCCTTTGGGCTGAATTAACTTGCCACTTCGTGGCGAAATTAGGTATTCAGATTAGAAATATTAGATCATCTTTAGAACATATATTTTCATTCCTCCTAACTTTAAAATATACATAAAATATAGTGTGTATGACATAAATTACAATTTCCAGATCGATAACTAATTGACAATCAAACATTCATTTTTTTAACGTTCATGTCATGCACAAAACAGAAAATGCTTTGTTAGTCGGTCAATAGTTTCTCGTAAATCATTGTAATATTCCTGTCACCCCACATAGACGATGAGGATTGCTCAACGGAGAGGGTTTGTCCGTTATCTTTCAAACACCAGGTTTCATTAATGATCATTTCCGAAATCCGGTCTCCCCAGCCAAATGTTATTTTTGAGGTAAAATAAATTGAATCTCTTTTCTCAGAAAAGTCTGCCGTAGTGATCATGGGTGAATTCCGGAATTCAGATCTCATTTCACTGCCATCAAGGTAAATTGTATCTATAATAACCTCATTTTCTTTGTATTCCGGAACTATCGTTTTCTTGATGACCAGTCTATTATCCCCCTGCTCAACATTCATTTTATAAGGAATTCTGCCTGCTCCCCAATGATCCAATTTGCTTCTATCTTCACGAAAAAGCCAGTTTCCTGAAAAACCTGTTTTCTGATTTTCTTTTAGAGGAAGCAATGGCAAATCACAAACAGAGCGATAGGGAACTGTTATTTCCCAATAGGCCGGATCTTCCCGGCTCAAAACCTTTTGACAGTTCATGAGTTCCATATACTCCTTCCTGGAAGTATTTCTGATCATTCCGGCCCACGTAACGTAGAATACCCAATCAGGTTGATCTTCTAATACTTTCGGCGAGGGAGGGTTACCAACTTCTCCCAATACAAGTGGTTTACCTTCTGCAAGCAAAAGCAGACTGTCATAATAATCCTGGTTGAAATCCCGTCCGTAAACATCCAGCGATATAACATCAAAATACTCGCTTCCGGGATGATAATGAGAAAAATATCGTTCAGGTTGATTCGGTTTGTCAACACTCCACAGCCAGATCAGATTGTTTAATTTATGAACGTTTACAAATCTGTCAAACAATTGTTGATAGAGTTTTATAGTACTGTATTCACCTGTGCGTCCGCCCCACCAAAACCAGTTTCCGTTCATCTCATGATAAGGCCGCCACAATACGGGAACATTGGCATCCTTCAATTTTTTCAGGTAAAAGGCAATAGAATCAACCTGGGCACACCAGCGGCTGTACAATAGGGTTCCCGGTGTCAGTATATTTTTGAATTGTCTGTCGGTCAATTGTCCCTGTACACTGGCCAGGGAATCAGGATCAGCTCCCGGCAATGGCCGGAAGGTTGTTGGTTCGTCAGTCGTCGGAGGAACTGCGTGCCAGCATATGGTTATAAGAGAGCCCTTTCGATGTTGCCTGATCGCTTCCTCTACTATATCAGGCCTTGCCAGATACGAATCAGTATCTCCTTCTTCGGCGAAACCCCAGTCAGTACTCCACACAACAGGTGTTTTGCCGATATACATTGCAGCAAAAACAGAGTTATTATCCTTTGTATTCGGGTAATTATGCTGTCCGGACAGAGTATAATTTCCCGATAAGGCATAGAGCAATTCCAGCAATGCCTGCGCTTCCAGAGATGCATTCGGATTAACAGGTTTTATATTGGTATCGCCAGCACAAACTGATGTGGCCATCATGAAAACCGGGAACAGGATAAGCAAACAATTTCTCAGTCTTAATTTCATATCACAAACACGATTTATATTATATATTACATAATGAGAGCATTATTTATTCGTAGAATTTTAAATATACATTAAAAAGTAACGTTGCCATAAAAGAAAAACAGAAAATGCAGACGGAGATATCTAATATTTTAAACATAATAAAACTATCCGTAAGATTTTTTGTAATTTAATATTCAATTCATTATATGATTGTATTAAGTGCAATTATATAATCTGTTTATTTTCTAACTCTGACTCAACTGTACTGAAAAAGTGAATTTAAAAAATTTAAACTATTACTTGCTAAACAGAGTTTTTGAATACAAACGCGCAGGCATGAAAGAATTGAGCAGACTTACTAAGGAAGAGTTGATAAAAGAAATTAAAAGGTTGCGCATGAAGGAGAAAAAACCTCAGGATTTCTCCAGTCATTATCAGAGACTTGGCAAAATGGCCCACGATTCCGTCATTTTAAACAATGAAGATGGTAAGATCATCGAAGCAAATGGATCAGCTTGTCGAAATCTTGGTTATACATACGAAGAACTCCTGGCAATGAATATTAGTGATATTGATCAGGGATACAACGCAAATGAGTTTAAAAATTTCTGGAAAAACAAACCGATTGAAAAGCAGTATCTGTTTGAAACAAATCACAGAAGAAAAGATGGTACGGTTTTTCCTGTTGAGATAAGTGCCACATCGTTTATTGAAAACGGCCAAAAACTGATTACAGGAATTGCAAGGGACATATCGGAACGAATAGAAACTGAAGCCTCCAGATTAAAGACCAAAGCACAGCTTACCAGTGCTATGAAAATTACTCAACTTGGCTATTGGGAATATGATATAGATGAGTTAATCGATAATAGATCCCTTCCCTTCAATGGAATAATACACCTTGATCATCGCAATAAAGTTTGGAATGAAGTGCGGGAAGCTTTGGATCAAAAAAAACAATACTCAATTGAATACAAAATCATCACCAAGGATAAAAAGGAAAAGTGGGTGATGGACAGAGGAAATGCAGGGAGGCAAAATATGGATTGAATCCAGCATTGGAGAAGGAACTACATTTTATTTCAGTCTGCCATTTAAGCCAGGCTCTAAGAAAGAAAAAAAACAGGTATCACAAAAAAAAGATAAAACTATGAATTACAACTGGTCTGATTACAAAATCCTCATTGTTGATGATGAACCATTGGTAATTGATTATTTCAAAGAGGTACTTTCTATTACTAAAATAAAAACACTATTTGCAAAAAATGGAGAAGAAGCTATTTCACTTGTAAAAACAAACAAGGATATTGATCTTGTTCTGCTGGATATCAGAATGCCAGTTATGAATGGCTTTGAGGTTTTTAAGAAAATCAGAAAAATCAGACCTTCTCTTCCCATTATTGCACAAACGGCCTACGCCTTTTCAGATGACAAAGACAAAATACTTGAAGCCGGATTTAACGATTATATCACAAAGCCAATTAATAACGAATTGCTATACAAAAAAATAAGTGAATTTATCGGAGATTGATCATAACAAAAATTAAACTCAATGAATATCACGTTCAGATCAATTGGTACCATTCACACACCATTTAAGGTCAAGGAAGGAATGCCCATACAATCCGGAGGAGCTCAAGGAGTAGAAGGAAGTATCATGCTGAAAGAAAAGTATACGGAAGGGCTTGCTGATCTTACAGGTTTTTCACATATATACCTGATCTATTACCTGCATAAATCCAGTGGTTACAACTTGCAGGTTATTCCTTTTTTAGATAATAAATTTCATGGTGTTTTTGCTACCCGTGCACCAAAAAGACCAAATGCAATTGGTATATCTGTTGTCAGATTAATAAGTATTCGTAAGAATATACTGAAAATTGAAAATGTTGATATACTGGACGGAACACCACTTCTTGATATCAAACCCTACATTCCCGAATTTGATATTCTTGAAGTCGAAAACAGAGGATGGGCCAAGGATATTTCTGAAAAAGTAAAGTATATCAGAACGGATGGAAGATTTAAAGGAAGTTCAGAGTTTTGAGTTGGGTATATCGCATGAAATTGACTATCTGAAAGATCACAACAATGAACTGACTGAATATCTTTTAATAAACCTGCTGTGGATCGCTACACCTGAAGAAAGAGAAGAAGCTCTTAAATACCTTGATCAACTGACAGGTTTACAGTTTACAACTCCCAAAGAATGGATCAACTACTGGAGGGAAAAATCACGGAAAACCGGTTGTTGAATAATTCTACTTAGCGAATACCTTTATGATAATCCTGTAATGATTTCACAAAGGTATTTTTATTCCTGCGAGCCTCAATACCTCTGGTAGCAGCTCTTGCAGCAGTGGTTGTAGTAATGTATAAGATTCCCTGTTTAATTGCTTCTTTTCTGATATATGAATCATCCACTTCGCTGTATTTGCCTTTCGGAGTATTTACCACCAGATGGATCTCACCATTCTTTATGGCATCAATTATATTAGGACGGCCCTCATTAATTTTTTTGATAAAGGTTGACCGGATACTATGCTCTGCCAGAAATATTTGGGTTCCTTTGGTAGCCAGAATAGTAAATCCCAATTCTGCAAACTTCTTGGCTGCATCGAGAACGAGCAATTTATCCCGATCGGCAATAGTAATCAGCACGGTACCTTCAAGCGGCAACGGAGTTTTAATGGCTTCCTGAGATTTAAAAAAGGCAAGCCCGTAAGAATCTGCCAAACCAAGTACCTCTCCTGTTGAACGCATTTCAGGACCCAGAACAGGATCAACTTCAGGGAACATATTAAAAGGAAGAACCGCTTCCTTCACACCAAAATGATCAAAATGTTTCTCCTTTAGCCCGAAATCAGCCAATTTTCTTCCGAGCATAATTTCTGTTGCTATTTTTGCCATTGGAATGTTACATACTTTGGAAACAAGCGGCACTGTGCGTGATGCCCTTGGGTTTGCTTCAAGAATATATACCTTGTCCTTCAGAATGGCGTATTGAATGTTCATCAGTCCAACTACATTCAGTTCAGTAGCAATTTTTTTTGTGTATTCATTGATTGTATCCTGGTGTTTCTGAGGTATGTCAACCGGGGGTATAACACAGGCTGAGTCTCCAGAGTGAACTCCTGCATATTCAATATGTTCCATTATAGCAGGAACAAAAGCAGTTGTACCGTCAGAAATTGCATCGGCTTCACATTCAAGCGCATTCTCAAGAAATTTATCGATCAGAATTGGTCGTTCAGGTGATACGTCTACTGCCACTGCCAGGTAGTGTTCAAGCATTTCACGATCCAGTATGATTTCCATAGCCCTTCCTCCAAGAACATAGGATGGACGTACCATAAGCGGATATCCAATACGCTCAGCAATTTTTAATGCTTCATCGAATGTACTTGCCATGCCCGATTCGGGTTCCGGAATCCCCAGTTTTTTCATAACCTTTCGGAATCGGTCGCGGTCTTCAGCCAGATCGATCATATCGGGTGAAGTGCCGAGAATTTTTACACCTGCCTCAGCAAGTTCATTGGCCAGGTTCAGCGGTGTTTGCCCTCCAAACTGAACAATAACTCCTTCGGGTTTTTCTTTTTGATAAATACTCAAAACATCTTCAACAGTAAGAGGTTCAAAATACAATTTATCGGAAGTATCATAATCTGTCGATACGGTTTCCGGATTGCAGTTTACCATAATTGATTCATAACCTTTTTCACGAATAGTAAAAGCAGCATGCACGCAACAGTAATCAAACTCAATGCCCTGCCCTATTCTGTTTGGCCCACCGCCAAGTACCATGATTTTCTTGCGGTTACTTACTTCCACGGTGTCTGCTGCATTGTAGGTTGAAAAATAATAAGCAGCATCCTTTACCCCGCTTACAGGTACAGCCTCCCAGGCTTCATTCATATTTACAGATAAACGTTGTTCACGAATACTTTTCTCGGGAAGGCCGAGCAATTTCGCAAGATATTTATCGGCAAATCCATCTTTTTTTGCTTGTATCAATAAATGATCAGGAAGAGCTTTCCCTTTGTATTTAAGAATCTCCTCTTCAAGTTCCACAAGCTCTTTCATCTGGCCAATGAACCAGGATTTAATGTGCGTCAAACCATGTAGTTTTTCTATATCTGCCCCTTTGCGTAATGCCTCATACATAATAAACTGGCGTTCGCTTGAAGGATATGCAAGCATAGCCATAAGGTCTTGAAGAGATTTCCTGTTAAAATCCTTTGCAAAACCAAGTCCATACCGATTGATCTCCAGTGAGCGAATCGCTTTTTGAAGTGCTTCCTTGTAGTTTTTCCCAATACTCATTACTTCTCCGACAGCACGCATCTGTGTCCCCAGCTTGTCTTCCACACCTTGAAACTTTTCAAAAGCCCAACGCGCAAATTTGACTACCACATAATCCCCCGAGGGAGTATATTTTTCAAGCGTTCCATCACGCCAGTAGGGAATTTCATCCATCGTAAGTCCACCTGCCAGCAAGGAAGAAACAAAAGCAATAGGAAAGCCCGTAGCCTTGGATGCCAGCGCCGAAGATCTTGAAGTCCGGGGATTGATCTCAATGACTACAATCCTTCCTGTTTTCGGATCATGGGCAAACTGGACGTTCGTACCTCCGATTACCTCGATCGCTTCAACAATATCATACGAATACTTTTGCAGTTTTTGCTGAAGTTCAGGAGCAATAGTAAGCATAGGAGCTGTACAATATGAATCCCCTGTATGAACTCCCATGGCATCAACATTTTCAATAAAACATACGGTTATCATCTGGTTTTTTGCATCGCGAACCACTTCCAGTTCCAGTTCTTCCCAGCCAAGAACAGATTCCTCGACAAGAATCTGGTGCACCATACTGGCTGCCAATCCACGTGCAGCTATAGTATTCAGTTCTTCTTTGTTGTATACCAATCCGCCTCCTGTCCCTCCCATTGTATATGCTGGTCTAATAACTACCGGGTATCCCAGTTCTTCAGCTATTTTCTCAGCATCTTCCAATGTATTTACTGCCGAGCTTCTGGGCATTTCAATACCAAGTTTGTTCATGGTATTCTTAAAAGCCGTACGGTCCTCTCCTCGCTCTATGGCATCAATATTTACACCAATGACTTCTACCCCGTATTTATCAAGTACTCCTGATTTGTATAATTGCGAAGAAAGATTCAGTCCGGTTTGTCCGCCCAGATTTGGAAGAAGGGCATCGGGTCGTTCCTTCTCGATGATTTCGGTAAGAGCTTCCGGTGTCAGTGGTTCAATATAGGTATAGTCTGCCATTCCCGGATCGGTCATAATGGTTGCCGGGTTGGAATTGACAAGCACTATTTCATAGCCCAGTGAACGCAGCGCTTTGCAAGCCTGAGTACCTGAATAATCAAATTCACATGCCTGCCCGATAATTATAGGTCCCGAACCAATGATAAGTACTTTATTGATACTGTTAAGTTTAGTCATAAGGTTTGTTATTTGTATTTATCCACCAACTATCAGCAAAGCCGTATTTTTAGGCTTTCACTATTCATTTCTAAGTATTATGCCGCAAAATATGAAAAAAAACATGCAGGAAAAACTTTCACGGGAAATAGGCATTAAATAATTTTCAACCGATTATTAACATAACGGGATAAATCAACTCTGACTTATAAATCCCTGCTTTTTATTTTCTGAAAAAAGTTGGCTGAAATAGAAAAATTGTAACTTATTGATTGAAGAAAAGGCAAAATAGTATATTATTTATTATAGAATCTCAAATCCACACACTTTATTTTAATTTTAATTTTGCCCATGCGGCCATTTTAAAAATATAAGATACCTGGTATAATTTTGGAGTTGTCCATGGAAGAAATTGGAAAAATAGAAGATCAAAATGAAATTCTTTACGAAGGCACAGAATTGGGACTAGCCATTACAAAAAGTCTTGTGGAAATACTGGGAGGAAAGATCTGGCTGGAATCTGAAGTTGGTAAAGGATCGGCTTTCTATGTCAAGCTACCTGTCAGCCATACACATCTTCAGAAAAAGCCGGAATCTGCACCGACAAGTGAGGTCCGTATACCACAATTAAAAAATCTGTCTCTTATCATTGCCGAAGATGATATGTCAAGTTTTCTCTATCTGAAAAGACTGATCTTGCCGACAGGAGCCATCATTCACCATGCTATCAACGGACTGGAAGTATTGGAGTTGGCAGAGAAAAACTCAGAAATAAAACTGATCTTAATGGATATTAAAATGCCTGCCTTAAATGGTGTTGATACCTTGCTTGAACTGCAAAAAAGAAATTATGAAATCCCTGTCATTGCGCAAACTGCATACGCTTTCAATGAAGAAATAAAGAAAATAAAATCTACAGGATTTGTAGATTATTTAATCAAACCCATTAAAAAAGAACAGCTGTATTCGGTGCTGGAAAAACATGTAAAAACCATTAAATAATTCATCACTTATGAGGTTGTATCAAAAGTTGAAAATTATAAAATATATCGCCTTCATCTATGTTTTATTCATACCCGAATACAGCTTACCACAGACAAATGAGTCCGAACCAATAGAAAAAGTAATTCGTGAAGCATTAGATTTTTCAGCCAAACAAAGTTTGTTTATGGCAAATTCATTGATTGAAAAGGATGACCTTCTTCCGAAAACCGCCGATCGGTTTGGCAATCTCGAAACATGCAATCCCTACTGGTGGGTCAGTGGGTTTTTCCCCGGAGTGTTATGGTATATGTCTGAATATACAAATGATGAAAATTTCATGAGGCTGGCCCATGAATATTCTATGAGGGTTGCAGATCAACAGTATGTAACAAGTACGCATGATCTTGGCTTTATCATTTATTGTTCTTTTGGCAATGGATACAGAATAACAAAAGATACTCCGTATCTTCAAATTATCAGGAATGCCTCCGCTTCTCTCGTATCGCGCTTC
Organism: uncultured Bacteroidales bacterium; assembly: GCA_964406315.1. GTDB lineage: Bacteria > Bacteroidota > Bacteroidia > Bacteroidales > UBA10428 > UBA10428. The sequence continues at coordinate 20,753 of CAYORG010000020.1, read as the reverse complement.
AATGAAACAACAGGTTGTATACGTTCCTGGGATTATGCAGAATGGAACAGTCAATGGCAATATCCGGTCATTATCGACAATATGATGAATCTCGAATTGTTGCTATGGTCGGCTGAACAGTTCAACGAAACCTGTCTGCGTGATGCAGCAATTACACATGCAAACACCACCCTTAAAAATCATTTTCGCATGGATAACAGCAGCTACCATGTTGTCAGCTATGATACTGTTACAGGTCTCCCGGAATGCAAAAATACGGCTCAGGGATATGGTGATGAATCATCCTGGGCGCGCGGACAAGCCTGGGGACTCTATGGATTTACCATGGTATACCGATATACCGGAGATACTGTATATCTGAACCAGGCAAAGCGAATTGCAGATTTTATTCTTGATCATCCCAGATTGCCTGCTGATAAAATTCCTTATTGGGATTTTGATGCACCCAATATCCCGGATTGTTATCGTGATGCTTCTGCCGCATGTATCATTTGCTCAGCGCTGATTGAACTTAGTCGATATGTAATGCCCGAACTGTCCGAAGAGTATCTTAACGTTGCCGAAACTCAAATCCGCACGTTAAATTCCCCTCACTACAGAAATGCGCCAAACAACAACGGGAATTTTATTCTGAAGCACAGTGTCGGACATATGCCCGACAATTCAGAAGTTGACGTTCCTCTGATTTATGCCGACTATTACTTTGTAGAAGCTTTAATGCGGATGAAAAAGTTAAGGAGTATCAAGTAAAAACGAAGTGAATACATCCTTAGGATCCCTGGTAATAATAATATCATCAAACCAGATATAACAGTCATTTATCGGGCTCCATGTAATATCGTTGCCACCATGGAAAGTGGAAAAATAGAATACATCTACCTTATCTCCATTTGTCACAAACTTCAACCCTGTAAGATGTAATACTTCCTTCCCATTAAACCATATCTGAACTTCCCCGTCATGATTATTCCCTGAATTAATCTTCACCCGCTCAATAAGGTTAATCCATTCTCCTTTGGGAAAGTAAGACTTTTCTCCGTCTTCTCCTGTCAAATCAAAATCCTCTCCGTATTTCCCCGGTTTATCCATATGATAAAGATAGAGCACAGCCCTGCCGTCCTCCCTCCACATATATCTTGCAGTGAAACCATTAGAGCCATCGCAGGTTTGCCCCCCGGAACATTTTTCACCCGATGCCAAACCGGGCAGTTTTCCACCCTGATTGTCTGTACCCCAGCTAAAATCTTCACTGAATCGTAACCAGTATGAAACATAATACTCATCTGCCGGAATCAGGCCACAAGGTGCCTGATGACCGGTTTCACCGGGTCCGAATTTTCCTTTCGGATAAAACACCCTGAGGGACTTTTTCCCACTATGCGAAAAGTCATCAGATACAATGGCCCTGTCAGATCCCTGAAACCAGTCAATATTGACAAAACCAGCCGATTCCCAGACTATATCGTTAAATCCGGTTCCTGTGTTAAATATTTCAAAATCTGTTTGCTGCGCTGCAACAGAAAAAGCCATAAATACAAAGAATACAAATGCGAAACTGAGTTTGTTTTTCATAACTATATTCTTTTAGTTAATGCCACGACAAAACGATCCATATTCCTCCCTCAGAGAAAATACTCTGAAATATCTTTTGAAGAAAATTTGGATGAATAGATGCCAATGGCAATGATCAGCAAAAAATATCCAATGAAAGGTACAATTACCTGATAATTCATTTTGAAAAGAATTTATAATCCACAAAAATAGAATTTATGCTTAATTCCGGTGAAAAGTACTGAATTAAGATAGTACTATAAATCCTAATATTATCAAGCTGGAGTATTCGTGGGAACCGGATTTGATATTAACAAAAAAGCCGGCATTTAGTGCTTGAGGATTTTAACTGTGATCCCCAATGCTTTTCATATGTTGATGGGATATACAGTGCAAAAAGCAATACGTATACCCTTGTGGCAGGGTATTCATTTTAAGAAATTCCAAATAGAAAAAACAAACTATCATCCTGTTATTAGAGCAATTCCTTTTCTGCCTGTATCCAGTCAGAATTTGAATTGCCCGGAATACCTTCCTGTATTCTTTTCTTATAAATTTCCTCTGCTCTTCTGCGAATATCTGACTGAGTGATTTTTTTTGTCTTTTTTTTGTCTAGTCCTGATCCGGATTTACCGGCTGAAGTTTTTGTTGTCATAATACTTATATTTTGTGAGAATTAATCGTATAGATTTTTATAAATGAATTCCCTCTTCTTTTCGTAAAGCGATTTAATCTTAAAACTCTTTTTGTATATCCTGTTATCCCGAATTTTAATAGACAGATCAATTTTTTTTTCATTCCCACGTTCTTTCTTTACCATGTTTCATCCTTTGATTGATCCGGAATGCAAATATTGAATTCCTTTATTAAACCGGAATGAAAAGCAGATTAAAAAGCAGTTAAAACTAAAGCCAGTTTAAAAACCAACAGGAAAGTTTAATTATAAATACCCGAAGCCATTACAGGTGATCCCGGAAATGCAATGGCATTATCTGCCAGACCAATCAGAATTCCATCATTTTCAATTACAATAGTTTCCATAAGCTTTCCAAAAGCATTGTATATTCTGGCAACTTTTTGATCTTTTATGATTAAATCTCCCGGTCGTTTTAAAAATCGAATAATCCCGCTTACAGAACTGAGTGGTTTCGCCGAATAAAACAGTATTTTGCCTTTGATTTGTTCAGGTAAGGGGTAGCAAAAATCAGGTTCCTCATTATCTATCATTTTAAGATGCATCAATGTATTTATAACTGCCTGTATTCCGGTTTCAATATTCTTTTCATTGATCACATATGATTCGCCCAGCTCAAGTGTCAGCGCGTTTACTCCCTGTTCAATAAGATTATGAGTGAGAGAAGAAGAAATTTCATCAGTATCCTGAATAATTAACAACCCCGATGATAAAGCCAGTTCCTGAATATCTCTCTTACGCGAATCATTGATAATAGGATCAATCAGAACATAAGGTATTGATTTATTCCAGTCATTATGAAGATCAATAACAAAATCGGGACTGGTTTCCATGATAAACGAAAAGATCCGTGAAGCTATTCTTTGAGCAAGAGTACCTCTTTCGTTTCCCGGAAAAGAACGGTTTAAGTCTTCTTTTGTAAAGGCTATGCTTCGTGATACCATTTCAAAGCCAAAAGGATTCAACAAAGGAAAGGCATGTAAACTTCCGCGAAGCAGTTTGTTCTTTAAACGTTTGAATATTTCCTGAACAATAACAGTACCTCCTATCTCATCTCCGTGCATACAGGCTGTTAACCATATTGTCTCTCCTTTTTCCGGACTTATTAATGACATATAGGGAATCCGTCGTTTGGACAGATCCGATCCTGTTAAAATCTTGACAAAGGAGTAATTGATACGATTTCTGCATTCGGAATTCATGTTCAAAAGCGTTTTGAATTGAATTCAAAACTACCGCTTTACTTAATACCGGATATATTGCATACAGGGATTTTAATTCTTTTTTAATTTCAGTTTCATGCAATATTAATTTCATTGCATCATCTTTGCCTCCGAATTCTAAATAGGAGACATCCGTATTCATGAGAAAATTCGCAATCATTATCGTTTTCATTGCACTATCAGTATCATTCATCTCATGTTCTGCCAAAAAGAGTGTTCGTAAAGCACAAAACCCCGAATCTAAACAGGAACAAAATGATAATCTTTTAGATGAATCAGATGATGATTCTGCTGATTGGTAAGCATAGATCCCGATTCATATGGCCGGTCTGTCTCAGATCGGTTATCAAATCCTTTTACAATTACTATTTGCAAAGAAATGAAAGTATTGCCTGCAGTATTACTTCTATGGCATGGTATTATAGTTTGTATCAAAAAATAAGCAACAACAAACCATCACAGGAATTTTCATTTCATAATAACTCGATATCTTATCTGATAATTGAATTGAAAAAGAAAACATTATAAAAACTAAAGTATCGATACAATAAAAAGAAGTTAAGTCATGAGAAAAACAAATGGAACAACACATAAAAAAAAGAACGTCAAACAAATACAGAACTCCTTTGGCCCGGTAAACAATCTGGAAGAATTTTTACAGCCAGACTGGTGGCGAAGAATTTTTAATTCCATGTATTTAAAAACCGATGCGGATGTCGTAGAAGATAAAAGCATTACAGCTTTTGAACTTGATATGTTCACCAACATGTTAGATTTATCCAAAGAGCATGTTATTCTTGATCTGGCATGCGGACAAGGGAGACATACACTGGAACTGTCACGAAGAGGTTTTAACAATGTATTTGGGATGGACCGCTCACATTATCTTATTAACCGGGCAAAACAAACCAATCTGACCGAGGGTTTATCAGCAAATTTTAAGGAAGGAGATGCAAGAAAATTACCATATCCTGTTGATACATTTGATGTTGTAATGATATTAGGCAATAGTTTTGGCTATTTTGAAAGTGTTGATGATGATTTAAAAATTCTGAAAGGCGTTCTCAGGGTTCTGAAACCAAATGGAAAATTTTTATTGGATGTTGCCGATGGTAATTTTTTAAAGGAGAACTTCAATCCCAGGAGTTGGGAATGGATTAACAAAACTCATTTTGTCTGTCGGGAACGCTCCCTTGCAAACGATAACGAACGCCTGATATCCCGTGAAGTAATCTCAAATACAAAAAAAGGAGTAATTGTTGACCAGTTTTATGCCGAACGTCTTTACACAAAGGAAAAACTCACCGACATACTCCAGAAGGCCGGATTTAAAAACATCATGTTTCACAATGAATATAGCACCGATTCCATAAGAAATCAGGATCTGGGAATGATGGAAAGACGCATTATTGTAACTTCTGAAGCAATAAAAGAATGGACTCCCGTAAAACAAAAATTGACAGAAGTAAAGAATGTGGCTGTTTTACTGGGTGACCCGAGCAAGGCAGATATTGTCAAACCGGATACTGTTTTTGATGAGGACGATTACAATACAATACAGCAACTTAAAATCGCTCTGAGTTCGCTGAAAAACTACAAATTCATCTATATGGATAACCACGATCAGCTGATCAGTAATCTGGTTAAACTAAAACCTCAGATCGATTACGTTTTGAACCTGTGCGATGAAGGTTTCAATAACGATGCAAGAAATGAATTGCATGTACCTGCTCTGCTCGAGATGCTGAAAATCCCCTATACCGGTTCAAATCCTCAATGTCTTGCATTTTGTTATGATAAATCTCTGATTCGTGGTATTGCAAAAGAAATGGATGTACCCGTTGCGGATGCGTTTTATATTAAACCCGAAGACAATGTTTTTGAAATGAACATTGAATTTCCGGTTATTGCCAAGCCAAATTTCGGTGATTCCAGTTTTGGAATTACACAAAAAAGTGTAGCATATACTATTGCGGAATTAAATGATGCCATCATTAAAACCAGGGAAAAGTTTGGTTACGACAAACCTATTTTGGTTGAAGAATTCCTTTCAGGAAAGGACCTTACGCTGGGTATTATTGGTAATCCTCCCGAATCATATACAGTACTGCCAATTGTTGAAGAAGATTATTCACAACTTCCGGATGATCTGCCGAAAATATGCGGTTACGAAGCAAAATGGTTGCAAGATTCACCTTATTTTTATTTGTTAAGATCAATACCCGCGGATATTGATACGGGAACAAAAAAAATGATCGTTGAATTAAGCCTTAAACTTGCAGAAAGGTTGGAATGCCGGGATTACACACGTTTTGACTGGAGACTTGATGGAAACGGAGTTCCAAAATTGCTTGAGGTAAATCCAAATCCGGGCTGGTGTTGGGATGGTCACCTGGCAAAAATGTCAGATTTAAAAGGCATGAGTTATGCTGACATGCTTCAAACCATTTTGGAGGCAGCTGAACAAAGAATAAATCTTGCCTCTGTAACCAATAAATCCATAAAAGAAAATGCAACAGTTTTTGCTTAAACCCATAGGTATTAAGAATTCTAGTATTCCTGAAATATTTCAAACTTGTGTATTTATTAAATAAAATAAAAACCGTTAATAAGGTTTATGAACAATTGGAAAAACATAATTCTAACTTCAGAATAAAATCTTGTCTTTCCTGTATACCTGATTGTGGAGAATGCTGCTTAACAAATCATATTGAAGCTACGGTACTTGAATTTCTTCCTGCTGCATACAATCTGTATTTGTCAGGTAAGTATGAAAGCATACTTGAAGCTATTGAAAACAAAATTGATGAAATATGTGTATTTTATAATCCATTTTCCCGTGAGGGTTTTTGTTCAGACTTTCAAAACAGAGGCATGGTTTGCAGGTTGTTCGGATTTGCTGCAAAAACAAATAAGAAAAACGAAAAAGTTCTGGCTGCCTGCAAACACATAAAATCACTCATACAACCTGAAAAACTTAAATCAAGTGTTTTATATGCTCCTGAGATGTCATCCTATTATATGAAGTTGTATTGTATTGATCCCTGTCTTGCAACATTACATTTGCCGATTAACGGGTCTATCAAGAAAGCTATTGAAATTGTTGCCATGCATTTTCAGTACAAAAAGAAAAAAATGGCTTAACCCGGTAATAAAATACAGCTAAGACGTAAATTTGTATTTATGTTAAAATATAGAAATGAAAACCTCTCCGAAGAATCGGAGCAGACTATGCACACATACACACAACAAGAAGATGAACAAACTATAGCTTGTCTCGAATTGATTTCGTGAAGGATTTCATGGCATAAACAGTAAAAATACTAATACAAGCAATAATATTACTCTGAAAATCAAATGTTTAATATTATTTTATTATAATGAAAATCCTGATCATCGAAGATGAACCAAAGGTTGTTGCATTCCTTAAGAAAGGCCTTGAAGAGAACGGATATGATGTTGAATTTGCTTACGACGGACAAATAGGAGAAAGATTAGCTACCAAAGAGTATTTTGATCTGATATTACTGGATGTCATTATTCCTCACATCAATGGTTTGGAATTATGCAAAAGGATACGGGAAATAAATCAGCAAATTCCGATACTGATTTTAACTGCACTTGGCACTACCGATGATAAAGTAACCGGATTTGATGCCGGCGCCGATGATTACCTTGTTAAACCCTTTGAATTCAAAGAGCTGTTAGCCCGCATAAAAGCCCTGACCAAAAGAACATCAGGAATTGTTCAGAGTTCCAGGATGCTAAAAATTGGTGATCTTGAACTTGACCTTGACAGGAAGATTGCTAAAAGAAGTGATAAAACCATTGAACTGACTGCAAAAGAATTCTCATTACTGGAATATTTCATGCAAAACAAAGGAAGAGTTGTTACACGCTCCGAAATTTCAGAAAAAGTATGGGACATATCTTTTGACACCGGTACAAATGTCGTGGATGTTTACGTGAATATATTGCGAAAAAAAATCGAAAAAGATTTCGATAAGAAACTTATCCATACACGCATTGGTATGGGATATATTTTTGGAGAAAACTAATGGAAATCCACCAAAAAATAACCTGCCGTTTCACTGCCATTATAGCAATCTTATTGCTTCTTTCCTTGCTTACGATATATTTTTTGTTTTTAAATTTCAGAAAGGAAGAGTTTAATTCTCGTCTTGTTAACAGGGCAAAATCAATTGGCCAGATAATTGACAAGTTCGATGATATTGATCCCGATACTCTATTGAAAATCGAAAAAAATATTCCCGGGAAATTGCCGGAAGAAACAATTGTCGTTTTCAATGCTCAAGATCAAATCCTATTCAGCACTGACAAAACTAAAAACAAACTGTTTACAACGGATATTTTGAAGAAAGTCAGGTTGACCAAAGAAATAAAATACAATCTGAAATCTTTGCAGGTATATGGACTATATTATGAAGATGCCAAAGAGAAACTTGTTGTATTTTGCTCTGCAATTGATGTTTTTGGTATTCGAAAGCTAAAAATTCTAACACTCATTCTTTCTGCCGTTTTCATTGTCAGTCTGATTGTTATTTACTTTGCCGGCCGGATATTTGCCTCAAATGCCCTCAAACCTATTTCCCAGATTGTTGAGCAGGTAAATAATATTAGTATCTCAAATCTGAATTCAAGGGTTGATTTTGGCAACGGGAAAGATGAAATTGCAGGATTATCAGATACTTTTAACCGAATGCTGGAACGCCTGGAATCCGCTTTTAAGATACAGAAAGATTTTATTGCCAACTCTTCACATGAATTGAGGACACCTCTGACAGTTATAACAGGTCAGTTGGAAGTAACTTTGCTTCAGGAACGTAAAGCTGAAGAATATAAATCTGTAATAATATCCGTTCTTGAAGATATAAAAAGTCTGAATCAGCTTGCCAACAGATTGTTGATTTTAAGCCGGGTAGAAAACGATTTTAGCAGTGATAGTTTTCATCCTGTTCGTATTGATGATATTTTATGGAGATCGCGTGCCGAGATATTAAAACGTCATAAAAATTTTGTTATTAATATACTTTTTGACAATTCAATTGAAGAAGAAGATCATTTTAAAATCAGAGGAAATGATCAGCTTTTAAAAACAGCTTTCGGCAATCTGATTGAGAATGGCTGTAAATATTCAATGGATAATAAAACCGATGTTTATCTTTCCGTGATGGATGAAAACGTCGTCGTTGAGTTTAAGGATAACGGGATCGGAATTCCTGAAGAAGAAATCAATCATATCTTTCAACCTTTTTATCGCGCAAAAAATGTGAAACGAAAAAAAGGATATGGCATCGGATTATCCCTGGTTCAAAAAATAATTATGCTTCACCAGGGAACCATTCAAGTGAATTCAACCTTAAAAAAAGAAACGAACTTTATTATTTCAATACCATTGAATTAATTGCCTGTTTTAATCCATTTTTAATTTCTCTTTCATTCGGTTTTTATGCAGTATGGTTAGTTTTGCTTTTCTTTTTAATACTTACCAACAACAAATTGATATGAAAAACATCCATCTGATTCTTGCAATGCTCATTTGTGCAATGACATTTGCACAAGAAGAACCATTGCCTAATGAGATTAATGACTCGTTTTATGCAAAATACCCTAAAGCCAAATATATTAGCTGGTATAACGATGGCGACAATTATAAAATTGATTTCGAAATCTTGAGCGATAACTTTACTGCATTGTTTTCAAATGACGGATCATGGATGGAAACAGGGAAAATTATTTCCGATCTGGAAATTCCTGATGCCGTTTTATCATCAATTGAAAAGGAATTTCCGGATAATGAAATATCATACGGAGAGTTTATCGAAAACAATACAGGGGGAAAATTTTACAGGATAAGCATATATTCAGATGAAGACTATTATACAATAAATCTGACATCTGACGGAAAAATCATGCATGTTGAAGAATAGTCCGCTTGGGATTACAACGATGCAATTTTACACAATTTCCTTTCTATTTAAGAATGAAATACATCAATATCTCCCCTTTAAGAATTGCAAGGAGAAAAACACTTTTACAAATACAACCATGATATTATTAAACTTCTGTCAGATGAATAAGTTTTATTGTTCAAGAATGAAAATAGTTCAACGCCAGCTTCAGTAAAATCATCAACAGGACCATTCCTACCATAAAAAGAATTACCGGCCAGGTACCTGCTTTTTCTTTATTGCGTTTGTTGTCAATTTCTATTGATTTCATATACAGTTAATTGTATCTATTGAATTGTATAAATTTGATTTATCTTTATATCCTCCAAAAACTGGGAGTAAAAATTATCAGTACCGTAAAAATTTCCAATCTTCCCAACACCATAAGCATTGCCAGGAACATTTTTCCAAGTTGGGGAATAGCTGCGAAGTTATTTGCCGGGCCAACATTACCAAAACCAGGGCCAACACCACCCATGGTAGTTGCAACACTTCCTGCCGCAGTTTTAATATCCAACCCAAAAAGAGACATAATAAATGTTCCGATAAAGAATACAGCCAGGTAGAGCAATATATATGAGAAGATCAGATTCTGATGGTTAGTTTCAATTATCAATTCATTATATTTTAATGGCCTTATCATGGATGGATGGATCAATTGTTTGACCTGTAATCTGATTCGTTTTATTGCAATCCAGATTCTTACTACTTTGATTCCTCCGCTCGTTGATCCTGCACAGCCCCCGATTAGCATAAGCAAAAAGATAAACAACACCGGAAGGTATGGCCAAACCTGATAATCTGCTGTTGAATAGCCTGTACAGGTAATAATAGAGACAACCTGGAAAAAGGAAAAACGAAAAGCCTTTTCGACAGAATAATCCATATTCAGGTACAAATAAGATGCAATTATCAATCCAACTGCAACAATTAATCCAATATAAAACCGGAATTCCTCATTCCTGAATACACGTTTAAAATTTCCCGTAAATGCAAGGTAATGTAAGGCAAAATTGATCCCTGAGAGAATCATAAAAAGGAGGACTACATATTGTACATAAGGAGAAAAAGCTCCTATGCTTGCATTTCTTGTTGAAAAACCGCCGGTTGCTACCGTCCCGAATGCGTGCGACAGACTATCCAATACATCCATTCCTCCCAAATAAAGGAGTATGGCTTCTGTCAGAGTTAAAACAAGGTAAATAAACCAAATGCGTTTCACATTCTGTATTAAACGTGGTTTCAATTTTTCGAAAACAACCGCCGATGTTTCAGCACCAAAAAGTTGCATGGCATTCACCCTGAAATGAGGAAATACTGCCAATACTAAAACTATGATTCCCATTCCTCCAATCCAATGAGTCTCGCTTCTCCAAAATAATATACCACGTGGAATACTTTCAACATCTGTTAAAACCGATGAACCTGTTGTTGTAAAACCCGATACCGATTCAAAGATGGCATCAGTGAGATTATGAATAGAATCTGAAAAAAGAAACGGCAGAGTACCAAAAAGTGATAAAACCAACCAGCTAAGAAAAACAATGATAAAACTATCACGTACTGTGGTATTGTCATCACTGTTTGCTTTGAAAAAGAATAAAAGGAGAGAACCTGCAGACACCGTAATAAACATTGATTTTACTACTGCCAATGTGCTTTCCTTATCATATAGTAAACAGATGACCAGGTCCAGCAGCATAAAAGCACCTTCAAAAAGCAGGGTAAGCCCTATGAAATGAAGGATAAACCGGAAGTTGAGTAATCTCCTTATATTGCTCATGAGATCTCAGCTAAATTCACTACGCCCTCAATCAATATCAGAACCAGGGGCGAAATCATCTGCCAGATCTCCGGCCATATCACGTACTCTGCTGTTTGTCGATCCTGCAGATAATTTCCGCAACAACTCAAGATCATTTATCTTCCGGGCTATTTTAAATTGCAGTTCTTCATCATGTATAGCATAAAACAGGCCTTTTAATACCAACCTGTCGCCAAGAACAATCGCAGCTTCAACCTTTTCCTTTTCTCTGTTGCTTTGTTCAGTAATAGTATACAACAATTCTTTGTCTGTAATATATCTCAGTGCCATTTCACGATACAAGTTTTCCTCACTGTTTAAAACCATATCTGTTAGAACTTTCTGATCGTTCAATTCAATTGCAGATTCCAAACGGATCTGCTCATTAGGATGGTTTATTAATCTTCTTAGTATCTCAGTATTCTTGGCAATTATTGCAGCTTCCAGTCGTATCCAATCATCTTTAGCATATTCGGCAAGTTGCCAGATAATATTCTTGTCCACAATACTATCCAAAGCCTGCTTACGAATGCTATACTCTTCGTCAATCTCAGCAGCTATTTGTGCTAACTTTTCATCTTTACTCATCGTAATTGCTTTTTATTTGATTTTCTCATATCATCATTATTAACCACAGGTTCATCACAATCAACCAAACCTATGCAGTTTTTTGAATTGCCAGTCTGCTGTTCACCTCAATAACAAATTTCTAACGAAGAGAATCTTCAATTTATTGACTACAATTCACAATTCTTATAAAATAAAAAAAACAGGTGGTGGTAAATCCAATTCCAGAAAAGAAATATGTGAAAAACGGAATTGTAAGTTTTTTAGAATTTGCAATTCTTTACAGAACAGATTGAGATGATTTATAAAAGATAATAACTTGAAATACAGCAAATTATCGCTGTCATCAGGAGAAAATGATTCCTCGGTCAGAACAATATGTTTGATCTGATCTGAAGGATAGTCCGCTTCAGTTTCATTGTTGTTATAGAATTGACAGAAGCATGGTGAAAAATATCTCGAAGTGTATCCATCTTGGAATACAGGATTTTGTAAAGAATTCCCGAAGGAAAGAAATACAAAAAGAAATATGTTCAACGCAGCTAACATAGAATTGAAATCGCAGGCCAAAAGTAAGAAATGATTCATAATAATTGATATGTTTCATCAATAATCTTCAGGCAAATTTTTCAATCTGATGATTCCACTGTTTCATTGAAAAAGAAAGGTTCATCATACTAAATATCCGAAATATTCACTACTTACCACCATTGTCAAATCCCGATAAGGGTCGAATTTACTTTGATTGAATTCTTTCAGGCAAAGTGATAACAAATGAAAACTCCATTTACATGTTTTTAACATTCTTTCACCAGAATAAAATCTAATTAAACATTTGTATATCAATTGTATATATGTAAATAATTCAGCATTTCTGCCTCTTTTACCGTGGAACCCTCATGTTTTACTCCTTTCCTTGATATATACGCTGGTGAATGAAGGTTTCATTCAAATATTTAGTATCTTGCACATGTTTTATTGTATGTAGAATAAATTAACTGTTTTATCGTTTTTATTGCAACCAGGTGGTACGAAAAAGTGTCTTTGTATTAACTTAACTTATTTAAGAAATGGAAGACCTGAGTATTATCATTTGTTCCTATAATGAGGAAAAAACAGTTTGCAATGTTGTTGAAGCCTGCCGTACTTTCAATCCAAGAAGTGAGATTATTGTTGTAGATGACGGATCAACAGACAGATCACAGGAATTGCTGAGGCATCTCTCAAGATCAGTAAAATTCACCTACATCAGGCATCCTGAAAATAAGGGGAAAAGCTACGCTATGGTGACTGGAGTAAAGCATGCCAGCCATGGAATAATCATGTTCTGGGATGCCGATAGTCATGGCATCAGAAAGGAGCATTTTCAAATCATGCTGAAGCCAATGATAAATAACGAAGCTGATATGGTGCTGGGACATACCGCTGCAAAATTTGCAAAATATAACCTCTATCCTTTCCGTGCATACACAGGTGAGCGTGTATTATTTAAGAAGGACCTCAACCTGATACTGGATGAAATACAGGATCTGAGATTTGGAATAGAAACGTATATCAATTTCTATTATCAAACCCATGGGAAAAGAGTCAGGTACGTTCTTCTTGAAGGTTTGAGAACTCTGACAAAATTTAAAAAAACTTCGATACTGAAAGCTACCAAAGACTATTTTAAAGAGGGCAATGAAATTGCAACCATGTTGCTGAAAACCTATAAAATAAAAGCAAAAAGCATCGGCTACTCTTTTAGCTATGCTCCAAACATTGTAAAAAACAAAATATCAAATCTTCAAAAAAGCACGAATCAAAAGATTCAGGAAATATCCAATAAGATCAGTCAGGCTGATTTGAATTAATGTTAGTACGAAATAAGTATCAGATTAAATCATTTAATTATTAAGTTTTTATTTTTGCTGTTCTTTGTGGGGATTGTTTTTAAAGTTAATTCACGGCAGACCTTTCTGCCAGCCACAGGCGGGTAAACCGGCAGGAAGGGATACACTAAAATACTTACTTTAAATAATTGTCTATTGTGAGCAGTAATTCAGACTCACGTTAAGTCAATCTTAACTTCCTGATTATCTCTTTTGCCTGCTGTGGTTTTCATATATTGATCCGGATTGTTATCTTTATTTACTATAGTCTTGATTTTTATAAATTTTAATCCCGTGACTTCACCCAAACGACTTCTATCGCTGGATACTTTACGCGGTTTTGATATGTTCTGGATTATTGGTGGAGATATGTTGTTCAGAACACTTGGAGAAATAACAAATTATCGATGGGCAAAATGGTGGTCGATACAAATGGAGCATGCAGAATGGGACGGATTTCATGCTTACGATCTGGTATTTCCATTATTCATGTTCATTGCCGGAGTAGCTGTTTCAATTACCCTAACAAATAAATTGCTTTATGGAGTCAGCAAAACTTCATTGTATAAAAAGAGTATTAAAAGAGCAATTATCCTGATAATTCTGGGATTTCTATACAATGGCCTGCTTAACCTGGAGTTTTTATCTTTCAGATTTGCCAGTGTTTTAGGACAAATCGGACTTGCCTATCTTATAACTGTTATCATTTATATGAATACAAAAAGATTCCGGATAAGGATACTATGGTTTTTTGGAATTCTACTGGTCTATGCATTCATCCAGTTGCTTGTTCCTGTCCCGGGTTGCGGAACAGGCATGCTATCTCCTGAATGCAGCATAAACAGTTTTATCGACAGATTGTTACTTCCCGGAGCTTTGTATGGAAAAATATACGACCCCGAAGGTATCCTGTGCATTGTCTCAGCTTCCGGAATCACATTGTTGGGGGCTGTTGCAGGAGATATACTTCAGTCAGATGAATTTACAAATTACCGAAAGGTCCTGATTCTGTCTGTAACAGGCCTGGTATTTATTATTGCTGCTTCGGGTATTCATATTTTTTATCCTGTAATAAAATCCCTGTGGACTTCAACGTTCAATTTACTTACTGGTGGATTCAGTCTTCTTCTTCTGGCCATTTTTTATCTGATTGTTGATGTCTGGAAACTTCAGGGATGGTCATTTTTTTTCAGAGTTATCGGACTGAATTCAATCACAATTTATATGGCTACGGTCATGGTTAATTTCAGTGCAACTTCTGATTTTCTCTTTGGCGGTTTGGCAGGTTTTTGCGGAAAGTATGAACCAATAGTACTTATAATCGGACTTATATGCATTGAATGGTTATTCCTGTTATTTCTTTATAAAAAGAAAATTTTTCTGAAAGTCTGACCTTATTAAATATGAGTATATTTTCTTCGGTTAAAAATCATCCAGGTGAGGTCCTAACATTTGATTATTCTTTCAAAAACTTAAGTACAGCGGTTATGTTTTCCGAATAAAAATGGATCAGATACACTCCTGATTTCAAATCCCGAAGATTGATTTCGATCAGATCATGCTCAGAATCATAGGCCTGTTCTAACATTTTCGAACCCTGCAAATTTGTAATAATGATGTTTGCCTGATCAACAGGAGCGTGAGATTGAATGGTTAATTTATCCTTCGCAGGATTTGGAAATACAATGAAATCTTTCTCAGCATTGACCAGTCGCATTCCGGTAAATGTAATACTATAACAATCAGATGTATCAGTACATCCGTTTTCGGTTATTCTTACAGCATAGCTGCCGCTTTGAGAAGGTGTAAATGACTGACCGGTTTCTCCTGCCAGTGGCTCGTTATCATGAGCACAATCAATCCATTGATACGTCCCCGATGTGTTATTGGCAGTCAAAGTTGAACCGTCCTGTATTACAGAAACATCCACAGTAATAATTTCCAGATAAGTTGTCATAATACTGTCACAACCATTTGCTGTTACTAACATGCTGGTATGGCTCAAAGGTGCCATTATATCATATTCAACAGTACCATCGGGAAAAGTATAGCTATCGCCCTGACAAACAGTGACAGATTCAGTTGCATCGTATGCCGGATAAACATGTACTGTGGTTACAATAATACTGTCACAACCATTGACAGTTTGCAGGTAACTTATATATTCAAGGGATGAATGAATATCACTTTGTATTGTACCATCCGGAAATGTATAGCTTTCTCCTTCGCATATCGAAATAGTCTCCGACCCGTTGTATACAGGCATAACGGTAATCTCAGTGATTATGATGCTATCGCATCCGTTGACAGTATATAGATTGCTGGTATATTCAGTTGAAGCAGAAATATCTGTCTGCGTGGTACCGTCAGGAAAAGTGTAGCTATCGCCCTGGCAAACAGTAATATATTCAATTGCATTGTATGTCGGATTGACATTCACTGTAGTTGTAATGATACTGTCGCAACCAAGTATCGTATTCAAATTGCTGATGTGACTTGCAGGTGATGTTATATTATTTTGAACAGTACCGTCCGGATAAGTATAGCTGCTGCCGCTGCAAACAAATACAGTTTCAGAAAGATTGAATATCTGTCCTACATTAACAGTCGCCGGAACCCGTGTATTTCCCGGGCATACATCGCTGGTTTTTGCATAATAGGTAATTGATTCTGTCAAAGGGCCTGTGCTGATGGAAAGGCCTTTGGCGATCGGATTAAACCAATCATCCTCTGAATACCATAATATGGTTCCGCTTCCGTCGGCAAACAACATAGCCTTTTCCCCTTCACAAACCTGTGCATTATATACGATCGGATCGTCCGGCAATTTTATCGCTTCAATAGTAACTAAGGTGTTTATTGTATTATTACTTAAGTCTTTATCCATTGCAGAGGATCCAATAATATTGGCATAACTTGTAAAGGATAATCCTTTTGTTTTGTTATTAACATATCCGTCAATGTACAAAATTGCACTTTCACCAGGTGCAATGGAAGGTATTTTCCAGTATCCTGAATTGGAATAGTACATGCCGTTTTCTGTCATTGAATTTTCAAAGGTATATCCTAACGGGAAAGCTGCAGCAGCGACCACATGAAATGCGCTGTCCGGGCCTTCATTGAATAGGGTAATTTTGTATACTATATCACTTATTTCGCATAAAACCACATCTGATGGTTCTAAGGTAATCGTCAATTCTGCAGATTCTTTAGGTTTCTCACCAAATACCATTGCCCTGTTCATAGAGTCCCCGGCTACCCATAATCTGCCATTCAGATCGCTTTTAACATCTGTAACACCATAGAAATTGTTGCTTGCAGGAAAACCGTCAGGAGCAAATACGATCGAAGAATAAAAATCTTTCTGACCAAGAACAATGTCTGCGCCGGCACCATTTTTAGCTGGTATAGTATTATAAATCAAAACCCTGTTGTTGCCATAATCTGCTATTGCCAGCTTACCACCCTGTGTAACAACAACTGAAAAGGGCATATTCAGTTTATATTCGGATGTACCAAAAGATGAATTGCCAAAATCGTCCTGCCCAATTACCACGGTGGCTGATTCATTATCTGAAACAGGAATGGAGTCATAAATAAACACACTATGCGATAATACATTGGTAACCAACAACCTGTTATCTGCTGTCAAATGAAGACCCCTTGGAGCATGCAACTCATTAGCCTTTGAACCGGGTACACTATCATTGAAAGTAGGCTGCCCGATAACAACATCGGCCTCTTTTCCGATGGTGATTGGTATGGAATTCCATATCATTACCCTGTTGTTGTTCATATCAGCGACCAGCAATCTTCCATCCGGCGCTACCAGGATACCTGCCGGAGAATTTAAGGTATTTTTTTTCGCAGATGCATCGGTTGAATAGAAGTCTTTTTGTCCTAACACAACATCGGCCGGCTGTCCATTTGCTTCTGGTATGGAATTCCAGATCAGCACCCTGTTTTGTTTCCCGCACGATGCAATGAGTTTATTTCCGTCCGGACTCCATGCAACCCCGTTAAAGCTATCGGAATAATATTCCGAAGGCCCGGGTGCAATTTTACCAAAATCAGGATTCCCGACTTCCACATCAGCAGGCTGACTATTGGTTTCCGGTAATTTGTACCAAATCTTGATTGATCCGCCGGTTTGTTCAGCAACAGCCAGCATCCCTTGAGAACTAATTGCCATATAAGCAGGCGTATAAGTAAAAGAATCACTGTAATTCATTATCCGCGAACTGAAATCAGGTTGTCCAATGACCAGATCGGCATTCTGAAAGTCAGTGAAATTCTGCTGACAAAATGAGCTGAATCCTATTATTACTCCAGTTAGTAATAAAATATACTTTTTCATGACCCTATATTTGTTTCATGTCCAAGTTGAGATTTAGGTAAGGACAGCTAAATTATTTGAGAAACAGGAAGTTTTCGTGACTTCTTCTCAGGTTTAGTTCAATATTGATGACCCATATCATCTGGTTATACATATTTCCTTAAGCCAGAGTTACTTTATTTAATGAACAGAATTCCAATTCAATTCGTTGATTTGAACCATCATAAAATCACAATCTACTGCAGTATAAAGGATTACAGAGGATTTGTATCAAATTGTAAATTCTGATTCTGATTTTCTTCATTTTGACGAAAGTAGATTAATCAATGATGAACGAAATACCGTAAGAACGTTATATTTCAACTATATGGTTTGTTAATCGTTGATTATCAGATATTTAACATTTATACGATATTGACATTAATTAGTTTTCTAAAATTTCAGTTTATGTACAATTTTAATAATTGTTCAATTTCTTTGAAGTCTATACATAAAATTAACACTCACAAAAAACTTATATAATAGAAATTAAAAAAAGGTTGTCATAAAAGTTGCTTTGTGTAACTCTGTGTCTTCTAAATTAAATGGACACCTTATTCTTTTACTATTCTAAGTATCACATTTTCGTTATCTGTTTTTACATGAATAATGTAAATGCCGGATTCGAGATCATGCAGATCCAATTGTATGAATTTCTCCTCATTGACTGGTCTATTCAATTGCTACTAATAAGCGCCCATCAGGTGAAACCATTACTCCACAAGGATAGCTGAGATTGCTGGCTCCGGTACCTGCGCCTGTAGAAGTAAAATTGTGTTGACCAAGAACAATATCTGCCGGCTGACCATTTGTTACCGGGATGGAATTCCATATCAATATCCTATTCTGACTTCCACATGCTGCAATTAATTTATTCCCGTCCGGACTCCATGCTACTCCGTCAAAATGCATTGCATACGATTGTGTAGGACAGTTATTAGCCGTTGTAAATCCGGGATTTCCCACTTCAACATCAGCAGGTTGTCCGTTTGTTGTTGGCAAGGTATACCATATTTTTACTGATCCTTCCTTTTGGCACGATCTAAATGATTTACTTTCCCCCTGATTGATTAACTTTGGAAGTATTAGTACATTGATATGTTTAAGTAGTATTGGTTTTAAAGCCTTTCATTTTATGAAATCATCAAAGATCTTATGTGTTCTGGTTTTTTTGGCTGCCTGTCCACTGAAAAGCCAGGATATAACAGTAAATCAGATTGGTTATTTGCCGGGGAATGTTAAACTGGCCATTGTCCCTGCTGTTGAAACAGGAGTGTTTTATGTTGTCGAAGAAGGAACTAACGAAATTGTTTTTACAGGTATTCTCAGCGATGAAGACACATGGAGTCCTGCTCAACAGGACGTAAAGGTTGCCGATTTCACTTCTTTGGACCAGGCCGGAACCTTCAGGATAAAAATGAAAGGATCCGGTACGGAATCGCATCCTTTTTATATAAACAGTGCCCTTTACAATGATATTTCAAGGGAATCCATGAGGTATTATTACCTGTCAAGAGTTAGTATGGAACTGGAGGAACAGCATGCAGGAGTTTATGCCCGTGCTGCAGGTCATCCCGACACAGCAGTGATTATCCACGAATCAGCTTCCTCATCCGAACGACCTGAAGGAAGTACGATTTCCACACCTGGAGGATGGTACGATGCTGGAGATTACAATAAATATGTTGTAAATGCCGGAATCTCGACCTATTCGGTATTTGCTATCGCTGAGCATTACTTAAAATACAGTGAATCGCTTGATCTGAATTTACCGGAAAGCGGGAACAATGTTCCTGATATAATCGATGAAGGAATATACAATTTGCGATGGATGCTTGCTATGCAGGATACAAATGATGGTGGTGTGTATCATAAATGCACACACCAGTATTTTTTAAGTATGTCCATAAAACCTTATCAGGCTGCAGCCATCCCCAGGTATGTTGTTATGAAAACCACTGCTGCTACATTGAATCTTGTTGCAGTTGCCGCACAGGCAAGCCGTATCCTCCGTGATTATGAAGCTGAGTACCCGGGATTGGCAGATTCCTGCCTGGAAGCTGCTGTGGAAGCCTATGAATGGGCACAGGCAAATCCGACAATCTATTATCAGCAGCCCAGTGATATTTCCACCGGCTCTTATGGTGATGGGAATGTAACTGATGAATTCCGGTGGGCAGCAATAGAATTATACATTACAACCTTAGACGATCAATACCTGTTGGATTATGATTACCTTGACAAAAGTGCGAATGCTCCCGGCTGGAATTCAGTCTATTCGCTGGGGCTTGTTTCGCTCGTCAGAAATTCTGATAACCTTACTCCGGCGGTTGATCTTCCTGCTGTTGAATCAAAGATTATCAGCTATGCAAACAATCTTTACACGTCCTATCAAAATTCTGCATACAAGGTTCCTGTCACCGGTTTTTACTGGGGCAGTAACGGAAATGTCGGAAATGGTGCATTGATGAGCATTCAGGCCTATTACCTTACAGATGATGAAAAATATAAGGAAACTGCCATTGCAGCACTGGATTATCTTCTGGGACGCAATCCGACCTTGTATTGTTTTGTTACAGGCCATGGCGATCATAGTCCGATGGCACCGCACGACCGTAAATCCGTATCCGATGGTGTTGCTGATCCAATTCCGGGGATGCTTGTGGGAGGTCCGAATCCCTCCAACACATACGATT
>CAYORG010000019.1:51251-54055 GCA_964406315.1 uncultured Bacteroidales bacterium | reverse complement strand
TGCTGCTTTTTGCATTTCTTTCCCTTTTTCTATGTTTGATTTCCCCTTGGTAGCCTTTCTGGTCAATTCCTTCACCTTTGTTTCAAGAATTTTAGAATCTGCTTTGTATTGAATTTCAAGTTCTTTCAGATCGTTTTCAGCTTCTTCGGCCGTTTCTTCATCTTTTGAGCGCTGCAATTTGGCTAACTCTTTATATTTTGATTTATACTCTTTATCCAAATCAGACTGTTCCTGTTCTACTTCTTCAAATTCATCCTCTGCTTCATACAACATGTTTTCTCCGGTGGTTATCAATGAATCGGCAATTTCCATTTTTCGTTCTTTTGCTGTCACTTTTGCTTCATAACGCTCCACATTTTCTTTTAATTTTTGAATTTTTAATTCGTTTTTATCAGTTTGAGCCACGAGCAGGTCAGGAGTAATTAACCATAGAATTACAGCAATTGATGCAAAAAAAAGTTTTGAAGTTTTCACTTGTATAAGATTAGATTAAACATTTATTTTTCAAAAAGGATTTAATTTGTTAAAATTTAAAAAGTAATTTACAAAACTTCCTGGTAATAAATTTAAGTTTACGTCTTTTCTTACTGGTTGGTTCCAAAATAACATAGTGTTGCTTTTCATACTGCAAGTTTCAGTTTATGGTAATCCGGAAAGACCAAATTAAATAAAATGAAATCCGGAGGGTTACCATTGACTCATGAAATCATAAAGAGAAAAAAGGTTCTTTTCATAATAAGATGTTTAGTTACGGGGTTAAAGCCATCTCTGATTTATATCAGGATGGCTTTTTTTTCCAGGCTTTTGGCATCTGAAAGTAATTCTGTTACACAAAGAAATATTCACTTACAATGTTATCCAAATCCGTTTCATACCGAAACAGAAATATGGATCTCTTGTCCTGCTGCAGGAAATGTCAGATTGGAGATCTATAATTCTGCTGGTCAATTAATGGATGTACTTGTTGATCATTTATTTACATCAGGAGATTATTCACTAAAATGGAATCCGGGAGAATTATCCTTTGGCATATACTATTGCAGATTGTATACCGCAAGAGAAAATAGTACAATTAAGCTTGTGTATCGCTAAACAGGCATTGAAAATCAAAATGTACTGTACACGCAACCATTTCATCTATTTTAGCGTCATTATATATATATTCAATACTATAAATGGAAGCCTTTAACTTGTGTCGTTAATGTTTGGCATTCATTTTGATCAGGATCTATATAGCGTGTGAAATTAATCTTTACATCATGAAAACCATTGACAACGATAATATAGTTGAAATAAAGCGGTCTGCGGTATTGAACAGTGCATTTTTCAAAGCACATTTGTTTAGAAATTCCTTCCGCGGATTCTGGTATGATACATTCCAGCGCAGTTATGGAATCAAATTGAGCTTTCAAAACAAAAACAAAAGCCTTTTGTGTTTGTATATGCAGGATACAAGAGGAGAGATGACTGTATTTGAATATGAGATCCGGTCAAATGAAATTCAAATTGGCCAGATTAGAAATGACAAAGTGATCATATCAACCTCAGCATATACTGTTAAATTGATTCAACCAAAGAATACTCGATTGAAAACACCGGTGAACATTGAATTTACTTTGCAGTTGTTATCGCACAATTCAATCTATATTCATTTCACCGATTATTCTCTTTATTCTCCTCCTATAAATCACCTCCGACGAGGATTGGTGCTGGCGAGAGAAAATAAAACAGAATAGGATCAGGAAGTCAGGTTTCAATTTTGGAGTGCGTTTGTTCAGAAAGGAAATCAATTCCAGACTCCATTAATTTTGGTTTTGCAATGAGTGCATTTCCCATCAATTATATTGTAATTGAGAATTGTATAACCTCTTCGTTCCACAACAATTTCATTGCAATTCGGACAAATCGTATTTTCCATTCCTTTGCCGGGCACATTGCCAACATATACATATTTACATCCTTCCTTTTGTGCAATTTCTCTTGCTTTGATCAGTGTGTGCAAAGGCGTTTCAGGAAGCTGGGTAAGCTTAAATACCGGATGAAAACGGCTAAAATGAAGCGGATACTCACCAAACCCGTTACCGACCAGCCATGCGCACATACGTTTGATCATATCATAATCATCTGTCCATGAAGGAACAACAAGGTTTGTTATTTCTACCCAAACATTACTATTTTTCAAAGTAATAAGTGTATCAAGGACCGGTTGCAGTTTTCCGGCATTCAGTTTCAGGTAAATGTCATTGCTAAAACTTTTTAAGTCAATATTAGCAGCATCAAGAAAAGGAATAAGCTTCTTCAGGGGTTCCTGATTGATGTATCCGTTAGACACCATAACGTTTTTAATTCCACTTTGATGTGCTATTCGGGAAGTATCGTACATATACTCGTAAAATGAAATGGGTTCGCCATAGGTATACGCTATTGAATCACAACCGTATTTTTTACAGGAGTCAACAACTTTTTCCGGCATAAGATCATAGTTTCTTGTCTTTTTTGGACTCGTTTGTGATATTTCCCAGTTCTGACAATTCAAACATACAAAATTGCACCCGGCAGTGGCAATGGAAAATGCTTTCGATTTTGGATAAAAGTGCAGCAAAGGTTTCTTTTCAATAGGATCCACATGGACAGCACAGGGATTACCATAGGCTATGGAATATAACTTGCCCTCATGGTTTATCCGGTTTCGGCAGTCACTTATTTCACCCGGTCGCAAGGTGCATTCATTTGGGCAAATCCCACATTTTACACCCCTGGGAGTATCAGAATAGAACATGGCTTCTTTGCTCCACTTCCATAAA
>CAYORG010000019.1:0-51151 GCA_964406315.1 uncultured Bacteroidales bacterium | reverse complement strand
TACACCCCTGGGAGTATCAGAATAGAACATGGCTTCTTTGCTCCACTTCCATAAACCGTCATGTTCAAATATACTTCCATTCATTGAAAGGGAGGGACAAAGCAATCCGCCTGTACAGAGTAAACCTTGTTTTAAAAATTCCCGTTTTCCTATCTTCCTCATGTTGTTATAGCTTTGCAGGTACAATTGGAGGCTAAGGTCACTTAAAGTTAGAGCTTTAATCGTTCAATTGCCACCTGAGATTGAGAAAAAAAGAAAAAATCATGAAATTAAAAGAACACTTTCCTTCTGAATGAGTAATACATTGCACCAATCAGATTTAAAGCAGCAAGAATAAAACAGGTACCTTCAATACCTATAAGAGGGACAAGAATCACTGTACTGGCAATTACACCCAGCGCTGAACCCAACAAATCGGCAGAATAAACAGCAGGTGCTGACAGGAATGTATCATTTGAATGAGAAATTGAAGCAATAACATATAAATAACCAATGATTGTCGATGGAATCAATGTTATACATATAAAAACCAGCCAGAATAAAACAGGATTGTTTAGCTTCCCAAACAAATTCAAAACAAATGGGAGAAGAAAAAAGAAAAACATAAGCATAAGATGGATAAAAGGAAAAAGATAGTTTGAGATCTTCTTCAGCCGGTACCCAAACAGTGATCCTGTTGCCAGTCCTGCCATAAATATTGCTACAATAATGCCAAGGGCAGAATATACATATCCATAGACAATTTGAAAGGCAAAGATTAATAATAGTTCAACAGATGCGCCTGAAAATCCTGCAATATACATGCCCGTTGACTCAGGTTTCATAAAAAACAAAGGCAAAAGAAGGAGAAGGAGAGGAAAATACGCCAATATTTTATTTTCAGTATAGAATAGCGAAATGAATCTTAAGGTATCAAAAAAAACCGGCAAAGGACGGTTGTTTGTATTTACGATTTCATTCTGAGGAAGATTGGCCCGGATGGATTTGCT
Organism: uncultured Bacteroidales bacterium; assembly: GCA_964406315.1. Taxonomy (GTDB): domain Bacteria; phylum Bacteroidota; class Bacteroidia; order Bacteroidales; family UBA10428; genus UBA10428. The sequence continues at coordinate 50,162 of CAYORG010000019.1, read as the reverse complement.
TCTCAATTGAATAGAGGCATCGTCTATATAATCAGAATTCACATAGATGTTTTCGACTGTTCCTGAAGAATAAAGTGATGAAATTGAAAGAGATATGGGTGAATCGGAGGCTAATAAATAATCTTTTTCCCCGGGAAGGATTTCAACAAAATTGAAGCAGCTTTTCAGAGTATTTACCAAAATGCTTAGTTTATTTGCCTGGACATCACTTAAGTAATTTCCTGTAGATGAAACTCCGTATAAAATTACTGCATGATCATTCAGATGTTTTTTCAAATCGGTTAGGAATTCACTTGTATAGTACCTGTTTATTTGCAAACTCGAGGGGTCAGGTATAGCCATTATAACAGCATCGTAGCTTACATCTGTTTCAGCAATGTATCTAACACCGTCTTTACGGATAAGGTTTACTCTTGAATCATAAGGTAAAAGATTGTATTTTTTGCCTAAGCGAATAAGTTTGGGGTTCATCTCAATGCAATCCACAGATTTTATGGAAGGATATTTAAGGACTTCATCAAGCATTCCTGAAATGACTCCTGATACTATAAGGACTTTTTCAGGTTTTTTGCATTGCAGGAGTGCATAATGAGTATATTCCTCACGAAGTATGAAATTTCCTGATGAATAGATAAGTGAACCGTTGTAGAAAAAATTATACTCACCAGCATTGTCTGTGACGGTGATGTTGCCATAAAATGTCTCTTTGTTTTCAATGATGGTCTGATTCAGAAATAATCGCGACCTGATCTTGTTTTCCATGGGGAAAACGAACAGCAGCAATAGGATAACGGAAAGGAATGACAGGAAGATAAGTATGGCTCTGTTTTTTTGCACGAAATACATAACCAGGGTGATAATGAGAAGGAGAATGACCAGGGATTGAAGAATACTCAACCAGTTAATAAATAGCAGAGTTACCGCAATTCCTCCAAAAAGACTTCCTGCTGCTTCAAAGGCATAAACTCTGATAAAACCTTTATGATCTGATGGATTTACACGAACAAATAATGAGAAAAGAATACCGGCCAGAAGGCATATCGGTGCCAGCATCAGAATGCTAAGTAATAAAAATTCAAACGGACTTATTAAAATTCCCGGAGGGAATATTATATTTTTCAGATAATTTAATAGAACAATCAGGGCAGGAGGGAATGCACAGGAAGTAATCAATATATTCCTTATGAGTAACAGATTTATTTTAGAATCATCGAATCTTCTTCCAAGGTATGCTCCCGTTCCTGTTAACAACATCCAGATTCCAATAGTCCATCCCATCATAAATTCATTTCCCTGAAAAATTGTAGTTAGCTCGCGTATTAATAGAACCTGGATAACAATCGATGCAAAACCTGAAAGAAAAAAGAGAAGACTTAATTTTGTTGCCTCTTCAGATGATATATTTTGAACAGGTTTTGATTTTTTTTCAGGCTGCTTTTTTTTCAAAAGATTAATAAAATATGAAAAATGCCAGATCAGATGAAATGTAGCAACAAAACTCATTGCTATTCCAAAATCGACATGCCATGCAAGCAATTTTTCAAATGCATTCCATTCCAGTTTGTAATTTACTTTGATCACTAACAATAAACCGATAATAGCAGTTACAAGAAAAGTGAACAGGAGAATTGTGTTCCAGAGTTTTCTGTTTGAAGATCTGGACCATATGTCAAATTTTACCAGGATAAGGCTGAAAGAGTATAGAAGCAAAATAATTATTGCTAATGGTATAAAGAGGTAGGGTCTTTGCATAGTTAAAGATTGTTCATGTATTCATGTTCACTGAAAACAAGAGCTTCATAAACAAACAATTCAGCGGTTTTCCATCCTTCCCATCCAATCCGGGCTTTATCGCGGGAGCAATGACCGAGAAATTCTTCTTTTGACCAGCCGGTTTCTGTTGCCACTTGAGGAAGAAAAGTACCGGAACGATTGCCCTTTCTTATGTATATTCCGTGTTTCCCCATGATAATTTCATCCGGTGAGGATATTTTTTTCAATGGAGAGAGAACGGAGATCTCAATTTCGAGATTCTGTAGTTCCCCTGAACTAACAGGGTTGAACCTTGGATCTTGGGTTGCAGCTGCAATAGCCATATCCCTGACGGTGATGCATAAGGGTTTATCGGATTTAAAATTCCCGATGCATCCACGCAATTGATCATAAAGCGTCAGAGTGACAAAAGCTCCGGCAGGAGCCATGAGATTTTCGCTGAATTTTTTAGAATTGAGATCAGTTGTTTCATTGTTTGTAAGATAGCTGTTGAGTGTTTGTCTGGCAATTCTTAAAAGTTCTTTTTTTTCTTCATCACTCAATTGAAAACCGGAAACAGATGTTTTTTTTTCTTTGATGGCAGCTATTGCATAATATCCTACTACTTTTTGTTTATCGCCATACTGTGAATCCCCGGAATTTTGGTAATGGATTTTTTTATAACAAATATCAGGTTGATTTTCCGTGATATAAAGAAGTGTAAGCACAGATGTCCATCCACACATTGCGGTAACCAGATTCCTAGTATTCCCGTTTTCCATCAGGTTTTTCGTTTTCATAAACTCTTTGGAAGAATTAGTAAGGATTGCATCGGCCATTTTTGCATCCGATACCTTTGCATTTTGATAGTCCGGGTAATGCGAGAAGTCTGTGCTGATGACAAAGAGGTTATCCTCGTTGAAATAAGGCGCAAGAGCCAGAGCAAGATCCCTACAAATTTCTTTTGATTGTCCGCCAATAATGACAGGAACAATTGTAAATTCATTGTTGAGCCAATATTGCAGGAAAGGAAGTTGTACTTCCAGACTATGTTCTGTCTCATGAGGTTTTGGATCGTTTGAAATGAATTTATAATGATCAATAAGTTTCAGGGCAATTGTATCCACAACAACTTTTCCAAGCGGTGTGATAAAATCACCTATGGCATAGATAGATGCCCCATAGAAATACATTGTATGACTTGAGCCAATAAGGAAGATGCGTTTGAATTTTTTATTGCGATCAATTTGCTTAAATGCTTTGGCTGCTGTGCTTCCGGAAAAAATATAACCTGCATGGGGAACAATAACCGCAAGGGGTTCTTTTGCATCAACCTGAACTGGTTCTGAAAAAAAATCTTCCAGCATATTTGATAAATCTTCCGCTGCCTTTGGATAAAATTTTCCTGCAACTGCAGGTTGCCGATCTGTTTTAGTATAGGTATATTGTCTGTTCTGTGCATCACACGATTGCACTACAATTACGATAAATAAGGAATATACAAAACAATGTGTCTTCATATTATTTATAATTCTGATTTTGTATATAAAATTACCGAAAAAATCAATGGCAGACCAAATGCAACTAACTAAAGCATATGTTGGTATTATGAATGCAAAGAATTATTTATTATTACCATCGTCTTTAGCAACTTTATAATCCTGAAGGGGTTGAATCAACCGGCGAGTACCCATCTGTTTCTAGGCTTCAAAAATCAAGGCTGTAAGCAACGCCAGCATTAAATAACAATTGAGTATTTTGCTCATAGAACGAAGAGGTAAATGTCGGAATGATCAGAAAGGCTGTAAAGTTAAACATGAATTTTCCTATGCTGTAATATACCGGAAGCATGAAATCAACAGAAGTAATGGAATAAGATGGTCCGAAAACAGAATTGTCACTCCTGTCAATCAGGGAATAGAGTTCTGCTTTTGCAGATGCCAACCCATTTACTTCAATACGATGTTCAACAGCTTCAAACATTCCGGGATATTCTTTATTTACCCATATTAGAAAGGATTCACTGTCCCATAAATCATAAATCAATGTATTGTAGTAGTTTTTATCACTTAGATTTAGATCAAATTCAAGCTGAATGCCCAACAGGGAGTTTTTGAAAAGAAGATTGTCAAAATAAAAGCCAAGAGCATTTTGTACCGACAGGTAAAACATATTTTTATTTCCGAATAACATGCTGGAATTCAGGCCACCAAAATACACTCCTTTATTATAATAGAGGATCAATTGCGCAATATCTGAAAAAGCCGACATAAGAGAATGAATGTTGGAACTGTATTCTATATGCGTATAGGATGGATATATTGTCAGATTATCATTTGGCTGAAATGAATATCCTGCCATAAAATCAATTTCCGTAGAGGTTTTGGTATAAGATATATCCCCATTTTCAGTGAATATAGACTGCACAGAAATATCAAACTTGTGCTTTGAGAAAAAACCTATTCCAGCGGAATAATTTGGTTGCTTCACTGCTTCATGAATCACACCGAATGTATTGGTGTGCGTGGAATAATCGAAAGTAAAAAAAAGGGAACTGTAATCATGGAAATAGCCTGTGCTTTTCTTGGTATTAACAGATTCTGATCCCGATCCATATAAATTATTGGGAATCAATACAATTAACAGGGCAATTTGGAATATTTTATGCATCATAAATCGAAAGTCAATAAGAAGTTCATAACTTCATTATACTATTTCGTTTAATATTTCTGAAATATAATATTATTCAATTAGATTAGTTAACAAACGTTTCCAATTTACAAAAGGTTTTAACTTCTCACACATTTTTATCATGAAACTGAATGTAACAATAGATGAATTTATCAATCCGAAATATAAAATCCTGCTGATAGTAGGGATTTCTGTTTTTTTTTCGTCGGGCACAATAATTGCACAAATTGAACATCCTGGTTATCCGCTTGGCTTGAAAATGGAAAATATATCCCGCATTGAGTTTGTTCAACTTCCGTCAGCCGATATGCTTTACAATCAGTTTTCAGAAGAGAATTCTGATGAAAAAGTATATAAAAAAAATGTTTTTGCATCATCTGTTGAAGTAGATCTATCTCCTGCAAGTCATGGACTCTGGTATTCCGGTGACAACAATTGGAAAACCTGGTACATTGGCATAACAGCAGAACATGCCAGTTCACTGAATTTGATTTTTGGGAATTTTCATTTATCTCATGGTTGTCGTTTGTTCGTATATTCTCCTGACGGAAAGGTAGTATACGGGGCATTCACATTCAGAAACAACAAAAAGAGCAATGTGCTGGCCATTACACCAATACGAAATGATAGCCTTATCATAGAATTTCAGGTAGATCATTTTGTCAAAGATTTCGGAGAGCTGATCTTATCAAAAGTGGGTGTAGGTTTTCCCGGACAAAATGTTTTTAAAGGCACTGAGGATGAGTATTTTCGATGGTCAGCCGACTGCCATGTCGATGTGAATTGCATTGCCAAGGATAACATCCAAAAACAAAAATATTCTGTTTGTAGAATTATTTATAATGGCTCTACACGTTGTACCGGAACTTTGATAAACAACACCGAAGAAGACGGCAGACCTTTAATTCTCACGGCAGGTCATTGTATTATGGATGAAAGTGACGCTGAATCAGCTTTGTATTTTTTTGACTATGAAAGTCCGTATTGCGAGGGGCCTGATGGTAAAATCAAATCCATTTCAGGGAGTACCTTACTTAGCAGAGGCTATGGTTTGGATTTCTCATTGACGGAGATGTCTGAAAAGCCCTATGCAGATTATTATCCAATGTATGCCGGATGGGATGCAGTAGACAAGCAATATGCCGATGTGTATATTCTTCATCATCCCGAAGGCGATGTGAAAAAGATCACCACAGATGCCGATATATTGCAAATTGGGTCTTTTCCTCCATTTGATAATGAAACTCACTGGTTGGTGGAAAAATATGATACGGGAACAACAGAACCAGGATCTTCCGGAGCAGCGCTTTTTAATGCAGATAACAGGGTGGTCGGCACGCTTACCGGGGGAGAGGACGCTTGCACGGAATACATATTTGACTATTATCAGATGTTTAGTCACTGCTGGGCTGATTATCCATATGAAGATGAACAGTTAAAAGCCTGGCTTGATCCTTTTAATTCAGGAAAGACATTTATGGAAAGTTATTCTCCGGTAGACCCTTTATATGCCGTGAGCGAAGAATTATCAAACCTTGGAGATAATGAGAAAGATACTCTGATAAATTGTAATTCAGGCTGGGGGTATATTTCCGGTCATAATTATTTGTATAATACAAATTATGCAGAATATTTTTCTATGAACGGAACCAAGTACATATACGCCGTAAAGATGTTGGTATCAAAACTCAGGTATTTACGAACTGATTCAAAAATTAAAATAAAGATATGGAAAGGTCAGGAGAATTATAATGACCTGATTTATGAGCAGGATGTTTATTATTTTGAGATGATAGAGAACCAGGAAAACTTTATAAGACTGGATACTATTTTATATGTCAACGAGGAATTTTATGCAGGCTATGAAATTAATTACAATAATCCGGAAGATACTTTTGCTTTGTCTACAACAGTTCCAAAAACAGAAACTATTGAAAACAGTGCGTTTTATTGGGATCGGTATAGATGGAGGGAGCTTACGGACGGCATAAATAGCTATTCCACTTCCTTATTCATTCAACCGGTTGTAATGAATTATTACCCTGCAGATAAGCAAAATCCTGGAGGTTTTCCTGTTCATGAAGTAACCCTTTATCCAAATCCAACGTACGGTGATTTACAGGTTCTTTTTAAATCCGCTCCTTCGGGTGATGTTGATTTGAAGGCATATGATTTATCAGGAAAGCTTGTTTTGAAAGTTACTTACAATTCTCCCGAACCAAATTTTGTTCTCAGCACCGGTAATCTGGCTCAGGGTGTTTATCTGCTGAAGATTACGGAGAACAGCGTTGAAACTACACTCAAATTTGTTAAACTTTGATTGAAATAGTATTGGATAATAATTGCTATTTGTTGTAAATTCATTGAAAGTAAAAATGATTGGATTATGTATAATAAGATTATAAAGTGTTTTCGTTTTATCATTCTGATTGCAGTTATTTGTAGCAAGTCTTCATATGTCACCGCTCAACAGAGATCACTCAGGGTCATTGGCACTGTTGAAAACAATATGAATCCTATAGCCGGCGCAAAAGTTATTCTGTATAAGGACGGGAATAGTGTTGATATTATATATACAAAAACAAATGGAGAGTTTCTTTTTGATCTGGAAATCAATCATGAATATTTAATTGAAGTGCAGAAAGCAGGCATGCTATCAAAAAAAATTGCATTTAACACAGAACTTCCCGATGAAGTCATGGGAAAATGGACCATGGAGTTTGCTATGTCATTGTTTGAAGGTTGTGAAGGAGTCAACACATCTGCACTTGATGATCCGGTTGACAGAATAAAATATTCAACGAACAAAAGCGATTTTATTTCAGATAATGCTTATGTGCAAAAGATGAGAGGAAGAATTGAAAACTTACTGTTGGACATAGAGAAATGCAATTCGGATAAATTCCAGGATTTGGTGCAGGAAGCAGATGTTTTAAACAAGTCAAAGGAATTTGAAAAAGCCAGGGAAAAATACGAAGAAGCGTTGATGATATTTCCGGACGACAGGTATGCACAACGGCAGATCGATGATATTAATAAACAAATTGGAGTTCATCATGAGAATCAGCAGACTTATAACACATCAATAAGTGAGGCCGACAGGTTATTTGCGGAAAAACAATATGAATCTGCCCGTGAAAAATACAATGAAGCATTACAGGCAATGCCTCAAAACAATTATCCAAGAGAAAAAGTTACTGAGATTGATAGACTTATTCAGCAAAAAAGTCAGGCTGAACAGGCTCAAATTGAGGCAGAAAGAAAATACAACGGTCTGATAGCACAGGGGAATGCAGCATATGTAGCAAAAAATTTTGCTGAAGCTAAATCATATTATGAACAGGCACTGCTGGTGAATCCGGGTTCATCATTTGCACAACAGAGGATTGCTGAATTGGGCCCTGCAATTGAAAAGCAGAAACAAGAAGCATTGAGCAGAGAGGCCAGCGATAAAGCATACAAAGAAACCCTGGCCATGGGACAAAGTGCTATTCAGTCAAAAGACTATGAACTTGCCCGACAGCATTTTAACAGAGCCGTAATCCTTAAACCGGATGAAAGCTACCCACAGCAGATGATAAAAGAGATAGACAGATTGATCGCAGATCAGCAAATGGCACAATTAAAAGCGGAACAAGCCTCTACACAAAAACAGATTGAAGCAGCGCTTGACGAAGGAGATAAAATGTACAAAGCGAAAAATTATGAAGCTGCAGCAAATGCCTATCAAAAAGCAATGCAGCTGGATCCCGGCGATTCATATACAGAACAGCGCTATAGCAAATCAAAAAGTATGATGGCTGTTGCTGATGCCGAAAAGCAACAAGCACTTGAAAAAGCACACCGGGAAAAAATAAGTGAAGCTGATGCTCTGGTGGCGGCTGCATCATATCAACAAGCTATTGCCGTATATCAGCAAGCACTTCTGGCCAAACCCAGCGATGCTGTTTTGCAGTCTAAACTTGCTGACGCTGAACAGAAACTCGCAGCACAGGAACAAAAAAAAGCCGATAATCTTGCCAGAAAAAAAGAATACGATCAATTGCTTGTACAGGGTGACAACTATTTTTCATCTCAACAGTATGCAAATGCAAAACAGACTTATGAAAAAGCCCTGACAATGTTTCCTGACCAGGTCTATCCACAAAGTAAAATTCAGGAGATCAACAATATACTTGCCAGGAATCAAAAAGAAGCGCAGTATAAAGGCACGATTGCCCGGGCTGATGATCTATTGGCATCGAAAGACTATGTGCAAGCAAAGAATCTGTATCAACAGGCTCTTGCAATAAAGGCAGAAGATGTCTATGCAAAACAAAAAATTGCTGAAATAGACGGTATTCTGAGCAGACAGCAACAACTTGCAGCTGAGCAGAGAGCATTGGATCAGAGGTACAGCCAGGCAATACTCCAGGCTGATAATTTATTGAAATCTTCCAAATATAGTGAAGCAAAAAGTACATATCAGCAAGCCCTGGGAATGAAACCTGATGAATTCTATCCAAAAGCTCAAATTGCAAAAATTGACGCACAAATTGCCGAACAAAACCGGCTTGAGGAAGAACAAAAAACGAAAGAATTCCGATACAATGAAGCTGTAACAAGAGGAGATCAACTCTACGGACAAAATAAACTGGAAGATGCAAAAGTTCAATATGAAAGAGCACTTTCTTTTAAGCCGAATGAAACCTATTCCACAGGTCAAATAGTTAAAATAAATGGTCAGCTTGCTCAAATTGAAAAGACAAAGCAAGAGAGAGCAGCATTTGAACAGAGATACAATTCAGTGATTGCTTCAGCAGATAAAGCTTATGATAACAGAGATTATGAGTCAGCAAAAACAAACTATATGCAAGCCCTTAATATGAAACCCTCTGAGTCTTATCCCCAGCAGCGGTTAAATAAAATTGCTGAATTTGAACGTATCATTGCTCAGAAAGAAGCTGCTCAACAGGCTGCTATTGCTGCAGCATCGGCATCTGCTACAGCAGCAACAGTGCCAAAACCGTCAAAACTGACAGAATTGAATTTTGCAAATGACAGTGAAAGAGATAAATACCTGGATGAGTTAAAAAAAGAATACCCGCAGGGAGTCACTCTGGAAGTTCATAAAGAGAAAACAAAAACTACAGAACGATTTGTTGTATATAGAGGGAATGAGATCAGGGAATTCAGAAAAGTGAAATTCAATTGGGGTGGTGTGGAATATTCTTTGAACGGAAAACCGATCACTCAGCAGTATTTTGAAACACAGGTTCAGGTTCGTGGAGGAGAATATTATAAAGAAATAAAACTATAATTTATCCCGGATAATTAATAATTTAGATGCTATAACAACTAAACACTTATAATAATGAGCAATATCAAAAAAGCAGTATCTTATGTACTTATTGCACTGGTATTAATTTTTACAGTAATTGCAATTCTCGGAATTTGGGATATTATTGATCTTGAACAGGTTATGATAAAAGTACTGTATTCCTTATTGGTGGTATTTGCAGCTTCAGCAGTTATTCTGTTTATTTTTTCGGTACTGATTAAGGATGATTCTTCAAAATAGGTATATGAAATCAGGTGATCCTATTGAATTACATTTTTTCGGCTACCTGGAATAAATAACTATCAAGCTCTGAAACCGTAAGATTTTTGTTGAGAATTGATTTATCACTGTTAAGAAGGAATATACTTGGAATTGCAGATATATTATAGGCAATGGTAGCTTTTTCCTTTGCACCGAATTGACAGGTGTTTACCCATTTATCAGGTATGCTGGTTGCAAGGTAGGCCTTCCAGATATCAGGATCTTTTCCTGTAAAAACCGTAAACACATGAATATCAAAGTAAGAATATTTTGAAGTGATTGAGGCGAGTTCATGTAAAATGCGTCTGCAATTTTTACATTCATAATTCCAAAAAAGAACAATGGTATAATCTGCAGAAATATCGTAAAGTCCTTGAAGTTTTCCACTTTGGTCAGGAAGAACGATTTTTGGAGCACTTTGTCCCAGGGAAGTGGTCAACAACCGGTTGTATTCATTTTCCAGAATTGAGAGCTGATTATCATTAAGCCATGGAGTTTTTCCGGTCAGATAATAATTTCTGATTAAATGCAAATAGGCATATTCATCAAAGGGTTTGTATTTTTTTATTGCAAATCTTCTGAACAAAGATTCTGTAATGTATCTAAAGACTTCCTGATTGTTTATTTTGCACAGAATGATGTCAATTGCATCAGATAAAGATTCTGGCTCATAAGCCACTATTTTTTCAAAATAAGTATTTAGTTTTTCTTCATAAACAGGAGTATAGATAAGTCGTTGATCATTCCAATTGGTGTTGTCAAGAAAGTGATCTTTATAATAATGCAGTTTTTCGAACCAGTTCAGGGAATCATAATCTGATGTATTCTGTTTGTTTGAAAGTTCAGGAATGGATACCGGCAATTGCGATTGTACATAATTTCCAAGAAAAGTGCCCTTGTATTGAATTGCATAATAATCATTTATTGCATCAATACTATCCATACAATGCTTAAGATATCTATTTGTATTATTTTGAAATTCAGTATTTTCGGGATTTTCCATTTGTTTTTTTAAAGAATCAACAGATTTCAGGATTTCAGACATTGATTTGTTGTAACGATCAAAAGCATTGGAAATTGAATCACCTCGTATTGAACATTTGTAGACATTGTTTTCATAAGAAATTTTTATAAAATACTCTTTTTGATCATTTACCATAAATTCATACGTATCGGAATCCGGAAACACAAGAAGATATATTCCTTCATGAAAAGAGTCTGTATAGGATAATTTGCCTGCAGGTCTTATCGTTAAGCTATCCTTTAAAAATACTTTGTTTCCATAATAATATGCTAATTTTACCGTAAAACCTTCACCCACTTCAGATACTAAGTGTATTCTGAACTGATCATGGGTCGGGGAAACGGCATACATTTTGTATAGTATTGAGAATGTGATTGTTAAAAGTGACAATTTCTTCATTATCGCATATTCTTTGATAATTATGAACCGACCATAAAACGCAGTGCTATATTATATAAAAAAAATTGATACTAAGTTTTATGGTTAGTTCTTTAGCTTTTCGGTCTCCGGCGGTCATAACCTTGCTCCTGCGTCGTAGCCGACTTCGGCGCAGACGCATGGCGACGGCTCGCAGACAGGCATCAGGCCATTGAAAATAAATTATAAACCGATGAAATTATATGCAATATTATTAAAAGTTTTACGTTTAATTTTGCAAATCTTCTGATACCCCAAAATTCATGCTTTCAATCCTTATACCGGTATACAATTATGATATACGTGACTTGGTAAAGACATTAAGTAACCAGGCTGTTAAATCAAAAATACCATTTGAAATTATACTGATTGACGATGCTTCTGATGATGAATTCAGGAAGATAAATTCCAAAACTTCAGATCTTAAGGGTGTTGTTTATTATCAGGAAGAAGTGAATCTGGGAAGATCAAAAATCAGGAACAAACTGGCAGATATGGCGAAATATGAAAATCTTCTTTTTTTGGATTGTGATTCCTGTATCGATAGTGAAGATTTCGTGCTCAATTATATTAAATATATAGGAGATAGTTGTGTTATTTATGGAGGAAGGAAATACAAACATATGGAGCCTGATGAGGATAAATATCGTCTGCATTGGCTGTATGGAATAAAAAGAGAACAAATTCCCGTAAAGATCAGATCTCATGAACCAAATAAATCGTTTATGACAAATAATTTTCTGATTACGAAGGAAGCCTTTAACAAGGTGCGGTTCAATGAGAAGATGAAAGGTTATGGTCATGAAGATACTTTGTTTGGATACGAACTGGATAAACAAAACATTTTGATATGTCATATTGACAATCCGGTGATTCACTTAGGTCTTGAGTCAAGTGTGGAGTTTTTGAGAAAAACGCGTGAAGGAATTAAAAACCTTTTAAGAATTATAAAAATTAACGAGGATGAAAAGAAACTGGTTAAAGATGTAACGCTTCTTTCTTTCTATAAAAAAATTAAAAGATTAAAATTGGATGGACTTGTGCGGCTTATCTATTCCAAGTATGAGTATCAAATTAGAAGAAACCTGTTAAGTAAGAATCCAAGTATGTTTTACTTTGATTTATATAAGTTGGGCTATTTATGCTCACTCAACGATGTTATAAAATAACGAACAGTTACTTCATTTCATCAGTTAATTATTCATTTTAATTGTCTGATGGAACTTCCATGTTTTTGTGAATTATTATAATTCTTGTTTGTTTTTGGAAAACATGGAAGTTTCATAACTTGATTTCAAATATTATCTTTGTAGCCTCTCAGAAGAGAGGTTTTTGTTTTCAGTCAGTTAATACTTTTTATATGAAACTTAATTCAAAAATTACTGATAGTATTATTCATTGTATTCATGATTTATATAAGGTAAAGCCGGAAGAGAGATTAATTCAAATTCAGAAAACACGAAAGGACTTTGAAGGTGACATTACAATAGTTGTTTTCCCTCTTCTTGGGATTTCAAAAAAAACGCCTGAAGAAACAGCTGTAGATATTGGCGAGTATTTGAAAACAAACAATGGTCTTGTTAAAAATTATAATGTGATTAAGGGTTTTCTCAATCTGATCATATCTGACAAGTATTATCTTGACTTTCTGAAGACGGAATTTGGGAATGAAGATTTTGGCACAGTTCATTCTGATAAGAATTCATTGCTATATATGGTTGAATTTTCATCACCAAATACAAACAAACCTCTTCATTTGGGACATATCAGGAACAATCTTTTAGGATGGTCTATATGTCAGATACTCGAAGCAAATGGTAAAAAAGTAGTCAAAACCAACATCGTCAATGACCGTGGCATTCATATTTGTAAATCGATGTTAGCATGGCAGAAATGGGGCAATGGAGAAACTCCGGAAACTTCAGGCAAGAAGGGCGATCATTTGGTGGGTGATTATTATGTGAAGTTTGATCAGGAATATAAAAGGCAGATTAAGAATTTGGTAAGGAAAGGAATTTCAGAAGAGGAAGCTGCCAGAAAGGCCCCGCTTATTCTGGAAGGCCAGGAAATGTTACGAAAATGGGAAGCCAGGGATAATGAAGTACTGGAATTGTGGGAGAAAATGAATACCTGGGTCTACCAGGGATTTGATGCTACCTATGAAATGCTTGGCGTTCATTTTGATAAGATATACTACGAATCTGATACTTATTCTGTAGGCCGGAATACTGTTCTCCATGGTCTGGATAACAATATTCTTGTTCAGAAACAAGATAACTCTGTTTGGGCTGATCTTACCAAAGAGGGGCTGGATGAAAAGATACTTTTGCGGGCTGATGGTACATCTGTTTATATGACACAGGATATTGGTACAGCTCAATTGAGACAAGAGGATTATGAATTTGATAAGATGATCTATGTAGTAGGAAACGAGCAAAACTATCATTTTAAAGTTCTTTCAATCATTCTGGATAAGCTTGGTTTTCCATGGGCGAAAGATCTTTATCATTTGTCATACGGTATGGTTGAACTTCCCGATGGAAAAATGAAATCTCGTGAGGGAACCGTGGTAGATGCCGATGATTTGATCGGGGAAATGATTGAAACAGCCCGATCAATGGCTGATGAGCTTGGGAAACTTGAGGGATTAAATAAGGAAGAAAAGGAAAACACATACAGCATTATTGGCCTTGGAGCATTGAAATACTACATTTTAAAAGTGGATCCTGTAAAGAATATGACCTTCAACCCACAGGAATCTATTGATTTCAATGGTCATACCGGACCATTTGTACAATATACTTATGCTCGTATTTGTTCTGTATTAAGAAAAGCGGATGAATCGGGAATTGCATTATCCGATGAATTTTCTATGACAATTCCTGTAAGTAGTAAGGAAAAATCATTGCTGAAACTTGCACATGAATTTCCAGAAATCATTCAGGAAGCAGCCAGTAATTACAATCCTGCATTAATTGCAAATTTTGCATACGAACTGGCAAAAGAGTATAACCAGTTTTATCATGACTATCCTATACTCAAGGAAGAAAATTCTGACTTACGGAAAATCAGGTTAAGTCTTTCGGTATTTACCGGCAATCTGATTAAAAAGTCCATGAAACTTTTGGGAATTGAAGTGCCTGAACGTATGTGATTTTGTTTGATAATCTCTATTTTTGCGACTTGATAAATGATGAAATATTATGTTTGACAATCTCTCGGAACAACTTGAAAGGTCTTTTAATATCCTGAAAGGACAGGGTACTATTACGGAAATCAATGTTGCCGAAACATTAAAGGAAGTAAGACGTGCTTTGCTTGATGCCGATGTGAATTACAAAATCGCCAAGTCATTTACAGATACTGTAAAAGAAAAAGCTCTGGGTCAAAAGATCTTGACTTCTGTTAAACCGGGTCAGATGATGATAAAGATCGTTCACGATGAGTTGGCCAATCTGATGGGTGGAAGCAATGTCGATATTAATATTAAAGGCAATCCGGCTGTTGTATTGGTTGCAGGTCTTCAGGGTTCAGGGAAAACAACATTTGCAGGAAAGCTGGCAAATTATCTGAAAAGTAAGAGAGGCAAACATCCCTTACTTGTTGCAGGCGATGTTTATCGGCCTGCTGCTATAGAACAATTACAGGTTTTAGGCGAACAGATAGGGGTAACTGTATATACAGAAGAAGGGAATAAGGATCCTGTAAAACTTGCCAGAGATGGTATAAAAAAGGCGAAGGGGAAGGGACAGGACCTTGTAATTATCGATACAGCCGGTCGTTTGGCAATTGACGAGGAAATGATGAAAGAAATTGAGTCGATAAAAAAGAATGTACAACCCACAGAAACTCTCTTTGTAGTGGATTCAATGACGGGACAGGATGCGGTGAATACGGCCAGGGAGTTTAACGAAAGACTCAATTTTGAAGGAGTGGTATTAACAAAACTTGATGGTGATACCAGGGGAGGGGCTGCTTTATCCATACGATCAGTTGTTGAGAAGCCAATAAAATTTATAAGTGCGGGTGAAAAAATGGAAGCTCTTGAACTCTTTCACCCGGAACGTATGGCAGACAGAATATTGGGCATGGGCGATATTGTGTCATTGGTAGAAAAGGCACAGGAACAATTTGATGTTGATGAAGCCAGAAAACTTCAGAAAAAAATTGCCAGGAATCAATTCAATTTCAATGATTTTATAAAGCAGATTCAACAAATTAAGAAAATGGGCAATGTAAAGGAACTTGCTTCCATGATACCAGGTGTCGAAAAAGCTATGAAAAACCTTGATATAGACGATGATGCATTTAAGAACATTGAGGCTATTATTCATTCCATGACACCCTATGAAAGAGAAAACCCCAGTGTACTTAATGGCAGTCGAAAAAAAAGAATTGCATCGGGCAGTGGAACCGATGTACAGGAAATAAATCGTTTGTTAAAACAATTTGATGAGACCAGGAAAATGATGAAAATGATGCAAAAAGGCAAGAATATGAACCGTATGATGAGCGGAATGCCGGGCGTAAGAAGATAATTGAAACCGAATAAATACACAAGTATATGCAGCTATTGGATGGAAAAAAAATTGCCGGCGCTATAAAGCTGGAAATCAGAGAAGAAGTTCAGAAAATAAAAGAACATGGAGGGGAAATACCGCATTTGGCTACAGTGCTTGTCGGACATGACGGAGGGAGCGAAACCTATGTAGCCTATAAAATAAAAGACTGTGAAGAAGTTGGATTTAAATCATCCCTTATACGATATGAAGATGATGTCACTGAAATTCAGCTTTTAAACAAGATAAAGGAATTAAATGCCGATCATGATCTGCATGGTTTTATAGTTCAATTGCCATTGCCGGAACATATTTCAGAGCAAAAAATAATTGAAGCCATAGATCCGAAAAAGGATGTTGATGGTTTTCATGCGACGAATGTAGGACGGATGGTTATTGGATTGCCAACATTTGTATCAGCTACTCCTTTTGGAATTATGGAGTTGATAAAGCGCTATAATATTGAGACAAAGGGGAAAAATTGTATCATTGTCGGAAGAAGTCAGATTGTTGGCAGACCACTAAGTATTCTTTTATCTCAAAAAGGAGTTGATGCAACAGTTACTGTTGCTCACAGCAGAACAAGGAATATCAAAGAATTGTGTGGCAGTGCTGACATTTTAATAGCTGCACTGGGTTCTCCGGGATTTGTTAGCAAAGACATGGTAAAGGAAGGAGCAGTTGTTATTGATGTTGGTACTACAAGAGTTCCTTCAAAAGAAACCAAATCAGGATTCAGATTAAAAGGTGATGTTCTTTTTGAAGAAGTGGCTCCAAAGTGCAGTTTCATTACCCCTGTGCCCGGGGGCGTTGGTCCAATGACTCGTGTATCTCTTTTAAGCAATACACTTCTGGCTGCAAAAAAGAAAATCTATTCATAAATAATATATAAATTAGATTAAGTAACGAAAGTGTGCTTTTTATATCGTATGATTACGCAGAAATATTTAAATCTATGAAATGCAACTTAACTGCTCATTGCAGTGTGAATCTTATAATTATCCTTTTTGTATTGCTTCAGAGTTGTGTGCCTGCAAAAAATGATTCTGATGAATTCGAGAATTGGACTAGTACCGAACCACTCTCAGTAAACTACAAAGCAAGAAAACAAAAACTTGACAATCAGAATTTGGTTTATAACCATTCTTTTGAATTTGGTAAGGTAAAGCAACTTGATTCTCTCACCTCCTCAATCAAAGTGGATGGATGGGAGCTTATCGGCTCTTCGGTAAGCTGGATCAGTCTTGAAGGAGATTCGGTACTAAAAGATACCGGACAGGTTCACAGCGGATTGCATAGTATTCGGATCAGGCGTCGCTCAGCCGATGAGACTGAAAGCATCGGACACGGAGTGTTATCGGATTACATTAAGGTAATTCCCGGCAATTATTTATTAACCCTCTACCTTAACCTCAAGGATATTAAGAATCCAAAATCAAGACTTGGAACAAAAATATATGATGCTGTAGATATTCGGATAGTATATTACGATAAAAACAAGATACAGATCAGCCGTAAAGAATATTCTGAATTGTATAAAAAAAGAATAGATAATTCTTTTAAGGGCCTATCGTTTGCCAACTATTCCGAAATTGATTCAACAGGCTGGTTGCATATCATAGGACGTTCACATATTTTTCCTTATCAGGATGGTGATCTGCAGGACGATACAAAGTTTATTCGCATTTTTATCGGATTGAAAGGCACAGGAGTTTTATGGGTCGATGATGTTGATTTCAGGTTTACAAGATGGAACTTTACAGCTTTGGAAAGAATATCTCCTTATTTCGATACTTCCCTTTCAAAGAGTGATCTGATTGTTCCTCAACCAATAGAAGTTGATATTTTAGAATCAATAATCTATTATCGTCCATACTTTAAAGAGAGTTTTCCGGCAATACTGATTCCATCATCAGCAGATAAGATTACATTAAATGCTGCAGTAGAATTCGAAAAAGGGATCAGGGAATACCTGATGTCTGTTGCAGGTATAAAAAGAGCTGATATTCCTGATCTTATTAGAAGAGGAAATTTGCTGGAAAATGACAATGCATCCATTGTATTTTCTCTGGGAGACAACGACCTTTTTGCGAAATACAGGCATAAACTTCCTCTCAGTAAAATAAAAGACAGGAAGCAGGCGTACTTTATCTATTCAATTCATGATCCGGAGAATGTTGTTTTTCTTTATGGTAATTCTCCTGAAGCGAATTATTTTGCTATCCAGGCAGCTATACAATTGTTTGATAACAAACGACCATTATACCATAATGCCAATGTTATTGATTACCCGTTTTATGAAGAGAGATCTCTGTTTCTTACGAAAATAGACAATTATGCTTTGGACTATTTAAATGGAGATAACCATTCCCGTTTCAATCGTATATACCTGCCTGCTAAAAATGATATCACCAGGAAGATTTTATCAAATGGCCGGGACAATTTTTCGATATGGATTTATCATGAACTCAATCCTGGATCGAAAGACTTTAGCGGTGATATTGAATATATAAAAAACCTGATCCATCATCACGGAAAAAATATCGGAGGCGTGGCCTTTTTGTTCCATTCTCCTATAGCAGATGGAATAAGCTTGGAAACAGCAATGAATTATGCTGATACCCTTTGTAAAAAAAAGCCGGATAGCAAAGCGCTGAACTCTCTCAGGGAATTCGTTCGTTTATCCGGGATCCATGCAGAGTTTATGCCATATTATTCAAACAATCTGTTTATAAATTCCTGTTGCCCGAACCAGGAGTTTTATGAGGAATTGCTTGATAATACTCGGTACAATAATGTTTCCTGCATCTGGAGTGGGTATGATTTACAATCCTGGCGGATCGATGAAGCAGATGCATATATGTTCCGGAAATATTGCAGTTGCCCTTTTTCATTCCTGGACTTTACGTTGTACATGAAAGATCAGGATATGAGATACTTTGGTTACGACTCTGTATTTCCGCATAAACTCCTTACAGCCAGTTTGTTTGAATCATACGAAAATGAAATAGTGCCGGAAATATATGAAAAGACGGAACATATTATTCTTGGTTACGATGTGTCCGACCTGTTTGACAGGATAAGGCTTAAGACAGCATCTGATTTTTTATGGAATCCGGTCAGCTATAATCCGGATCTCTCATTATACAAAGCACTGGTTTCAGAATTTGGAATTGAAATCTCCCGAAATATTTTAAAATTCAATGATTTGTATTTTCAGATCAAATCAGAATTGATACTGGCAAAAGTACCTTCATCGAATACAAAACAACATATAAGAAAAGCAACTAATTTAATTGATCAGATTAAAACAATTCAGATTCAATGTATTGGCCAGGAACAAAAGAAATCATTTGATGAACTCAATATTATTTTGGAAAGCCTTGTGGGCGAACTGGAATCGAAAAAAAACGCAGTGGAAAAAACTTTCATTATTAACTGATAATATTATTAACCGGATAATTTAATAAATATCAAATCATAGAGAAGTTATTAATAGTAACTGTTAATATTTGAAAATCGAATGGTGTTTATTTATTAGTAATTTAGATTTGGTATTTTCTTTTATTATGAGCGAAGGTCAGGAATCATATTATGAGGAAGAAGGAATATTTGAATCGATCATTCGGTTTGAAGAAATGTTGAATACAAATTCTACCATCTATTTTGATGTTTATGAATTTGAGAACATAATTGATTACTATTTGGATCAGCATAATATACATAATGCCAAAGCAGCCATTGAGTGTGGACTAAAACAACATCCAAAAGCAACATCAATAAAACTCAGATTGGCTCAAATATATATTCAAAATGGAAAACCCTCGAAAGGATTGCACTTTTTAAGAGAAATTGAACCAATTGAATCCTCCAATGGAGAGTTTTATCTGTTAAAGGGGTCAGCTTTGAATATACTTGGAAAGAAAGACGATGCAAAATATGCTTTTGACAGCGCAATTCAACTGGCAACAGAGGGAAGGGATGAGGTTATTTTTTCGATTGCTTTTTCTTATATAAATACGAGAAGATATGATCTTGCAATTAAGTATCTGATTCTTGCTCATGAAATAAATCCGAAAAACTTGATGGTTCTTCAGGAGCTCGCAATGGTATATGAAAGAATTGATGAACTGGGAAAGAGTATTGTGTATTATCATAAGTACCTTAATATAGAACCTTATGCTGAAAACATATGGTTCAACCTGGGTATGGTCTATACCAGTCTGGATGAATACCAAAAAGCAATTAACGCTTATGATTTTGCAATTGCGATTTGTCCTGACTACATTTCAGCTTACTTCAGCAAAGCGAATACTTTAGTAAACAGTGGTTTATATAAAGAGGCTATTAAAACATTTGAAGAAATTATTTTTATTGAGCCCGATAATGTACAGGCTTATACCTATATAGGTGAGTGTTATGAAAAATTAAAATTGTTTAACCGAGCAATACATTTTTATATTAAGTCAATAGAGATCGATAAATCATTTGGAGATGCGTGGTATGGTTTGGGGATGTCAAACTTTCATCTGAAGTTTTACTCAAAGAGTCTCAATTATTTTGTCCGGGCAAATGCTCTTGATCCTGAAAATCCTGAATATTGGTTTATGTTGGGTAAGGTATACAGAAAGTTGAATTTACTTGAAAAATCAGCTGAATCTTACAATCGTGTTGTTGAACTTGATCCTAATGATTATGAGGCATGGCTTTCACATGCCGATATTCTTTTTCTTGAAAATAAAGTTTATGATGCAATTCAAATATTAAATAAAGCCTACCAGTACAACAACGAGATATCTACCATAAATTACAATCTGGCAGCCTACTATCTATATATTGATCAACCACAATTGGCGTATGAATTTTTTGAAAAAGGACTGGCAATTAATTTCAGTGAGCATAGTAACCTGTTGTCACAATACCCGCTTGCTTCAAAGAATAAGACCATAACAGCTTTAATAAAAAAATACAAGAATTTAAGTCGCTAAACCATGAATTTTGAGTTGCCTTACATACCCGAAAGACCTTCTAAACCAAGAACCACGGGCTTAACAATGGTAATGGATAAAGGATTAAGCGTGAATGAAGCCCATCACTTCGTGGAATCAAGTGGAGAATTTACTGATTTTATAAAGTTCGGCTTTGGAACATCGATGATTACAAATAAACTGGATCAAAAACTGGATATATACAAAAAATCAGGCCTCCGTCCTTATTTCGGAGGGACATTATTTGAAGCTTTTGCAATACGAAATCAAATCGACAGCTACCGAAAATTTATTGATAAATATAAGCTCGATCTTGTTGAAATCTCTGATGGGTCAATGAGCATGCCACATGAAAAAAAGCTGGAATATATCAGGCTTTTTTCGAAACAGGTTACAGTTATCTCTGAAGTTGGTTCTAAGCAAAAGGGTGTTTATATTCCTGCTGATCAATGGGTGAAAATGATGAAAAATGAGCTTGAAGCAGGATCAATGAAAGTGATAGCGGAAGCCAGGGAAAGTGGTACAATTGGAATATACAACAGCGATGGAACAGCAAATGAAAACCTGATAAATACCATTTCTTCTCAGATCAACTCGTCAGATGTGCTATGGGAAGCACCCAATGGAAAGCAACAGGTTTGGTTTATAAAAATACTTGGTGCAAATGTGAATCTTGGTAATATTGCTCCAAATCTGGTTATTCCGCTTGAATGCTTAAGGCTTGGTTTAAGAGGAGATACGTTTTTTGATTTTCTTCCCGATGAGCTAAAGAAACAACAGCAGAAGGAATCTCACTAGCTGCCAATTCTTGGTTTCCGGATACAAATATTGTAAGACCAATAAAGAATAGAAAAATATCTATCCTGTAGGCTTTATAAGTACTTAAAATAATCTGCATATTACTATTACAATGAAAAGAACTTTCAAAGATTATCTTTCGCTGGTTTTAAAAGGAGTCGGGATGGGATCGGCAAATGTTATTCCCGGTGTATCAGGTGGTACTATTGCTTTAATTACAGGAATATTTGAAGAGCTTATAGATTCGATCAAGTCATTTGACTTAAAGGCTATAAAACTATTCTTTTCAGGAAAATTCAAGGCATTTTCACACCATATAAATCTCGGATTTCTGATTTCTGTGTTTTCAGGAATTGGAGTAAGCATTTATTCTCTGGCATGGCTTCTTAGATTTCTTTTTGAGCAATATACCGTGTTTGTCTGGGCTTTTTTCTTTGGATTGATCTTGGCCTCTGTATATTTTGTAGGCAAAACAATAAGGAATTGGAATATCGGAGTAATTATCACGTTTGTAATCGGAACAGCAATAGCAATATACATTTCGGTAGTAAAACCCGCAGCGGAAAACGATACATTTTATTATCTGATTCTATGCGGTGTTGTTGCTATTTGCAGTATGATTCTTCCCGGCCTTTCGGGCTCATTCATTTTAATTTTGATGGGGAATTATCAATTGGTTATGATACATGCTGTGAGTGATTTAAACCTCACAATATTGGCTCCCGTTGCAATTGGAGCGATAGTTGGATTAATTGCATTTTCTCATTTTTTATCCTGGATTTACAAGAAATACAGAAACATGACGATTTCCTTATTGACAGGATTTATTTTGGGTTCTCTAAGTATTCTATGGCCCTGGCAATCTGCAATTAAAGAATCAATTGTTGGAAGAAGCGGGAATTTGGAGGAGATTACAATTGGTTATAAAAAGGAACTGCCTGGCGATACAACGGAATTGATTGTTGCTGTCGTAGTATGTTTGATAGGAATACTATCGATTTGGTTGGTTGAGAAGTATGCCGGTATTATCAAGGAGGATAAAGAAGAATGAGAAAATTTGGGCTCATAGGATTTCCGCTTGAACATAGTTTCTCAAAGGGTTACTTTTCTGAGAAATTTAAGATATCCGGGATCTCTGATTGCCGTTACAATAATTATCCTTTGGATGATATAAACAAATTGAATAATCTGATTGAAGAAAACTCAGATCTGCTTGGATTAAATGTTACTATTCCTCATAAGCAAAGTGTTATTCCGTTGCTTGATGAAATTGATAAAGAAGCCTCTGAAATAGGTGCAGTGAATACAATTAAAATATACCGTCGGAACAAAGTAATATTAAAAGGCTATAATACGGATGTTTACGGATTTGAAAAGCCTTTACTGAAAGTGCTGAAGAAAGATCATAAAACGGCCTTGATATTGGGAACCGGTGGAGCATCAAAGGCAGTAGCCTATATCCTGAAAAAGCATTCCATTGATTATAAATACGTATCCCGGAAACCAAAAAACAAAGAAATTCTTTCCTATGGTGATGTATCAAAGGATATAATAGCCAGGATTGATATTATTGTTAATACAAGTCCTCTGGGTATGTATCCAAATCCGGATGAGAAACCTGATATTCCTTATGATAGTATAAATGAGAATCATATTTTATACGATTTGATTTACAATCCTGAAAAGACTTTGTTTTTAGCTGAAGGTGAAAGAAAACATGCAACAACCATCAATGGCCTGCCCATGTTGCATTTACAGGCAGAAAAAGCATGGGAAATCTGGAATTCACAAGAATATCTTTAGTATGTTTTGAATGCCATTTCACTAAGTTTTGAACTTAGCTTTATTCCATATTTTGTAGCATTTCCCGGACTTAGCTCAAACTTAAGATTATTCCCCACGACAAGAAAATTAATCGCAGCTCCCTGACCAATAGCACCACTTTTTTCAGTAATTACCAGAGTACTCTTATTTTCCAGTTGTGGTACTATATTAGCCATATGTTTTGTACTATTGAAAGGAACTACAAGAATATGACAGGTAGAAATCTCTGCTGGTGAGTTGTAAGTCCTTACAGTAATTGGTTGACTTCCAACCCTTTTACCAGTAGTATAGGTCTTAAGTTCGCCAAGTATTGCAGCAGAACCGTAAACACCGATGATAAATGGTCCGGTTTTATAATTTGCAGGCCATTCAATTAAACGTGAAAAATTGTAGATAAACATTGCTTCTGCCCTGGATATTTCTGTTTGACAAAAGGCTCCCAAATAAAATGTACTCAACAATGCAAGCAATAAAATCTTTCTCATTTCTATCAAGTTTGCTTGTTTAACGTCTAAAAATAGCTAATTGTTTCTATTATAATCAAAAAAGATTTAAACAAAAAATTATGAAAAAGGGAATTTATACTGAATATCGAACAAAAACAAACCCTGAGCAGGAGCGGATTCTCCGGCCTTTGATCTGTCTTTTGTTTTAATGATCTCAATCAATTCATCCAAACTTAGTTTGCCTTTTCCCATACTTACAAGCGTGCCTACAATAGAGCGAACCATATTTCTCAAAAACCTGTCTGCTGTTATTGTGTAGATGAGAAAATTATCCTCACGGGTCCACGCTGAAATGTATACGTTACAAGTATTCGTTTTCACATCAGTATGATGTTTGCTGAAACTGCTAAAATCAGTATGTCTTATTATTTCTGAGGCTCCCATATTCATAAGCTCAATTTTTAAATTATAAAACAATTGCCATGCCAAATCTTTATTGAAGACATTTTTTTGTGTCGAAATATAGTATTTGTAAGTTCTGGAAACAGCACTGAACCTTGCATGTGCGTCTTTAGGCACAAGATGTATATTCAATACAAATACATCATCATGAAGAAACTTGTTTAGCTTGAAAGTGAGATCGGAAAGATTATTCAGTTTCTTGCGTGTATCAAAATGTGCAACAAAATATTTTGCATGCACGCCGGTATCAGTTCTTCCAGCACCAACAGTTTCTACTTTTTCGTTGATGAGCAAAGAAAGCTTCGTATTTAATTCACCCTGAACAGTCGCCGCATTTGGCTGGTATTGCCAGCCGTGAAAATTTATTCCATTAAATTGCAATTCAATAAAGTATCTGAATGCCATTATAGTATTATTGATGCATGAAAGTTAGTTGTTTTATTGAACACAAGTCTTAACATTTTTTAACATACTATTGTTATCCAATGGCAGTATTTGACATTTTTTTGGAAACGCATGTTTAGTCTACTCCCGGTAAAATGATTACTTTCGGTGTCAGAAAAATCATATGTAAAAAAAGTTAAAGATATGGATAAGATAAGCATCAATATTCAGGAGTTAAATGAGAAGATCAAGCAGGAGAGTTCATTCGTCGATGTTATTCATCTTGAAATGAGTAAGGTGATTATCGGGCAGAATAATTTGATCGATAAATTGTTAATTGGCTTATTGTCAGACGGGCATATTTTGTTGGAAGGTGTACCGGGATTAGCAAAAACACTGGCTATACATACACTGGCAACAACCATTGATGCAAAATTCAGCAGAATACAATTTACCCCCGATCTTTTGCCAGCTGACCTTATAGGAACCATGATTTACAGTCAAAAGAAGGAAGAATTTCTTGTAAAACAAGGTCCTGTATTTGCTAATTTTATACTTGCTGACGAAATCAACCGTTCACCGGCAAAAGTTCAAAGTGCATTGCTTGAAGCCATGCAGGAAAAGCATGTAACGATAGGCAGCGAAACTTTCGTGCTTCCAAGACCATTCCTGGTAATGGCTACTCAGAATCCGATTGAACAGGAGGGTACCTATCCATTGCCAGAAGCTCAGATGGACAGGTTCATGCTTAAGGTTGTTCTTGATTATCCAAAGAGAGAAGATGAAAAGCTGATCGTCAGAGAAAATCTGGATAAGGAATTTCCCTCAGCCAATAAAGTTATGAAAGCGGAAAATATCATGAAAGTTCGTGAGATTGTGAAGGACGTATACATGGATGAAAAAATTGAAAATTATATTCTGGATATAGTTTTCTCAACACGTTATCCGGAAAATTTTAAACTGGAAAAATTTTCATCAATGATCAGTTATGGTGGTTCTCCGCGTGCAAGCATAAATCTTGCAAAATCAGCCAAAGCTTATGCCTTTATTAAGAGGCGTGGTTATGTGGTGCCAGAGGATATCCGGGCAGTTTGTCATGATGTTTTAAGACACAGGATGGGATTAACCTATGAAGCTGAGGCGGAAAATGTTACATCAGAGGATATAATTACTGAGATCTTAAATACTATTGAAGTGCCTTAAAATCACGCTATGAGAGCATCGATGAAAGTTACCTTCTTGATTTCTATATTCAGCTTTTTTTCAGCCGGATTATATTGTCAGAATTTCATTGGCATGAACAAGGATGAGATCATTAAGATAATGGATGCCTCTCATAAGAATTTTAAACTTAACACGAGCAATGTCAATCCTCATTACAAATATTTGAAATACGAAGATAAAATTAATGAAATAACGATTTTATATTTTTTATCGGATGAAAATGAGTGCACCCTGGTGAGAAAAATGTATGATTATTCAAATATTAATGATGTCTTACAAGAACTGAATGAAAAATACAAAAAGACCGGAAAAAATACATGGGAATCCAAATATTTGATTCAAAAATATTCTGTTGAGTTAACAGAAGGAGAATGGTTTTTTACAGTTACAATAAAAAAAAAGTAAGGAAAAAATGGATACTACCGAGTTACTCAAAAGAGTAAGAAGGATAGAAATAAAAACGAAAGGTCTTTCGCAACAGATATTTGCCGGAGAGTACCACAGTGCCTTTAAAGGAAAAGGTATGGCATTTAGCGAGGTTAGGGAATATCAATATGGAGATGATATAAGGAATATTGACTGGAATGTAACAGCGCGTTTCAATCATCCCTACGTGAAAATTTATGAAGAAGAAAGAGAGCTTACCGTGATGCTCCTTATTGATGTTAGTGGTTCAAGAGAGTTTGCCTCTCAGGACCGGTTAAAGAAAAATTTGATAACTGAGCTGGCCGCAGTACTGTCTTTTTCAGCAATATCAAACAATGACAAAACAGGAGCAATTCTTTTCTCAGATAAAGTGGAGAAATTTATACCTCCAAAAAAAGGCAGACAGCATATACTTCGTATTATTCGTGAGTTAATCAATTTTGAACCCGAGAATCGTGGAACCAATATTCATGAAGCACTTGAGTATCTTATTAATGCAATTAAGAAAAGAAGCACGGCATTTTTAATTTCGGATATGCTGGATTCAAATTACGAAGATGCACTTAAAATATGCTGCAGAAAACATGATTTGATCGCATTAAGGGTATTTGACCAGAGAGAAGTAGAACTGCCGAATATTGGCCTTATCAGGATGAAGGATGCTGAAACCGGCAAACTAAAATGGATTGATTCATCAGATAAAAAAATCAGAAGTATCTATAATGAAAACTGGCAAAGAAGAAATAAAGAAACAGATGAGATACTGAATAAACATGGTATTGATTATGCCTGTCTGGCAACTCATCTTGATTATGTGAAACCTTTGATGCAATTGTTCAAAAAAAGAGCTTGAAGTATTATGTTTATGAGTGTTTGGAAAAGAATTATCATATTTTTTTATATTTCACTGATTTCCGCAAGCGGTTACACACAAAAATTTACGCTTGAGACTCTCATTGATACAAACAGGATTGTCTTGGGAGATCAAATCGATTTAACATATGCAATTCGCAAAGAAGATAATATTTCTATTGATTTTCCGACGTTTACCAAAGAACTGACAGAAGGAATTGAAATCCTGCATGAACCTGTTATTGATTCATCAAAAATGAAAGACGGGAAGTGGATGATTACTTTAGATCTTGTTATAACATCTTTTGATACAGGTATTTATTATATTCCTCAACAGAAATTCATCGTTTCTGAGAATCAGTTTTATGATACCATTTTATCTACTGCAACCTATTTGGAGGTATATGGAGTAGCGATTGATACTACAAATACAATAAGAGACATAAAACCTCCGGCAAAAGTTCCTATAACTTTTTCTGAAATTCTTTTTTATTGTGTTGCAGTATTGCTTCTTGCTGCAATCATCTTTTTCCTGATACGATATTTTCGTAAACGAAACAAAAAAGAAAGTTTCTTTATATCTGCAAAGCCTGAGGAACCTCCTCATATTACTGCTTTTCGAGAATTGGATAAAATAAAGGCCCAGAAACTCTGGCAAAAGAAAAAGGTCAAAGAGTATTATACGCGGATCACCTTTATCATTCGATGGTATATTTTTAAACGCTTTAATATACATGCTCTCGAAGAAACAACGGAAGAGATCCTTTATTTTATAAAATCATTAGGGCTGGATGATATAAATAGTAAGAATCTGGAAAGTCTGTTGAACCTGGCTGATATAGTAAAATTTGCAAAAGGAGAACCAAATCCTGAAGAGAATATTATTCACCTGGATAACGCCTATGATTTTATTAGGAAAACAAAGCAGGAAGAGTATGTTGAAACCGGTAAAAAAAGAAGTTGATAATCGAGAGTTATTATGAGTGAAATTGTCTTTGCATATCCTAAATTATTGTTATTGCTTTTGTTGATTATACCGCTTGTAATATGGTATGTTCTAAAACAAAAAGCAGTATCATCAATTCAGGTCAGTACCATTCAGTCCCTGGAAGACATTCCTGTTTCATTTAAGGAAGTTTTATCGCATATCTTATTTGGATTGCGTATGGTTGTGATGGCCCTGCTTATAGTAGCCCTTGCCAGACCCCAATCTTCCAATAAATGGGAGAATGTAAGTACACAAGGTATTGATATTGTATTGACACTAGACATATCGGGCAGTATGTTGGCTCAGGATTTTAAACCTGACAGACTTGAAGCTTCTAAAGATGTGGCCATTGAGTTTATTTCAGGCCGGCCTGATGACCGGATAGGACTGGTTGTATTCAGTGGTGAAAGTTTTACTCAATGTCCATTAACCACTGATCATGTTGTGTTGATGAATCTTTTTAAAGACATCAGGAGCGGTATGATCGAAGATGGTACAGCAATTGGTGTCGGACTGGCAAATGCTGTAAAACGTTTGAAAGACAGCGATGCAATAAGTAAGGTGGTTATTTTGCTTACAGATGGCGTAAACAATCAGGGAGCAATAGATCCGATTACAGCAGCAGAACTGGCAAAAGCCTTTGGAATAAGAGTATATACAATTGGAGTGGGTACCGAAGGAATGGCCAAATATCCTGTTCAGGATATGTTCGGAAGGATAAGAATGGTACCGATGGAGGTGGAAATTGATGAAGAAACACTTCAGCAGATAGCTGATATTACGGATGGGAAATATTTCAGGGCCACAGATAATAATAAACTTAGACAAATATACCAGGAGATAGACATGCTTGAAAAATCGAAAATAAACGTTAAAGAATTCAGCAGGAAAGAAGAGGAATATCTTCCTTATGTTTTTGCTGCATTCATAATTCTCTTGCTTGATTTTTTGGTAAGAAAAACTATACTTCGGTCAATACCTTAAAAAAAGAAAAGAATGTTCAGATTTGCCAACAATCATTTTTTGTATTTTTTATTTGTGCTTCCTGTAAGTATTGTCCTGTACATTTTATTCAATCGAATGAAGAAAAGAAATATGAGGCGATTTACTTCAAGCATGTTTTTTGATATCCTGATGCCTGACAGATCACCTGCCAGGCAGAACCTTAAATTCATCCTGTTTTTATTTGTTCTTCTTCTGGTAATTATTGCCCTTGCACGTCCCCAGTTTGGTTCGAAACTTGAAGAAGTAAAACGTGAGGGTATTGAGATGATAATAGCTCTTGATGTTTCAAGAAGCATGCTTGCGGAAGACATTAAACCAAACAGACTTGAAAGGGCAAAGCAGGCAATTGTGAATCTTGTTGACAGGATGCAGGATGATAAAATCGGAATGATTGTATTTGCAGGAGATGCATATACTCAATTGCCCATTACTACGGATTATATCTCGGCCAAAATATTTCTGTCGACAATCAATACGGAGATCGTCTCAAAACAAGGCACAGCAATTGGATATGCTATCGATTTAGGAGTCAAATCATTCACCCAGGACCAGGAAGCAAGCAAGGTGATTGTAGTTATTTCTGATGGGGAAAACCATGAAGGAGATGCTGTTGAAGCAGCGGAGAGAGCAAAAGAAAAAGGAATTAAAATTTACACAATTGGTATGGGATCATCCAAAGGATCGCCAATCCCTGTTCCTGGAAGAATGGGACAAAATGGATTTTTAAAAGACAAACAGGGTGAAGTGATCATTAGCAGAATGGATCCGACAATGCTTCGAAAAATTGCAGCAACAGCTGATGGAGAGTTTTTTCGTGCTTCTACCGGCAATGTTGGTTTAAATAAATTGTACAGCGATTTAAACAATTTGAATAAATCTGAAATTGAAACCAAAATCTATTCAGAATACGAAGATCAGTTTCATTATTTTATTGCTTTGGCTTTATTGTTATTATTGTTGGATTTATTCATACTGGAAAGAAAAAATCCATATTTAAAGAAGTTTTCTTTATTTAAGACCAATGATGAAAATGCATAAAATTATAATCATATTGTTGTTATTTCTACCGGGTATTCTTTCAGCTCAAAAAGCAAAGAAGGAAATAAGAAAAGGGAATAGAGAATATTATAATGATCAGTTCAATGATGCTGAATTGCATTACAGAGAAGCATTGGAAAAAGATCCTGAATCAAAGAAGGCTATATATAACCTGGGCAATAGTATGTACAAACAGGAACAATTTGAACCGGCAATAACAAAATATGAGTCGTTGGTTAACTCAAAAGAAAGTGACAATGTTTCTTCAGAGTATTTTTATAATCTTGGAAATTCATATTTTAAAACTCAAAAACTTGAAAAGAGCATTGAAGCTTATAAGGAATGTCTTCGCATGAACCCATCGGATGCTGATGCCAAACACAATTTATTCCTGGCACAGAAAATGCTGCAGCAGCAGCAAAACCAGCAACAACAACAGAATCAACAACAGGATAAAAATCAGGAAGATCAGGAAAATAAGGAGGATCAGAATAAAAACCAGGATAAAGATCAGCAGCAGAAGGAAGAACAACAAAATCAGAAACCTCAGAATATGGACGGACAAATTTCGAAGGAAGATGCCGAACGTTTGCTTGAAGCTTTGGAACAGGATGAAAAAGACGTGATGAAGAAGGTGCAGGAGGAAAAAGCAAGAATACGCAAAGTTCCGGTGGAAAAGGATTGGTAAATCAGGGTATTTAAAAGATGATCTATGAATAATTTGAATTGGAAATATCTGTACAGATTGGTTTTACCGGCAATTGCATTTTTTTTAATAAAT
Source organism: uncultured Bacteroidales bacterium (assembly GCA_964406315.1). GTDB lineage: Bacteria > Bacteroidota > Bacteroidia > Bacteroidales > UBA10428 > UBA10428. The sequence continues at coordinate 18,922 of CAYORG010000019.1, read as the reverse complement.
ATGCATCCTGGTTTTACTCAGGAGATTTCATTTGCTGCACGGGCGCCTAAAGTACTGAGGGCCGGTGAACAATTTGAGCTTGTTTATACAGTTGATAAAAAGGTAGATGAATTTGCTCCTTCCGAATTCGGAGAATTCAAGTATCTGGGAGGGCCAAGTACCGGCAGCAGTACATCTATCAGTATGGTAAATGGTAAAACAACCAGAACATCAACGTATACCTTTACGTATTATTTGCAAGCTCCTCCACAGGCGGGCAAATATATTCTCAATCCTGCAACAGCAGTTTATAAAAGAAATTCTGTATCATCAAATCCTCTTGAAATAGAAATTGTATCATCAGAACAGTCAAATACCGGGCAACCTTCATCCTCTCAAGAGCAGTCAAAAGCAGGTTTGCAACCATCAGGTGGAGAAGATGTTTTTTTGCGTCTTGTTACGGATAAAAAAACAGCCTATGTAGGTGAGCAGATTACCGCATGGGTGAAAATATACACAAAACTTAATATCTCTGGTTTTGATCAAAGATTCAAAGGCCCGGACTTTATAGGATTTTACCAGCAGGAAGTTGAAGTACCTTCTTTGTCGCTGGAACGTGAAAAGGTTGGAAATGACATTTATTATTCCGGTGTGCTTAAGAAAGTTATACTCTATCCTCAGAAATCAGGAGAAATTACAATCGAGCCTTTTGAATTGCTTGTGGAAGTGCAAAAACAGACCAGAAGAAAACCACAGTCTATATTTGATGAGTTTTTCGGTCCACAATACGATAGAGCAAGAATTAATTTAAAAAGCAAACCGGTCAGGTTTACCATTAAACAGCTTCCTTTTGATCGTCCGGATGACTTTAACGGAGCGGTTGGTAAATTTCAAATACAGGCTTTTGCAAATGAAACAAAAGTATCAACAAACGATGCAATTACTTTTCAAGTAGATGTTATCGGAAAAGGAAATTTAAAGCTGCTGGAAAAAGTTCAGGCTAAGTTTCCACCCACATTTGATGTATTTGAGCCTATTAAAAAAGTGCAGATAGATAAAGGGAACGATGGAAAATCGGGAAAGGTTTTGTTTGAATATACTGCTATTCCGCGTCATGCAGGGAACTTTAATATACCACCCTTCTCTCTTACCTATTTTGATCCTTCAGCAGAGAAATATGTGAGCATTAATTCCCGGGAGTTTACAATTCTTGTAGAAAAAGGGGAGGACGACAGTACAACAGTGATGGGAAGCAATTTATCAAAAGAGGATATCGAACTCCTGGGGAGTGATATAAGATATATTCTCACAAAGACCAATTTGCACCAGAAAGGGCATTTTAATTTTGGGTCATACTGGTTCTTTGCTTTATACATTGTCATTCTCATTTTATTCCTTCTTATTCTGGTTTTACGGAAAGAACAAATAAAAAGGACTGCAAACATTGTCAGATACAAAAACAGGAAAGCTGGCAAAGTCGCCGGTAAACGATTAAAAAAAGCAAGAGAGTATTTAAAGAATGACAAAAAAGAAGAATTTTTTGAAGAAGCAGGTACAGCACTATGGAATTACTTGTCGGATAAGTTAAATATACAACTGTCAGAGCTCTCAAAAGAAAGAGCAGTTGATAAGTTGAAAACCAATGCTATTGAAGAACAACTGATAAAGAACTTTTTCAACTTGATAGACACTTGTGAGTTTGAAAGATTTGCTCCTGGCAAATCAAATACCGATCTTGCAGAACTATACAATTCTGCGCTGAAAATGATTAATGAACTGGACCAAAAACTGCAGGCATGAGAAAATATTTGCTTATACTAATCTTTCCATATTGTTTCTTATATCAAGGTTTTGCTGCCACAAATTCTGATTCAGCTTTTCACCAGGCAAATAATTTGTATTCGGCTGGCAACTATCCGGAGGCAATTGAATTGTATGAAACTATTGTGTCTCAAGGACTGGAATCAGCTGAGCTGTATTTTAATCTGGGGAATGCCTATTATAAAACACACAATTACCCACGATCAATTCTAAATTATGAAAGAGCACTGCTTCACAATCCAAGAGATGAGGACATCCTCCATAATCTTGCGAAGGCACGTTTGTATATCATAGATCAGGTAGATGAAATCCCTGAGTTTATTATTAAAAGATGGATCAATAGTTTAATCATATTATTTACATCAAACACATGGGCGTTTCTTAGCATCATTGCCTTCGCCCTTGGAATTCTTTTTCTGTTGGTATATTTCCTTTCCGGCAAGTTAATCCTGAGACGAGCTGGTTTCTATACGGGAAGTATAGTATTAATTCTTTCTTTTGTATTGTTCTATTTATCGTTCAAATCAAAAAGTATAATAAAGAATAGTAATGAGGCTATTATAATGACACCGACAGTTACTGTAAAATCATCACCACGTGATTCGGGAACGAATTTGTTTATTATTCACGAAGGGACCAAAGTACTTATTGTTGATTCATTGGATAATTGGTATGAGATCCGTTTGTCTGATGGTAAACAAGGGTGGATGCAGCAAAAAGATTTAGAGCCTGTTTAGCATATTAATAGAATCCTTCATATTTCCTGAGATCTGAACGTGCATTCAGACACATGATAGGGATCTTATATTGATTCGAAATATAATTTTGATCTTTCAATCCCATCATTGTTTTGGCAATAGTAAGATTTTTGCTAAGCATTATAATAATGAGTTCAGCACTTATATTATGAGCAAATTCAATGGTTTCCTGTACCATATTGAATTTTCGCTTTGCCGTAACAATTTCATAATCAATATTCTTACCTTCAAGAAACCGCTTCGCAAATTCCAGGTTGTTACGGATTATATAATCGTTTGCATTTGGTTTAAACAAAAAGATCTTTGAAGTATAGTACTTTGAAAGGTAACTTATCCAAGCCAGTTTTTCCTTGTTCTCTTTTCTGAAATCTATTGGAAATACTACACGTCTTAAAGCCAGACGTTTCGGAGGTTCCTGAACAACATAAAAAGGGATCCTTGAACCTGCCATCACCCTGACAGAACGAGATCCTAAAAGCTTTTCTCTGCCTGAAGGTTCCTGGGTTTTCATTACAACCAGAAAGGCATCTATTGTCTCAGCATATGTTTTTATTGCAGTTGATACTTTGCCTGGCCTTACATGACAATCCGCTTTCAGTCCATACTTTTTGGATACCTCATTTGCAACGTTTTGTAATTTTTTTAGTGCAATTGACTCATCTGTAAGTTCATGAACGATATGAAGAAATACAAGATCGGATTCGGTTATCTTGGCAATTTGAACCGCATGCTTTACTGCATGATCCGATAATTCCGAAAAATCATAAGGAATTAATATTTTTCTTTTGATTGGATTCATTGTTTTGAAATTACACACTTAAAATAATGAAATTTTACTAAAAAATGAGAAAAATAATTGAAAATGAATTAATTTGTGTACAACCAAATTAAAATTATGAATTCAATAGTTATAGTTATCATTGTATTTATAGGCTATGTAGTTGCATACCATACATATGGAAAATACCTTGCAAGAAAAATATTTAATCTCGTTGCTACCAACAAAGTACCCTCAGAAGAGTTTTTTGATGGGGTAGACTATGTGCCAACAAAAAAAAATATCCTATTTGGGCATCATTTTACCACCATAGCCGGACTGGGACCTATTGTTGGTCCGGCAATAGGAATAATCTGGGGCTGGCTGCCGGCACTATTATGGGTATTTTTCGGATCCATTTTTATGGGAGCTTTGCATGATTTTTCTACACTTATTATTTCTGCCCGGAATAAAGGTAAGTCAATTGGAGATCTGACAGGTGTTATAATTGGCCCGGGACCAAGGTATGTATTTCAGTTTATCATGCAATTGCTTCTTTTTATTGTTCTTACAGTTTTTGCACTTATTGTTTCAACCTTGTTCATGCTTTACCCTGAATCTGTTATTCCTGTTTGGGCACAGATTCCAATAGCTATGTGGCTGGGACGCCAGATTCAGAGAGGCAAAAGTGATTTATTGTATTCTATTTTTTCATTGGTCCTGATGTATGGAACAATAATCCTGGGGGTATATGTCCCTGTGGATCTGTCAAAACTTGGATTATTTCAGACGCTTTCACAGCATGGATTTGTTTTGAATAATCTTATAACAGTTACCTGGTGCATAGCACTTTTCATATATGTTTTTTTTGCCTCTACTATGCCGGTACAGAAACTTCTACAGCCTAGAGATTATATTAATTCTCATCAGCTTATTGTAGCCATTTTATTAATGGTAATTGGAATTTTTATTGCTCATCCTGCAATTACGGCACCGGCCATAAACCATAAGGCATTTGCAGCTGGTACTGATATTCCCGGAATGATGCCAATGCTTTTTATAATAATTGCCTGTGGAGCAATTTCAGGATTTCACTCAATTGCCAGCTCGGGAACAACCGTGAAGCAACTTAAAAACGAAACAGACAGTTTGTATATTGGATATGGCGGAATGCTTACTGAAAGCTTCCTGGCTGTTCTTGTTCTTTTATGTGTGGCTGCAGGTCTGGGAATTGGTTTGGAAAAGAACGGAGTATTATTTACGGGTACAGATGCATTTTATCAGCATTATTCTTCCTGGGCTACTACCAATAGTGGGATAGGGGCAAAGCTTGAATCATTTATTATAGGTGCTGGTAATTTATTTGAATTTATTGGTATACCAAAAGAAATAGGCCGACCCATGATTGCGGTATTTATTGTCAGTTTTGCCAATACAACCCTTGATTCAGCTACTAGGATGCAACGCTTGTCTCTGCAGGAAATAGTCAGTTATAAAAGATCGGGAAACAAAAAAAGTTTTATTGAAAACCGATATGTGGCAACGTTTTTTATTGTTTTGTTTGCAGCCATTATGACCTTTGTGAAACCGGGAGGAAAAGGGGCACTTCTTTTATGGCCTTTGTTTGGTGCATTAAATCAATTATTGGCCGGACTGGGTCTTGCTCTTGTGAGCATTTTCCTGTATCGGAAGAAAAAGAAATTCCTGCTTGCTTTTATACCAATGGTAATAGTTCTTATTCTTACTATTTGGGCTATGGTGGAGAATTTATTGGGTTTTATTTCAGAACGGAATATTCTTCTTGCTATTATATCCATATTGATAATTATTCTTACAGCATGGTTATTGGTAGGAGGTCTGGTGTCAGTGATCAGGAGCAAACATGTTAATGCCTGATATCAAAAAACCGGTATTCCTTCAAATCATTACTGTTTTCAACAATTATCTCTTTTACATCTGAATAACCGGGACCTTTATGGCACCATTCAATAAAATGTGTCAACTGTATTCCTGTTCCTTCAGCTTCGATATATACATTGCCATCGTATGTATTTTTAACAAATCCTTTGATTCCTAATGACATGGCCATTGTTCTGGCAGTATATCTGAATCCCACACCCTGCACATGTCCTTTAATAGTAATGTTTTTATGTAGTTTCTTTATTTCGGGCATTAAAACTTGATTGCATGAATAACTTCAAATTTTCTATAGATCAATCAATCAGTGTGTTAAATATTTATTTAGTAGCGATAACAATTCTTCTACCTCTATCGGCTTAATAATGGAGTCATTGCATCCTGCAATTCTGCAATGTTCTTTATCTTCCTGCAGATTGAGGGCTGTTTGAGCAATGATAGGAACAGTAGGGTTAATTTTGCGTATTTCTTTTGTGGCTTCTATGCCATTCATCACCGGCATTCTTATATCCATTAGGATTAGATCTATTTTATTAATAGACATACAAAGTTCGACGGCCTGTTTGCCATTTTTCACATACAAGATTTGAGCACCGGTTTCCTGAAAAACCGCTTCAAGAAATAATCCGTTTACTTCCTCATCTTCAACAATAAGTATGACTTTACCTTTCCAGTTGAATTGTGCACTAAGAGATGTTTCTTCTTCCACAAATTCTTGCTGACTGTCAGGTGATGTTTCATAGGGAATATGGAAGAAAAAACTGGTACCTGTTTCAACATCAGATTCAGCATACATTTTTCCGCCCAGAAGATGAGCAATCGATTTGGCAATAGTGAGGCCAAGACCGGTTTCATCCTCATACCTGTCAAAATCTTCCGTATTGATCTGACTATATCTGTTAAAAAAGTATTTGAGATCTTCTTTGCTTGCCAGATAACCTGTATTATGAACAAAAAACTCAATTTTATTCTCTTCCGGCATGCGATATCCAATCTCAATTTTACCTTCATATGTATACCTCAATGAATAATTAAGAAGGTTAATGAATATCTGGTGGATTCTTCCGATATCTGAGTATATTTCAATACCACTCTTTGAAGCCGGTTTTGTTTTAATAATTACCTGTTCTCTTCTGTGGGTCGATCGAATAATATCTGTTTCATGAAGAACTTCATTGATAAGCACATTTGTATTAATGCAGGTTTTTGTAATACTCATTGTCCCGCTCTCATATTTTGCTATTTCAGCTACATTATCAATTAATTGAAGAAGACTTTTGCTCTGTTTTTTAATTACCTGTATATATTCATCCAGTCTTTCCGGCTCGGGTTCAGTCATACTCAACAATTCAGCAAAACCAAGAATCGAGTTCATGGGTGTTCGTATGGTATGCGATATATTTAATAAAAAAGTTGTTTTTATTTTATCTGAATCTTCAGCTTTTTCCAAATTTCTCTGCAATTCCTTTTGTTGTTTTATTTCTTTTGTTATATCTCTGATTGCACAAATAAGAATAGGTTCATTCGCATCAGGATAATCGTATGCACCATTAACCAAAAAGTATTTAAAATCCTTATAATCTTTAATTTTCTGTGTGAGACGGAACTGACCGTTAATTTTCCTTTTTTGTGTTTTGGGTACAGAAAAAAGTTCTTCAAGGAATGGTTTATCATCAGGATGAGTATTTTCTATCAGTGCTTTTTCATTTATTGTATCATCATCAGAAAAACAGTTTTCGAAAAGATTGTATAAAGTGTAAGAATTTGAAAATGTCCTTTCCTTAAAATTATAAACGAAAAAGCCAGATGATAACAATGAGCAAATACCGGAGAATGTATTTTGCATCTTACTTTTACTATCTTCAAGAAGCTGGATTCTATTCAGTAATGCCGCATTTTGTTCTTTCAGTTTCTTTGTCTTTTGATCGACGTTTTTGCCACTGGCATTTTTAAAAGTGGACATAAATAAAATTGATGAATGTAACAATCAGAAATCAATAAGAACAATATTATCCCTCAACCTTTTGTATGAAGGCGGAATAACTATTTTCTTTATCAACGGTGGCTTTAGAAAGTAAAATTAACACTTCAATTTCTTTACCCGTTTTAGGTTTAATTTTTATTTTTTCTCTTTGTCCGATGATCTTATGGTTGCCTGGCCCAGTGTATTTTATAAGGAATGCACTTTGATCAATTGCATTATCGGAAAAGAGAATACCGATATTTTTTCCAATAACCTCGGATTTTGAATAGCCAAGCAAGTCAATAGCTGCTTTATTAAAAGCAACAATCTTATTATCATGCGATGTGGTGATAACAACGTCAGAAATATTTTCGATCGTGGCTTCATATCTGAGTTTTGCTTTTTCCACTTCACCGTATTGCTCGATCATTTCCATTTTAACTTCTTTTAATTTTCGGCTGAGCTCTTTCTCAGATTCACGCAAAAGTTTTTCTTGTTTTTTCAGGGTTTCATGTTGATGTTTGGATTCTATTTCCATTAACTTTTCATTGGTTATATCATTTCCGATATAGATCACCTTTTCAACTTCACCATACATATTATATACCGCACTGAAAGCACCTCTTATCCATTTTTCTTCTTTCGATTTTGTATTTACTTTAAACTGTCCCTGGAAATTCATTCCCCTCACAATGGTTTCCCATTTTTTATTGAACAATTCAAGTTCCAAGGCATCAACAAGATCAAATATTGATAATTTGCTAATTTCTTTTTCTGAATATTTGAACAAATATACGAACGACTCATTGTATTCCTTAATATTTCCGTTGATGTCAAATTCGATCTTAATACTGGATCTGTCAACTGCATCAACAACACCTTCAAGATTAAGGCTCAATTTCTTTTGTTCGGTAGTGTCAAGTCCAAGAAAAAGAATTCGTTCCACTCCGCCTTCTTCATTTCTTATACACGTATATGTAGCCATTGTCCATAAGTCTTTTTCAGTGCGGGTAATATGTTTCATGTAGCCTTCAAAATGCCTTCCTCCTTCGGCAAGGCCAGCCCAAATTCTTTTAAACCATTCTTCATCTTTTTTTGCGATAAACATGGATATAGGTTTTCCTTCAACATCAGAATTCGAAGAATATTCAAGCTTTTTCAGAAATTTTGTATTGGCATATATCAGGGTACCATCAGGATTGTATTCTGCACGTAACATTGTATGGTTGACCGTGGTTTCAAGTTTCAAAAAACGATCGGCTTGTCTTGCAGCTTCCTCTTGTGTGGTCTGCAATTCTTCCATATTCTGTCTCATTTCTTCTTCCTGGGCAGAAAGAGTATGAGCTTGCGCCTTTGAATCTTCAAGCAACTTTGCAGTTTGCATATTCATTTTCACTGTCGAAAGGATCGATCCGGTACTTTCTGCTATCTTCTCAACAAAACTAACCTGATGTTTTTCCAGTTCATTCAGAGAAGCTATTTCTATGACTCCAAAAAGTTCTTCATTAGCAAAAATTGGTGTTACCAAAAGACTTTGTGGATTTGCCTTACCCAAACCGGACGTTATGTTAATATATGAATCAGGAAGATCAGTCAGGTAGATGGTTTTGTTTTCAATTGCACTGGTGCCGATAATTCCTTTTCCCCACTTTATCTTTTTATCGGCATATTTTTTTCTCCCATACGCATAAAAGGCAATCAGATCAAAATAGTCCTCTTTCTTTTCATTTTTAAGCAAATAAAATCCACCCTGAATGGCATCAATGTAATTGGTGAGATTTTTAATTACATTGTATGCAAGATTATTCAAATTGTCATTATCCTTTCTAAGTATTTCACCAAAATTGGCAAGTCCTTCAGCAGTCCAATTTCTTATTTCATCTTCCTTTCGTCTTTTTTCTGCTGATTCTTTATTGAATTTAAGGGTATCTCTGAGTTCCAACAATGATTTAGACAACTTATCATCTTCATCATCCATTTTCAGATCAGAAGAAAAATCTTCTTTTATCAGTTTTGAGATAAAGCTCGCAGTTTCGAGAGTTTTTGAATGTTCTTTTTCTATGATTTTTTGTTTTCTGTCTATTTTATTGCTAAAGTTTCTAAACAGAAAAAACACGGTAACAGGGATGAGAAAAACCAGTATAGCAAGAATCCATAATAAAGGATGTGTAGCAATGATTCTTAAAATGGACAAAAATGAAATTACCTCGGTGACATCTGTAACAAATAGGATTATAAGACCAACTATGAATATGAATAAAGAAAGGATAAAACTTAGCAGTGTAGCTTGAATTATTGTATCACGTAAACCCTGTTTATTCATGCCTCGAGGAAATGTATTTTACAATAGCATTGTCTAATGAAATTAAATATAATCATTTATTCATAAACAATCTGAATTCTATTATGAAATGTTTCCAACACTTGAAAGCTTCCATGTATTGCCAACTATTGCCAATCTGTGATTGTTGCAAAGCAAGAAACTTATTATACGATTTGAAACCTGGAATTTATGAAGTGCGATTGCTGCAAAAGCATTTGCTTATTGCAATTAAACTATGCCAGAATCATCAGGAGGGTAAATATTTTTAGGCCCGTTTTTCAAAGGGAATTTTAAGTACTTCCTGTACACAGAACAAAAAACGGTCCCGATCAACAGGTTTTGTAAATATTCCCGCGATTCCCATTTTTTTCGCAAGGTATAAATAGTATGGCTTGCTACCTGAAATGGCAATAATTTGGGAAGACGGATAAGTTGATTTGATTTTTCTTATCAATTCGAGACCTTCCAATTTTGGCATTACAAGATCGGTAATTACCAGGTCGTAAGTTGAACGGGAGAGTAAATGAACTGCACTTAATCCTTCGGGAGCTTCATCCACAAAGATTTCATTCTGGAAATACTCATGTAGAATATGCATAATTATTCTTCGCTCGAGTCTGTTATCATCAACAACAAGTATTTTTTTCATGCATATATCTTTCTTATAGAAACGCTTTTAAGCAGGATATGTTAGATGCAGTTTATGAATGAAAGAAATAGGATGATGAAGTGCAATAAAGATAGGTTAAAATATAATTTACAAAGGTTTAACTGTCTTTTCAAGTACTTGTTCAACCCGTTCAACTAAATATTGCAGGTCAATTGGTTTTTTTACAAAATCAATGGCACCCATTTTCATAATTCGATCAACATTTTCTTCATCAGTGAGGGCAGATACAACAATTACCGGAGTATTCCTTGTTTTCTCATTTTTTCTTATTTCCTCCAGAAAATCAAATCCACTGATTTTGGGCATAAGGAGATCCAGTAAGATCAAATCAGGTATTTCTTTTTCAATTAAAGCGTATGCCTCACTTGCATTGAGCGCTGTTTCAATCCTGTAACCTTTTTCATCCAAAATCGCTTCAAGTAACACAACATTAGTTGTAGAGTCATCAACAACCATGATTTTATAATCTTTGTGTTCTTCCATTTCGGATTCTTTTATCTTAAAGCTAATAAAAAATAACGAATTAACAATATAGCTTTTATAGTTTATGATTTTTTGCTATTTAAATATATTTAAAAAAAATGAAATAATATTGAGTTGGAAAAATATCATATAAAAGAGTGATTTATCTCATCTTTTTTTTCAAAATCATTTCAATTCATGAACTTTTTGTGTTATATTTAATGATAAACCGAATTTATTGGTTATGGATATGTCCAATATTGCAGAAAGAGAATCTGTTATTCCATACGGGGATGTGTTGAGTGAGGACGAAATACAGGATGTTCTGGAAAACAGCAATATCGTTAATTTTAATAAGAAAGAAATTATATTCAGGCAAAATACCCGGACATCTCATATCATGTTCATTAAATCGGGGATGGTAAAAATATTTAAGGAAGGACGTAATGGCAAGTTTATAATTCTCAAAGTTTCAGTTCCCAATGACTTTCTCGGATTACTTTCTATCTATGGAGGAGATACACATCATTATTCTGCTTCTGCAATTCAACCTGCCCAGATCTGTTTTGTTGACATTACTATTTTTAATAAAATACTGAGTTCCAATGGGGAGTTTGCGGCGATGATTATTAAAACAATTTCCCGTAATGGTCTGTTTATTTTCGACAGATTAATGAGTCAGTCTCATAAACAATTACCTGGCAGAATCGCTGATGTAATTTTATATTTCTCGGAAGTTATCTACAATAGTGAAGAATTCGAGTTTCCGTTTACAAGAAGAGAGTTAGCTGAGTTAGCAGGCACTACAAAAGAAAGTTTTATACGTACGCTGGCAGAATTTAAAAATGATAAAATCATTGATCTTGATGGTTCATTTGTTAAGATTAATAGTTTAAAGATTGTAAAAACTTTAAGTGAATTGGGTTAATAATTAATACACATACTATCATGTCTGTATTAAAAGTCGTTATTGCTGATGATATTTTTACAAATCGCTTGCTGTTATCTGAAATCATTGAAGATTTAGGTCATGAATACATTACGGTTGAAAATGGGAAAGAAGCCATTGAAGCAATATTGAACAATGATATTGATATTGTTTTAATGGATATTGAAATGCCTGTGATGAATGGCATAGAAGCAACAAAATATATCAGGGAAAAATTAGACAAACCCAAATGTTATACAACGGTTGTTGCACTCACAGCACATAACCCTAAAATTTTCTTTGATGATTATAAGGATGTCGGATTTAGTCAGTTGTTAACTAAACCGTATTCTGTTAAAAAAATTACGGAATTACTGAATAGTTTTACTTCAAAAGTCAATTCAGCATAAAAGGAATGATGATTTGGTTTTACCATCGGATCAGTTCAGTGATTTGAGTTAATTCTTTATCATCCTGATTATCAAATGCCTGAAGTGAATCACTATCCACATCCAATACAGCAATAACGTTTTTATATTCATCAAAAACCGGAACTACAATTTCTGATTTTGATCGTGCATCACAGGCAATATGATCTTTAATTTCATGTACATTATCAACGATAATGGTTTTTTTCTCAGTCACACATTTCCAGCACATACCCTTATGATAAGGCAATACCTGACAGGCTAACGGTCCCTGGTAGGGACCAACATACAAATTGTCTTCATGAAGAATGTAGAATCCGACCCAAAAAAAATATGGAATTTTATGATAGAGAATTGCATTGATTGTAGCAAGCCTGGAAATTACATCAGGACTATCTGATAACAGATCCTGCAATTGCTTATAAATACGATTGTATCGTGCAATTTTTTTTCCTTGTCTGTTCATAATAACGCAAAGAAAAATAATAATTCACTATCAGAATTATTACAGGCGATAAGATGGAATAATCAGTTTATGCCGGCAGAAATTCGTAAGTTCTGATTACTTTATACAAATTATAAGGTAAAGGTTTTAAAATAATTCTTTTGTTACCTTTCTGGTAAAGAACATAATTGTAATAAGTGAAACATTGAAGATTTGTTGGAAATACACCCATGTTCTGCAGTTCATCACTTGATAAACATGCATCTCTTTCAAGTTTCTTTACGGAAGTCTTTACTAATGTTTCCATGAGTAGATGAGATTTAATTAAGATTAGCTAAAACTAATACATAAGTCTGCATGAAATCAAGTATAACCCGATGATATGGATTTCTAAGTTGTGATGATTTATATCACTTTTTTTCATAGTTAATAACAACTTTCAGGCAGTCTCTCACTCTCATTTTCAAGTCATTAACTATTAAGTTGGATGTAATTTTAGAAATAGTGTGAGAGTGAGAGTGAGGAGTCCTTCTTCGCTCTGATAACTCAGAACTTCGGCGGATAAAAAAAACAGAGTGGTGTGTTCGCTCTCACTCTCACTCTGTTTTTGTGACCCTTAAAGTTTTACTTTCGAACCAATTTATTGCTGATTTGAAAAAAATATCTTTACTCCAAGATCTTGTTAGTACAGAATAACAAGTATATAATGTAAGTTTGAATGAGAAAAGGCATGTATAAATTAAACCTTCGTTTTGTGGGACTGTTTTAACAAGTAGTAAACTAAGCCGACTTTAAATTTCGTAATTCAATCAATTCTTTCTGCAATTCATAATTCTTCTGCAGCCGTATCCAGGTTTCCGCTTTAACCGACAGCACTTTTTCCAGCGTTAGAGCTATTGAGGAAGTAATATTTCGTTTACCGTTTAGAAGCAAGCTAATAAATGATTTATTAAAGCCCGATTCTTTAGCCAGTTCGACTTGTTTAATTCCTTGTGCCTCCATTTCATCCCTGATTATTTCTGAAGGGTGAAAAACGTCTCCTGGTATCATGTCATTTGCATACATTATTCGTAATGTTTAGAAATTTCATTTAATAATATTATCTCAAGCACATAGTCTCCATTCCTCTCCTTCTTTATGGTGAATATCAACCTATATTGAATATTCAACCGTATTGAGAATTCACCATTTCTATCGCCTTTTAAAGCTTCAAAATTTAAAGAACGAAACTGTTTCAGATCATCAACGGATTCAACACTGATTAAAATCTGCACCTTCTTTTTAAACGCCTTAATAATATCTTTCGAAAAAGGAAGCTTCCCTTTTATATTTTCAAATGGCGTTATGTAAAAAGCTTCGAGCTCTTTAGTATTGAATTTTACTTTCATAAGAATACGTAAAAATACAAAAAAGTTTACAAAACCGAAAACTTTTTTATTGGAAATGTTTACTTAACTGTAAACTATAGACCCTCCCTAAGAAAAATGACCAAGTACTGTTGTATTAATCTGGGTTTTGTGAGACTATTTCTTCTCAGATGTAAATAATCTTTAGTTGATTTATATGTTATAAAATATAATTTAATATAATGTTAAATAATATTTACAATTTATTATATATTTGTAAAATATAATTTACATTATGGCTAAAAGAAATATTGTACTGCTACCAAAAGAGAAAAGGATCATGGCTGAGTTAGGAGAGAATATCAAACTTGCCAGGTTAAGACGCAAATATTCTATGGATCAGGTAGCAAAGAGAGCTAATATTTCCCGGCCAACACTTTTGGCCATAGAGAAAGGGTCAGCTACTGTGAGTTTAGGTTCATACCTGAAAGTGTTAATGGTCATGGGATTACAAAACGATCTTCTGCAAATTGCCAAAGATGACGAACTCGGTCGCAAAATTCAAGATGCTAAACTTATTGTAAAGGAAAGAGCCCCAAAAAAGAAACAAGATAATGACTAAAAGTACAACACGTCGTAGTATACTTGTCTATGCGCATTGGTTAGGTATAAGTAAACCTGTATTTGTCGGAACATTGCATTCGGAGAGATTAAGAGGTAAAGAAATCTTTTCTTTTGAATACGATGAGAACTGGCTAAAATCGGAACACGCTCAACAGTTGGATCCGGATTTGCAATTGTACCCTGGTATTCAATATCTGAATGACAATAGAAAACCAAATTTTGGATTGTTCCTGGATTCCTCTCCTGACAGATGGGGGCGGCTGCTTATGCAACGGAGAGAAGCAGCCTTAGCAAGGAAAGAGAACCAAGCAAAAAAATTACTGTATGAGACAGATTATTTACTGGGATTGTATGATGAACACAGGATGGGTGCATTGCGTTTCAAGCTTGATAAGGAGGGCCCTTTCCTGAATAATAATCCTGAAATGACAACACCTCCCTGGACATCCTTGAGAGAACTTGAAGAAATTAGCTTAAAATTGGAGGATGATGCTATAATTGAGGATCCAAGATATATAGAGTGGTTAAATATCCTTCTTGCTCCCGGATCTTCATTAGGTGGGGCAAGACCAAAAGCAAATGTATTAGACACCAATGGAAGCATATGGATTGCAAAGTTTCCTAGTCGGAGTGACACAGCTGACATAGGGGGCTGGGAAATTGTAACGTATGAACTTGCCAGAGCTGCCGGAATAAACATGACTGAATCTAAAGCCAGTAAATTTTCAAGCAAGCAATATACATTTCTTACCAAACGATTTGACAGGACTCAAACCAATGAGCGTATTCATTTTGCTTCAGCCATGACCATGCTTGGATATAAGGATGGAGACAATTATGAGGATGGAGTAAGCTATCTTGAAATGGTAGAATTTCTTTCAGCGAATGGTGCAAACGTTAATGACGATCTGGAAGAATTATGGCGCAGAATTGTATTTAGCATCTGTGTTTCAAATGTAGATGATCATTTACGAAATCATGGATTTATTCTAACTCCTAAAGGATGGATACTTTCTCCGGCATATGATATTAATCCTACAGAAACCGGTGCAGGATTGAAACTAAATATTTCTGAAGATGATAATTCCTTGAGTTTAGATTTAGCTATGGAGGTGCATGAATATTTCCGGCTAAGTGAATCTAACGCTATTCAAATAATAGAACAGGTGAAATCGGGTGTCAAAAAGTGGCAAAGTGTGGCTCAGCGATATGGAATTTCTAAACTTGAACAGGAATTAATATCCCCTGCATTTTCAAGAGCAGAATAATTCTCTCAGAATTTCTAATCTGCGTTTTGTGGGACTTTTTTTAATGACCATATTGTAAGTTGTTGTTTTTTCATTAAACAACATATAAAATACAATTGGGAAAACTACTTTTACCGGCCTCTTTTAAAAAGAGGCAGTAGGTCCAACGAAATTATTGTCTCTTTTTTTGGCTCAACTATATTTAAACCCCAATATTGTTAACGTCTTGTTGGTTTATTTTTTTCTATTTCAATAAATTAGTCCATTACACAGCGAACAGAAAGCCCATTAGATTCACTAAAACTGGGATTGGACACACCACTCCAATCGAACATCAAGTGCAGTAACCAGGCATCACCCGTTACCGTTTCGTTCTCGGTCGAACTCCACCAGGTACCGCTGTCTCCAATATATTCGAATGGTCCGGTAGCGTTACGAGTACCCCCCGGAAGAGCTGTAAAACCTGTTTCATTAGTAGCATCTGTGTTGGGGCTAAACCAATTGGTTGTGCCGGTTTCTTTAAGTTTACCACCTGCTACATCTTCACCTCCCAAATAAGTTGTCAGTATTGTCCATTCGTCATTTGCGGGAACATGCCAGCCAATTGGGCATACGTTACGGTCGTCTGTTACGGCATACCATGTATATAACCTGCCATAAGTAGGAACTTTATTTTCATAACCCTTATAAGTCCATTGATAATTTGGAGTACTTTCGCCATATATATCCAAGGTGTCAGGAGTTGTTGTTTCTATTGTATCGAGATTGTTATACCTGATAGTTTTCAGGTTCATTGCCATCCACGTTTGTTCGCCAATCGTAACAACAGGGTAATGATTAGTATCTGCATCGGTACAACTCACAAAAGTAAATATTATAGTTTTACTTGATGTGGGAATATCCATATAGATAGTACTATAAATGCCCGATATACCCGTAAGTTTTAATATATCACCTTCAGTATACTGCATTGAGATTTCATCATTTGTACTTTTGAGTTTATTTAATACCGGGCTATTAATTTCACCTGAGACGCCGTTGTAGCTAATCTTTATGTCTCTCTTATTGTCCGATTGACAAATCAATTTTTTTGTATAGTTATTGTCCCTGGTCTTTACAACAACAGTATAAACACCACTACTTAGACCGCTAATAGTATAAGAATGCTTTCCACATTCAAGGGAAGATCGTGTTTGTGCCAATAACTTACCTGACAGGTCAAATACTTCAATAGCAGTCCAACCACCTTTTACTGCATAAAACTCAATTATGCTGTATTTTTCTGCGGGATTTGGATATATGTGTAAAGTGTTATCATCATTATTTAAAGAATTAATGGCTGATAATACAACTTCCAGCTTTAGTTGATCGCCACCAGGTATTGTAGCGCTTGTATTTTTTGTAAGATTTTCTACTACAACACTATCTATTGTAGTACTTGCACCTTCACCGGCAAAACTAATCAGATAGTCCTGCGAATAGCTTTTTACAATTGCAAAAAGCATTAAAACCAAAATTGGTATTTGTTTCATTTTATTGAATTTAATTAATTGGATAAGAATGTTGTTTGCCTATATCATTATGATGAGTTATGTCTTATTTCGGTTGCGTTATAATTATTGCCAACTTTTGTATAACAAATAATCTTCGTTTTGCAGGACTCTTTAGTACCTTTTCTGTGATATGAATTAAATTACTCCTATTTTTAGGCACTTAAAATTATATCAGGATCGATATTCAATTTATGATATAAACCCTTGGCTATTTTCATTGTTATTTCTCTCTTACCTCTCATATATTCACTAATACGTGCAGTATTTGTACCCAGGAGTTCAGCCAATGATTTCTGATTTAGCTTTCTTTCAAACATACGAAGTTCAATTACCTCTTGCAGGGTAGGTTTCGGTACCGGGAAATTTTTTTCTTCATAGTCAGCAACAAGGTCTGATAGTTTATCAAGTTCAATAAAATCAGGATCATGAATACTGGTATTATTCCCGACTTTTTTTAATAACAATTCAACTCTTTCAAGAGCTTTGTTATATTCCTGTTCATTCTTGATCTTTTCTATTTTCATCATTATATCATTTTAGTCGAAATTTTATTGTATTGTGCATGAGTACCAATAAACCGAATATATACTTTTTTCGAGGCAAAAATTATTATACATACAATACGGTAATGATTTCCCTTAATGTTAAAAACATACCTTTCATTACCAACATAATCAACACTGTTAAAATCCTTTTTAAGTTCAAGTAAATTGTTCCAGTTAGCTCTTCTCACCCGGTGATACCACTCATATAATGCAACCGCAGCATTAGCATCTTTCTCAACATACTCTTTTATTGCTCTGAAAGTTACTATTCTCATCCGAAAAATAAATTACACAAATATAATATATAATTACAGTATATGTAATATTTATACAATATTTTTAATTAAATCTTATTACCTTTAATTGAATCTAAGGTATGTGCAAAAACCAGTCTCGTTGACTACCCAAAACCGGACACGCTGACCACTATATAATTTTGAGACTTACTTATTAAAAATGATAATGTATGAAGTTGTATTTTAAGCACTTAACAATGCATGGATTCCGGTGTGGGATGGTCAGTCGAAATCGGTAGGAGTGGTCAATTTACGTCGTTATCAGGTGGTCAGTATCACCGGAATTTGCACTACGCAAGTAAACGAGCTCTGCAGAAGTGCAACTCGTCAGCGGCCTCTGGTGTGTGCTGTGGAAACACAGAATATGGGCGGAGTAATCCGCCTTTTTTCGTACATATATTTCTCCGACTGATTCAGGCAAGTAATCATACTGCTGCTTACACATTATAAATTAATTACTTAGTCAAATAGTATTTTAATTATTTGACTTTTGCTTAACTTTTTTTCACTTGCAGTATTTATAATATGCAATAATATTAATGCTCAGGTATTAGATACAGTTCCACAAACAGAAGAATATGCTATTGTTAAAGATGTTTTATTTTATAAAACAGGAACTTTCGTTAGTTATAAATATTTCGATAATTCATTAAATCCTTCACTGCAAATAGGTAATAAAATTTAAGGTTAGCAAGATAGCGAAAGCATATTTTTTAATACTAATACATATCTTCAGATATTTATATTTAGAATATTAAAAAATAAATAAGTCATTATAACATCTTATTTAAGATTTATAGTTTTAAAATTAATTCACCAACATTTTTTTTTCAGATACAGCAGATACTCTAAAATATCCT
>CAYORG010000018.1:0-58920 GCA_964406315.1 uncultured Bacteroidales bacterium | reverse complement strand
ATACACCGGCCTTTTGCTCCTCAGGTTGGACTCGAACCAACGACCCTCTGGTTAACAGCCAGATGCTCTAACCAACTGAGCTACTGAGGAAATTAGAGCCAGCAAAAATATGTGTTCTGGTTTAATTATGCAATACAAATCTTCACTTTTTTCAGAAAAAATCCATTACTTAGAGAGGAAATAAAACCTAAACTCTTATGAAGGTACTCGGACTTGGAAATGCATTGGTGGATGTATTGGTACAGCTTGAAAATGAAAAGGTTATTCATCATTTTAAATTCCCGAAAGGAGGTATGCAACTCATTGGAATAGATGACATCCCGGATTTAAATGATCATATTCAACTTTTTACATCAACAATGAAATCTGGAGGATCAGCTGCAAACACAATTCATGGTCTGGCATCTCTGGGAACAAAATGCGGATTCTCCGGCAAAGTTGGTAAAGACGAATTGGGGGATTTTTATATAGAAGATCTGGAATCTGCTGGTGTTAAACTCTACATAACCAGATCGGATACCAACACAGGCAGAGCATATACTTTAATAACCCCTGATACAGAAAGAACTTTTGCTACTTATCTTGGTGCTGCCGTTGAATTTTCTGTTCATGATCTTGAATCTGTATGCTTTGATAATTTTGATCTTATTCATATTGAAGGTTACCTTGTTCAAAATACTTCACTTGTTGAAGAATTAATGAAAACAGCCAAACACAAAGGTTTAAAAATATCACTTGATCTGGCAAGTTATAATGTAGTGGAAGCGAACAGGGATTTTCTTTCGAGAATCATTCCTGATTATGTTGATATTGTTTTTGCAAATGAAGAAGAAGCAAAAGCTTATACAGGTACAAATCCCTATGATGCGCTTACTGTTTTTGCAAAACAATGCTCTGTTGCAATTGTTAAAATTGGCAAAGAAGGATCTCTGATACAAGCGGAAGAAATAAAATGTAAAATAGACAGTATCCCTTCAAAAGTGCTCGATACAACAGGGGCAGGTGATCAGTATGCTGCAGGATTCTTACATGGCATTGTCAGAAAACTCAATTATGAAAAATGCGGAAAAATAGGAGCTTTGCTTGCAGGAAAGGTAATTGAACACTATGGTGCACGAATACCCAATGATTTATGGGAGAGTATGGTTAAAAAAGTTGAAAACATTGCGCAAAGTGAATAATATACAACTTATCAGAAAAGTCCGTGTAATTCGGCATTGACTTTATCGATAACAAGACTTAGGTCTTCTGTTTTATCAATGAAGTTTGTGTGATCAACATCAATGATTATCATTTTGCCAAGATTATAAGAATCAACCCA
Organism: uncultured Bacteroidales bacterium; assembly: GCA_964406315.1. Lineage (GTDB taxonomy): Bacteria > Bacteroidota > Bacteroidia > Bacteroidales > UBA10428 > UBA10428. The sequence goes on along the minus strand of CAYORG010000018.1, from coordinate 57,599 downwards.
TGATTCATAACGTTCATTCAATTTCCTTAAATAGTCGAGCCGAATATTATCTTCATATTTTCTTCCCCTTTTTTCAATCTGTTTAACCAAAGTAGGAACCGATGCACGCAAGTAAACCACCAGATCTGGTGGATCGATGAGTGATGATATCAAATTAAACAAAGTAAAATAATTTTCAAAGTCGCGAGTAGACATTAAACCCATTGAATGAAGATTGGGAGCAAAAATATACGCATCTTCATATATTGTTCTGTCCTGTATTATTGTTTTTTTTGATTGTTTTATTTCCAGAATATGATTAAACCTGCTATTAAGGAAATAGATCTGCAGATTAAATGACCAGCGTTGCATATCATTATAAAAATCATCGAGGTAAGGATTATCATCCACATCTTCATAGTGAGCCTGCCAGTTAAAATGTCGGGATAACAAACCTGTAAGAGTTGTTTTCCCTGAACCAATGTTTCCTGCAATAGCGATATGCATCTTTTTTAGTTTTAGGTCTATGTTAATTTACCTTTTTCTTTGTTAATTTACAAAGCAGATGTTTAATATTATTTATCGAATCATTCGAATTAAATCATCTAAATATTTTCTTGTGTTATACAATCTCGGAACTTTGTTTTGTCCACCTACTTTGCCTCTTTTTTCCATCCATTTATAAAAAGTACCCTGATCAACTTGTCGAACCAATGGTATATCCAGTGTAATATTTTTATAACGCTTGGCTTCATAATCCGAATTAATTTGCATTAACGCTTCATCCAAAAAACAAATGAATTCATTCAAATTCTGAGGAGAAACGGCAAATTCAATAATCCATTCGTGTCTTCCTTTTGAATTATCATCCATAAAAACAGGCCCGACGGTGTAATCCGTAACCTGTGAATTTGTCTTTTCACATGCAATGCTTATGGCTTTTTCAGCATTATCAATAATGACTTCTTCTCCGAAAGCATTGATGAAATGTTTTGTTCTTCCTGAAATGATAATCTTATGCGGATAAGTAGAAGTAAAAATTATTGTATCGCCTATCAGATAGCGCCAAAGACCGGAGTTTGTGGTGATAACGAGAGCATAATTTATCCCCTTTTCAACCTGATCGATAGTTAAAGCTTTTGGATTTTTTTTGTTTAAATCTTCAACAGGTATAAATTCATAAAAAATACCATAATCCAGCATGAGCAACATATCATTTTTTTCAGGATCATCCTGAATCGCGAAAAAACCTTCAGAGGCATTATAGGTTTCAAGATAGTGCATGTTCTCTGATGGAATGTATTTTTTAAATTGTTCCAGATAAGGTGTAAAACTCACACCACCGTGTATAAACAATTCCAGATTTGGCCAAACTTCCAGTAAATCCTTTTTTTTAGTGTAGTCCAGTATATATTTTATCATTACCAGATTCCACGAGGGAACACCAGCAATACTTGTAACATTCTCGTTCACGGTCTCACTGGCAATTTTTTCAAGTTTAATTTCCCATTTATCCAGCAGAGCAACTTCATAACTGGGAGTTCGGATAAATTCTGTCCAAAAAGGCAGGTTTTCAATTAATATAGCTGATAAATCGCCATAATATGATTGATTATTAAAATTATCTATTTTATGACTTCCTCCCAGGGTCAATCCTTTTCCGTTAAATATTTTTGAATCAGGATAATTATTTGTGTACAAAGCCAGAACATCTTTTCCTCCCCTGAAATGGCATTTTTCCATAGCTTCTTTGCTTACAGGTAAAAATTTACTCTTACCACTGGTTGTTCCGGATGATTTTGCAAACCATTTAATTTCTCCCGGCCATAAAACATTTTGTTCACCAGCTCTTATTCTCTCAATAAATGGTTTCATGCTTTCGTATGTGCTAAGCGGGGTTATTTCCTGAAAATCTGAAATAGATTCAATAGAATCGTATTTATGCATTTTACCCCATTCAGTACCTACAGCTTTATCAATTAACTGAATAAAACTTTCCTTTTGAATCTGATCGGGGTACTTTCGAATCAGCTCAATTTGTGTGACTCTTTTAAAATTCAGCCAGTTAACAATAGACGTTATCAGTGGCATTTCAGGAATTGTTAATAGGGAATAACAAAGATATGTATTCAGGTTTATTATACAAATACAATCTCTTCCCCGACCAGTGTTATTGAAGAGTTTTCAACTTCTTATTTTTTTTATGTTATATACGAATGCATTTAATATTTGGTAATGGATTAAGCTAATCGCAGTTGATTGAATTTTTTAATGAACAAATAGTATGCTTAATAAGTTTTACTATATACTATTTTGCAATGTCTTATTGCATAAAAAAGTATTTTCCTCTTATCTGAAATGTTTAATATCTTTATTCATACTATAATTTTGTTTAGCATTTTCCATTGTTTTCAGGTTTTTAATTGCCTGCTCATAAATGTTTTTCCTATAATACAAATAGAATTATGATACAAACCATTGGTACTATTGTTAAAGAAGAACACGTTAAGACAGTTGAACACTTTATTCTCCGCAATTCATTTGTTCTTCAAAATCTTGAACCTTTTTCCGGATATCATGGAAATAATCTTCCAATCGATCAGAAGCCGGATACTTTCTTTATGGTTACAACCGAATTCTATTCTATGGAAAAAGTTTTAAGGATAACTGACAATATTAAGCACTATACAAATTATGAATTTATGGCTGGTTCCGGTTCCATTTTAATCGGAAATGATTCCTATCCTTTTATCAGAATAAGAGGTTTAACCAGTTATGAACCTGTTGAAGAAATCCAAAAATATTTTATGGATTCCGGTATTAAATACCAAAAAAGCAAAACGTTGGATTCTGTTGCTTTAATCGAATTGAAAAAAATCTTTAATCTTGAAAAACTCAATGAATATATGTTTAAAGATCAGGAAGACAATATGCATTATCTGGATATCGGAAGAGAATTGATCTGGGGGAGATTTAAAAGCGTAACCCGCTGGGTTAAAAACAATCTTGATGATAGCAATTTTGATGCAGCCCTGGCTGTTGTTTATGCAAATAAGGTACTTGATCTCGTAAGAATTTATGCGCAAAATGTTGAAGTTAGCAGGTTGGAAAAAATCAGGCAAAAATATATTGAAGGCATTCACAGAACAGACTAAGTTCCTCCTAATGTGCCTCAAGCCAATTTTCTCCTGAACCAATTTCAACTTCCAAAGACACTTTGAGATTGGCAGCATGTTCCATTTCATCCTTCACCAATTCACGGATTTCATCAAGTTCCGGTTTGTATACATCAAATATCAATTCATCATGTACCTGAAGTATCATCCTGGTCCTGTATTTATCCAGAATCCTTTGATGAATTTTGATCATAGCAATCTTAATTATATCAGCAGCAGTTCCCTGGATAGGTGAGTTAATAGCATTTCTTTCTGCAATTCCTCTTATCATTGAATTGTGAGATTGAATATCAGGAAGGTATCTTTTTCGATTGTACAAAGTTGCAACATACCCGTGAAGTTTTGCATTTTCAATGCTTATTTCCATGTATGCCCTGACCTTTGGAAAGGTATCAAAATAACTATCAATCAATTCTTTTGCATCCGTTCTTGAAATTCTAAGCCTTTGTGAAAGTCCGAATGCAGAGATCCCATAGATTATTCCAAAATTTGCAGTCTTTGCATTTGAACGCATTTCACGTGTAACATCTTGAGGATCAACCTTATATATCTTTGAAGCCGTTGTTTGATGTATATCTTCTCCTTTAGAAAATGCTTTTATCATCTGCTCATCGCCACTAATATGGGCCATGAGTCTAAGTTCAATCTGAGAATAATCAGCTGATAGAATAACATAGTCTTCATTTGCTGGAATAAATGCCTTTCGTATTTCTCTCCCTCTTTCTTCCCGAATCGGAATATTTTGAAGATTAGGATTAACAGAGCTTAATCTTCCTGTGGCCGTTATAGTTTGATTGAACGAAGTATGAATGCGCCCGGTTTTATTGTTTATTAATTTAGGTAAAGCACTAACATATGTAGATTGTAGCTTGGTAAGGGTTCTGTAATCAAGAATGAGAGGAATTATAGGATGGGTATCGGTTAGCCTTTGCAATACTTCCTCGCCAGTTGAATATTGCTTTGTTTTTGTCATTTTTGTATTTGCACTTATTTTCAGCTTCTCAAAAAGAATGATCCCCAACTGTTTTGGAGAAGCTATATTGAAATGTTCCCCGGCCATATCATAAATATTGTTTTCAACAGATTTGATTTCCTTATTTAAGAACATTTCATAATTCTTCAGGCTCTTTTTATCAATATTAAAACCTGTTAATTCCATATCAACCAATACATCAATTAAGGGCATTTCGATCTCAGAAAAAAGATTGGCCAGTCTTTTTTCTTTCATTTCAGGAAACAATATATTGTATAACCTAAAAGTAATATCTGCATCTTCACAAGCATAATCCTTTGCCTTTTCAACCGGGACCTGACGCATGCTTAACTGATCCTTCCCCTTTTTCCCTATCAGTTCTTCAATACTAACCATTTTGTAGTTCAGTATGCTTTCTGCCAGGTTATCCAGCTTATGTCTCCTCTCCGGTTGCAGCAGGTAATGAGCAACCATTGTATCAAAAAATGGCTGTGATACTTTTATATCGTATTTTGATAAAATCTCAATGTCAAATTTCAGGTTGTGTCCGATTTTTAAAACAGAACTGTTGTTGAATATATCTTTAAATTTCTTCAGTGTTTTCTTTGTCAATTCCTGATTCTCAGAAAATGGAACATACCATGCTTGTTTTTCATCAGTGCAAATAGCAAGACCAACAATTTCGTCCATTAAAACATCCAATCCTGTGGTTTCAGTATCGAAACAAAATTTATCGAGCTTCTTCAATTTTGAAATCAATGCATCAATTTCATTCTCACTTTCAATTTGTTGGTAATTTACTTTATCCGGATTAAAAGATACAACAGAAGCTTGTGATTCGTTGTTTTCTGCAGGATTGAGATCAAACAGGGTTTTCTGAATTCCTGCTATTTGCTCACTCTCCTCTCCAAGGATTCTTTGTGCTAATGTTCTGAATTCCAATTCATTAAATAATTTTTTTAGGTGAGATCTATCCGGATCATGCCTTACAAACTCCTCTAAATGAATATTGATAGGGACACCAATATCGATGGTTACCAATTTTTTTGAAAGCAGGATCTGGTCTGTATTTTCTTCAAGGTTTGTTTTTTGTTTCCCCTTTAAATTGTTTGTATTGGCTAACAAGTTTTCTACAGTGCCATACTGGGCGATTAATTTTTTGGCCGTCTTTTCTCCAATGCCTGGAGCTCCCGGTATGTTGTCAGATGAATCTCCCCATAAGGCAAGAATATCAATTACCTGAGAAGGGTTATCAACTCCAAAATGATTTTTTATTCCTTCAACATCAAGAATTTCATTATCATTACCGGAACGCCTGGGTTTATACATATATATTCCTTCTTCCACCAATTGAGCATAATCTTTATCCGGAGTCATCATATAGACTTCAAAACCTTCTTTTTTTGCTTTTTTTGAAACCGTTCCGATAACATCATCTGCCTCAAAACCCTCATATTCAAGAATAGGAATATGCCAGGCTTCTAAAATTTTTTTTATATAAGGCACAGATAGTTTAATATCTGGTGGTGTAGCTTCGCGATTTGCCTTATATGCATCATACATGTAATGCCTGAATGTAGGTGAAGGAGGATCAAAGGCAACAGCAATATATCCGGGATTTTCTTTTCTGATGACTTCATCAAGAGTATTTACAAATCCAAATATTGCCGAAGTGTTTAGTCCCTTTGAATTTCTAATAGGCCGATTAATAAATGCATAATATGCTCTGAAGATCAAGGCATATGCATCCAGCAGAAATAGCTTTTTATTTTCAGACATAAATTAAATCTTTTTATGCATTGAATATATACTACCTAAATTTTATTTTCACGTGGAACATATAATGAATAAATATTCAAATCCCCCATATTCAAATCTTTCATTGGAAGTAACTAAAATAGTGCGTAGAATTTATAAATCAACTAATCGCAGGCACAAGTGTTTATACATTCAATCAAATTGCTAAGTTTATTATGCCGGATAGAATAGTATGTATTTTTCCCCTCGCGATTCGAATTGAGTACGCCTTTATCTTTAAGTATTCCAAGATGGTGAGATGTTGTAGATTGTTCAATGCCTATTTTTTCATAGATTTCTGTAACGCTACGTTTTCCCCCATCTTCAAGATAATTGAGAATAGCTATTCGCATTGGATGAGCAATTGCCCTAAGCATATTTGCAGCCTTTTCAAGTTGATCAACAGTTAATTCATTAATCACCATTTTTTACATATTTAATTATACAAATATATTAATATTTAACATTCGAATTTTTCCTGCTATATTGACAACACAGTAGTATTTAAACAAAACTCATAAAACAAACGTTAAGCACTTGGTGGCAGATTTCTTTGGTACATATAGAGTAGATCCTGTAAAATATCAATTTCTAATGACTTTTAACTCGAATATTTCTTTTTCTATCTGCTTGATATACAGTTATTTAAACATTATTTAAAGATGCTTATTATTTTGCCGAAAATTTTAAAATTCAGTCGAAATATAAGATAGACAAAATTGAATAACTATTTTGAATATCTTTAATTGTTAGAAAAGTATATTTCATGGGACAATTGTCAAAAATAAAACTGCCGGTATCTGAAGAACTGAATAGGTTCAATGAATTGTTTTCAAAAACAATGAAATCAAAAGTTCCTCTTCTTAATATCATAACTAACTATGTACTAAAACGTAAAGGCAAACAAATCAGACCTTTGCTTGTGTTTTTGACTGCAAATGCAATTGGGGACATAACAAATTCTACCTATGTCGCAGCTACACTTATTGAGCTATTGCATACAGCAACACTTGTTCATGATGATGTTGTGGATGATTCATATGAGAGAAGAGGATTTCTTTCCATAAATGCTTTATGGAAATCAAAAATTGCAGTACTTCTGGGTGACTATCTTCTTGCAAAAGGAATGCTCATTTCTATTGAACATAAAGAATATGAAATACTTGGAATTGTATCTGATGCAGTAAAAGAAATGAGTGAAGGTGAACTTCTGCAGATCCAAAAAACGAAAAAATTAAATATAAGTGAAGAAGAATATTTTGAAATTATCAGAAAAAAAACGGCTACACTCATCGCAGCATGTGCAGCAAGTGGCGCACGCTCAGTGACGGAAGATAAGAAGAAGATTGAAAAAATGAAAGAGTTTGGAATAAAAACAGGTATTGCCTTTCAGATAAAGGATGATCTCTTTGACTACGAAAAAACTACAATTACAGGAAAACCCAAAGGCAATGATATCCAGGAAAGAAAATTAACACTTCCTTTGATAGTATCACTTTCTAATGCAAATCCTCCCGAACGCAGAGAAATCTTGAAATTAATCAGTAAAAAACCATCTAAGAGACTGACACACAATAAGATATACGATTTTGTGCATAAAAATGGAGGCCTGGAATATGCTCATCAAAAAATGATTGAAAACAGAGATCACGCACTCAACGTATTGAAAGAATTTCCTTCAAATGAAGCATTAGATTCACTGGTTATGCTGGTTAATTTCGTTATTGAAAGGAAAAATTAGCCTTTTTCTGTTATTGCATTATAAATTTTTGATGCGATTTTTTTCCCAACAATTGCCTCAATATCTTCAATCTTCTTGGTTTTTAGAACTTCAACTGATTTGAAGGCCTTAATTATTTTTTCAATCGATTTCTCACCAACGCCTTCAATTTCTTTCAAATTGTTTTTAATCATTGCTGAAGATCTTTTTTTCCGATGCAAATTGATCCCAAATCGATGTGCTTCATTTCGAATATTTTGAATTAATTTAAGTGTTGAAGAATTTTTATCAAGATAAATTGGTACAGGATCGTTTGGAAAAAAGATTTTTTCAAGCTTTTTGGCAATGCCAATCGAAGGAATCTTATCAAAAACATTAAGTCTTTTCAAACTTTTTACCGCGGAATGCAATTGCCCTTTGCCGCCATCAATAATTATCAGATTAGGCAATTCTTTTTTTTCATCGATTAAACGCTTGTATCTCCTGAATACAATTTCTTCCATGCTGGCAAAATCATTTGCCCCTCTAACTGATTTAATATTATAGTGTCGGTATTCTTTTTTTGCAGGTTTTCCATTTGCAAAGACAACACAGGAAGCCACAGGATTTGTTCCCTGAATATTAGAATTATCAAAACATTCTATTCGTTTCGGAATTTCTTTTAATCTGAGTTCCTTTTTTGCTCTTTCAAGAAATTTTTGTTTTTTATTTTCAAAGTTGCTTTGTTCAATTCTTCTTTCTTTTTGTATTTTAAAATATTTTGCATTTCGAAAGGAAAGGTCCAAAAGCTTTTTCTTATCACCTTTTGTCGGGACGAAAAAGTTAAATTGTTTATACTCATGGCCGGGAACAAATGGCACAACGATTTCTCCAGCATCTGATTTGACTTTTTCCCTTATATCCACTATTGCCAATAATAGTAACTCTTCAGGATTCTCATTCAATCTCTTATGCATTTCTATAGTGTGCGACTGAATGATTGCTCCATTCATTATTTTTAAAAAGTTCACAAATGCTTTTTTATCATCATCAATGTAATTAAAAACATCAATATTATTAAGTCGTGGATTTACAATTGTTGATTTGCTTCTATATCTTTCAAGTAAAAATATTTTTTGTTTTATTCTTTCTGCATCTTCAAATTTTTGTTGCCGGGCCAATTCATTCATCATGACAGAAAGGTGTGTTATTACTTCTTGTAAATTGCCTTTGAGTAGCTTTTTTATTTGAAGAATAGCAGAGTTATAATCTTCGGCACTTTGTAAATTTTCACATGGGCCTAAACAATTCCCAATGTGATATTCAAGACAAATTTTATATTTTCCCTTTTTTATATTCTCTTCAGTAAAATTATAATTACATGTTCTGATTTGATACAATTGCCTTACAAGAGTCAATACTGTTTTAACCATAAAAGAAGATGTGTAAGGCCCAAAATATTCTGATCCGTCTTTCATAAGCTTTCTTGTTGAAAAAATTCTTGGAAAAGCTTCATTTTTAATACATATCCAGGGAAAAGTCTTATCATCTTTTAAAAGAACATTGTATTTTGGTTGATTTTTTTTAATGATATTGTTTTCGAGCAAAAGGGCGTCAGACTCATTTTCAACAACAATGCATTTTATATCCTTAACCTGGTTTATTAAAGATTTGGTTTTAAAAGATTCGGTTTTTCTTTTTGTGAAATACGAGGATACCCTGTTTTTAAGGTTCTTTGCTTTCCCAACATAGAGAATATTCCCATTTGCATCAATAAACTGATACACACCCGGAGTAGAAGGAAGATATTGTATTGTTTTTTTTAGATCTTCCATACAATATTGTGTTCCACGTGGAACAATTTTATTTTATCTTCCGATATGAACTAATAAAACACTAATATCTGCTGGCGATACGCCAGGAATTTTTGACGCTTGACCAATGGTCTTTGGTTTAATTGAATTTAGCTTTTGTCTTCCTTCAAAACTTATTGATTTTAATTTAGTATAATCTATATTTTTATGGATTTTTATTCTTCCAAGTCTGTTAATTTTATCAGCCATCAATTTCTCTCTTTCAATATACCCGCTATATTTCATTTCAATCTCTAATCCTTCACATAAATCAACTGTATTCGTTTTCGATTCTTCAAGAACATTTCTGAATTCTTTAATTTCATTGGCCAAATCAATTATATATATTAATGGTCTTTTTGCAATGTCAATAAGTTTTACTTTCTGTTTTATTTTTGATTGATTTCTTTCTTCTAAAAAAGTATTTATTCTCTTTGGTTCAATACCGTAATTGCTTAAAAAATTTATCAGTTTGTTTTTATCCTTTATCTTTTCTTCCACCAAATTAACTCTTTCCTTTTCAGCAAGACCTATTTTGTATGATTTTAAGGTTAATCTTTCATCACAATTATCTTGTCTTAGTAAAATTCTAAATTCAGCTCGCGAAGTAAACATTCTATATGGTTCATCTACACCCTTCGCAATTAAATCGTCTATTAAAACTCCTATATATGATTCGTCCCTTCCAAGTATGAATTCGTTCATACCATTAGCCTTATTATGTGCATTAATTCCTGCTATAAGTCCTTGACCTCCAGCTTCTTCATATCCAGTTGTGCCATTAATTTGTCCCGCAAAAAATAAGTTTTTAATAACTCTTGTTTCCAGTGTATAATTTAATTGTGTTGGTGGGTAATAATCGTACTCAATTGCATATCCAGGCCTGAAAGTTCTTACTTTTTCCAAACCTTCAATTTTCTTTAAGGCTTTCAATTGAATCTCAATTGGTAAACTCGAAGAAAAACCATTTAAATAATATTCAATCGTTTCAAAACCTTCTGGTTCTAAAAACAATTGATGCTTCTCTTTGTTTGAAAAAGTAACTATTTTTCCTTCTATACTCGGACAATACCTTGGCCCAATTCCCTTAATAGTTCCATTGTATAAAGGAGAATCTTCAAATCCTTCCCTTAAAATAGAATGAACATATTCGTTAGTATAAGTTATATAACAACTTTTATTCGTTTTTATCCTTTCCTTTGTTAAAAATGAAAAATTACCTCCTTCTTCATCTCCCTTTTGTTCTTCCAGTATTTTAAAATTTATTGTACGTCCGTCTAATCTTACCGGTGTCCCTGTTTTCATACGTCCAATCTCAAATCCTAACGATTTTAATTGTTCTGATATCCCTGAAGATCTTGGCTCCCATATTCTTCCTCCTTTTAATTGTGTCCTTCCTATATGAATAATCCCATTTTCAAAAGTCCCATTCGTAAGAATAACTGTCTTAGCATAAAATTCCATCCTCATTTTTGTTTTGACTCCAACAACAGTATTATTCTTAATTAACAATTCATTCACACTATCCTGCCAAAAATCAATATTCCTGTTTTCTTCTAGTACTTTTCTCCACTCCAAACTAAACAAAAACCTATCACATTGCGCACGCGGACTCCACATCGCCGGACCCTTGCTTCTGTTTAGCATTCGAAACTGGATCATACTTTTGTCTGTTACAATTCCACTATAGCCTCCCATTGCATCTATCTCTCTGATAATCTGTCCTTTAGCGATTCCTCCCATGGCTGGATTGCACGACATCTGTGCAATTTTTGTCATATCCATGGTGATCAATAAAACCTTGCTTCCCATTTTAGCTGCTGCCGAAGCAGCCTCAGTACCGGCATGTCCTGCACCAACAACGATTACATCATACATAAATAGAATTTTCAGCAAATATACAATGAATAAAGTATTTATATTTAATCTAAATACTTCATATAGAACTCTTCCTTTTCACGCATTCTCTTTCTTTCATGCAATTTATTGTCATTATAACCGAGCAAATGCAACAATCCATGAACAATGACCCGATTCAATTCTTCAGCAAAATTATTTTTTGAATACAAAATTGCATTTTTCTTTACTACATCAATACAAACATAAATCTCTGCGGAAACAACATCCAGATAGGAACTATCAAACGTTATTATATCCGTTTCATAATTATGATTAAGGTAATTCTTGTTTATTGAAATTATTTCACTTTTACAGACAAAAATATATCTTATGTCTCCTAACTTTTTGCCTTCTTTTTTTAAGATTTTTTCTAACCAATTCTTATATAATATTTTCTTATTTAATTGAAATTCAGGTATTTGTGAAATAAACTTTATTTGCAAAATTATTTCATATTAAATTCAAGTTCTACTGTTGCCCCATTCCTGCTAAATTTAATGTTGTCCGATAACTTCTCCATCAAAAATATCCCGCGTCCATTCACATTCTCCAGGTTTTCAGGTGCCGTAGGATCAGGTATGTTTTCATAATCAAATCCTTCTCCTTCATCATCAACTTTCACATTCAATATTTTATTTTCTAAACTAAATGAAATCGTGACATTCTTTTCTTCATTTAGTCCATTACCATGAAGAATTGCATTGTTCGCAGCTTCTAATGCAGCTATAAGGATATTTCCATACAAATCTTCCTTAATATGAAAATCACTCGAAATTTCATCAATTATTCTTTCAACTTTTCGCAAGCTTTCAATCTTAGATGGTATTTTAATCACTTTTCTCATTATTAGTTTACGATTATTCTATCATCCATTTATACTAATTTCCTGAGATTATGTTACCTATGAAATCTATTTTTCCAACGAATTTCTTCAAACCAAAGCAAATTTACAATGAATCTTTAAAATAATTACATCAATTACTTAACCATTCCAACGGATTCATCAATTCAGTTTCTTTCCATATTTCAAGATGAACAATGCTTTCTCCAGTTTTTCTATCCGAATATACATTTCCAATAATTTCTTTTGTATCAACTCTATCCCCTATTTTAACCCTAACATTTACTAAATTATGATATACCGTAAAGTAATTTCCGTGTCGTATAAGAACTGTACTGTTCGTGCCCTTAATTGCAAATATAGCAGAAACTTCACCTTTAAATATAGATCTAACATATGAATTTTGTATTGTTGTTATATCAATGCCATTATTTCTAACCTTTAGGTTTTTCATTTCCGGATATTCATTCTCACCAAAAAATTCAGTAATTACTCCCTGTTTTGTTGGCCATGGCAACAAACCTCTATTTTTTGCAAAATCATCTGATATTATTCTATCTTCCGGTGTAAGAGAAGCAAATCTATTGTTCCTGCTTTTCTCCCTTATTATACTTTCTATTTCCTTTTCAAGTTTTTTTGCTATTTGTCTTTTTTCATTCAATTCCTTTTCCAAATCACCTTCTTTCCCTTTTAACACATTTAGAATTTTATCAGCTTCATCTATCTCATTTTTAAGATTTGCCCTTTCTACTAACTTTTCATTAATTACTTTAATTTTTTCAATTTTACTTTTATTCAAATTCAATAGTTTTTCTTCTATAACAAAGTTTAATTTTTTAATTAGTGTCATTTGTTTTATTCTGTACTCCTTGTATTGCTGTAAGTATTTTAATCTCAAGTAAAACTGATTAATATCCTCAGAGGCAAGTAAATACATAAAATTAAGGTGATGATTACTACTTTTAAATGCGTAGTAAATTAAATTTGAATATTCTTCTTTTGCTTTCTTTAAATCATCCTGTAATAGCTTCAGTGTATTTTCATTCTCAGCGATTTCCTTGTTTATTATAGAAATTTCCTTATTCAGTTTTTCAATAATATTATTTCTACTATTGATTTTTCTATTTAATAATTTGTATTCATTAACCGTATTTTCCTTTTTATTTCTTGTATCATTGAGAAGTTTATTCATTAATTCAATTTCTGCTTCTATTTTACTTTTCTCTATTTCCAGTTTTTCTCTTTTACTATTTTGTTCTAATGCATTGCCTGTAAAAAGAAATACAAATGAGATAATAATCCATATGGTTTTCTTTCTATTTTTCATTCACATATCTTTCTCACTGATTCCAATCTTTCTTTAATGTCAAATCCTTCATCCAACTCCAGTATTTTTTCCCACGCTTCAATGGCTTCATTGCATTTTCCCAATTGAATCATTATTTCACCATAATGATAAAGAACTTCAGCATTATTATATGCTCCATTTCGAATTGATGCCTCAATGTACTTCTTTGCCTCTTTTATATCTCCTAATTGAAATAATATCCATCCATACGTATCAAGATATGTAGCATTATCCGGATCTTTCTCTATTGTTAATTTACTTAACCCCAATGCAAATTCCAATCTGACCTTTCTTAATGACAAATAATACCCGTAATTGTTTCTTATCATTAAATTTTCAGGATCAATGTCTAATATTAATTCAAAACAGCTGTCAGATTTATTATGCAAATTATTTTCTCTGTAAATTTCAGCCAATAAATTATACGACTGGATTTTTAAATCACTATCAACCTTTAAATTCAGGGCGTTTTGTATATCCTTAATAGCCATATCATCATTCTTAAGTTCTCGTTCAGAATATGCTTTTATGACATAAATATTAGCTTGATTCGGAAATACATTTAACGCTTCTTCAGCAAGTTGAACTACTTTCTCATTTTTCCCCAAATAGTTATTTACCAGTATAGCCTGCTCCCAAAGCAATAAATTATTTTTTTCATAATACAACGCTGTATCAAAATATTGACATGCCTTTTCATACTCCTGCAATTTAATATAAATATCTGCATATGAAGCATATACCCTGAAATCATTTTCAGTTTTATTCATTACATCCAACAGTTTAATAACTCGTTCTCCGTACTTTTCCAGAAATATCTTATTTCCAATAAACCCTATAATGATAGAAATTTTATCTTCCTTATCGAGATCACTGCAACAAATCGCCTTTTCATAATACATGAATGCTGAATCTGCTTTATTGTTTTTTATATAGAAATCTGCGAAGGAAAGAAGTGCCAATCCGTTAACTGAATCTTGCTGTATTAAATCATAATATACCTTTTTTGCATACTTATTTTTACCCACTTCTGAAAGATATTCTGCCAATATCCCGTAATTACTCATATCCTCCGGAAAATATTTTATAAGGCTTTCCAATTCGTAAATTGCTGAATCATATTTTCCCATGTTATGAAAAATATTATGCCTCATCAAGTATATTCTTCGATTTCCTTTAATCTCATCTTCTAATTCATTCAGTAAATCAAGTGCCTGCTGGTTTTTATGGATTTGACTATACAATAAAGCAAGATTATATTTTGTTTCCAGGTCGTCCTTCTCTCTAACGATCTCCTCATATAAAACAATAGCACTATCATAATTATTCTCATATTGATAAATATTTGCCAAATGTGCTTTATACCATATATTACTATCATTCAAATTTTCAGCTTTAATAGCATATTCTCTGGCCTTTTCAATGTCGTTTTCTCTTAAATAAATAGAACTTAACTGGTAATAGGGTGCAGCTCTTTCAGGAAATTGCGAAATACATGCACTATACATTGAGATTGCAGTGGTATTATTTCCAAATAATGCATGCTTTGTAGCATCAATAAACAGTCTGTAATATTGAGTGTTTAAATAACTTTCCTCTTCCTCTGTTCTGCTAACCTTTTTTACTGTACTGCACGAAATTCCGATAACAACCAAAAGCAGAATATATAGTTTATTTGCCTTCATATTGATTGTAAGCTCCTAAATTAAGTTCACCATTGCCTTTACGAATAAAACATTCATCCCCTACGATTGAATTATTCAAATCAGATAATACAATCTTTGTATTAGATCCTATTATTGAGTTTTTCAATTTTGAGTTTTCAACTATAGAATTTTCCTCTATACATACATTTGGACCAATTTCACTATCTTTAATAATTACATTTTCTCCTATAAATACAGGTTTATTTATTCGATTTTTTCCCTGATCTGCAGTTATCTTATATTTTAAAACTTCCAGTATTCTCTTGCTACTCCTTAGGTATTCCTCTTTATTACCACAATCTAGCCATTCATCAATAACTTTACATGTAAATTTAATTCCTTTGTTAAGTAAGTTTTTAAGTGCATCAGTAAGTTGAAATTCTCCATTGACCATTATCTTCTTATTCAAAAGGCGGTTGATTTCCTTTTCAAGCACTTCACCGTTTTTGAAATAATAAATGCCAATAATTGCTTTATCCGAAACAAAGTTTTTTGGCTTTTCATAAAAATCAATGACTTCTCCTTTATTATTTTCATGAACTACTCCATACAATTCAGGATGAGTTACAGTTTTAGTCCAAATAATTGCTTCATCATTATTGTTTATTTCAAAATCACCAATGAACAATGTATCAGCAAATGCAATAATAACATCGTTTTTAAGCGTATTAGAAGCACAATAAATAGCATGTGCCGTACCCAGGGCTTCTTTTTGATAATGAATATACCCTCTTGCTCCTTTTTCTTTTGCTAATTCTATTAATGTGTCTTCAACATCTTTCCCGAAATTACCTACAATATAATGTATTTCATCTATGGATTTATTCCTGCTCAAATTATCTACCAATCTTTCTACAATAGATTTTCCAGCTATTTTTAACAATGGTTTTGGAACAGTAAGTGTATGCGGTCTCATACGTTTTCCAATTCCTGCCATTGGAATAATTATCTTCATCAGTTATTTGTTTATTTTTATGGTCTTATGCCTACCTGTTCGGCAGACAGGTAATTTCCAAGTTTTAAAATTTTTATTATACTTGTTAGGTTTTTAAAAGATAGAGATTTTATAATTCTTATTTTCCCGTATGTCCAAATCCTCCGGCGTTTCTTTCAGTTTCTTTGAGTATTTCTACCTCATTCCATACAATAGTCTCATGTTTATTTATAATCATCTGGCAAATTCTTTCCCCATTCTTAACAACAAACTCTTCATTCGATAAGTTGATAAGTATAATACCAATTTCTCCCCTATAGTCAGAATCAATTGTTCCAGGTGTATTTAAAACTGTTATACCATTTTTTAATGCCAATCCTGATCTGGGTCTAATTTGCGCTTCATATCCACGAGGAAGTTCTATATACAATCCTGTAGGAACCAATACTCTTTCCAATGGTTTAAGGCAAATTTCATTTTTTATATATGCCCTCAAATCCATGCCCGCCGAAAAATCTGTTTCGTATTCCGGAAGCCCGTTCTCTGATTTGTTTATTATTTTTATATCCATTTCATTAATCTGTTTAAATTCATCAGATTTTCTCTTATCATTATATAAATAGCATAAATAATAATAATAAATCCTTTTATAATATCTCCGTAAATACCAAAATCTCCGACAACATAAAATGCAAAAGCAAAGATAATTAATGCAACAATTATGTATTCGCAAATTCTTTTCATTTTGTAATCAATTGGAAAGTATCTTTTTCCAAGATAATAAGATAAAATCACCATGATCAAATAAGCGATCACATGACCAAATGATGAAGCTACATAAGAATATTTTGGAACAAATATAATATTGATAAGAATAGTGACAACTGCCCCTGTTATTGTGAGAATTGCCCCAAAAATGGTTTTTTTCTTAAGTTTATACCAAATTGATAAATTAAAGAATATACCATAAAATAAATATGCTGTAAGTATTACCGGAACAATCTTTAATCCCTCATGAAACTTAGGATCAATAAAGAATTTTATGTATCTGAGATATAACATAATTATGAGCGAAATCACCAACATGCTGGCAATAAACAGTCTCATAATTCTTGAAAATACTTCTTTATCATCTTTATTCCTATAATAATTAAAATAGAAAGGTTCGGCAGCGTATCTGAACATCTGGATAAATAATAAAAGCAATATTGCAATCTTATAATTTGCCCCATATATTCCAAGTTCATACTTTGCCAAATCATTATCCGAAATCAAATGCTTTAATAAAATCCTGTCCAAAGTCTCATTAATCGTTCCAGCAAGTCCTGCTATTAGCAAGGGAAATGAATAAATAAGAATTTCCTTTAATAGTATGTAGTTAAACCGAATTTTTACTTTTACAATTTCAGGCAATAACAGCACTAAAATTAAAGTACTTGCAATAAGATTTGATAGTAATACATAAGTAACATCTTCTCGAACTGGCAGTTGTATTGCAATGTTTTTTTCTTTCACAAGCCAGGGTAATACTTCATAAAAAAATACAACGCATCCAATGGTAACAATAACATTGATAATCTTAAGTACGGAAAACCTGATGCTTTTTTCCTCCAGTCTTAACTTTGCAAATGGTATTGTGCTAAAAGCATCTATGGCGACAATCAAGCCTATCATAGAAATAAATTCAACATTTCCGCTGTATTCAAGCAATTCAGCAAAATTTTTTCTTAATATAATAACGCCTATAACAAATAGTGTGGAAGTTGTAAAAAGAGAAATCAGAATTGTGCTGTAGACGTTTTGATTATTTCTTGATCTTGCAAATCTGAAGTATCCGGTTTCCATTCCATAAGTAAGAATAATCATCAAAAAGGTAACATAAGCATACAATTCAGTTAACACACCAAATTCCTTAACACTAAATAATCTTGTATAATAAACCGTTAATACAGAATAGTTTAATAATCTGGGAATGATTGTTCCCATTCCATAGATGATAGTTTGTCCGGCAAGTTTTTTATAAATTTCCAATGCGAATGCTATATTTGATTCTTACCTTTGCTTAAACATCACACGAATTAAGTACATTTTATGAAAAAAATTAGTTTTATTCTATTGTTTCTTTCAATATGGATCAGTGTATTTTGTCAGAATTCTTATCCTAACGTTGTATTAGAAACCTCCGAAGGATACTTGGTATTTAAATTATATGATGAAACACCAATGCACTGTGATAATTTCCTGAAACTGGTTCGGGAAGGTTATTATAACAACCAGCTTTTTCATCGGGTAATTAAAGACTTTATGATCCAGGCCGGTGATCCTGCTACAAAAAATTCAAAACCGGATGAAAAACTGGGTAGTGGTGGACCAGGATACACCATTCCTGCCGAATTTAATATAAATTATTATCATAAACGCGGGGCTCTGGCGGCAGCCCGTTTAAGCGATAATATCAATCCCGGTAAAGAATCAAGTGGGTCTCAGTTTTATGTTGTGCAGGGAAAAAAGTATACTTCCTCACAACTTAATAATATGGTTTCACAGGGTAAACATATCCCTTTTAATAATGAACAAATAGAAGCATATACTTCAATTGGCGGAACCCCACATTTGGATTATAATTATACTGTTTTTGGAGAACTTATTGATGGTTTTGATGTCCTTGATAAAATTTCCGCAAAACCAACTGATAAGTATAACAGACCTATTGATGATATCAGAATTATTAAGGCTTACCCTTGGAAAAATTAAATCTTATGCTAGATAAAATCACTCATCTCAAGAAGAAAATTTCAGAATATCAAGTTACTTCCTCTCAGCAATTAGAAAAATTCAGACTGGAATTCCTTAGTAAAAAAGGATTGATTACACAATTATTTGATGAATTCAAATCATTACCATCTGACCAAAAAAGATCAATAGGTCAAAAAATCAATGAATTAAAGCAATTCACTTTAAATTTGTACAATTCCTTTGAAACCAATTTGAAATCAAGTACAGAATCTGTTGAATCAGTTGATTATACTTTACCTCCTGAACCATATAATTTAGGATCTCGTCATCCTATTTCAATTGTTCGAAAAGAAATTTATGACATATTTTCGAGAATAGGTTTTACGGTATCGGAAGGTCCTGAAATTGAAGATGACTGGCATGTGTTTTCCGGGCTAAATTTTCCAAAAGAACATCCTGCCCGTGATATGCAGGATACTTTCTTTATTCATAGGGATCCTGATCATTTGCTTCGTACACATACTTCATCTGTACAGATTAGGGTTATGGAAAACAGTAAACCTCCTATCAGAAAAATATTTCCCGGTAGAGTTTTCAGGAATGAAGCAATTTCTGCCAGATCTCATTGTATTTTTCATCAGGTAGAAGGATTGTATATTGACACCAATGTATCATTTGCAGATTTGAAGCAAACATTGCTTTATTTTTCCAAAGAATTATTTGGTCAGTCAACACAAATCAGATTGCGACCTTCATTCTTCCCATTTACGGAACCATCTGCTGAACTTGATATATCATGTTCTATATGCGGAGGTTCGGGATGTAATGTATGCAAATATACCGGCTTTGTAGAAATACTTGGTTGTGGTATGGTGGATCCTTATGTTTTGGAGGCATCAAATATTGATAGTGATAAATATACCGGTTTTGCTTTTGGAATGGGTATTGAACGAATAGCCATGCTGAAATATCAAATAAACGACATAAGGTATTTCTTTGAAAACGATGTTCGATTTCTTACTCAGTTTGGTTAAATTAATCAAAAAGAGAAGGATTACTTCCAAAGTTAGTTCTTCCAAGATGTTTATAGGCTAATTCTGTAGCTTCTCTTCCCCTTGGTGTACGTTTTAATAAACCTTCTTTTATTAAAAACGGTTCATAAACATCCTCAATAGTACCTGCATCTTCACCAACAGCAGTTCCAATTGTATTTAAACCTACCGGTCCACCGTTAAATTTATCAATAATTACAGTAAGTATTTTATTATCAATCTCATCAAGTCCTAATTCATCTATATTAAGTGCACTTAAAGCATATTTTGTTATTTTCATATCGATTTTTCCATCTCCTTTTACCTGTGCAAAATCTCTTACTCTTCTTAACAAGGCATTGACAATACGTGGTGTTCCTCTTGATCTTCTTGCAATTTCAAAACATGCTTCCTTATCAATAGTAATATTCAATATTCTTGCTGATCTTGCAGCAATTGTACTTAACACATCAACATCATAGTATTCCAAATGAGACTTAATGCCAAACCGGGATCTCAGGGGACTGGTAAGAAGCCCTGATCTTGTTGTGGCGCCTATTAGTGTAAATTTGTTAATGGTTAGCTGAACACTTCTTGCATTGGGTCCCTTATCAATCATTATATCAATCCGATAATCCTCCATTGCAGAATAGAGAAATTCCTCTATAACAGGATTTAATCTATGGATCTCATCTATAAATAAAATATCCTGATCCTCAAGACTTGTTAAAAGACCAGCCAGATCACCAGGCTTTTCCAATACAGGGCCTGATGTGCTTTTAATATTACTCCCAACTTCATTTCTGATAATATATGCAAGAGACGTTTTACCCAAACCGGGAGGACCTGATAACAAAACATGGTCAAGTGGTTCATCACGTAATTTTGCAGCTTCAACAAAAATTTTTAGATTTTCCACAATTCTCTTTTGCCCTTTAAATTCCTGAAAATTTTGTGGTCGAACAGCCAAATCGTATTCCTGTTCTTTTTCAAACAATCCGACTTTACGAATATCAAAGTTATCTTCCATTCCCTGATTATCTATTTTATTATTACAGTATCCTCATCCGGAAAATCAATTTTCACTCCATTTATTCTATACTCTTTACCATCCTGATAACTAATTGTTACAACAATATTCCCATCTGTATCATATTTTTTCCAATGCTTATCAGGTATACCACTCTTATAAAACTGTTCTTCTTTAATCGATCCGTCCGGGTAATAATATTTATGTTTTCCTTCTGCATTTCCTTGTATATATTCACCTTCGAACATTAATATCCCATCATCATAAAAATATTTCCATCTGCCATCTCTTAAACCTGTTATATATTTTCCTTTAGCTACAAAATCATTTATTGTAACTATCCAATCACCTTCCTTTTCATCGTCAAAATATTCTCCCTGTGAAATTATATTTCCCGGTATATCATATTCCGTATACAATCCTTCTTCTTTTCCATTATAAAATCCTTCTTCTATACATATTTCCCCTGTCTTGTAATACCATTTCCAAATCCCATCTTCTTTTCCTTTTTTATATATTCCTTCCTGTTCAATTTGTCCTTCTTCAAAGTAGAATAACCACTTACCATCTCTTAAATTATTCTTATACAATCCTTTTGCCTTTGTTCTTCCCGAAAGAAAATAATCAATCCACTCTCCTTCCTTTTTCCCCTCTCTGTCTATTATTCCGACAGAAAGAAGAATTCCGTTATCATCATAGATTCTTGACTTAATGATGTTTCCTTCTTTATCGTAAGTTTTATGAATTCCAACGGCAATATCATTAACATAAGGGCCCTGCTCCAAAATATTTCCGTATTCATCGTATTTTTCTTTTACTACAATATTTTTTTCCTCGTCCATTGTTTCCTCTATCAATTTTCCGTCCTGATAGTATAAAGTGAGTATTAATTTTCCCTGATTGTTATATTCTTTATAATACCCATGAAGAACCCCATCTTTATAATTTATTTCCTTCTTTACTTTTGTTCCGGAATAAAACTCTTTCCATATACCAACTTTTTCATTTTTATCATTGTATCTGTTTATTCTCTGCCTTTCAATCAGTGAACCTTTATCGTACCTTTTTATAGTAATAATCGTTCCATCCTGCCTA
The DNA here is from genome assembly GCA_964406315.1 of uncultured Bacteroidales bacterium. Classification (GTDB taxonomy): domain Bacteria; phylum Bacteroidota; class Bacteroidia; order Bacteroidales; family UBA10428; genus UBA10428. Next base: position 35,502 of record CAYORG010000018.1, on the reverse strand, counting down.
TATTCAATACCTGTTCCATGTTTGTTATTCTTCAGATAATTAATTTCTTCTTTCAATTTCCCATTCAGATAATAGTAATAAGATACCCCTTCTTTCATATCATTAACATACAACTCCTTGCTTTTTAAAGTGCCAATATATTCCGGTCTTGTTCTGTTAGTGTTGTATTCATAATAATACCCATTCTTTTTTCCCATTAAATAATTTATCTTTTGTATAGTATCACCAGTGCTATTGTAAAAAATCCATATACTGTCCAATAAAAAATTATTTCTGTTTCCTTCCGACTTTAATATACCTGTGGTATAATAAGTCCTCCAATAACCGTCTGGCTTTCCATTCTTCATATATCCTTCACTAAGCTTTTTCCCATTAGGATAATATATTATGTTATAGCCATTAGGATTAATTTCTTCTTGTGAAAAGGAAATTGCAGAAACAGAAATTAATATACCAAGAATTGCTATTTTCTTCTTCATTGTTATATTCCAAGTTTATCAGAAATCTCTAACATCCTTCTTATTGGTTTTTCTGCCTTTTTTCTGAGTTCCTCATCAATTATTAGCTCTGGCATTTCGTATTTTAAGGCAATATATATCTTTTTAACGGTATTTAATTTCATAAAATTACAGTCACTGCACGCACAGGATGAATCTTTTGGTGGTGCAGGAATATATTCCTTTTGAGGATTGAATTTTTTCATCTGATGCAGTATACCGGATTCCGTTGCAACTATGTATTTTTTCGAATGATCCGTTTTTGTGAAATTAAGCAATGAGTAAGTTGAACCAATATGATCTGCTATCAATAATATTGGTCTTTCACATTCGGGATGAGCTATTAGTTTTGCATCCGGATTTTGATTTTTAATTTCTAAAATTCTTTCCAGCGAAAATCGTTCATGTACATGACATGCTCCATCCCAAATCACCATTTCCCTGTTTGTTTTACTGGCAATATAATTTCCTAGGTTTTTATCCGGTGCAAAAAGTATTTTTTCATTTTCCGGTAGACTTTCTATTATTTTTAAGGCATTTGACGAAGTACAAATAATATCAGTCAATGCTTTAATCTCTGCAGTTGTATTTACATAACTAATTACCGTATGATCAGGATATTTTTCTTTATATTTTTTAAATTCATTTGGATCACATGAATCAGCCAAAGAGCAACCTGCTTTTAAATCAGGCAATAATACTTTTTTTTCCGGATTAAGAATTTTAGCAGTTTCTGCCATAAAATGGACACCTGAAAATAAAATTATATCGGCTCTTGTTGATTCCGCTTCTCTTGCTAAGGCAAGACTGTCGCCTACAAAATCTGCAAGATCCTGAATTTCGCCTTTTTGATAATAATGGGCCAGAACAATTGCATTTTTATCTTTTCGAAGTGTATTTATTTCTTTTTTAAGATCAATTTTATTGTCCACTTCAATATTCAGAAACCCAAATTTCTGCAAATCATTTTTGTGATTTTTTTCCAACATCGTATATATTGTTAATATTGAAAATATTTTTTATTTATAATGATGATGATAGGGTGTTGAATTTGTTAAAAATAATTCTTTGTTGCATTTGCAAATCTTGTAATTAAAAAATTATTAATACCTTATTAACAATAATTCTTTTTGTAACCAATTAATAATGAATAATTAAAAGATGATTTAACAATCTGTTGAAAAACATAAAAGTGAAAAAAAATTCAATGGAATGTAATTCAATCTTTGTTTAATCTATGTTAAAAATACAACAATTTTAAGTGACATTATTTTTTGGATTATTCAGTAAAAAATTAAATAAGTTTTTGTTTTGAAGATATCAAGTAATTTTTATTGAGAATTCTCCACTGTATTTAACAAAGAATTAACAGCGTATGTTTACTATTTAAAATCAGGATAATAAATAGCAGTGTAATCAATACCTAAGTAATGAAACATTTACCAGGCAGTATGATACATAAAAACTGTATATTTGGGCAATGACTATACCAATACAATTATGAAAATTGCAATTGCCAGTGATCATGCGGGATTTGAGATGAAACAACATCTTTTGGAAGTATTAAAAAGTAAAGGGCATAAACTAAAAGATTTTGGTTCTTATACGAAGGAAAGTTCTGATTATCCGGATTATGCTCATCCTTTAGCTCAGACAATTGAAAATAAGGAATATGATGTTGGAATTTCTTTGTGCGGTAGTGGAAATGGAATAAGTATAACAGCAAATAAATATGCTGGTATAAGATCAGCTATTTGCTGGGATGTTAAAATTGCAGAATTGGCCAGAAAACACAATGATGCTAATATTTGTGCTTTACCTGCAAGATTTTTGGATGAAAAAAAAGCTGAAGAAATTGTGGATGTATTTTTGACTACTGGTTTTGAAGGAGGAAGACATCAAAGAAGAATAGACAAAATACCTATAAAATAAGAGATGTCCCTTATTAAAATGGTTTTACAGTTCTTTTTTTAAACAGAGTATATAGTAGTATTCCCGTTGTCATTCCCAATATATCGGCAATAAAATCAAACCAGCTACCATTTCTTTCGGGAATATAGAAAACCTGTATCAATTCTGACAAAGCTGCATATACAATTACTGCAAAAAAAATAACCATTTGATTTTTCAATGGAATGAATGTTTTTGTATAACCGAAATCAAATAAAATTAAGAATTGCAGGAAAAGAAAAATAGCAAAATGTATAACCTTATCAATATGATCAATTTGGAAAATACTTCTCGTTGGTATATTTTCACCCGGAATAAAGAGAACAAAAGCACTTAATAAAAACCAAATTATTGTTTTCCAATACTTGTAAAAAAAGATTTTCAAGTGTTCATATTTTATCGAAGAGAAAAATCGTATCCTATTTTTCAAGTATTAATAAACTCCTGTTATTAAGATACTGCTTTAATGAGGGTTCTGATCTTATTGATTTTACATTTACTGTAAGAGTATTGTCAAAACCGCCATAAGCAATATAATGAAAAGCCTGACTTAAACTTTGCTCTGTTTCATCACCCCAATCGCTGGTTAAACCGTCTTCGGCATAGCAATCGGGCATTAATCCACCGAAATAATCTCCATAGCCTTCAGCGTTTAATAGTTGAGTAGTTATCGGGAACAAAGCCCAATCCTGAAATACAAATCCATACATGCCAACCGGCTTTCCATGAGTGGGAGAACCAATGATAAAAACTTCCATATAAGGTTCCAGGCTATTGATGACCAATTCACTGGCAGAGGCAGATGCACTAGTTGTAATAAAAAATACCCTGTTTAGATCAAGGTTTAACTCATTTTCTGAAAAATACAAAGTTGTATCTAACTCAGGACCAACTATTTCATTATGAATTGAAGTATAAAAAATTTCACCGGCAGTTTCAGCCGGCATTATTATTTCACATAATTCTTGAGCTAAACTGACATAGCCACCACCGTTATATCTTATGTCAAGGATTAATTCGGTGATGTTATTAGCCTGAAAATATGTTATTACTTCTTCAAGTTCTTCTTTGCTGTATCCAAGAAAGCTATCGTATACAATATAACCAGTTTTATGCCCGGAAATAGTATAAATATTAGAAAAAAGTACCGCGTTTTGAGTAATGGTTGATTTATCAAGAGTGATTGTTTTCAGTGTTCCTGTATTGTCATAAATTTCGAAGGTGAATGTGGCAGGATCATAATCGAAAAATGATTCGTAATCATCAAATGATATTGCAGGTATTCCATTTATTGTACTGACGATATTGCCTCGTCGAATACCCAGATCATAAGCTTCAGAGTTTTCATAAACCAGGGGAACACGAAGGTTTCCATCGGCATCAAATTTTAACAGGAAGCCAAAACCAAAATATTCTCCTTCTTCAAATAATGATTGTATTGCATCCAGTTTATCAATAAAACTCCAATGATCAAGGGGTTTATACATCAAATCATCAAGCAGGTCCTGAGGAGTACTGTACTGGAATATATCAAGATCAGGTACTTTATCATTCCATAGGTACCAGTATTTCATTACCTCATCAACAAATATATATACACTGTCTTCGTTGTTGTCTGCCGGGCCGTTGTCTTCCTTTTTATCGGTACAACCAAATAAAAAGGTAACAATTACAAGTATCAATAAAAGAAATGTATTAAATCGCTGCGTTTTCATTTTTTATTTATTATTACAACATAAATTGTACGTAAAATGACCTTTTTCGATACATAATTACAAAACATTTCGATTTATTCTGACAATAAAGCCTAAAGAAATAGCTCGTTTTTATGAAAGTAATTGCCTTGTCAGCTTTATGCGTTGATTATTACCCTGAACGGGGAATCAGTAAACCGGGAGGTAACAGCCTGAATTTTGCTATTAATGCAAAAAAAATAGGTTCTGAAGAAGTAGCTGTTGCTGGCTTTATTGGTGATGATATCGGGGGTAAACAAATCATTGAATTGCTTAACAAGAATGAGATTACTACAAACCTTCTTTACATTAAGGATGGGGAAACCGCATCTAATAAACTTTACAATACACCAGACGGAGAAAGGTATTCGAAACCCGGAGACTGGCAAAACGGAGTGTTTAATGCTTTTGATTTTTCGGAAAGCGATTACATGAATATTTTAACATATGATGTGATAGCAATTCCCTATACGGATAAGAAACTTGAGGTATTGATACAGAAGACTTATAGAAATAATAAAATAGTAGTTGATTTTCTTCACTTCGATGATGATCAAATTCTTTCGAAATTTCTTCCGGATATTGAAATCGCCTTTGTTAGTACACAAAAAAAAAATCTGGAAAAACTCGAACAGATTTCTAATGAGAATAAAAAAATGGTTGTAGCTCTGCTTGGTGCTGAAGGCAGTGCTGTTTTCTATCGCAACAAGAAGTATTTTCAACCTGCTATTAAAGTTGAGAAAGTTATTGATACCACAGGATGTGGAGACGCTTACCAGGCAGCTTTTTGTATAACATATTTTACCAGACAAAACATCAGGGAAGCAATGTTTGAGGGGGCAATCAGGGCATCGGAAGTCTTAAAGAAATTCGGTGGAGCAGGGTAGAAGTTAAGATCTTTCCCATTTTGTACCTTCTTTCGTATCATTAAGTGTAATACCAATTTCAGAAAGCCGTTTACGAATATAATCAGAAGTTGAATAATCATTTTTCATCTTTGCTTCCATACGCAGGTCTATAATTAATTTCAAAAGTTTAGTATCACTTAATGATTTTTTTTCTGCTTTTAATCCAAGGATATTTTCTGTAGTAATTTGCATAAATGTTTTTAAATCATTCAGTTTGCTTTCAGTAATACTTACTTTATTATCATCTAAGACTAATAGGTTGATTAGATCACCTAATTCAAATAATACAGCTATCGCTATTGCAGTGTTTAAATCATCATTTAATGCTGCATAAAATCGATTTTTATATTTCTCGAGATTAAAAGAAGATCCTTTACCTTTTGGTTTTATAAGTTTAATTGATTCAATTGCTCTAAATAAACGTTTTAAACCCTTTTCTGAAGCCTGAAGTGCTTCATTTGAAAAATCGAGTGTACTGCGGTAATGAGACTGAAGAATAAAAAAACGGATATTCATCGGGCTGTAAGCCCGTGTAAGTTTTTTGTGAGTGCCGGAGAATAATTCACGTAATGTGATAAAATTATTTAATGACCGGGCCATTTTTTGCCCATCGATTGTGATCATGTTATTATGCATCCAGTATTTTACATGTTCATGACCATTCGCAGCAACAGATTGCGCAATTTCACATTCATGGTGAGGGAATAGAAGGTCTATGCCGCCACCATGAATGTCGAAAGTTTCACCAAGGTATTTGGTTCCCATAGCAGAACATTCCAGGTGCCACCCGGGAAATCCTTCACTCCATTCAGACGGCCATTGCATAATATGATCAGGAGTTGCTTTTTTCCAAAGTGCAAAATCCAGTGGATTTTTTTTATCAGATTGTCCGTTCAGTTCACGTGTATTTGCCAGCATATCTTCAATTTTACGACCTGAAAGCCGGCCGTAATTGTATTTCTTATTGTATGCTTCGATATCGAAATATACAGATCCGTTTACTTCATATGCAAAACCGTTGGCAAGTATATTTTTAATCATTTGTTGTTGCTCAATAATATGACCTGAAGCCTGAGGTTCGAGGCTGGGAGGCAAAGTATTGAGTTGTTCTAATACATGTTGAAATTCAAGTTTATATTTCTGGACTATTTCCATAGGTTCAACCTGTTCCAACCGCGCTTTTTTTTCAATCCTATCCTCACCTTCACCGCTGATTTCATCTTCCAGATGGCCTACGTCCGTAATATTTCTGACATAGCGTACCTTGTAACCTAAATACATCAAATACCGGAATAATACATCAAAAGTAATGGCCATTCTAACATGGCCAAGATGAGGTTCACTATATACTGTCGGGCCACAAACATAAAGTCCGACGAAAGGTGAATTCAAAGGAATAAACTGTTCTTTTTGTCGTGAAAGGCTATTGTATATGCTAAGTTTATGATTCATCTGTATTAATCAATTCGTGATCTGGCAAAGGTAAAAATTATTCCAGCAGTTAAATTTTCAATTGTGGCATTTAAATCAACCAAGATAAAAAGAAATAAACAATATGATAATGGAAAAATCATTTCAGATTGTCTGTATTGAATTGGACTAAGGCAGCCTCATAACCTATCTCAAAAATCAACTTTGCTTTTCGCAGATCAAGCAGACCATAATTTTTAAGTTTTTCAGGCTCAATAAATACATCAACGTCCTGTTTCTTGCGATAGATTTCAGAAGCAATAGAGAGATGAAAAGCTCTTTCAACCACCTGTACAGGGTTTTTAATTTTGGTTTGTTCCCCAAGCGGATTTGTATGAACTGCTATAATTTTTTTACATTTCTTTTTAAGAGGTTCTATTGGCAAATTATCCATAATACCGCCGTCAATATAAGGAATACCGTCTATTTTAGTAGTTTCGAACAAAAGAGGTATGCTCGAGGAAGCTAATAACAGGTCAACAAGCAGACCTTTATCAAAATAAGTAATCGCCCCTTTTTGAAAATTCGTTGCTGCAACAACAAGAGGAATCTTCAAATCTTCAATATTTTTTGTGCGCAGAGTATTGGACAATAACTTTTTTAAGCCTGTTACATTGAAAAATCCTGAACGTGGAAATGAAAACCGCATGAATTTAAATAACTTCTTATTGGAGAAGATATTCAATATTTCTTCCGGAGAAAATCCATCAGCATAGAAAGCACCGGCCAATGCTCCTGCACTTGTTCCACTGATCATCCCGATTTTGATTTTCTTTTCTTCTATTGCTTGTAATACACCCAAATGAGCTATACCCCGAACGGCTCCGCCGCTTAACGCGATGCCGGTTTTGTATTTTTTACCAAAAATTCTCATTATCTTAAGATATTATAATAAAACCAAATGCAATTCATCTTGTTTTATAGTAAATATATAGAATTATGAAACCGAGAATCGCTTTTTTTGATACCAAACCATACGATAAAGAAAGTTTTACTGAAATTAATAATAAATACGGTTATGAGTTAAAATTTTTCAGGTACCATCTTACGCCTGATAATGTTGTTCTGGCGCAAAATGCAGATATAATCGTAGTATTTGTTAATGATACAATCAATTCCTTAATGATTGAGGAACTTGTTTCTTTTGGAGTAAAACTAATCGCATTAAGATGTTCAGGATTTAATAATATTGATTTAAAAGCTGCGAAAGGAAAAATCAGAGTTGTGCGGGTTCCAGCATATTCTCCAAATGCTGTTGCTGAACATACAATTGCTCTGATGATGACTCTGAATAGAAAGATCCACCGTGCGTATTACAGAACCCGTGATGCCAATTTTTCTTTGCATGGTTTGATGGGATTTGATATGCTCAATAAAACAGCAGGGGTAATTGGAACAGGTAGGATCGGGAAAGCTCTCATCCGTATTTTATCCGGTTTTGGAATGAAAGTAATTGCATATGATCCCTATCCCGATTGTGATTATGCAAACAAGAACGGATATGAATATGTTGAATTAAATACTTTGTTTAATGATTCAGACATTATTTCACTGAATTGTCCTTTGACGAAAGAGACAGAATACCTTATCAATAAAAAAACCATTGAACTGATGAAGAAAGGAGTAATGCTAATCAATACGGGGAGAGGGAAACTGATCAAAACATATGACCTGATACAAGCTCTTAAATCGGGTAAAATAGGCTCTGCCGGATTGGATGTTTACGAAGAGGAAAGTGAATATTTCTTTGAGGATTTATCAGATCTGGTTTTAACGGATGATATTCTAGCCCGTTTGTTAACATTTAACAATGTAATTATTACATCACACCAGGGATTTTTTACAAAAGAAGCCATGGATAATATTGCAAAAACAACCATGCAGAATATTCATGATTTTATTTCAGGCAGGGAATTAATAAATGAAGTATCAGCATGATCGTATAGTTCAAAGAATTTAAATTATCGTTCTGTCTCCTAATTTTTTTGAAAGGCGTTTTCTCAGATCATTCAGTACAATTAATTTTTGCTGAAGCAGAGTTAAGCTTTCAAAATCCGAATTGTTTTGCGCCTGCAGGATTTCCTGCTGAGTCTTTTTAATCAGATGGATTACTTTTTTGTTTTTAAAAGCCATAACAAATTCCGGAAGGATTTCTTTTAATTTCATTCCTTCATCCTGGTGCAGTACTTCCTTTTTTCGCCATATGGTGCTAAGTTCATAATTGTCGGTTGTGAGATCTACTGCAACTTTACATATATCAGGATTTTCATTGTGAGTATATTGCTGAAGTGAAAACGTTTCCTGAGAATTATACCTTCTTAAAATTTCAGAGTAAATCAATTTGTATACGGGATGGTGGAATTCAAGCTCGTCATTTTTTAGTTCCCGAACAACATAATCAAGAACTAACTGCGTGTCATTTTCCAGACGTAATTCTGCATTGGCAAACCGCAACAATATCCTTATCAGGTCTTTCTCGTGAGGGAATTCGTTATCGATTTTTAATTCCGGTTGAGACTTTGTTTTGTTGGGAGGAGTATAATCGGGATTATAATAAGACCTTTTGGATTGTTCATACGCTTTGTTTCTTCTGATCTTAAATGTTTCATTGTAAAGGATGCCTTCGTCAATCTCGAGTATCTTGCTACATTCACGGATATATACTGATCGTACAATATTATCGGGGATTACAGCAATGGAGCGAACAACATCTGTTATTAAAGTTGCTTTTTTTACCGGATCAGACTCCGCATCTTTCAGAAGGAGACGGGTTTTAAATTTTATAAAATCAGATTCGTTATCTGCTATGAAATTCAGGAATTCTTCATTGCTGTGTGATTGGGAAAACGAGTCAGGGTCTTCTCCTTCAGGCAATAACAAAATTTTAATATTCAAGCCTTCCTCCAGGATAAGGTCAACTCCTCTTAAAGATGCCTTTATTCCGGCTTCATCGCCATCGTACAGCAACGTAATGTTCTTTGTGAAACGTTTAATCAGGCGAACTTGCTCCTGTGTGAGAGCGGTTCCCGAAGAAGAAACCACATTCTGAATTCCTTCCTGATGCAGACTGATAACATCGGTATAACCTTCAACAAGAAAACATTTATCATATTTAATAATTTCATTCCTGGCGAAATACAGGCCATACAACACATGGCTTTTGTGATAAATTTCTGATTCGGGCGAGTTTAAATATTTTGCAGCTTTTTCATCTTTTTTAAGGATTCTTCCACCAAAACCAATAACCTGTCCGGATAGACTGTATATAGGAAATATAATTCTTCCTGCAAAACGATCAAACTGATAATCTCCCTTGTCAATTGATAAACCTGTTTTTGTAAGGTATTCCAGTTTGTAACCCTTTTGAATTGCCAACTTAGTAAATGCATCCCGCTGTTCTAATGAATATCCAAGTTGAAATTTCTCAATGGTATTTTCACGAAAGCCTCTTTCTTTGAAATAGGCAAGCCCGATTGCTTTGCCTTCTTCCCGGTGAAATAACCATTCTTTGAATTGTTTTAATGCAAACTCAGAAACAGAAAGTAAGCTTTCACGTTCATTGATATCCTTTTTTTCTTCTTCACTAAGATCTTTTTCAACAATTTCTATGTTGTATTTTCTGGCCAAGTATTTTAATGCTTCCGGATAGGAGTATTTTTCATGCTCCATAAGAAAGCTCACAACATTCCCTCCTTTGCCGGAACTAAAACACTTAAAGATTCCTTTCGCCGGGCTTACAAAAAAAGAAGGTGTTTTCTCATCGGTAAACGGGCTTAATCCTTTGAAATTTGCCCCGGCTTTTTTCAATTTCACAAAATCACCGATTACTTCGACTATGTCGGCTGCAGCAAAAATTCTATCAATTGTAGACTGGTCAATCATGGGGCGGAAATCAACTGTAAATGACGGCTTGTAAAAGTACGATTTTTTAACCATACTAAAGACCGGTGAGTAGTGATAGTTCATTGATTTGTGTATTTTTGTTTACAAGCTCAATACATAATAACTTAATGAAAAAACTGGTAGTTCTTACAGGATCAGGCATAAGCGCTGAAAGTGGGTTAAAAACATTTCGTGATTCCGGAGGTTTGTGGGAGAATTATGATGTGATGCAGGTTGCCAGCTACGATGGCTGGCTTATGGACAGGGAACTTGTTCTAAAGTTTTATAATGAAAGACGAGCTCAATTGAAAGATGCAAAACCCAACGCAGGACATATGGGATTGGTTGAACTTGAAGAGTATTATGATGTCTATATTATCACTCAGAATATTGACAATCTGCATGAACGTGCCGGAAGCAGAAATGTTTTGCATTTGCATGGTGAACTCACCAAAGCACGAAGCATAGGCGATGAATCCCTGGTTTATGATATAGGGTATAACAGCATTACTATTGGAGACAATTGTGAAAAAGGATATCAGCTCCGGCCACATATTGTTTGGTTTGGAGAAGCTGTTCCGGCTATAGAAGAAGCTGCACGAATTGTAAGTACTGCGGATATTCTGGCGGTTATCGGGACCTCTCTGGTGGTATATCCTGCCGCTGGCCTGATCGATTTTGCTCAGAGTGACATTCCGTTGTATTTGATTGATCCAAAAGAGATAAAAGCTCCTTCATACAGAAAGGTTGATTTTATTAAAGAAAAGGCAAGTGTTGGAGTGAAGATTTTAATGGAAAAATTAACTGGAAGCAAATAATTCTCAAAAACATAGAGGTTCAATGCCTGTCCGGCAGACAGGCATCAGACTTTTAAAATAAAATATGAACTGATGAAGAAACTGTTTGTTTTATTGCTAATCCTAATATCCGTTAGCATAAATGCCCAAAGATTTCAGGGAGGATTGATGGGAGGATTCAATGTCAGTCAGATTGACGGGGATAACTGGGCGGGTTATAATAAAGCAGGTTTGGTTGGCGGGGCTTATGTTTTTACCGATTTTACCGAGAGATGGGGAGCTCAGTTGGAAATACGGTATACTTCAAAGGGATCAGCAACACCAAAAAGTTATTATCCAAAAATAAAATTTCGTTTGCAATACATAGAAATACCTTTATTGGCCAAATTTGAAATCATCAACAACCTTGATTTACAGGCCGGAGTTTCTTTTGGTTATCTTTTCAGTGCTGCGAGAAATGATGGAGACGGATATGTAAAATTCGAAGAAATACCAAACAGAACGGAGATAGCTATCTGTACAGGCCTGAATTATTCATTTTTCGAAAGATTTGATGTAAATCTGAGATATTCTTACTCTGTATTTCCAGTATTTTCGAAATATACGGGAGCAACATATGGTACCGGAGCCTGGTACAATAATGTCATTACCTTTGGAATTTATTTCAGGATAGGATAATTCTTTATCCGAAGAAGAAATAGGTAAGAAGAATAGCTGCAACAACGGCAGTCAGATCAGCGATTAATCCACAGGTTACGGTGTACCTGGTTCTGCTGATCCCAACGGCACCATAATAAACAGCAATTGTATAAAAGGTTGTTTCCGTTGATCCCTGGACTATTGAAACCAACCTGCCCGCAAAACTTTCCGGGCCAAATTTTGGATTTGACAATACTTCTATCATCATTCCACGTGCACCGCTGCCACTCAAGGGTTTCATAAAGGCTGTAGGCAAACCGTCAACAAAGCGTGTATCTGCTCCCAGTGAAGCAAAAAACCAGGCAATGCCATCGGTAAGGAAATCCAATGCTCCCGAGGTTCTGAAAACACCAATGGCGAATAGCATAGCTACTAAATATGGAATGATTGTTATAGCTACCTGAAAACCTTCTTTGGCTCCGTCGATAAATGTTTCGTAAAGGTTTATTTTATTTTTTATGCCGGCAAAAAGAAAAAACACAATAAAGCCGAATAAAATAATATTACCAGCCAACACAGTAGCTACCTGCATTTGATCCTGAGGAAGAGTGCTTAAAAATCCGAATAGTAAAGCGATTAAAAGACTTAATCCTGCCAGATAGGCAAAAACAATTTTATTGAACAGATTAATTCTTTGAATAATCGACACTGCTAATAAACCTGCAATGGTAGAAAAAAAGGTAGTTAGCAATAAGGGAAGAAATATTTCGGCAGGATTCTGCGCATTTGCAGCTGCCCGAATTCCAAGTATACTGATAGGCACTAAGGTTAAACCTGATGTATTTAAAACAAGGAACATAATCTGCGCATTCGAAGCCGTTTCTTTTTTCGGATTGATTTCCTGAAGGTCCTTCATGGCTTTAAGTCCTAAAGGAGTTGCTGCATTATCAAGTCCCAGCATATTGGCACAGAAATTCATCATCATAGAACCCATGGCAGGATGCTTATCAGGCACATCGGGAAAAATTTTACGGAAAAAAGGAGCAAATAACCAGGCAATCATGTTCACGGCACCTCCTTTTTCTCCAATTCGCATAATACCAAGCCAAAGTGTCATTATTCCAATAAGGTATATGGAAATCTCAATACTAACTTCTGCAGATGTAAAAGTTGACTTGACCATTTCAGGAAATACATCCCTGTCAGCCAGTGTGAATGTTGTCCAGAAAGAAATATCGAAACCCTGTTGAAGAAAATACAAAGTGGTTCGTACAATAGCTACAATAAGAGCCACAATAAAAAATCCTATCCAGATGTAATTGAGAACCATAGAGTAAAAATATAATTAAGCAAGGGCAAAATCAAGTTGTTTTTTGGACAGGTTTGTACGCAAGACAACGATTTTTACAGGGTCCCCCAATTGAAATTTATTTCCTGTCTGTCTGCCTGTAATACAATAGTTGTCTTCATCGTACTCATAGAAGTCATCCATCATGTCTCGCGTAGCCACCATTCCTTCACACTTATTTTCAATAATCTCAACAAAAATGCCGTATTCGGTAACTCCTGATATTATTCCTTCAAATTCCTTTCCTATTTTGTCCTGCATGAATTCTACCTGTTTGTATTTTACAGATGCTCTTTCGGCCTCGACAGCTTTTTGTTCCATATCGGAAGAATGGCGACAACGATTTTCATATTTCATTTTGCTCTTGGATGGGTGTCCATTCATGTAATCATATAACATGCGATGAACCATCATGTCAGGATAACGGCGAATAGGAGAAGTAAAGTGTGTATAGTATTTGAATGCTAATCCATAGTGCCCGATATTTGTTATTGAATAAACTGCCTTAGCCATAGATCTAACTGCCAAAGTCTCAATTATGTTTTGTTCGGGTTTTCCTTTAATTTCATTCAGAACATAATTGATCGATTTTGAGATTTTGTTTGTATCATTAAGCATGATATTATGTCCGAACTTTCTGACAAAACCTGCAAATTTTTGAAGTTTCTCCTGGTTTGGCTTATCATGAATTCTATATACGAAAGTTCTTTTTTCCTTTTTCCCCTTCTTGTTCCCTATAAAATTTGCTACTCTTTTGTTGGCCAATAGCATAAATTCTTCCACGAGCTCATTGGATAAACCGTGCTCCATAAACTTTATTCCAAGGGGCTTTCCATGTTCATCGAGATCAAACTTTACTTCCTCGCGTTCAAAAGAAATGGCGCCTTTGTCAAAGCGATCTTTTCTTAATTTTTGTGCCAGGTTGTTAAGAATTTGCAACTCATTTGCAAAATCCCCTGTACCTTTGTCAATCCTTTCCTGAGCTTCCCGATAAGTAAAGCGACGATCGGAATAAATAACCGTTTTACCAAACCATTCGTCAAGAAGATTCGCATCCTTATCCAATTCAAAGACAACCGAAAAACATAATTTTTCTTCTTTTGGGCGCAACGAACAGATATTATTTGACAGACGTTCGGGAAGCATAGGGACGACGCGATCGACCAGGTATACGGAGGTTGCACGCTCACAAGCTTCCGCATCAAGAAGACTCTTTGATGATATGTAATGCGTAACATCGGCAATATGAATTCCAACTTCCCAATTGCCATTGGTAAGCTTTTTTACTGACAGAGCATCGTCAAAATCTTTGGCATCGTCAGGATCGATTGTGAAAGTTGTTGTTTTTCTGAAATCTTTTCGTTCTTTATAATCGGGATCGGTTATTCTATCATTGATCTCATTGGCGGCTTTTTCAACCTCTTCACTGAATTTGTAGGGCAATCCAAATTCAGCAAGTATGGCATGCATTTCGGTTTCGTTTTCTCCGGGGTCACCTAATATTTCAACGATCTCACCAAAGGGATTTTTTGCTTTTTCCGGCCAGTTTGTTATTCTTACATATACCTTTTGTCCGTTCTGCGCATTTTGTAATTTATCAAGGGGAATAAAAATGTCGAACGGCATCTGCCGGCTATCTGGGATACAGAATGCATACCTGTCTGATATTTCGATCGTACCGACAAAATTAGTCCGGGCGCGCTCCAACACTTCAACAACTTCTCCTTCAGGATTTAATTTTTTCTTTCTTGCGAAAAGATAAACCTTAACCGTGTCACCATTAAGCGCATGATTTAAATTTTTTTGCGAAACGAAAATATCCTCTTCAATGGCATCTGTTACAACAAATCCATAGCCTGCTGTGGTAATTTCAATTTTTCCAATGATATGCCCTCCTTTTGATTTTAGTTTAAACTTACCGGTATATACTTCTTCTATATAACCGTCTTTCAGCAATAAGGATAAGGACGAAAGGATTAACTTTTTTTCTTCGGGATTTTTGATCAATAAATACCTCGCAATTTGTTTGTAGTTAAAAGTCTGGGAGGGATTATTGGCAAAAGCACCTAATATATTGTTTTTCAGAGCATTTACGTTCAGATTTCTTCCTTTTATGTTCTTCTTTTTCTTTGTCATGTTTGTATAAAGTTCTTTTTGCAAAGTAAGAATAATATCAGAGCTTTTGCTAAAATTTAAAACAATCGGAATTTTAAGGTCATGAAATTTTGAGATAAGTTTCATTAAGACAATATGTTAAAGAATTCTATAATGGATGAAATACAAAGAATTTTGAAATTATCAATGTTTTATTGTTATTTTTGCAGCCGGTTTACTTGTATTATCCTTTTTTTTACAGAAAAAATTATTTCTTACGAAATGGGAATAATACAGATTGATATAAGCATTAAGAGCGGAAGATATTGATAGGTTTTAAGTAATTAATGCAAAATATCTGGCGGTGAAAAAAAGAATTTGCTACATATTAACCAGCACTATCGTTTCTCCCGAACTTTATTTTAGAGATTTCTGATTCATTTGAATTAACAATTCAGATAAACAAGTACTGCATGGACATTGACGGAAAACTGTTTAAAAAATTCCTTGAAAGACAAGAGTCACTTGAAAAGCATCATGCTGTGTTTGCGAAAGGCAAACAAGATGCAAAAGGAAAACTGACTGCAAGAGAAAGAATACAATTGTTGTTCGACCCAGACACATTTAATGAGATAGATGCTTACTCAAGGACTGCAGTTACTGATTCGAATTTTGGCAAGATCATTGATGCATATGGTGACGGAGTAATCATTGGACATGGAAAAATAACGGGAAGAACTGCTTTTGTTTATTCGCAGGATTTCACGGTAATGGGGGGATCGTTGGGGACAGTTCATGCTACAAAAATTGCCAAAATTCAGGATATGGCATTGAAAATGGGAGCCCCAATCATTGGTATTATTGATTCCGGAGGAGCAAGAATCCAGGAAGGAGTTGCCAGTTTAGCAGGTTATGCATCCATATTCAAAAGAAATGTAGAATCTTCAGGTGTTATTCCCCAGATATCTGTAATTATGGGACCTGCCGCAGGAGGGGCTGTTTATTCACCTTCTATTACTGATTTTGTATTTATGACAAACAATACAAGCTATATGTTTGTAACCGGACCTAATGTAGTAAAGGAAGTGCTTAATGAAGATGTAAGTTTTGATGAATTGGGGGGGGCAATGGTCCATATGAAAAAAAGCGGAGTTGCTCAATTTGTTTATGAAGATGAAGAAAACACGCTTCTCGGTGTGAAAAAACTGCTTTCTTATATCCCGGCGAATAATCTTGAGAATCCGCCAAGAGTTGAAATGTGCGATAAAAATATTGATCCTGAGCCAAAGTTACGGGAAATTGTACCGGATGATACAAACAAACCATACGATGTGAAAGATATCATCAAATTGATAATGGATAAGGATAGCTTTTTTGAGATTGCTGAATACTTTGCACAAAGTGTAATTGTTGGGTTTGGACGTCTTATGGGTCAAACGATCGGGATCCTGGCAAATCAGCCAAAGATTATGGCTGGTGTGCTGGATATTAATTCTTCCGTAAAAGGAGCAAGATTTATCCGGTTTTGCGATTGTTTTAATATCCCAATACTTACGCTTGAAGATGTACCGGGATTTTTGCCTGGGATAGACCAGGAACACAATGGAATAATCAGACACGGAGCCAAGCTTCTTTATGCTTATGCTGATGCAACTGTACCTAAAATAACAGTGATTATAAGAAAGTCATACGGAGGAGCATATTGTGTAATGAATAGCAAAAACCTTGGAGGAGACTTTAATTTTGCATGGCCAACAGCTGAAATTGCTGTAATGGGTCCTGAAGGTGCAGTTTCTATATTGTATCGCAAAGAATTGCTTGAATCTGACGATCCTACCAAACTTAAAAAAGAGCTTACAACAAAATACAGAGATGAAATAGCTAATCCTTATGTGGCTGATGAAAAAGGGTATATTGATGAAGTTATTGATCCTGCTATAACAAGGTCAAAGTTAGTTTTTGCTTTTGAAGCTTTAGAGAATAAACATATTAACAGTCCTGCAAGAAAGCACGGAAATATTCCTCTCTAAAAATAAAATTTATAATCATTAAGCAATTACCTGAAAGTGTTGGAAGAATATTTTTGTGTTCAATAAAAAATGTCATATTTGTGGTTGTAGCTGCAACTTGATTTAATAACTGCACTATGAAAATAAAGAGTCTCTTAATTGCAAACAGAGGAGAGATAACCATTCGAATTTGTCGTACGGCTAAGAAACTTGGGATCAAAACATATGGCATTAAAACTTCCAAGGAACCCAATGCATATTATCTGACTTTTCTTGATGAGATTATTGATTTTAGTGATTCTCTGGAAGATATTCCGGAATTTCTTGATGTTGAACGTATTGTTTATGCAGCAAAAACACATAAAATAAATGCTATACATCCGGGATACGGCTTTTTAGCGGAAAGTCCGTATTTTGCTCAAAGATGTGAGGAGGAAGGAATTATTTTTATAGGACCTTCACCACAGTCAATTTATAAAATGGGCAATAAAACAATAGCGAAACAGATCGCAAATTCACAAAAAGTTCCTTTATTAAAGGGAAGTCACGGGAATTTAAGCAGTCCGAAAGAAACCCGTGAAATTGCCGGAAAAATAGGGTATCCTGTAATTCTTAAAGCTGCAGCAGGTGGAGGCGGAAGAGGAATGCGTATTGTTGAAAAATCATCTCAGATAGAAAAAATGTATAAACTGGCTTCAACAGAAGCAGAGAAAGCATTCAATGATTCATCTGTTTTTATTGAAAAATATGTCCGAAATCCCAAACATATAGAATTTCAGATCATTGGCGACAAACACGGAAATATTATTCACCTTGGAGAAAGAGAATGTTCAGTTCAGAGAAAACACCAAAAATTAATTGAGGAATCTCCATCGCCTGCTTTGGATGAAAATCTCAGAAAAACAATGGGTGATGCAGCCATAAATATTGCAATGGCAACGAAGTATTATAGTGCAGGTACTGTTGAATTCCTTCTCGATGATGACAATAAATTTTATTTCATGGAGATGAACACAAGGATACAGGTAGAACATTCTGTTTCGGAGGAAATTACCGGGTTAGATATTATTGAATTGCAAATAAAAATTGCACAGGGCGAGGAGCTGGAAATAAAGCAAAAAGACATTAAAATGAAAGGCTGGGCAATTGAATGCAGAATAAATGCTGAAGATGTTCAGGCTGGTTTTTCACCTTATTTAGGACTCATAGATAAAGTTCAGTATCCAAGAAGTAAAAATATCAGAATAGACACAGGAATTACAGATTCATCTGTAGTAACTCCCTATTTTGATTCTATGATTGCGAAACTAATTGTACATGGAGAGAATAGAGAGAAAGCCATTAGTAATTCATTGAATGCATTGAATAAGTTTTGGATTAAAGGGATTAAAACAACTATTCCTTTCTGCAAATCTGTTTTAATGCATAAAAAATTCAAAAGCGGTGATTTTAATACATCTTTTATTGAAAAAGAAATGAGACTATTGTATCATCAGGACAAGGACGATGAAATGCTTGCTGCTTATCTGGCAACTTTTGATTTTGCTGCAGCACTTGAAACCGATCGTACTACACACATTGATTTTGAACAAGGGAAAAACATAAGTCCCTGGGTTTTAAACAAGCGTTTAAGATCTCTTTAATCCTATCGTTATGAAACTTAAAAAAAGCAAAGAAGCAGATACGGAATATATTGCAGTTTCATCTCAGAACAAAAAGTATAAAATAATAAATCCGTTTAGCGAGAATATTAAAATCAACAGCAAAAAGGTCGATATTAAAATTTTTGATGACGAAAATGGATTTACCTATATTTTGTATAAGAGAAAAAAATATTTGGTTGAGATTGTTGAGAAATCCCAGAATAAATATACTGTTTTGATCAATGGAGTAAGTTATACTTTTAGTATTGAAACCCCAATTTCGTATAAAAGAAAGAAATACCTGGACAAAAATAAATTAAAAAGTAAAATAGAACTGATTGGAGCCCCCATGCCGGGGAAAATTGTCGATATTCTAATAGATTCGGGGGCGAAAGTTAAGGAAGGAGAAGCAGTTCTGATACTTGAAGCAATGAAAATGCAAAATGAAATAATCGCTCCTGTTTCAGGTATCGTAAAAAAGATATTTGTGCGTCGTGAAGATATTGTCAATAAAGAAGATGTCCTGGTGGAAATAGAAAAACAGAAGAGTTAAATAGAAGATCAGATTTTCACCAGATTGTTTTTTATTGCAAAAACAACAAGACTGATTGAATTTTTTGAATCGGTTTTAAAAAGCAAACTGGATCGGTGTCGTTCAACAGTTCTTTGGCTAATGAATAATTCTTCTGAAATCTGCTGATTAGAGTATCCCTTACAAATTAATTCCAACACTTCTTTTTCTCTTGGTGTCAGGTCAATAACTCCTTCTCCGGGTTTGTTCTTTATAAGTTTCAGTAGCAATTCCTGAGAAAAATAATTCCCTCCGGTATGGACTTTTCTGATTGCGTCTGTGAGTTCATTATTATCAATATCTTTCAGGATAAAACCTTTTACTCCAAGATCAATCATCGTATTGTAATATTCAACGTCGCTGTACATTGAAAGTACAAGAACATGAAGATCAGGACATATTTCAAGAGCTCTTTTAGTAGTTTCTACTCCATCCATATCAGGCATGTTAATGTCCATTAATGCAACATGAGGGGTAAGGTTTTTTAAAAAATCAAGAAATTGTCTTCCATTGGAAGCTTCTATTACTACTTCCATATCATCTTCATTTTCAATAATGAATTTTAATCCATTTCGAAATAGTTGATGATCATCAATAATAGCAACCTGGATTTTAGGATTATTAGCCATGACTGGTAGGGTAGATTTTAAGTAACTGTTAATTTATAAATATACTACAAATTAATTGAAGCTCCTCGCCGCAAGCAGCGAGGAATCTTCGATCCTTCTTTGTTTTTTTTTGCGCTCGCTAACCCCGTAGCAAGCTACGGAGAATGCGCTCGCAGGATTCAACGATTAATTCATTGGTATGCTGATCTTACATTTAAAACCAATTGATTTTACAGGAAATTCGTATGTTCCATCAAGAGATTTTACACGACTGATTATATTTGATAATCCCATACCGTGTTGTTGCAGTTTGTTTAACTGATTTGCATTAAATCCTTTTCCATCATCGGAATAGATAAATAGTAGCCTTTGATCTGCTTCGTTCAATGAAATGTTGATCTTGTTTGCATTGGCATGTTTTAGCGTATTGTTTATTAGTTCTTTAAGAATCCTGTAATACGAATTTTCAATTGTATTGGAATAACGTTCATTTATAAGATTGCTTTCGAAAAGAACTTGTATTGAATCCGGCACTTTTTTAATAAATGTTTCAATTGCAGAAACAAGTCCATAATTATTTAAGATATGCGGGCTCAAATCATTTGATACATCCTTTGTAGTTATAATAGCTTCTTTAATAACCTCATTCAATTGTTCAATAATGTATTTTCGTTTTTCTTCATCTTTTGTATTTTCAAAAGAATTTACATACATTTTTATGCTTGATAGTAAGGGGCCAAGATCATCATGTAAATTTTTTGCAAACCGGTCTCTTTCCTGTTCTTCGGTCTTAATTACAGCATCAAGAATTTGTTTTTCCATTTGTTTTCTTTCAGAAATATCGCGAAGAGTAATTATTATACCCTGAATAGAAGGGTGATTCAACATATTTATAGCTACGGCTTCCAGGGGAATCCACCGATCATTTGTATGCTGCATTTTTATTTCCATTGAAATGACTTTATTCTCATTGGAAAGTATGGATGCAAGTTTTTCATGAGCAATTTCAATGTCTTCAGGAGCCACCAGATCAATAGCTTTTCTTCCAACAAGATATCCTTCTTTAAAGCCAAGAACATTTTTTGTAGAGGGAGTATCGTATAAAATTGTCGTATCATGATCAACAATCAATACAATGTCAGAAAGCTGATGAACGATAGACCGGAATCTATCTTCACTTCTTCGCAATGCATCCTCAACTCCTTTTTGATAAGTTATGTCTCTTCCGATGCCTATAATTTCCTGAACTTTTTGATTTTCATCCAAAACGGCCTTATCACTCCATGCTATCCATCGCCAGCCATGCTTTGTAAATGCCCGTTGCTCTATATAGCAGGTATAAGGAGGATTATACAAATTTTCCATCGCTTTCATTGTAACTTTTTGATCATCTTCATGTACCAGAGGTATATATTTTTTGCCAATCAATTCATCTTCAGATTTTCCAAAAAGATCACAATATGATGGACTAACAAAGACAAATTTGCCTTTTATATCCAGTTTCACTACCAGATCGGTTTGCCCGGTTACAAGTAGCCTGTATTTTTCTTCACTTTGAGATAATGCTTCTACTGATTCCTTTCTTTTGAGAGCATTTACAAGAGTCTGACCGATAATACGCAATAGTACAATTTCATCATCCAACCATTTGCGTCCTGCCTTAATTAGTGCCAAACCCATGAAACCAATCAACTCTTCCTGATATAGCAACGGCACTTCAATAAAAGAATGAATTTTCTGATCTGCAAGTACAGATTTTAATAAGATTGCTTTATCTGGAATATCATTTGAATTTTCAATTTTAATAAGTTTATTGGATCTCATTTGTTTTGTATGCCAGTCTGAAATCTCAAAATCTACATCTTTGAACTGCTTTTTATTAATAGCAATCTTATTGTTATGCCATAAATGTGTTATACTTAATTTGTTCGTTGTGTAATTAAAGAGGAACAAGTATGCAGCATCAGTTTTTGTGAAAACACAAATTTCTTTAAAGGCTTTTTCAATATTATGATCTACTTCCTGTAAAGGGATGTTAATAAATCGAGAAGAAATATCAAAAATAAGTTTCTCAAAGTCATACCGATATTTAATATGCGCATCAGTTTTTTTCTTTTCATCAATGTCTTTTATAGCAGCAATGATTTTTTTCTCATCATTCAGAATTACAGGCTTCAAAGTAATATCAGTCCAAAAAGTGGATTTATCCAGTCTGCGGGATAACCATTCAAATTGATGTTCCCCTTTTTCAATAGCTTTTTCAACATGTTTGTATATTTCTTCGGCTGTATATGGAGCTTTACCCAGAGAAAATCTGTTTATATCTGTTGTTATGATACTTTTGTAATCAGTATTATACATTTGTAGTAAAGTATCATTTACATCTTCTATTTTTTTATTTTTTATATTAAAAATTGCAATTGCATCTGTAGTGGAATTAAAGATTTCCCGGTAATTACGCTCACTCTCAATAATTGCTTTCTCAGCCTCTTTCCGATCAGTAATATCAAGAAAACAACCCATGATAAGCTCTGATTTGGTCATCTCATTTTCAATAAGAACTGCCTGGTCATAAATCCAGATCTCCTGACCGTTTTTACATTTCCATCGATATTCAACTGAAATTGGTGTATTTGGCTTCATGGCCTTAAAAGAGCCTCCCACAATACTATAATCTGTTTTATTAATTCGCGAAATCCACAGGTTGGGGGTCTTATGAAAATCTTCCTGATTGAATCCGGTTAAAGACTCAATTTGAGCACTACACCAATAGGTATTTTCACGTGTCCCTTTTTCATAGGAATAATAAGCCATGGGAATTGACTGAAACAAAAGACGGATCTGTGCTTCACTCTGTTGCAATTTTAAAGTTCTTTCATTGACAAGAAATTCGAGATGATTTTTATATTTTTCCAATTCAAGTTCAGCATTCTTTCTATCTGTTACATCAATATTTATTCTGCCGAATAACCTTTTTTGTTTTGTCAGAACCGGAAAAACACGGTATTGAATGTATTTGATTTTCCCATTGATTTCTTTTTCAAATTCATCAATGAATAATTCATTTGCCTGGTTGTGAACATAGTTCAATACAATTTTTTTTATTCTTGCTTTTTCTTTTTCTGTTTTTCTTGCGGTTGGCAGGAAATCATAATCAAATAGCCATATAGGTTTGTTTAAATATTTTTCACGGGGAACTTCATAAATTAGTGACATTGCATAGTTCCAGTCTATTAGAATTCCTTCACTGTCAATAAGGCAAATACCCTCTGACGATTGCTCAACAAAACTCTTGAACAATTTATCAGTAAGTTCTATTGAATGTTCATTCTTTTTAGGCCAAATTCTTCTACCTTTCTTCATGAATTGCCTGGTTAGGAATTTTATAACGTAATGCCAGCGTTTCTATTCACAAACAACTATGTATCTATTCTAAAGGTATTAAATTTTTGTTGGACATTGCGTATGAAATTCCTTTTGCCAGGAAAATGAAAACTTTTGTTGCAATGAAATTATAATGGATTCATTATGGCAGGATTTTATATACATTTCCCTTTTTGTCGCAAACAGTGTTTTTATTGCGATTTTCATTTTACTGTATCATCAAAAAATTTCACACATATAATTCGTGCACTTAAAAAGGAAATAACAGAAAGGCGGCAAGAGTTTTTGACTATGCAATTCAACAGCATCTATTTCGGTGGCGGAACGCCTTCATTATTACCTATTGATGAGTTGAACAATATTATTGAACTGATTCAGGATAACTATTCAATACATTCTGGTGCTGAAATTACTCTTGAAGCAAATCCTGATGATTTATCAAAGGATTATTTATCAACCCTATACAATGAAACTTTGATTAACCGGCTAAGTATAGGCATTCAGTCTTTTAACGATAGGATACTAAAATTACTGAATCGCCAGCACAATTCAAAAATTGCTTATGATTCAGTTTGTAAGGCAAAAGAACAAGGATTTGAAAACATCAACATAGATTTAATTTATGGCATACCAGGCATGAGCGAAGACTTATGGATAAAAGATCTGGAAGCTTTCAGAACTTTAGACTTGCCTCATTTATCAGCATACCATCTAACAATTGAACCCAAAACAGTTTTCGGGTATTATTTAAGAAAAGGGAGAATTACACCTTTGAATGAAGAAGAAAGTCTCAGACAGTTTAACATATTGTTGCAGTTTGCATATAAGAATGGTTATGAACATTACGAAATATCGAATTTTGCCAAACCGGAATATCAATCAAAGCACAATCTTACCTATTGGAACAGGGAACCCTATATTGGGATAGGGCCTTCAGCTCATTCTTATACTATTCAACAAAGAAGATGGAATATTGCAAACAACACAAAATATTATCAATCATTGGACAATGATTCACACGATTATTTTGAATATGAGGACATAGACAAGAATACTTCGTATAATGAATATCTTCTCACATCTTTAAGAACAAAACAAGGGATTGAAATACCATACTTGGAGAATCTCTTCGGCAAGGAATACGTATTGCTCTTTGAAACATCCGTTCGGAAATTTCTTGATCAGGGACTTGTAATTAAAAACGGAACTAGATATTGCCTTGATGACAAAGGCAAATTTATTTCAGATTATATACTATCAGAATTAATGAAAGTGAATTAAAAAAGCCGTTTCCAATTCAGAAACGGCTTTAAGGTATGCAAAGAAATACGTTTTATTATTTCAGAGCCATACTTGTGGATCCAATTTCATAACCTTCAGCATAAAGACTGATAAAATAAGTACCGGGAATCAATTCTTCTGTTGCATCCCAGAAAACACAAAGATCAATATCTTCATTTGCATAATCAAGATCACGTTTTGCAGAATAGGCAATGGATTGATCATCAAAGTCTACAATTCCTCCTTCCGGAGAAGAGAGGACAACTTCATCAGGTCGACTGATACGAAGATAAATTGTCTTATTTCCGGCTTCTGCAACGGCATTTTCACGGATAGTAAAGCAAACTCTGATTTTTTCAATTTTGCTGATCCTGTCTTTTGGTTTGGAATTCTTGTTAAGACCCTCCGCGACAATATTTGTTGCAATGAGTTTTTGAGCAAACCTTACAGTTTCACTTAGTTCATGTGTTTTTATTGACAACTCTTCATATTCTGTGGATTTTTTTTGCAAATCCTGTCTTACCTGAACATTTTCTTCTGTGAGTTCACGATTACGAGTATTCAGTGAATCTATCTGTACAATATAGCTTTTCATTACTTTTCTCAGGGTTTCGAGTTCTCTCTGATACATCTTGATTTTTGTGGTACTTGAAGCTTGTCGCTTAAGCAGTGTTCTGATTCTATCCTGTTCTGCTTCAAGTTGCTGAGCAAGAGAATCATTTTGTGTTTTCAGCGTATCGTAAACAACAATGAGATCATTAAGTTCTCCTTCCAGCTTTGCTCTCTCACCTTCAACATATTGCAGATTTTCATTATGTTTAACAGTATCTGTATACAACTTAATACCCAGAAGGATTGCAATTACCGCAAGCGTAATCACCACTGCGATTAAGTACATAGGCACTTTTTTCTCCGGTGGAGGTGGCGGCATTGTTGGTTTCGAAGTGTTTGATTTAGGTTCCATAATTCAATTAAATAAGGTTATAGAAAACTAACTAATATATTGTCATTTTATTTTAATTGCACTGAAAAATTTCACTTTCATTGCTAATTATAAAGTATTCCTGTACAGCAATCAAAATTATACAAATAATTAAAATGCTTCATTGAAACCTAAATAAACTCCAACACTTTCATCGCCAAAACCAACATCAATACGTAAATTCATTCGGGGCTGCAATTCATACCTGTATCCCAGGCCTATGTTAAAAATACCTTTCTCTATTTCATGAGGTTCTCTATAAACAGTACCTCCTCCAAACCAGAACATAAGTCCGTGGCGTGAAAATTTCATTGTTTTTCTACTAAAAAAGGAATGACGATATTCCATCATGAGAAAAAGCATTGACTTATCACGAAATCGTCCCCAATAGTAGCCTCTCAGATCATTTGAACTTCCAAGTTTTAACATATCAGACCAGGGAATATCCTGGTAACCCATACGCGATTTCAATTGCCAGGCGAGCACAGATCCTTCCCTGATGATTGAAATATATTGGCGATAATCCAATTCAATTATTTGGTAATCAGAGATGCTGCCAAATGATTTGTTATAAAAAAGGCCTTCTAATTTGATAAGCAATCCTTCTGAAGCATTCGGGGGAAAATCGCGTGAATCGTATCCCAGTATAACTCCCACACCACGATTATCTATATTTGTCCCATATTTCAGAATGTTTTGATCTTCCAACATTAATTCTGAAATATCTGTTGCTTTCGTTGTATTAAAGTCTGCTTTTATACCAAGAAAAAGGTTTTTAAAGATTATGTACATAATAGTCGGGCTGATTCTGTAGCTTTCATCATGATACGAAGTAGTTTCATCTCCTTTTTCCACATCAAATGCTTTGTCCATACCAATACCCCAATAATGATCATCCATATTTCTATACCAGGCATCCAGAAAAAACCGCAACCTGTTATCAAACCAGTATGTGGTAAGATTCCCGGTTATATAAAAAGCTCCTTTTGTATTAAGACCAAAAGTGAAAGGGAATGTGGAATGGGATAAGTATGGGTTATTTCTCTTGGTTTTAAAACTAAGTAAAGCTCCGCTGGTTAAGAGAGCACCCATTTCCGGGTTGTATGCAGGCATAATAAATGGAGAAATTATTGGTGCTCCGGCATCAAACCTATCATTCTTTTTCTCTTTTTTATAAAGATGGGTTTCCTGGGCTTCCAGAGTGGAACCATTAACAATGAAAAAGGGAAGGATAAGAATAATTAATTTATTCACATCGTTTGTATTATTATGTGAATATCAAATTTATCCAAATATAATATACTGTCAAATGAAAAACCAAAGAACGCCATAACGTCAGGAATGTTCTTTTAATGAATTGTATTTAAAGATAAAAGGATAAAAAATACTCCATGTCTGGGCTATGGATGCATGTGTTCAAAGGTTTTTCGCAGTAAAAACAGATAATCTGAGGTAGGGATATTTCAATGGGTTGTATGAGAGGTTACGGTCTATTCATCGAATATTTCGGCGTAACGATGATAGGAAAAATTCATTCTTGGGAGCAATTCTTCATAGATTTCACCTGATTCCAGTATCTCATCATCACCATCTTCATAATACCATTTCACATTTATCTTTTTGAACTTCTGATTGGATTCGACAGCTTTGAAAAAATCGTGTAATTGTTTTGAAACGGCAGTATTAAAATATTCAAGATTGATTTCAAGTGTTAGTTCATCTTTGGAGAATTCTTTAACCCAGGCAATAAGCGGACTGAAAAAGTTGTGTGCATTTTCAGGGAGTGCTCTTCCGGTTATTTTTAATAATCCATCAGTATTGAACTGCACGGTTGGCAGACTGTCAGACCCTTCGATATACAAATTCTCCATTGAGATTGAATTAATTTATCTTTCGTTATAAAATTATGGTTTCTTCTTTAAATTGATTTAAACTATTGACAAAACTTAATTCTTGTGTGATAAAAATACTAAATCTATAAAGTAATATTTGTTTTTTAACTTAAATATATTTAACAATCAAGTTCTCTATTTCATTAAAATTAACAGGGTCGAATGGTATTACGTAAGAATTCTCATAGCGTTT
This sequence comes from uncultured Bacteroidales bacterium, assembly GCA_964406315.1. Taxonomy (GTDB): domain Bacteria; phylum Bacteroidota; class Bacteroidia; order Bacteroidales; family UBA10428; genus UBA10428. The sequence continues at coordinate 7,621 of CAYORG010000018.1, read as the reverse complement.
CAAATAGGCAAGAGTATTTTGTGCAGAATGATCAATTAATATTCTTTTACCGGATTTCATTGCAAGTGCAATTTCTGAAAGTGTTCCGGGACCATTGCCAATGACAATAATCAAATCACATGTCAAAACAATGATATTGTTCCGGGCATTTCCCATTCCTGTTACTATTGGAATATCAACAAAAGAACTCATCCTGTTTTTATGATCATCCGGAATAATACCAACTGTAATTCCATTGTTCTCCCTTGCCCCTTTCATCGCTGCTTCCATAACTCCGCAATTTCTTCCTCCTGTTAACAAAACAAAATTCAGTTTCGCGACAATTCCTCCTACAACATAAGCCAACTCAATATTTTCCGGGTTTGCAGATTCTCCGGGGCCGATTATGCCAACAATATTTTTCGTCATGTATAATAAAGAGAATATCTATATCAATTTTCGCACTTCTACTGCTTTGAGAATAATTTTTGCAATCTCTTCGACAGAGAGAGTCATACAATTGAATGTAAGATCAAACTTAGTATAATCTGTATTTTTCCCTTCAAAATATTCTCTGAATTGTTTGCGTTTTTTATCAATATCCTTTGCATATCGTTCAGCTTCTTCCAATGATAATTCATGTTTTTCACTCACTCTTAATACTCTCCATTCCATTGGAGCCTCAAGGTTAATATGTAAAGAATTAGCAATATCACGTGTAATAGCAACTCCGCCTCTTCCAACAATTACTGCATTGCCCTCGAATGCAATATTACGGATCACTTTAGCAACCGTACTTCTTATTTTTCTGTCACTTTTATAATATTTGCTCAGATGCGCTGCAAGTATATCATCGATTATACCTTTCTGCTCATAATCAAAAACATATTGTATTCTGGATGGATGAAGATCCAGCTCTTTGGCAGATCCGCTCATTATTTCTTTTGTGATCATTTTCCACTGGATATTTTTATATCCTTTTACCAGCATTTTTTCACTCAGCTCATCAATGAGAACTTTTGCGACTTTTTTTGCCGGACAACCATAGAGTCGTGAAATGGTAATTACGGGTCCCGGGTGACTGGCATTACCAGATTCTTCCTGAAGGCGGGTTGACATATATTTGAGTAAATCTACCTTCATAGTGTATATAGGTATTTGTCGTTTCAATAAATTTAAGAATTCTATAATAATATTTCAAATTCTATTTCATTTTTAAATCAATTTCTTCAAGCAGAAACAATTGTTCATCAATATTTTATTTTAAAAGCTGGTGTTTTGTCAGATATTTTTTATTGAATTCCGTATTTTTATCGATTTATGTTCTATACTGTAAAAAATGAATAGTCATCTGTTTTGGATTCAACATCTGAATTTGCAACCACATCCTGAAGGAGGATTTTACAAAGAAACGTACCGTTCAAGTATTGAAATAGACCAAAAAATACTTCCTTTTGGATATTCCGGAGGCCGAAAACTTACCACAAGTATTTATTATTTGCTTAGATCAGGAGAAATTTCCAGGTTACACCGGCTAAAGTCGGACGAATTATGGTATTATCATTTTGGCAGTAGTTTAAGAATAGTAATGATTGATCAGGATGGGAAAAAGCATTCTAAAGTACTGGGAGTAAAATTGCAAAAGGCAGAGCAATTGCAGGTATTAATTCCTGCAGGAACCATTTTTGGGGCAGAGGTAATAGAACGAAATTCTTTTAGTTTGATGGGATGTATGGTATCTCCGGGATACGAATTTGATGATTTTGAAATTTGTGCAAAAGATGAACTACTACAGGCTTTCCCCAGACACTCTGAAGTTATTCTAAAGTTTACAAAGTAGTTCCTATTCTTCCTGTAATTTCGATTTGAGATAATAAGCTCCGGATATTACAATTTCAGCATCAAGCAAATCAGGATTAACCGGGTTAATTTCTGTAAGAATGTCAGAGGTTCTGCCGGTAGTGATCTGATGCAGTTTAAAAGTGGAGCTATCCAGTTTTTCAAAGAGAAAATAAGAATCATTGCGTTTGACCACTGCCTGATTATTCAAAGCAAAAACAGAATCGGTATCCACCAGGATTTTTCCTTTTACATACATTCCCGGTAATAGATGTTTGTCTGTATCAATAATTCTGGCATGCAGATTTATTGTATTATTTTCATCAACAGACCTTGTAGCTGCACTAATTATCGCTTTATGGGTTTTCTTCGGATCATTTATGGCATTGAATTCAATGCTTTGACCCTTTTGGACTTTAGCAGCATCCTGTTCAAATACCTTCAGGTGAAGTAAAACATTTGTGTTTCCAATGATTTCGAATACAGGCATTGCAGGTGTGCATAATTGTCCTATTTTTCCATTTGCTTTTGTAATATAACCTGAAATGGGAGACTTTAATGGAATGGATGATTTGATTTTATCGACATAGAGGCTATCGGTATTTATGCCAATAAATTCCAGGTGCTCTTTCAGAGCATAAAAGCTTGCCTCCACTTTTCGAAATTCATTTTGAGCCATCTGCATCTTTTTTAAAGATGTTGCGTTTTCAAGGCTTAATTCTCCCTGTCTTTTAAAATCTTCCTTATAATAATCATACTGACTCTTTGTTTCAAGATATTCTTTCTGGAGTTCTATATAATCGGGATGTTCAAGCACAGCGAGGTCCTGCCCTTTTCGGACATAATCACCAATATGTACAGCAATTTGTTTAATATATCCATTCATGGGTGCCGAAACATATGCCTGTTCATTCGCATTCGCTTCGATAGAGCCTGTGCAATGAATAATATCGGAAATCAAATGTTTCTGGATATAGCCGGTTTCAATGCCTGCCATTTCCACTTGCCCGGGTGATAGCCGGATCAGATTAGTATCAGGAAGATCAGCCTGAGAATTGTCCAAAGCATGTTTTTTCGAACAGGATAAAATTGCAATGCTCATCAAGCAAAACAAATACAGTTGTATTTTTTTAATCTCCATAAATTTCAAGTTGAATAGCAATTTGATTGTAATCATGAATAGCCAGGTAATATGCCTGTTTAATACTAATGGCCAAAGATATACTCTGAATGTATTCGGTATAGTCTATTTCTTCCGTATTCAGTTGAGCCGTGGCGGTATTAATCAATAATTCTGCTTCGTATAGAGCATTCTCCTGATAATACCTTATTTGTCTGAAATTTTTATTTAACTGAAACAACAAATTTTCGATCTCTAACTGGATTTGCATGGTTTCAAATTCAAGATTGTTCAAGGCAATCTCAGATTCAATTCGGGAATGTTTGATATCAGCTTGCTGTTTTGGAATCCATAGTGGGAAAGCAATGCCGATCTGCCAACCATAAAGATGTTTTAATTCACCTATTTCCTGAGTAAAAAAACCTGCTGTTATTTCCGGGAAGTATTGAGATTTCACCAAAGACTCATCTGCTTTAACAAGTTCATATTTTTTGGACAGATATTCAAGATGTATATTGGCGGAATAGCTGCTTGTATCCGTCTTTTTTGTGACAATGTAAAGTGCAGGATCCTGAAATTCGGGAACAAAATGTCCCTCAGTCATCATGATCTGCTTTAATTTGTTTTCCGCAATGATCAGATTATCGAGAGAATTGAGATATTCTGCCGTTACTTCCGATACTTTTGATATTGTGATTGACTTTTTTAGCAAATCAATATCTCCTGAACTGTATCTGAGCAAAGCAATATCTGCAAGTTTTTCATACAACTCTTTCTCGTTTTTCAGCAACAGGGAATTTGCATGATTGTATTGCCAGGATACATAGGCAGATTTAACTTCAGCAGAAAGTTGTTTTACAGCAAGATAATAAGTCGTGGTTTGAAGTTCCTGGTTTATTTTCGCCTTTTTTACGTTTTGAATGTGTGATAAAATGGATCCGAAACTTTGATTTATCTGCAGATAGTTATCCTGGTCTTTTGAGTTTATCTGACCGTACTGGTATGAAAGCTCAGTTGGAGTGAAATCCCATGCTCCTGTTTTTTCAGATTTTGCCTGATCAATTCGCAGGAGAGCATTGTCAATCTGTAAGTTGTTCTTCAGTGCAGAATCAACAGCCTGCTGAAGTGAAAGTGGTTCAGGAATAGTATCCTGTGAATGTATTGATAAGGGAGTAAAAAGAAGAAATAGTGATAAAATTATCGTTGAACCTGTGAAAGGTTTTCTTTTTCTTTTCGGACGAAATGTAAAGCCATCTTTGGAATTCATCATAAGGTAAATAATTGGCAGTATAATAAGTGTAAGCATGGTTGATGTTATAATACCTCCTATAACAACAGTTGCCAATGGCCTTTGAACTTCGGCTCCTGCCGATACGGAAATCGCCATGGGTAAAAAGCCTAATATATCTGTGGATGCAGTAATCAATACAGGGCGTAAGCGTGTAGATGCTCCCTTAATTACAATGTATTTGATATTGCTGATACCTTCTTTTTCCATTTGACGATAATAACTGAATAGGACGATCCCATTCAATACAGCAACACCAAAAAGCGCTATGAATCCAACTCCTGCTGAAATACTGAATGGAATGCCTCTTACCCATAATGCTGCAATACCTCCGACTGCAGATAGTGGGACAGCTGTGAAAATTACCAAAGCATATTTGAAAGAGTTAAAAGTGAAAAACAGCAAAATAAGGATAAGCAGCAAAGCGACAGGTACAGCTATGCTTAATCGTTTCCTTGCATTTTCCAGGTTCTCGAATTGTCCGCCATATTCAATATAATATCCGGGTTTCAAATTCAAATTTCTATTCAGATTTGCATCGATCTCATCCACAAGAGAAGCGATATCACGATCGCGAACATTAATACCGATAGTAACTCTTCGACGAGTGTTGTCCCTGGAAATTTGAAGCGGACCTTCATACAAAACCACGGAAGCAACCTCCGAAAGGGGAATTACTTCTCCCTGTGGTGTTTTAACTGAGAGGTATGACAGGTTAACATCTTGCCGGTATTGTTCATCGATTCGTAAAACGATATCGAATTTCCTGTCATTCTCAAAAATCACACCTGCTGCTGTGCCGGCATAGGCTGTGCGGATTGTATTATTCAGTTGCTCAATGTTGACGCCAAACCGGGCAATTTTATTCCGGTCATATTTTACAATGAGTTGAGGTAAACCTGTAATTTGCTCAACTTTAACATCTGCGGCTCCGTGAAGTTCAGAAATTATTTTGGCGGCATTTCTTGCCTGATGATACAATTCATCAATATCATCACCGTAGATTATTACTGCTATATCTGATTTAACTCCTGTCATTAATTCATTGAACCGGAGTTGTATGGGTTGAGTAAATTCAAATGTAACAGCGGACAGGACATTTAACTTATCCTTCATCTTGCTGATCAGGTCTTCCCTGTTTTTTGCCGACACCCATTCTTTTTTTTCTTTTAATACAATCATGATGTCTGCATCTTCCACAGCCATCGGATCGGTAGGCACTTCAGCTGTCCCTATTTTTGAAACAACCTGTTCAACTTCAGGAAAATTATCGAGCAAAATCTTTTCTGCTTTTGTTGACATAAGAATACTCTGGCTAAGTGAGCTTCCGGGAGGCAGGGTCATTTGCATAGCCAAGTCGCCTTCTTCAAGAGTGGGGACAAATTCAGCTCCCAAAAACGGGAAGGAGATCAAACTGGCAAGAAAGACAACGAAGGTTACTATAAGTATTACTATTTTATATCGTAATGAAAATTTTAAAACAGGGTGATAGCTGTATTTCAGAAACCGGATAATTTTATCTGAGAAAGTCCTTTTCCTGATAATTTTTTTATTCAGAAAAAGAGACGACATCATAGGCACATAGGTCATAGATAACAGGAAAGCTCCCAGAATTACGAACGAAAAAGTCTGGGCCATAGGTCTGAAGTTCTTACCTTCAATGCCGGTAAGCGTCATGATCGGAATAAATACAACCAGAATAATCAACACACCAAATGCGGCGGAGTGATAGATCTGTGAGGATGCTTTGGATACAACCGTATCCATACTTTTCTGATCAAGAGTTTTTCCCGAATAATTCTGGTATATATAGAAAAGAATGCTTTCAACTATTATTACTGCTCCATCTATTACAATACCAAAGTCAATGGCTCCCAGTGACATCAAATTGGCTGACACACCGAAAATATGCATCATTATAAATCCGAAAAGAAGGGAAAGTGGAATAACCGAAGCTACAATGAATCCTGAACGATAATTGCCAAGCAAAAGAATCAGCATAAAAATTACAATCAAACCTCCTTCAACCAGGTTTTTGGCGACTGTATTTGTTGTGCGCTTTACCAAAGAAGAACGATCAAGATAGGGATTGATACTGATCCCTTTAGGCAGACCGGATTGTAATTTTTCTATTCTTCCTTTAACTTCTTTGATAACCTTTGAAGAATTAGCACCTTTTAGCATCAGAGTAATTCCACCAACAGCTTCTCCCTTCCCGTTTTTGGTCATTGCCCCGAATCGGGGAGCATGTCCCAGTCCGACATTGGCAACATCTTTTACCAATACGGGGAAATCGTTCTTTACGCATACAACAATGTTCTCAATGTCTTCAATGTTATGTACCAGGCCTTCAGTTCTTATATAAAATGCATTTTGAAATTTTTCAATATAACTCCCTCCGCTGCTCTGATTGTTTTTACTGACTGCTTCAAATATATCGGCACAGGTAAGGTTAAAACTCCTCATTCGCATTGGGTCAACAGCTATTTCATATTGTTTCAGATATCCTCCGAAGCTGCTGATCTCAACGATGCCAGGAATACCTGAAAGCTGTCTTTTTACAATCCAGTCCTGGATTTCTCTCAACTTTGTTGGCGAATACAATGATTTGTATGCATCATCTACTTCGAGGGTATATTGAAAGATTTCGCCCAAGCCTGTAGTGATAGGAAGCATTTCAGGGGTGCCATATTCTTCAGAAATATCTTCTTTTGCTTGTTGAATGATTTCATTCACAAGCTGTCTGGCATCAAGAATGGGTATTTTATCTTCAAAAACAACAGTTATTACTGAAAGCCCGTAACGCGAAACACTTCTGATTTCAATGACATCTTTGATATTTGCCATTGCAATTTCAAGAGGGTAGGTAATAAATCTTTCTATTTCCTGCGGTGATAATGAAGGGGAAGTGGTAACAATCTGTACCTGGTTATTTGTAATGTCAGGTACTGCATCAATAGGTATTTGTTTCATGGAATAAATACCAAACCCAATAAGTACCAGGACAAAAAATGCAATGATAGGTTTTTGTTCAACTGAAAAATTAATAATTCGTCGAAACATGTTTGATACCCAGATATTCCTCTAACAAATCTATAGCATTTTGATGGATTTAGAATGGAATGTACTTTTTTATTCGAGCATGTTCATTTCATTTGTTTTTGCTTGTGCTACAAATAGTTAAAGAAACTACTTGAAATTCAATGTCATTCAAAAAAGATTTGATTTGTCGGATAGCACTTATATTTATTGGTATTGACCACCTTTAATTTTAGGTATATATTTTTTCATTTTGAGTATTAACATACATGTTTCTTATGTATTCGGCAATGTACTTTTACATGAAATACTTGGGATATGATAAATGATTTTATTGTAGAAGCTCAGAAAGAAAA
>CAYORG010000017.1:0-60893 GCA_964406315.1 uncultured Bacteroidales bacterium | reverse complement strand
TTTACTGATTATTTGGTAACAAATACAATTCCCGGACCGGAAAAACTGATACCTGATACCATGGACGAACCGGAAATCAGAGTTTACCCGAATCCGGCCTGTTCCGAAATTCAGATTTCCTGCGAATCCTTATTTACCCAATTGAGTATTTATAGCATTGACGGAAGAAAGTTGATTCATAATGACTATAACATTCCTCAGCATACAATTCATTTGGCGTTAGATCTTGAAGCCGGTCTGTATCTTGTTGTGCTGAGAAATGAAACACTGATCGGAATAGAAAAAATTCGTATTGAATAAACAGCAAACAAGGAGTTCATGACAATCCGGAAAGACAATGTATCCAAAAAAAATCCGGGTATCCAACCGGTCTGTTCCGGAATCGGCGACTGCAAACGGGCACGAAGCTGCCAGTTAAATAGCCAGAGCAACAATCTTATTACGGAGCGTGGCAGTTTACCTTTGCCCGACAAAGCTTTATGCGAAGTTGAGCTCCATACTTCGCAATGCTTCGTATGGCAAAGTCAGCGGTCGAAGTAGTGTGGCCGTTTATCAATATGAGTGCTTGATCCCCGTGTGTTAATCGGCATTATTTTGTATATTAGTTTTATAATTTGGTTTCTGAAACAAGGAAAGTGGTTACAGATGTTCTCAAATTTTTAATTCAATTATTGATAATAATAATTAAAAAATTTTAAATGTATGAAAATCCTAAAGACACTCATGGCTCTTGGCCTGATCTTATTTACTACTGAAATCTTTGGACAGTATTTGCCCCCCTCATACCAACCCATGTTAAATGAAATTGTTGAGAATTTTAAGACTATTGTTGGTTCAAATTCAATTACCCAGGGAAAGACAACCTTAAGTGTGCTTGATGAAAATAAAGTAGCTCTGCGCGTTGAACATAAGGGAAGTGTGAAAAACCTTACTTTTGAAACCCAACCCGACGAGGAAAACAATATGCGCTGGATAGCTGCCAATGACCTTACTACTGATATGGTTAATAAATACGAAAAATACCTTACAAAGACATTGCAGTCAATGTATAAGCTTTCGGAGAAGAAGTCGAAAGAGTAATTCTTTTCAAGTATTCATTACAAATTTTATTTTTTAACCTGAATAATCGGTAGCTTAATATATCGTGACATATATACTATCCCAGTTTTCAATACTTATTCTGGTTAATAACTATATTCTCAGGGTTGACAAAGGAGATAAAAGGATCTCAATAACAATAAATAATCCGTAGCATCGAAAAAAAACCTGCCAAAAAATACAAACATGAAAAAGACAGAAAAAAGATATTTAGGAATTTGTATTGTCTTGCTCGGTCTGACAAGACTTGTTAACGCACAATCAGTCACTATTGATATGGATTCCGTATACCAATCAATTAGTGGCTTCGGAGGTGTTAATATGCCTGGTTGGATTGAGGATCTTTCAGAAGATTTAGTTGACAAGGCTTTTGGAAATGATCCTGGTCAAATAGGCTTAACCATTTTAAGGATTCGTGTACCTAATGATACAACGCAGTTTTACAGGGAGGTTCCTACAGCAGTACTTGCGAAAAATCAAGGGGTAACCATTATGGGTTCACCCTGGTCACCTCCTGCATCGTTGAAAAGCAACAATAATCTTGTTGGAGGTTACCTTTTACCGGAAAATTATGGTGCTTATGCTGACCATCTCCTGGGATTTGCTACCTATATGAACAACAACGGAGCATCACTACACTCAATCTCTATTCAAAATGAACCTGATGTACAGGTAGATTATGAATCGTGTGACTGGTATGCTAGTCAAATGATTGAATTCCTGGAAGAACAAGGATCAAGATTCGACACACTAAAAATAATTGCTCCTGAATCCTTCCAGTTCAGACGACCATTATCGGATTCGATACTGAACGATCCGGAAGCCGAACAACATGTTGATATTATCGGTGGGCATATCTATGGAGGAGGACTCTTCGATTATCCGCTTGCACGGGAGCAAGGGAAGGAGGTTTGGATGACCGAGCACCTGACAGGCAGTTCAAGTCCGGAAGCAAACACATGGCTCCTGGCGTTAGCGCTGAGTACAGAAATCACTGACTGCATGAAGGCCAACTTCAATGCTTATGTGTGGTGGTACATCAGGCGTTTTTATGGTCTGATCACGGATGATGGGAATATCAGTAAAAAGGGGTACGTGATATCACAATTCACGAAATTCATACGTCCGGGCGCTGTCAGAGTGAACGCTATTCCTGATGCTCTGCCCGGTGTGGATGCAACAGCCTATAAGACAGATACCTCATTGATCATTGTGGTCGTAAATAACAATTCCACAGAAGTTAGTCTTGATTTCACCATTCAAAACAACAGTGGGATTGACACGCTCACACAACTTACAACTTCAGAAACGAAGAATGTCGAAAATCAGGGAGGTATTTCAATTACAGCTGACGCATTCAGCGCCACTGTCGATTCAAAAAGTATAACTACCTTTACTTCCCATGCAGGAATGGGAGGGAAATTTAATAATGTACCCCCGGTCGCTTATGCAGGTGAAGATATAGAAGTTGATGACCTTGACGGAAACAGCGTAGATACTATCTTGCTTGATGGATCAGGCAGCACGGATTCAGATGGTACCATCATCAATTATTCCTGGTCATTTAATGGACAGCATCTTGGTTGGGAAGATAGCATAATTTTTGCGGCACCAATTGGAGAACATGTAGCTGTACTCACCGTAACAGATGATGATGGTGCAACCCATTCTGATACACTGAACATAATTATAAACACCATATTCAATACAGCGTTGTGGTTCGAAAGTGAGTGTGGTCAGGTAGGTTCAACCTGGGAGATTCATTCCGATAACAATGCATCAAATGGTGAGTATATAACTACTCCTGCAGGTACTGAATTGATTGATGGACCGTCCAGCGATCCTGCTGATCAACTTGTTATTTCTTTTCAGGTAGACGAAATCGGTCTTTATAAAGTTTGGGGCAGGGTGATCACTCCTAATGCAAACGACGACTCCTTTTGGGTGCAAGTGGATGCAAGTTCGTGGGCCATGTGGAACAGCATACCCGCTTCATCAGCCTGGCACTGGGACGATGTTCATGATGGAGGTAATGACAATCCTGTGGACTATGATCTGGAAGCCGGAGAACATACATTGCGTATCTGCTACAGAGAAGATGGAGCCCTTTTAGACAAAATTTATATCTCTAATACAGGCATTATACCCACAGGATTAGGTGAGGTTGATGAGACCTGTCCGGACATACCCGATCTGGATAACTCAGCAAAACCTTTCAATGAATTACAGGAAATGAGACTTTATCCTAATCCGGCTTCTGATAAAATTCATATTAATTGGAGTATAGGATATACCACATTGATGCTGGTTGGTATAGATGGCAGGACTATGTTTCAAAAAGATTATGCTGCACCTGTACAGAATGTCAGTCTGGATATGAATCTCGAATCTGGAATGTATTTCATACTACTCAGCAATAAAGAAACAAGAGTTGTATCAAAATTGATTATTGAATAAATCGGGATATACGATTTCTTGCAAGGACGACAAATGAGCGGCAAGTTTGCTTGCCGTTCATTTATCCTATAACTCTCCTTCGCTATGTAGTCTTTCTCTCCTTTACCTGATAAATACCAGTACTTTTTCTTTTGCCTTTCAATTTAATTCTTCCTATTTCTTTAAAGAGGTAAGCATCTTTGTCTTCTGTTCGTTTATACAGATCCTCAGAGATCAATAAGTCATGCTGGTATTCATTGCACATACTTTCAATACGGGCCGCAGTGTTAATGGTATCGCCACTATAAGAAATATCCCTTCGGGTTTGTCCAACCTGCAGCATCATTACATGCCCCACATGCACTCCGGCTTTAAATCCGGGTACCAGCTTATATTTCCGGTTGAAGTACCTCTCTCGTCTGGAAATTCTTTTACGGAATGCAAAGTAAGCTTTCAGGTAATTACAATCCAGGATCCCGTTCTTTACTTTCCAGGAAATTATGGCACCATCGCCTAAATACTGATATATTTCACCATGATAAAAACCAAATACCGTCATACTATTAAAAACATCCTGTACCAGGTAGCTGAATTTCTTGTGAAAGAGTTTCTCGGCAATTGTAGTAGATGATTTCATATCAAGAAACATGAATATCCGTTCTTCCTCCCTTGGCTTACTAAGGATCCCAAAGAACCAGCGGATGAAATTCATTCTCCCCATTCTCATTCGCATTCCCTTTAAAAAGTTGAAAATAACTCCGCTTAAATAGAAATACGCCAGAAAGCGGAAGAAATGAATATCCATCTTAGGGATCTGCCGGAGGATATCTTCATAGTTTCCCTTGCGGATCTGGTTAACGGAAAAACGAGCTGCGATAAGCATTAACACAAAGGCAGAGCCGAAATACACCGACCACTTGAAAAATACGATCATACGTATAGGGAGGAAACGAGCTATACGGTCAGTGATAAGGAGATTCAGCAGAAAGAACAAAAAAGAGATGGCAGATCCGAACACCAAAAGAATAAGGTATAAATTATCCAATTGAAGCAAATTAAAATAGACAGTGAAGACCTTATCATCGCCGGTGATGAAAATGTAAAAGAGGAAGATAGCATACCAGAATACAATTTGGTATAAAAGATATTTTAGATGTTTTACTAATCTGTTTGACTTCATAAAACTGTTTTATAAATACAGGAAGCCGATATTCACCTATAGGTATAAAAAGCTTCCTAAAATTAACCTAAAATCGTAATATGGAATAATTTTTTATTCGCTGGTGCTTCCCGAATGGAACTGCTACATTTATCCGGACAGTAAGTTAAGCTAAAATACTTAACTTAATGAATATGAAAAAAAGAAGGTATTCTTCTGATTCATGCTTAAATGCAAACTCATCGATATTAATGCCATTGTATACGGTTGCGGCATATTTAGTTCAGGGTTTCGGTCAGAATTACTTAATTACCTGAATAAAATGGCTTTTTCTGTTTAAGAACCAGGGTCTGCAAAACGTAAATCTGAAAATATGTGAATGATGTAACTTAATAACACAATTATATAACACTTATGGGATAAGGCAGCCCTACCTTTGATTTGTGATATTTTATAACCATCATTAATACAATAAACATGAAAAATGTACTAAGAATTAAAATTGCCGTGGTGTTTTTCCTGGCTATTCTTATAGCTGGCACCAGCGCTAATGGACAACAAACAAAAAGTGACGTATTTAAACAAGCTGATGAAGCTATGCAAAATGCAAAAGAAATGAAAGCAAATATTCTTACTCCATTAGAATATTCTAAAGCCTTAAATTATTATCAGGAGGCTGAAAAAGATTTCGAAAAGAAAAAAGGAATTGAAAAAGTTAAAGAATCGCTTATTGAAGCGGTAAATTACTTTAATCGATCAATAGACTTTTGTTATTCCGCTAAAATTATTTTTGCAAACTCATTAAATGCACGCGAAGATGCTTTATCAGCGGGAGCTGACAAATTTGCAAAAGAACTGTGGTTAGAAGCAGAAGAACAATTTATTAAGGCAGCCGAACAATTAGAAAAAGGAGATAGGGATGACTCATATACAGAATCTGTTAAAGCAATAGAAATATACAGAAAAGCTGAACTATCTGCTATAAAAATAAATTTGCTTGATGAGACCCGTAAAATAATAGAAAAAGCGGATGAAATGAAGGTTGATAAAACAGCGCCTAAAACCCTTGAAAAAGCAAAATCGCTGTTATCCGAAACCGAAAAGGAACTTGAAACAAATCGTTATGATATGGATTACCCCCGTATAACGGCAAAACAAGCTAAATATGAAGCAAATCATGCCATTTTTCTTAATAACATGATTAAAAAAATAGACGATGAGAATACAGAAATGGAAGATGTAATCCTGAATTTTGAAAATCCGTTAATAAATATTGCTGAAGCAGTTGGTTTTGTAGCACAATTTGATGAAGGATTTAACAAGCCCGAGAATAAAATAATAAACTATGTATATGATTTACAAGAAGAAAATGCCATGCTTATTATGGAAAACTCCCAACAGGATTATTTAATTACTCAATTGGATGCTAATATCGAAGTTCTTAAAAAAGAAAGAACTGCGCTTAATAATGAGTTTAATACTGAGATAAGCAAACGCACTGCTGAAAATAAATCAAGGATGCAGGCAATTGAAAATGAAAAGGCCGAACTTGCTAAAAAAATCGAATTTCAAACGAAAATTAATGAGAAGTTTGATATGGTGAATAATATATTTGACAGCTCGGAAGCAATGGTTTTTCGTTCAGAAGACGATGTTATTATCAGGCTGCATGGCTTTGCCTTTGAAGTAGGGAAGTCAGAAATAAAACCTGGAAATTTTGGCTTATTGACCAAGGTCCAAAATGCTATTAATACATTTCCTAACAGCAAAGTAATTGTAGAAGGATATACTGATTCATTCGGAAGCGATTCTTTGAATTTAAAACTTTCACAGAAACGTTCTGATGCCGTTACTGAATATTTAATAGCAAATATGAAGGAGCTCAACCAAATGAATATTAGTTCAGTAGGACATGGGGAAAATAATCCGATTGCCAATAATGAAACTAAAGAAGGGCGTAGAAAAAACCGTCGTATTGATATTATAATAAAACCAACGTTCTAATTTATTTTCCTGGCAATTATTTCCATAAAATCCTGGTATTGATATCAAACGTTAAAAAGAGAAACCATTCAATCAGGAACTGATTTATCATCAGAATTAAATTAAAAATACAAAAGCTCACTACCCCTATTTCCAGGGAGTGGGCTTTTTAGTTTTAATAAGCTCTAAAATTATATGTATGAATGATGTAACTAATTCACATAATTGTGTAATAGTTTTTTACTGAGGTGGTTATATCTTTATATCGTGGAAATTTATCCACACACATAAATTCTAAAAAATGAAAAATTCATTATTAACTTTCTCTTTATCCTTAATATTGATTGGGGCCATGTTTACAAGCTGCCAATCTTCAACTGTAAAGGAAGATAAAGCTCTTGACAAAGTTCAGGATGCAAAAAACGACCTATCGAAAGCTCAAAGTGATTTATTCAGAGTGCAGCAAGATACACTTACTTCATATCAACAGTTCATAAATGAATCTGAAGAAAAAATTAATACCTATGAAAAAAACATTGCAGAACTAAAGGTAAAAATTACTAAAGAAACAAAGGAAAAAAAATCCGGATACGAAAAGAAATTAATACAACTGGAACAAAAGAATAGGGAATTAAAAGCTCGAGTTGTCGAATACAAGGACAATGAACTTGAAGATTGGGACAAAAAACAAGTTGAGTTCAGAAAAGACCTGGATGAACTTGGTAGTGCAATAGCTGACTTTTTTGTGGAAGAAGTTTAAATGGGCTCTCCTTATTAATAATGAATAGAACTTTCTATAAATGAATTAATAATTAAAAAATCATGAAAAATTCACTTTATATCATAGCCGTTTTACTACTTGTAATTTGGGGAATAATTTTCTGGGGATTTAACTCTTCAGGAGCTGTACATCTTCTACTTATAGCCGCTGGTGTAATTGTGCTTGTTCGTTTAATTCTTAATAAGCAATTATCAAAATAATTGGAAGTAGGAATACTGTTGTTATACCCATAATTCGATAAATGATTAAAACATTTAATAACGATAGTCTAAATGAATTAAATATGTGGTGATATTACTTGCATTGATATTAATCCTTAGTGAGAAGCAAGTATCATTTTTTCATAAATCTATTTAACATAAAAAGTAAATAAATGAAAAAGGTAATTTTAAAACACTTAACCGTAACAGGTTTTGTTAAAGGAGCCAACTTAACAAATTGTGAGATGTTGGAGAAAAAGCTCGATTTAGCAAAAGATAAATTAAAACTTGCTAAAAAAGAAGTATCCAAAGCCAAGCAAGAATTAAATCTTGCCGTTGAAGAAGCACTTAAAAAAATTGAAAGTGATAAAAAGGAATTGAAAAGTATTAAGAACGATGAGGCTGACGTATCAACATTTTCTGAGATATTCGGAACGGAACAAATAAAATCGAAATACGATGAAACAATGACCGAATTGGAATTAAGAAAGAACGAAATGAAGAAAAGAATTGAGGAATATAAGTCAGATGGGTCAGAAAAATGGGAATCATTTAAACATAAACTAAATCATGATTTGGAAGGACTTGGAAAAGCCCTGAAAGGTTTTGCCACACATGCCAAGTAAGCATGTGACATTCTTATATGAATTCAAAAATCATGAAAAATCTACTTTATGAAATTTCTTGATTATTGATCCTGATCTGAACAATTATTTTTAAACCTTCACCAAGTCTTCATTTATGGCTTGCATTTGCAGGCTTAATTGTTCTAATCAGGATATTTTTCGATAATAAATTATCAGACAAAAATTAGACACAGATTATTTAAGATGAATTAAAAATAATACAAAATGAAAATCCCTAAAAAACTGGGTATCTGGATGGACCATTCCACTGCTCACATAATAGAATTAAAAAATAATACAATTACATCAAATACAATAGAATCCCTCTCCTTGCAAGGCGAAAAACAAAACTTTGGTAAAGATGAAAGTCTGAAACATAATACTGAGCAAGATCAGCTTTCAGAATATTTTAAAAGGCTAAGCACTTTAATAAAGAGCTATTCAGAGGTAATACTTTTTGGTCCAACCAATGCTAAAACAGAATTGTATAACTTATTAAAGGAAGACAGTCATTTTAATAGCATTAAGATTGAAATTGAAACAACTGACAATTTAACGAAAAATCAGATGCATGCTTTTGTAAAAGAACATTTTGAAAAAATTGACTGACCACAAAAAACATGAAAATTGCTTCTAATCTTTTTATAATCAAAGCTTATGTATTAACCATTTCATAGGTGTTCTTTAAATAAAACCGTCATGTCATTAACTTTCTAAATACCTATTCTATAATAAATGTTATTAACCAAACTGTATAATCATGAAAAAAAATATTTTAAAGCACTTAACCGTAGTAGGTTTTGCCAATAGCACAGATTTATCTAATTGTGAAATATTAGAAAAAGAACTTAATGAGGCAAAGGGCAGATTTAAGCTTGCTAAAAAGGATGTGAAAGATGCCAAGCACAAATTAAACCAAGCATTAGAAGAGGTCATTAATAAAATAGAAAACAAGAAAAAGGAAATAAAACAAGCTCAGAATAATTTGAATGATAAAGCTAATTCCTCATCAGTTTTTAATAGTGAAAATATAAAATCAAAGTATGAAAAAACAATGGCCGAATTGGAATTAAGGAAAGATAAAATAAAAAAGAAGATAGAGGAATACAATGCAGAAGGAACTGAACATTGGGACTCTTTTAAACATAAGCTAAATCATGATCTGGATGAACTCGGTAAAGCTTTAAAGGGTTTTGTGACAAAGTCTAAGTAGATAATTGCTAGTGTTTTTATTGTTGGGTTGTAGACATTTTTTAGGGCGAGGCAGCCTGGTTGCTAACTTGTTTATAAGGATGTATTTATCATCCATAAACAACTTGTATCAGTATTTATCTATTTTTATTGCTTTGTTTCATTAACCTGCAATTTAAGAGTTTTCTTTATCTAACTCTCGTGTCTATTGTCAGTTTCATGCAATAATACCATGCAAGTTAAAAATCTTGTACAATTTCATGCAAGCCCTGCAGGTATTTATTGATTTGTTCTGCATTCTTTCTCTCTTCTTATTTTCCTTCAGGCAGCAGTATCGTATTTATTCTTTTGCACCAAACTCCTTCAGTAATTTGATCATTGCAGCATCATTTACTTTTGTAGCTAAACTAAGTGCAGTAGTACCATCATTGGCTTTGGCATTTACATCTGCACCTTTGTCAATTAAAAACTTAACAAGATCATATTGTTCGCTGCTTGCTGCCAGAATAAGAGAAGTGTATCCGGCCATTTCACCTGATGTCGGAGCTTCATCAACATTTGCTCCTTTTGATAAAAAGAATTCAGCAAGATCGGTTGATACTCCTCCCCCCACAATACCGCTAATACAGTATGTAAACGGTCCGGTTCCTTCAACGGGGCTAATATCAGCGCCCTTTGACACTAATAACTTCGCAACCTCCTCTGAAAAAAAGCACGCCCCCATTAAAGGTGTTTCTCCTCTGCTCGTTTTAACATTAACATCAGCACCTTTTGAAATTAACAGTATTGCCATATCTTCATAACGATAAAAGCAAGCAACAAGAAGCGGTGTCATGATTCCTGCGCCACCAACTTCAACCTGTTCATTTATATCAGCGCCTGCAGCCAGCAGATTTTTTACAGCTTCGATATCATTCTGCACAACCTTGTCATAGAGCTCCCCGGCTAATAAGGTGCCTGCTGAAGTAATAAATGCGAGGGCCAATAAAAATAAAATCCGACTAAATTTTTTGATTTTCATAATTGTCTCCTTTTTAATAATGTTTGTTACGCCTTACTATATTTTGCTGATAATAAAACTGCAGTATTAATGTTCAAAGCCAATTTGATATAGGAAATTTCCATCCAGATGTAACTAGCAACATATACAATTGACCCTCATGATTTGCCAAAATAACTCTGCTTTTAGTTCTTTACTATCGGTATAACCGTGTTGTATTCCTCCGATTCTATACCCACAAAATAATTGCCTTTAGGCAGATGACTGATTTTTAGTGTTACAAATTGCTCAGTACCGGCCTTAATCTCTGATATTTTTCCTCCCTGAGCATTGTATACAGAAATGTACTTTTCGCAGGGATCTTGCCCGTTAAATACCAGGTTCACATTGTAGGTGCAGGGATTGGGGTATACTACGATACTTTCATTCTTAGTAATGTACCTGTTAACAGTAGTTTCGTCAAATAAATAAATATCCTTGCTGTCTGTAGCTTTGCAATTGTTGTGATCAGTTACTATGAGCACTATTTCATTCTCGCCCGGATTCAATGTGGTATTGTCGGCTATGAATGATGATCCGCCAACATTGTTATTCCACAGGTACCTGACATATTCATCTTCAACAGAGATAGTGATACTTTCGTGTGCATGTATAGAATCTGCAGGCCCCAGGTCTATTTCCGGATTTGAATGTACTGCCAGGTAAAGTGTATCGGAAGAAGAACCACAACTGTTTCCTGCTGACAGCCAGATATTTTTTGAATTATCGCAATAAATATTGGCTACCGTACCGGAGCCTCCAACAGACCAGTTTTGCCATAATGCGTTAGTGACTAATGCTGTTACCTGTTCAGTTTCTCCTTCGCAGGCATGCAATTCGACCGGAAGTGTTACTTCAGGTAAAACTCCCGGAACAACATTCAGAGAGTCAATACTCAAAACATTTGGTACGGCAGGCAAGTCATAGTCGTTTAACACTTCCTCCCTGAGTGTACGCCCGGTTTCGCTTGCAAGCCTTAAATACCAGTCGCTGGGCAGATCATACCCGTCAGCATCTAAGGTAACCCAAAAGCCGGTGGTAGGCGCGTTTTCCTGGTGAGGCTCAATCTTATACATGGCTGTGCCTTCATCCACCTCATCGTACATGGCAATAAAGATCATGTTCACATCTGCCTTGTTCACATTGTAGGATTGCCGCCAGTAGAAATCACCTCCTTCCCGTGGGTATGCATTCTTCTGGTATTCCCCGTCACGCTGAAGGTTATACCATGAAAATCCGGGCCATATTACAGGCAGGTAGTCTATCTGGTGATCATCGCAATAGTCTTTGTCGGGCAGGATGTACTGATTCAGAAAATTGTCGGCACTTCCTTCGTCGCTGTATCTACCCACCGACCAGGGTTTGATAACGTCTACCGTAGAATAGAAATCGATGTAATCTGCATCGGTCCTCCAGGATTCGGGTACTCCAACCATGATGGTAGCCCGGTACTTTTCCGGTGCTCCTGTATGAAACCAATCGATAAGCTCCTGCGCCTCCTCGGGGGTAGCGTAAGAATACATGTCAAACCCAATTCCGTAAATACCTACCAGAGGTCTGCCCTTATGTTTTAAATAATAAGGGTTCAGCGTTACATTCAAATCGTCTACAAGGTGCATCCAGTCGTTTTTAATAACCTCTACCCAGTAATCTTCATTCTGCTGAATGCAGAATTCAAAAGCAAAAACACGTTCATATTTTTCACAGCTTTTCATCACATTGTCGGCTACCTTATCAATAAAATCCAGTCCCTTGTCCCATTGTGTAAGTGCTATAAAACGCTGCAGAAACACGCCATCCAACTGGTGCTCTTCCATCCATTTAAAATGTCGGTCGACCGTCTTGTAGGTGTAAGCAGAATAGAGTTTTGCAGGCTGGCCGCCGGCATATTCCATATCTGTTTCAATCAATTCATCTTCGTCGTATTCAGAAAGGTCGGGCCAATTGTCGAAGGTAGCATTGGCGGCATTGGGAGTACTGCTTCTGAACCAGTGAACCCATTCGTTGCGCTGTGAACCGTCGCCCGGGGCTCCAAACCATCCCTGGTATCCGAAAAGAACTTTGTTGTGCAGGGTGTAAGCATTAACAAGATTAGGCTTTGGGGGCCCGCTTTCAGTGAAGCGGATGTCGTCTATCCTTACCAATACATTATCATTCATAAAATTGTAGAACCTGAAGTAATTGATGGCTTCTAAATTAGGATCACCATGCACATTTGCATTTGCAATTTTAAGAAAAACATGGTTCCATCCGTTTTTCAGGTCCATGCAGTTAACCTTCCAGTTATACTCATCTGTATCTGAGGTTCCCGAACTTGTTATTTCCACTTGTCCGACATCATCGAAAGCATTGATATCCGATACATAAAGCCAGAAATTCAGATATCCCTTATCTGGTGAAACGTTTGCGTTTTTGGGTGTATAGGTCTTTATAAACCTGTTTGTGCCTGCACCATAAGATGCAACAGAAGCATAGCCTTCCATTTTATTAACAACATCCTGGTAGATTGCGTCATTACCACTCCAGCCGTTTGTATGATTACATTGATCCAGATCATTGCCTGGGAGAAGCATTTCGCCGAAATCATCGAAAACTATATGATCTATTTTAATGGTAACAGAATCGGTATAGAATCCATATATTCTGAAATAATTAATAGCCGATAAATCGGGCGTACCATTTTTACCTGCATTTGCAAAACTTAATGATAAGTAATTCCACCCATCTCTAAGGTAGATGTGATTCATATTCCAGCTGTACTCATCCACATCAAATCCGCCGGAGCTGGTAATTTCAATCTGCCCGGTATTGTCGTATCTTGAAGCATCGGATATATATAACCAGAGTTTCAGGTATCCCTCTTCTTCTGTAAGGTAAGTATTCCATGGGGTATAGGATTTTGAAAGGGACACAAGATCATCGCCGGAACTACTGATACAACCGGTTCCCTCCATTTGATTTTCTGTATCAAGATAAATGTCATGGGAGCCCACCCAACCTGTTGTCCTATCGCAATTATCCAAGGGTACATACGGTAATTCTGCTGCCATTAAATCCGAATTGAGGATTATTGAAAAGCTGATAATTAGATAACTGCAGATGAAATTTTTTATCGACCGCAAGGCTATGTCGGATTGATTCTGATGCTTATGCTCTTTTGTTCTCATAGAGGTGTAGTATTTAATGAATCCTTACAGATCCATAGGTCAGAGAAAAGAACAATACAAATATGCCCAGTTGGTTAGGAAGCAGACTAAATCAAATATGACAATTTTACCCTGTGTGGTTAGTAATAGATACTGCAAGATAATAATCCTGCAGCATACGAAGCAAGTAAAATCTAATTTAATTGAGTGTGTTGTAATGGGTGAAATTTCTAAGATTCATTTTTTTCAAATGGTTGATGGCGGGTTGTTTTTACCTTCATGTATTCGAAATATGTAACAATAAATGTTTTATATACTTGCCCTCAAGCATCGCCTTCGCTTAGACGCTTTGGAGGAGCAAGGCCGGGCTGAAGCATAATTTGTTATTCGCTTCGCTTCCCGAATAATCGGGACAAGCTATGAGCTCGGCAGCAAAGCTGCCTCGGTTCTTGAACTTTTGCATTGCCTGCCGAAGCATTTGCATAGGTGGGTTTCTTTTGTTTCATCCGAGCGTAGCGAGCTCACGAACGGAGTGAGTAACACAAAAGAATAAAGAGAATAAAAGATCGCCAAAGATTACCATATAATATTATTATGTTAAACAGAATGCTTGGCCATTGGCTTCGTAGGCGAGGATATACACGGTGAAGCTTATTGATAAAAGGATCGGCCTAGTAAATTTTTCCCTATTGGGTAAAGCTTATGCCAAGAGCGAGAGATTAAAGAGCAATCTTGTTTGAGCGACCAAAGGAAGCGAGTTTGATTGCATATGCATGGCAAAAGCTTTGGGACCCAGAGGAAAAATTTATTCAGCCTTGATTTTTCTTTGGTTCGTTTTCATTCCCGAATTTGTTCAAATTTTCAATTTGATTACAAATTCGAGGATCCACGAAATTCTAATCCCTATAGAATCGGGAAGAATTTCGGGACAAGACAAAGAAAGGAACTCGAACTCTATAGGAACAGTTCGAAATAATGGCTAGTGGGTTGAAAACAATAAAGAATACTGTTTAAGAGCCTGAGAATTGAATATTTTAATAGAAGTAAGGATCCATCCCCAGTATGGATACCAATAGTAAACCGAATTGTCGCTTGTCATTACCGAAACAGTAATTGCAACATCAGGTGGAGTAACTTCAGGGTTTGTCTCTTCAACAAAGCCAGATTTCAACATATTTAAACTGATTTGCTGAAGTATATATGAATCATAGTCTTAGTACTGAAATTATGTTAACCACGTGGTGGTCGCGATTTCTCTGCGGTTGTCCTATAATGTATGTGCATTATGTTAAATTGCTTTGGAAATGAATGATCGTTCGGTTATTCATTTCCTTAAGCGACAGTTAAGGGTAATTGGGTTGGTAGGGGAGTTTGTCTATTTTGGAAACGTCAGGTGAACACGCTTTTTGCGGAAGCATGGAGCAAAATGGGTGTGGAATATTATACTATTTGGAGTGTTTAGCTCATTCTATACCATTTGCAGATTAGTCTGATATTAATGCTAGCCTATCCGCGAAGGATTTTCACCAAATTCCTTCTTAAAACAGGTGGTGAAATAATTCGGGTCGCTAAAACCTGTTTGATAGGCTGCCTCGGAAACCCTAAAGCCTTCTTCGCGAATGAGCTTGTAAGCTTTCCTGAGCCTGATTGATTTAATCAGGTTATTCGGTGTTAAACCTGTAAGCGATTTTATTTTCCGGTTCAACTGGGTAAGGCTGACCGCAAAATGATCAGATAGTAATTCTATATTCAGATCCTGGTCTATCATATTTTTTTCGATGAACAATTTGAGTCTGAGAATAAAATCGATATCTTTTTGGGGAATTGTTTTTTCAAGATTTTCAGGTGATTCGATACCCAAAAATCTTTTCCGCAGAGTTATCCTGTTTTCAAGCAGGGAATTCAGAACGGCATCGAGCAGTTTTATCTCAAACGGTTTTGTCAGATACGCGTCGGCCCCTGTTGTAAGTCCTTCTATCTGGTGATCAAGGGTATCATTGGCAGTAAGCATAACCATCGGAATATGAGAAGTATCGAAATTCCGCCTGATTTCTTTACAAAATTCATATCCGTTCATTTTAGGCATCATTACATCTGTCAGAATAATATCCGGATTAAGTTCTTTTGCTTTCGTTAAACCCTCATAACCATCAATAGCCTGATACACCTTATATCTTTTTTCCAAATGCCCGGCCAAATATTCCCTAAGCTCTGAATTATCTTCTACTATCAAAATTCCGGGAAAATTATACTGTCTATGTTGGGTATTGGTTTGCGGGCTTATTTCCCGATTTTCAACAGCTTCAAATACATACGCCTGAGAATCGGTTTTATCTATCCCAGCTAACTCATTCTCAGCATAATCTGCTTTATCTGCAGGAATGGTTACTGTAAAAGTTGTCCCGGAACCTAATTCCGAATCGATCCGTATCTTACCATGATGCAGTTCCACAAGTTCTTTAACAATGGAAAGACCTATTCCTGCCCCCTGTTTATTCATCGTTTCGGGATTCTGAACCTTGAAAAAACGATCAAATATTTTGCTCTTATTTTCTTCTGATATACCAATACCGTTGTCGTTAACCACCAGTTCTACTTTTTTTTCTCCTTCAGTCTCTAATTCTTTAGCACTTAAATAGATTGTTCCTCCGGCATTTGTAAACTTAACAGCATTGGAAAGAAGGTTCCACACTATCTTCTCGATATTTTTCGCATCTGCATAACCTGTTAATCCTTTTCTCACCGATCGTTCAAATGAAATGGATTTATTTTTACACTCCTCCTGAAAAGAATTATAAATTCCTTCTATAAGACTGTAAATATCCGTTTCTTTCACCGCCAGCGTAAAATGTTTTTGTGTTAGCTTCCTAAAATCAAGTAAGTCAGTTATAAGGCTATACAGCCGTTTTGAATTGCTCCGGATAAGCGATAGTTTATTCACTTGTTCCTGGTTAAGGTTTTCCGATTGTAACAAGTCGCTGACAGGAGCATCGATAAGGGTTAAAGGAGTTTTCAGATCGTGCGATATATTGGTAAAAAATTCCAGTTTCTTTTCGGTTAGTTCATGCTCTTTTTGAATCTTGAATTCGGAAATTTCTTTTTCCTTTTTCAACTCTATCCTTTCAATATAAGCATAAATGGAAAGATACACGATGGTAAAGAAAATGATTACATACGCCAGGTAAGCATACCAGCTCAAATACCATGGAGCCTGAATATGAATAATAAGCCGGGTTGTAGCGCTTTCCTGTGTTTTGTCGGTGCTTTTTATCTCGAAGGTATAGGTGCCCGGAGACAAATTGGTATAAGTAGCATGATCAGTCTCTCCTATATAGATCATATCCTTCTCCAGTCCGACCAGGCGATAAGCATAGTTATTATATTTTATAAAATTTTTCCCCTTTACAAAAAAATGAATAGAAAATGAATTCTTAGTATAGGGTAACCTGAGTTCTTCTGTTTCTTCCAACGGTTGCTTTAAGTATTGCCTGCCTTCCGGACTCCGGATGCTTTGATTCTGGAATGTAATATCCGATATTATTACTTCTGTCTTTGACGTATCAGGAATGACTTTTTCAGGGTCGACGATCGTGAACCCGGCAATAGAGCCAAAAATTATCCTTCCATCCTCTGTTTTGGCTGATACTCTTTCCAGAAACTCATTTGCCGGCAGCCCGTCACTCATGTTAAAATTTAATACTTGTTTCGTTTCGGTGTCGAATCTGCAAATTCCGGATATTGTACTGATCCAGAGAAAACGGTCATCTGTTGACTCGATCCGGATAAGGATATTGGAAGGCAAACCATCTCTGATCGTCCATTTTTTATAGTTTATGCCATCTTTAGAAACACATAACAAACCCTCGTTGGAAGAGGCAAACCAGTAATTGCCTTTTTTATCTGAGTAAAAATCGGAAATATAACAATCGATTCGCTTATTCATTTCCTGTAACCTGTTTTCCAGAACGTTATCTCTCCAATTCACATGAAATAAGCCCTTATCGGAAATTAAAGCCAATAATTCACCTTGTTGATTTTCCCTTATCGAATTTAACAGACAATATGTTATTTTGCTGCCTTTCGAGTACAATTCAAAAACATCGGTTGTTTCTTTGATTATATCAAAGTTCAGCAATATATGACTTTGAAACTGAGTTACGATAAGCAGATGGTTGTCAGGTATTTCCCGTAAAAGAACAATCCGTTGCATATCATCTGAATCAATGCTGCTGGGATGATATGTTTTCAGGAGTTTATAATCCGTTGTATATCTGCCTAAAAGTCCATCGTAAGTACCCACACATAAGATATTGTTTTGATCAACATCTATGGCAGTTACTTTTGTGCCATTCAATTCCTTTTGTAATTGATCGCTGGAAAGGTTTTTATACTTCTGTTCAGTTTCATTCCATGCCGATAATCCATAATTAGTGCCAAAATATATAACAGGCTTTTTTATAAAAACAGAAACCCCTTCATTAGCAATCAGTGAATTTTCGTTTCCTTTTTCCGGTAATATGTTCCGGAATAGTAGATTATCAGGCAAAATGCACGTGAGGCCTGCTCCATAAGTGGCAAGCCAGATTTCATGATTGTTCACCGGAAAAATATCATAAATGCTGTTGCTGTTGATCAATGCATCGGTACTTTTACTCCGGCTTAATATTCTTAAAAAATGAAGGTCCTTATCGAGGACAATGATGCCATTACCATCGGTTGCCAGCCATATTTCCTGTCCAATTTTTACAATCTTTTTGAAATAATAATGATTCTTAATATTTATTTGCACCGGTTTGCCGCTTTCCGGAATATAAAACAATTGTCCGTTGTAACAACCCACGAAGAGCTTATCATCAATTTTACTGATAAGTGAAACATACTTGTTGTTAAGATACGAGGCTGAAACTTTTTTAAAATCGCTTTCACGACTCAGGAGCCTGACTCCATCATCGGTTTTGCTAAGCCAGATTCCTTCTTTTGAAAAGCAGAAGTCAGAAATATCATTCCCCCTGTATACAATCAGGAATTTATCACCATTTACTTTATTGATGTTCGATACCATTAAAAAATAGATTTCACCCCTGTCTTCCTGAATTCTCGAGATATAACCCTGAACGATTCGCTCGAAATAATTTGTAAGGCGGTTATACCTGAACAAACCTTTATCTGTTGTTACCCATAGGATACCATGGGAATCATAAAGAAGGTAATTGACACCCATGCCTGATAATTCCGGATAAGAATAAAAATTTTTCCCGTCATATCGGACGATTCCATTTCCGGTACCAATCCACAGGTAGCCATACTTATCCTGCTCAAGACATGTAGTTATATTCCTTGGCAGACCATTGATTTCAGTAAAATGTAAGTATTTTTCCTGCCCTGAAGAAACACTACTGAAAACGAAAAGTACTATTCCAAGGCATACAAATATGTTTTTATGGAACAGAGATAATCGCATTATCTGGATTTACCTTCAAAGGTATTGTCAATTTTAATCAAACAATGAAAGAATTTCAAAGATTTTTGCCTGTATTTTAAAGATATGTAAATCATATAGAATTTAGTTTTGATTTTGTATAAAAGATTAATAAAAGTCAGAAAAACATTTACAATCTGAGCTCATCAAAGACTACAATCGATCAAGATAAATAAATAACCCTTTTTTCATTATATTCATTATATCCATTAAATCCTATGAAAAACAAATTTCTTCTAAAAAAGCACAGCCACCCGTTGGTTGGAATAATGCTCACATTACTGCTTCTAATCATTTTTCTAGGGAACAGCTATTCACAAGAACGAACAATTTCAGGTTCAGTCACTGATGCTACAACAGGAGAGCCTTTACTAGGTGTAACTGTTAATGTTGAAGGGACAACAATAGGGATTGTAACAGATATAAATGGGAAATACAGCTTAAGCAATGTGAATGAAGATGCCGTATTGGTTTTTTCAATGATAGGCTATTTGACTGAATATGTTTCTGTTCAGGGAAAAGAAGAAGTAGATGTTAGTCTTGTTATTGATATACAAGAACTTGATGAAGTTGTTGTAATTGGCTACGGTACAATGAAAAAGAAATTAAATACAGGAGCCAATGTACATATATCTGGTGATGAAATGGATCAAAAACATAGCCTTCGGCTGGAACAAGCCTTACAGGGTTTGACTTCTGGTGTCCAGATATCATCTACTTCAGGACAGCCCGGTTCAAATTTTAAGGTCCGTATCCGGGGTGTCGGGACTATAGGAAATGCCGAACCGCTTTACATTGTCGATGGTGTACCCACCGGCGATGTGGCCTATTTAAATCCTTCCGATATAGAGTCAGTCGATATTCTTAAAGATGCAGCTTCTTCAGCCATTTATGGAGCCCAGGCGGCAAACGGTGTAGTGCTCATTACTACAAAGAAAGGTAAAGCAGGTGAAATGCACATTTCTTACAACGGATATTACGGCGTTCAGAATGTTGTTAAAAGAATTGATATGCTGAATACACACGATTATTTAATGCTTATGGATGAAGGTTATATAAATTCAAATCCGGGATACAGAACAAATCCACGATATCCGAATAATTTACCTTTTCTTCCTCAAATGGATGCTAACGGTGATGTTGCCTACGATAGTGATGGAAATGTCCTGATCGATCCTTCGGTACTCAATTCGATTCCGGATGTTAACTGGCAGGATTACCTGTTTACTAAAAACGCTCCCATTCAAAGTCATTCCTTAAGCGTAGAAGGTGGGTCCGAAAAAAGTATTTATTCAGCATCCGTAAACTATTTTGCACAGGATGGTATAATAGGCACCCATGATCAATCATCCTATGAGAGGACATCAATACGAATAAATTCTGAGACCAGTATTTACAAAGATATCTTTACATTTGGTGAGAATGTTACTTTTGCCCATACGGTAAGCCATGGCATTGGAGTAGGAAACATCTATGGTAATAACGTAAGGGGATTCTTAACTACATCTCCTACATTCCTGCCGTATGATGATGCATATACTGATGGTTTTGGGAAGTCAATATATCCTTCAGAAACAAATCCTTTAGCCAATTTATACTATAAAAGTCAAAATAAAACTGTAAATAATAAAACGATAGGAGACATTTACCTGCAACTCTCTCCTATCAAAGGACTAAGTGTTAAAACCGATTTAGGTTTTGACGTTTCGATAAACGAATACAATGGATTTACACCGGTATATGAATTATCGACATTGGATATCAACCTGCATTCGACAGCCGATATGAATATGGACAGAAATTTTAAATATAATTGGGAAAACACAGCCACATATACTTTTGCAATCGGCAAAAATAACTTCAATCTGCTTGTGGGTAATACCATACGTGAAAACACGAGATATTATATAGCCGGCAAAGCTTATGACCTTATCATTCCCGATTTTGAACACGCCATATTGGATAATGGCACCAACGATTCTTTAGTTACAGCAAGAACACTCTCCGGTACGAAAAGTGACGAAACATTTTTATCATATTTTGGAAGGGTAAATTACGACTACGACCAAAAGATTTTATTTACAGGTGTATACAGACGCGACGGGTCTACAAAGTTTGGCCCTTCCAACAGGTTCGGGAATTTCTTTTCTTTTTCAGGAGGGTATATTTTAACCCAGGAGGAATTCTTTAAGTTTAGCTGGCTGGATTTCTTAAAAATCAGGGCAAACTGGGGGCAGAACGGCAACGATAATATCCCTTCTTTTGTCTATCAATCGCTGATAAACTTAACAGATAAAAATTATTACTTTGGTAATCCACAAGCAAAATATATCGGTGCGGCACCCGATCAGATTCCAAATTCATCCATAAGGTGGGAAACAGCCACAATGACCGATATAGGTTTTGACGCCCGTTTTTTGAAAAATTTTTCTTTTGAATTCGATTGGTACAAAAAATTACAGAAGGACTGGTTAGTAATCATACGGGTACCTGAATTGATGGGAATTCTTGACGACAATTCCTATCCTATTGGAAACGGAGGCGATGTTTCAAACACAGGGGTGGAAATAGCGCTTGGGTATCAGAAAGTAACAGGTGACTTTAATTTTAGTGTTAATGGCAATTTTTCATACAATAAAAATAAGGTATTGCATATTCCTACTGTAGACAGCATTATTCATGGCCCAACCGGTGTATTGTATACCAACTTCGAAGAGATATACAGGGCAGAGGATGGCTATCCCCTGGGTTTTTTCTGGGGGTACCAGACTGACGGAATATTTCAGAATACTGAACAAATAAATAACTATACCAATAGTGAGGGGACAGTAATACAACCCGGTGCTCAACCGGGAGATGTTATCTTCAAGGATCTGAATGACGATGGGGTAATTAATTCGGATGATAAAACAATGATAGGAAATCCCTGGCCGAAGTTTATATTTGGTTTGTCGTTTAACGCTGAATATAAAGGCTTTGACTTTTCTGTTGTTTTACAGGGAGTATATGGCAATGATATTGCAAACGGATTTAGTTCAATGAATACCTTTGCTCCTAACAAAACAGTTGATGCTCTGGACAGATGGCATGGCCCGGGAACATCCGACAGGATCCCCAGAATGACAGACGGAGCCGAAGCCAATAAAAACTGGAGAAATTTTTCTGATCTGTACATTTTGGACGGGTCCTATCTCAAGATCAGAAGTATCAATTTTGGTTATGACTTTTCAGATATTCTGTTTAAAGGAGCTATAGAACAGTGCAGACTTTATATCTCAGTAGTCAATGCATTTACCTTCACTAAATATCCGGGATTCGATCCCGAGGTCGGGTATGGCGATTACGATTATTCTCGTTACGAAAACATGTCTACCGGTATTGACCTTGGTACGTATCCGCAATCCAGACAATTTATCTTTGGAATGAATCTTAAATTTTAAATGAAAACCTCAACACAAACAACATGAATAAAATAAAAATATTTCCGGTTTTAATGATCTTTATATTCCTAATGGGATGTAACAAAGATTTTTTAGACAAAGAACCCTTCGATGAAGTAAATTCAGGAACCTTTTACAAAACAAAAGAAGATATTGAACAGGCAGTTACGGCAGTTTATGATATATTGCAGCGTGATTCATGGAATGCCCCGAATTTATTATCCGAAACAATGTCCGATAACTGTTCTGGAGGTGGTGGAATTGTAGATGGTTTCGGGCAAAATGAGCTTGATCAGTTCTACTGTATTGAGCCGGATTTAACTGAACCGAACTGGCAAAATGGATATCTCGGAATTTACAGGGCTAACCTTGTTACCGAGAATATAGGAAACGTACAATGGGCTTCCGGAGAAAGCGGATTAGCAGCACAATATACCGGCGAAGCCAGGTTTTTAAGGGCTTACTTCTATTTCAATTTAGCCAGAATATATGGTCATATTCCTCTGGTAACCAGAGTGCTAACCCCGGATGAAGCCTATCTGCCTCAGGCAGATCCTGAGGAAGTTTACAAATATATTGCTGAGGATTTACTATATGCCATTAATAATCTTCCAGCAATAGCGGCAGGCCCTGGTCCGAATTCCGGAAGAGCGTCTAAATGGGCTGCAGAAGGAATGCTGGCAAGAGTATGGCTTTTTTACACCGGCTATTATAATAAAACAGATATCGCCGGGATAGTCACCAAATCGCAGGTTACATCTTATCTGGATGATATAATTGAAAACAGTAGTTTTGATTTGCTGCCAAATTTCTCCGATCTGTGGGAAATGGATACTGTAATTAACGATTACAATAAGGACAATATCGAGACAATCTTTGCAATCAAATATTCCTACCTCGGGCATGGTGATTGGAATATTCATGATGGGAACCGCTGGCAGGTAATGGTAGGCCCGAGAAACAGATCATATATACCATTTGCGAAAGGATGGGGTATTTTCCCCGTAAATCCAAGTATCTATCATGCATATGACCCGGATGATACAAGAAGGGATGCTACTATTGTTAATTGGGAAGAATTCCTCGGACCGGGAGTATACGATGTTTCTGATCAGAGACAATATACCGGATTTGGCTGGAACAAGTATTGTGCAAAGGCTTATTCCGAAAATCAGACAGTGGCTGAAAGCTACGGAGGTAATTTCATGATCGATAATTTTCAGGATCTTACCATCCTTCGTTATGCGGATATCCTATTGATGGCTGCAGAGTTACATTTAGGCGACGGAAAAGATATTGAATACTTTAATAGGGTAAGAAACAGGGCATTTCAGGATAATGACCATGAAGTAACATCATTGACAATTCAGAATATTATGGAAGAAAGACGGTATGAATTTGCCCTGGAAGGATTACGCTATTTCGATTTATTAAGACAGGGACTGGATGTGGCTAAGGCAGCAATCGATGCAAACAGTTATCAACTTGATGAGTTTCCGGTTTCTTTTCCGTCGGATGTAGGTTTCGATGGATTTTGCAAAATACCTGAAACACAGGTAAATCTTTCCAATGGAACGCTGAGACAAAGTGATTATTGGGAAAGTGCAGCCAGTAATTCACCAACAAATTAAAATATTTCTACATTAATATTAATAGAATTAAAGTTCGGACTTCTGTTTCGGACTTTGATTATTTTGAATTTTGTCTGATTAAAAAACATAGTTAAAA
This sequence comes from uncultured Bacteroidales bacterium, assembly GCA_964406315.1. Classification (GTDB taxonomy): domain Bacteria; phylum Bacteroidota; class Bacteroidia; order Bacteroidales; family UBA10428; genus UBA10428. The sequence goes on along the minus strand of CAYORG010000017.1, from coordinate 36,587 downwards.
GTCGAATTAATTATGGGAGAATTCCAAAGATTTTAGAGATTGTTTTCAAGATAAAGGAAGTCTAATGAATATAGTTTTGAAGCATATTTCATTTAGATGTATTTTAATAACTAAATTATATGATATGAAGCGTACGTTTTCATTTATTCTTTATTGTTTAATACCCGCCATCGTTTTTGCACAGAGCAAAACACATTCACAACCTGAAATAGCCGAAAGAATAATTACCATTGATTTCGGCAGGGAAAAAGGCCCTCTGAATACAATGTTCAACGAATGTATAGGTGCCGGCAGGGCAAACGAAGGATTGAGAGCTGATTGGCAGCAGCAACTTATATACGTTAAGAATGAATGTGGTTTCAGATATATCCGAATGCATGGTCTTCTAACCGACGACATGGGAGTTTATAAAGAGGATAAAAACGGAACGCCGGAATATAATTTCATGTATGTAGATGTCTTGTTCGATTTTTTACAAAGCATTGGCATGAAACCGTTTGTTGAACTTGGTTTTATGCCTTCAGCACTGGCAAGCGGTAGTGAAACCATTTTCTGGTGGCGTGGTAATGTTACTCCTCCCAATGATTACGATAAGTGGGGGGATTTGATCCGTAACCTGGTTCAGCATTTCACTGAGCGCTATGGCACCGATGAAGTAAAAACCTGGTATTTTGAAGTTTGGAATGAACCCAATCTGACACCTGGTTTCTGGACAGGTACTCAGGAAGAATATTTTAAATTATACAGGTATGCTGCAAAGGCTGTAAAGAGTGTCAACCCTTCTTTTCGTGTGGGTGGGCCAGCCACTGCCGGTGCTGCCTGGGAAAGCGAAATGATTGAGTTCTGCAAAAAAAATGATGTCCCCATAGATTTTATCAGTACACATTCCTATGGAGTAAGACAAGGCTTTCTCGATGAATATGGCAATGCGGGTACTGTACTTGCTACGGAAGAATTTGCTGTTAGCGGCGATGTTCTTCAGTCGCGGAAGGAAATTTCAGAATCCTCAATGCCCGATCTGGAGTTGCACTATACCGAGTGGAGCGCTTCGTATACACCATCGGACCCTATCCATGACAGCTATCATGAAGCAGCTTATGTATTGCAAAAACTGAAACAAGTTGGCGATGCGCCCCAATCCATGTCGTACTGGGTTTTTACCGATATTTTTGAAGAATCTGCACCACGGTTTACTCCCTTTCATGGAGGTTTTGGAATGTTAAATATTCAGGGTATAAACAAGCCCGTGTTTTATACTTACCAGTTTTTAAACAGACTGGGCGATATTGAACTGACAAATAACGACCCTGCTTCATGGGTATGCAAAGATGCAGAAGGAAACATTCAGGTGTTAGCATGGGATTTTACAATTACTCATGCTGAAGACTCCGTTAACAACCAGGAATATTATATACGGGACTTGCCTTCAAAAGAAAAGGGCAAATTGAAAATTAACATCACCGGTGTACCTGAAGGCAACTATTCGCTTCAAGTCTATAAAGTCGGATATCGTTGCAACGATGCCTACACAAGCTATTATGATTTGGGCAGGCCAAATCAACTTACTAAAGAACAGGTTGAGCAGATTAAAAAGATTAACAGCAGCGCACCCTTTTCTGCTGAAATAATCAAAGTGAAAGCAGGATCAGTATTTTTAAAAGAACTTGATATCCGTGAAAACGATGTGTTCTTTTTGAATCTTATAAAACTTTAATAATCTAATGGTTATTAATTCTCTCATATTATGAAGAATAAAAATATATTGCTGATCAGTGTCCTTGTCCAACTAACCCTCGTAACAATGGCTCAATCATTAAGCTATGACATCCGATTAAATCAGTTGGGTTATTTACCCAACGCAGTCAAAGTGGCTGCCGTAATTAATACAGAATCCGATAGCTTTCAGGTGATGACAAGCAACCTGAGTGCGACGGTATTCGAGGGTGAATTATTGCCTGCTGTTTATTATTCATCCTCAGGAGAATATGTAAGCCTGGCAAACTTTACTTTACTGACAGAACCGGGTGAATATGTGCTTATAGTTAATGATCTTGGAAAATCGTTTCCCTTCGAGATCAGTAGCAATGTTTTTACAGGGTTGTCGAAGGCAAGTTTAAAAGCATACTATTTTAACCGTGCATCAACTCCTGTATTAAGCGAATACGGAGGAGTTTATGCCCGTGAAGCAGGGCATCCCGATACGGCTGTTATTGTGCTTCCGTCAGCTGCTTCCGTCAACAGACCTGCCGGAACCGTGATCTCTACTCCCGGGGGATGGTACGACGCAGGAGATTATAATAAATATATAGTCAGCTCAGGAATATCTGTTTTTACGCTGCTTTCAGCGTACGAAACCTATCCTGATTATTATGATACATTGAATTTAAACATCCCGGAAAGCAGTAACACAATACCTGACATTCTCGATGAAGCCTTTTGGAATATTAAATGGATGATGACCATGCAGGATACCGACGGAGGCGTGTATAATAAAACTACAGAAGCAAATTTCAGCGGGTTTTTAATGCCCTCAGATGTTACTTCCACACGCTATGTTACAGCAAAGAGTACGGCAGCTACACTCGATTTTGCTGCTATTATGGCTATGACTGCAAGAATATACAAAAAGTATGATCCTGAATTGGCCGATACTGCATTAGCCCAGGCAGTGAGAGCCTGGCAATGGGCCCAGGATAATCCTGACGTTGAATTTACCAATCCTCCTTCATCTGGCGGATATCCTGCCATTAATACAGGTGGTTACGGGGATTCAGGTTTTGATGACGAGTTTTTTTGGTGTGCTTCGGAATTGTATATAACAACAAAGGATTCAAATTATTATAAAGAAATTGATTTCGATGAATCCTTTGTTTTGCCGGGCTGGCCAATAGTTAATACCCTTGGCCTCTTGTCTCTTCTGGTAAATAAAGACTCCCTATCCCCGGTTGCAGATATCAATTTAATAGAAACTAAATTTATTGATTTGGTTTCCAATACAAAAAACAATATAACATCATCGCCCTACCGCATTCCCGGAGATTTTTATTACTGGGCAGGGAACAATGCTTTTGCCAACTGGGGAATGCTTTTCATGCAGGCGTTCAGGCATACCGGAGATATCAACTCTTTTAATGCTGCTGTATATACTCTCGATTATTTATTAGGTAAAAATGGTACAACCTATTGTTTTGTAACGGGCGAGGGCACCAAACATCCCATGCATATCCATCACCGTATTTCAAGTGCCGATGGTGTGGCTGAGCCTGTTCCGGGTTTATTGGTGTGTGGCGCGGATGCTGCAGACGTTTATGATTGCGGCGCCTCGAGTTATCCTTCCACATTTCCTGCCTGCTCATATCTCGATTCTGAATGCAGCTATTCTACCAACGAAGTGGCCATTGGCATAAATGCCCCTTTTGCTTTTCTGACAGGTGCAATACAATGTGAATACAAACGAAATTTCATTGATTCAATAGCCAGTTATTTTTCAATCTCTACAGATAATATAAAACTGCCTTATATAAAAGGCAGTGATTTCCAGGTAGTGATTGACTGTAATACCGACTGGATGCTGTCTCCTTCTATTGACTGGATAACAATTTCTGATACTGCCGGCATTGGAAGTAAATATGTTCTGATAAACAGCCAGACTGACAACCCGTATGATTCATCCAGAACAGGTCTGATTTATGTTTATAGCCAAAGTACGTTGTGCGATTCTATTATTGTCAGCCAAAATGGTATTCACCAGATAGGTCCCTATCTTGGCAGTCCTTCACAAATTCCCGGTAAAATTGAAGCTGAAAATTACGATTATGGTGAAATAAATGAAAGCTGGTATGATACCGATTCAGAGAATAACGGCGGGGCCTACAGAACAGATGGTGTAGATATTAGTAATAGCTGGGATACAGATGATGGCTACATTATTGGTTGGATTAACACTGGCGAATGGCTATTGTATACTGTAGATGTAAATGATACAATTGCCAATCTAAGTCTTAGGGTTGCCGCATGGAACAGTGGTGGCAAAGTTAAATTCGAACTTGATGGGAACATGATTACTGAAGCTGACGTACCCGCTTTACAAGCCTGGACAACCGTTACTATTCCTGAAATTAAACTCTATCGGGGACAAAATAAGATTCTTAAATTGACTTTTACGGGAGGCTTTGATTTTAATTGGATAGACTTCGATAGCGTGTACCTGTCGGTTATTAATCCTGTCAGTGACGATAGAATTAAGGTTTATCCGATTCCAGCAAATAGGTTTCTGTACATTGAGAATAATTCAGTAAACATTGCAGGAGAGGTTCATATCCTTTCTATTGAAGGAAAGTTATTAATAAATCAAATGTGTAATGGTTCTCAGGTCGAAGTAATTGATGTTTCTGGTTTGAGTACAGGTATATATATCCTGAAAGCAAACTTTGGATCGTTGCCGATAACGAGAAAATTAATTATTAAATAGAATGAAACAAGCATGATAAAAACAATTATAACCACACACGACAATGATTATTTTTCAGCATGCGGTTCCATCTGACAATTAAAAATTAAAAAATAAACAGATGAAATTACATATAAAGTATCATTTCTTGTTGGCATTACTATGTTGTATGGGAACAAATGCAGTATATACACAGGATGTTACCATAACGGTTAATGCGGCTCAGAACAAAAAGGCTATATCGCCAAATATTTACGGACGAAACAACACATTTGATAAACCAGCGTCATTTTATAAAGATGCCGGATTGCGTTTTGTACGCATGTGTGGGGGTAATAACGCAACCAAATATAACTGGCGCAAAAAAATTACCAGCCACCCCGACTGGTATAACAATGTTTACAGTATTAATTGGGACGAAATATCACAAAACATTGCTTCAGATCATCCGGAGATGCAGGCTATGTGGGCTTTCCAATTGGTCGGCAGAGTGGCTTCGAACACTAATAACAATTTTGACGACTGGAATTTTAATAATTCGCAGTGGTGGCAGGGTGTGTATCAGAATTTAGCCGGTGGGGGTGTTCCGAATACGGATGATCCCGGAGGACACGCTCTGGTCGAGGGTGACATTACTCTTTATACCATGGAATGGCCTGCCGATTCTACCGTTGCGATTCTGGATCACTGGTTTGGTCCGGATGGACTCGGCTTGAAAAAGGATCAGTTTCTTTATTGGGATATGGATAATGAACCGGACATCTGGAACGGTACGCATGATGATGTTATGTCATCCGGCTTATTGCCCGCCTCGGAATTTGTGGATCATTTTATAGAGGTAGCCAAAAAAGCCCGTACCCTGTTCCCTGAAATTAAGATATGTGGACCGGTTACTACCAGCGAATGGCAGTGGTATAAATGGGGCGACGAGAGTATCCGGATAGATGGGAAATATTATTGCTGGCTTGAATACTTCCTTAAACGGATATCTGACGAGGAAAAGGCAACTGGTATAAAGCTGCTCGATGTAGTAGATCTTCATAATTATCCGTATGCACCAACTGATTTGGATGCCTTACAAGTTCACCGGATGTATTATGATACAGATTATGATTATCCCGGGGCCAACGGAGTAAAAACAATTAATGGCGGTTGGGACAATTCCCTGACAAAAGAATATATTTTCAAACGTATCGATGATTGGTTGATTGAATATTTCAGCAATAATCATGGTATAACCTGCGGCATTAGTGAATGGGGACCCTCTAATTCAGATCCGAATATATGCTCTGTAGTATATAGTTCGATACTGGGCACTTTTGCCAATAATGGTGTTGAATATCTCACCCCCTGGAATTGGGAAATTGGTATGTGGGAAACATTGCATCTTTTCAGCCGTTATGCAAAAAGCTACAGTGTTCCAAGTACTTCTTCCCTAAAAAATACAGTTTCGGCTTACACCTCATTGAATGAAGCAACCGACTCTATGACTGTAATTATTGTGAATCGCGATATGACTTCCGAACGCAACGTGATAGTAAATCTCAATGAATGTAGAATAAACGACGGAAATTACACAACATTACAATTGTCTTCGTTACCGACAACTGAAACGTTCATTTCACACACTAACAACGCACTGGAAGAAAATACGGTAGAAGTAAACTCAAATTCATTTAATATAACAGTACCCGCTCTTTCGACAACGGCAGTTTTATTTTCATCGATAGTAGTTGGAATTGAAGAATACAATAATCAGGTTGATGAAATGAAGCTTTTTCCTAATCCTGTTTCTGATAAACTGTATGCTGATATGAGTTCGAATATCGCAGGGCCTGTAGAAATTACTGTATATGATCAGAGTGGATGTAAGATACAGTCTTTACAAAAATATTATGACGGGAATTCACCAGTCATTATTAATATGTCTGCACTTTCTGAGGGGTTCTATTTATTGTCAGTAAAAAACAGTAATGGAACATCAATTAAAAGCTTTTCCATTATCAGGTAATTCTACTTGTAAGAAAGGTAAATGATGAAAAGTTAATAAGATGCGACCAAGGATTAAGACACAATTGATTAGTATAGACTTTGATGTTCACTGTTTGTGCAGACCACTTTTAATAAACAATAATTGTTGGAAAGAATCTATATTTCAGTAACGATCAGTATATTCTTCAGTTGAATAACATGATACAAAAGAAGTCTCTTAGATTTAATTTAGTTAGGTAAGTAGGAAAGGCTTTCATAGGGCAAAATCCATTAATGAAAGCCTCCCTTTTTATAAAATCCATTAAAGGTTTAAAAAAAATGAAATCACTTTTTAGCTATGCATTGACAACAATAGGAATTCTTTTCCTTTTAAATCTGAATGTAAATTCGCAGGTACTTTATGTAGGAGCCAATTATCATCCGCATGATTCTAATATTGATCAATGGGAAAAGGATATTGCTCTGATGAAAGCCGCCGGGATTAACGTTGTACGCATGGGTCATTTAGCATGGGATAGCTATGAACCATCGGAAGGTAACTTTGATTTTGGCTGGTTCGATACTGTTATGAATATGATGAGCGAGGCTGGAATCAGGGTAATTCTTGACATTGCCATACGGCCTGCACCCATCTGGTTACACTATAAATATCCGTCAATTAATATTACTGATGCAGATGGTAATGTGCTATATCCCAATCATCGTTACATGGAAGACATCGGCGACCCGATGTACCAGAAGTATGCTTTACGCTTTACTGATGTTATGACAAAACACTATGCCAATCATCCGGCTTTACTGGCCTTTGGTATCGACAACGAATCAGGCGATGGGCGTATTTCGTATTCTGAAACCGCACGGCAACGATATATTGCCTGGCTGAAAAATAAATATACAACCATTGAAAATTTAAACAGAGCCTGGGCAGGACAACGCTGGTCGAGAAAAATTAACCAATGGGACGAAATTGACTTTCCAGTAGCAACCCACTATAACGATGTACCGGAAAGAATGCTCGATTTCAGGCGTTTTGTTTCGGACGAGATCAATCAATTACTCTTTAAAGTTATTGATGTTGTGAATACCAATGCACCAAATGCCCTGGTAAACACGAATGCTTGGTATTTCAGCCATATGAAATATTTCGACTACGCCCCCATTGCCTATTCGGGTAAAATGACCCGCGAAGGCGAAGGATTTTATGCGGGCCCCTCTTTAATTAACAACGAGGGTATTATATGGACTTCATTCGGAATTGTCCGAATTCAATACGAGAGCACAAATCCTTTCTGGTGTAATGAGTTTACAACCATGACTGCCACACCGAATTCCTGCAGAAAGCAGGCATATGCTTCACTTATGTTTGGTAACCAAATGGTTTGCGGATGGACCTGGCAAACCATGTGGGCCGGTGAAGAACAGTACCTGGAGGGACTCATCGATTGGGATGGTATTCCAAACCGTAAATACGATGAATACAAACAAATTGCATCGGAATTTAAAAAGATTGAGAAGTATTTTCCTTATGAAGTACAGGCTGAAGTGGGATTGGCTTTTTCTTTCCCAAGTCAGATTGTTAGCTCTTCGTTCCCCGAACAACACGAAGGTCAGGTAGGAACTTGTTTCAGGCAATTCTTTAACCGCAATATGGATGTAAGGATGTTAGATATTAACCATAGTGACCTTAACTATAAACTGGTGTTTGTTCCCGGGATTACCGTGATGGATCCGAAAACAGCCCAAAAAATCCGCGATTACATATACAACGGAGGCACTGTAGTTATGACCAGTTATTCTGCTGTTGTGGATAGCTCTAACCAGGTATTTTCAAGTACCCGCCCCGGTTTGTTGAATGATGTTTTTGGAATTCGTTTGGGAAGCTATGAAGAAATTAATAATATGAATGAAATATCCCCAATATCCTATACAGGTCAGAAAGTTCGGGTAAGTTATAAAGGGAATAACATAGAATCCGAATCGCCCCGTTTTGATATCATAGAACCGAAAGGTGCAGAAGTTCTCGGAAATATAACAAGTCTCGATAAAAAGTACCCGGTTATAACTTCTAATATATATGGTAAAGGGAGGGCAATTTACATCGGTCTCCCGGCAAGGATCGAGATACTTAGACCGCTGGTGGACGATCTGATCAGTGAACTATCCATTACAAAAGGGCCGGACGTACCGGAAGGTGTAATGGCCCGTCAGATCGATGAAAAACATTTCTTATACCTGAATGTAAGCAGTGAGCCGAAAGAGATTCAAATGAAAGGAAACTCACATAGTGTTCTTTTCGAAAGGGATTACACCGGTAGCTTTACCATAGCACCCTATGAGCCGGAGTTTATTGAGTTGAAATAAATGTATTCCAGAAATCATAATTAAACTTCAAACAAAATAAAAAGAAAGGAAAACCTTATGAACATAAAAAATAACATATTATTACTGGGAACAATAATGACAATTAGTTCTACTCTTTATGGACAGAGTGATACTAGTTGTTTCCTTTATGATTATGAACCGGACACAGCAGTCATACCTGAATCTGTTGTCGCAGAAAAACCTACTGAAAGGCCTTCTGTTAAAGTTTCTTTAACGGGGGATACTATCGGAAAGATTTCTAAGTATGTGTTCGGTAATGCAATCGCAGCCTGGGCTGGTGCTCATGATAATCCCACACTAGTAGAAGGTGTTGGTCTTCTTGCACCCACTCTCATTCGTTTCCCCGGCGGAAGCTGGTCAGATGGATATTTTTGGAACGGATTGCCATCCGATCTTCCGGATTCAATCTATGATGGCACAACCTACAACCAGGCAACTCAAACTGCAACAAAGGTCAAATTTTGGGCACAAACAGGGCAAGGGGGTTGGCAAACCACACCCGACCAGTATTATACACTTCGTGCTAATAGTGATGTTGCTCAGGGATTAATAACTGTTAATTACGGATATGCACGTTATGGTTTGAGCGAAGATCCTGTAGCACAAGCTGCTCATCATGCTGCTGAATGGGTGCGTTATGATGTCGGCCGGACAAAGTTCTGGGAAATAGGTAATGAAAATGGTGGCCCATGGGAATATGGATGGATGATTGATACAGCCCTTAACCAGGACGGACAACCTCAGATCATTACCGGGGAATTGTATGGAGAGCATTTTAAGGTTTTTGCTGATTCCATGAGGAAAGCCGCAGCAGAAACAGGGGATACAATTTACATTGGTGCACAGATTGTCGTGAATGGTGAGACAAGCTGGAATTTTGTGGACTGGACTTGGAACGAGGGAGCCTTTCGGGAAATAGGCGATGCAGCAGACTTTTATATTATACACAACTATTTCGATAATTCAAGTGTAAGGAATATCCTGAATAGTGCGCAAACAAATCTTAAACAGAACATGGATTTTATACAACAGGATTTCATTGATAAAGAAGCCTATCCAAAACCGGTAGCTTTAACGGAATATAATATGTGGGGTGGAAACGATGAGGCATCAGTATCTTATATTAATGGTATGCAGGCTGTTATTCTTATCTGTGAATTAATCAAAAACAATTTCGGATTAGGTGCAAGATGGTTGCTGATTTCCGGTGAAACAACAATGTTTTATGGTGGTACGGATGCCAATTATTTAAATCATCCCCACGCAGAATTTTATTATCTGACTCACCTGCAAAAAATAATTGGAGATCTGGAAATTACCACTGCTTCATCCAATTCTGATATACTTTGTTATGCTTCAACCTATTCATCCGGTGAAACCGCAATGATTATTGTTAACAAAAGTACTGATCAAAGAGTGATCACTGTAAGTACAGACTCAATTGGCGTTGGTGAAAAATACTATATATACTCATTTACAGGGGGAACAGATAATGGTGATTTTTCGTCCAATGTTTATATAAACGGTGAAGGCCCCAGTTCACCATACCAATGGGGCCCATATGATCAGTTATTTGATATTAAGGCAAATGCTTACACTATTGATGGAGAAATTAAATTTACTTCACCTGCCAGATCAGTCCAAATGATCCTCATAGAAAAGGGGACTAATCATATCATAGTTAACGATTCAATTTTAGTTGGAGTAAACTTTGAAAAGGCAGGTTCATTTGGGTTAAATCAAAATTACCCAAACCCTGTTAATTCGACTACTCTCATAAGTTATCAATTGCAGGAAAATACTTTTGTGACCTTAGAGATATTTGATTTTCAGGGAAGAGAGATCATAACACTTGTTAAGGAATACCAAAATGAAGGAGATCATTCTGTGCAATTTAATGTATCTGGTTTGCAAAATGGAGTGTATTTTTATAAAATTAAAACGGAACACTTCCAGGATATTAAAAAACTTTTAGTACTCAAATGATGGAGCAGAATTACAAAGATTTGAAAATATGAATGAGATATCATAAATTTCATTTAAAAGGTATGCAGGTACAGATGTTTTAATAATCTATACATGAAAGTATTTAAATTAATTATCTTACTTATTCAACTGACTTTTTTTGCAAAGGCACAATATCAGACTAAAACAAACGATTTAAGAGCTGATTACTTTTTAAATCCCATTTTTGCCGGCGATTATCCCGATCCAAGCATAATACGTGACGGAGATAATTATTATATAGTTCATTCATCCTTTGAATATTATCCGGGATTACTGATCTGGCAGTCAAAAGATTTGATCAATTGGACCCCGGTTACAAATGCATTATACAAATATGTTGGTTCGGTTTGGGCTCCTGATCTGGTGAAATATAAAAACAAGTATTACATCTATTTTCCGGCGAATAATAATATTTATGTTGTAGCAGCCGATTCAATTAATGGTCCGTGGAGCGATCCTGTTACTTTTACCAATTCTCAATACCCGCATATAACATCGTATGGACATGAACTGGCATTAAGCATTGTATTCGAATCGGGACTTCAACATATGGCCGACCGTCCTGAGGGCTATTCAGGCTTACCCGATGCTGCTGAAATCTTCCTCAGAGAGGTGCCAAATGCATGGGATAACACTAAATTGATTGATGGTTATCCGGGTAAAGATATAATAATTGCCCGCCTGAAAGGATCAACATGGTATCTCGGAGGAATCAACGGAGAAAGCAAAGAAAAAACAAAAACTGTTTCTTTTGATTTTTTACCTGAAGGCAAAAAGTATAAACTAACACTAATAAAGGATGGAGAACATGATAAGGATTTTATTATCCAGTATATGGTCGTTGACAAATCATCGACGATTGAAGTTAAAATGTTGCACCAGGGAGGTTTTGTTGCTTATGCAGAACCTATTTAATACAATATTTATATTGATAACCATGAATAATAAATTGAAGATAGTTACAACTCTATTTTTTTTGGCGATATTGTTTTCTGTCATTACCGCTCAAAACCCAATAATCCAGACAAATTATACAGCCGACCCTGCTCCTATGGCATACCACGATACTGTGTTTCTTTACACCAGCCACGACGAGGACAATGCCTTTGGTTTTGAAATGTTCAACTGGATGCTTTACACATCTACAGATATGGTGAACTGGACAGATCACGGGATTATTGCAGGTGTAAAAGAACCTTACAAAACATTTAAATGGGCCGATGGCCACAGTGCCTGGGCGCCACAGTGTGTTGCCCGTAATGGTAAGTTCTATTTATATTGCCCTACTATCCTTCAGGGTAAGATGGCCATTGGAGTAGCCGTATCATCCAGTCCCTATGGCCCGTTTGCCGATGCGCTTGGTAAACCTTTGGTTTACAGGTCAAACCCGGGCGATTACGACCCAACCGTGTTTATTGACGATGACGGGCAAGCTTATATGTACTGGGGAGGGAACGGCCCTTGCTATTACGCATTGTTGAACGAAGACATGATTTCACTCGCGGGCGACATTCAGGTTGCTTCAATTGATTTTACCGGAACCCCTCCCGAGGCATCTTATACAGAAGGTCCGTGGTTATGGAAAAAGGACAAACATTACTACCTGGCATGGGCATCGCGCTGTTGTCCAGAAGGAATTGGTTATGCCATGAGCGATAGCCCAACCGGGCCCTGGACATGTAAAGGAACTATTATGGACCCCGATGAAAGGTCATCGGGCAACCATCCGGGAATTGTTGAATTTAAAGGTAATTCCTATGTTTTCGGTTTCAATTACGCTATCCTGAAACAAACCATGTCGAAGAAATATGAAAGACGTTCGATTTGTGTTGCGAAAATGACATATAATACAGATGGGTCAATAATAAAACTGCCCTGGTGGCCTGAAACAGAAACCCCACAAATAGGAACCCTTAACCCATACATTAAAAACGAAGCCGAAACCATGGCTTATAGCGAAGGTCTTAAAACTGAATTTGCCACTGAATGGGAGCGTAATATTCCATGGGACAAAGGGAATAAAATAGCCGACAGGTTTTTTGTGACCAATATCCATAATGGAGATTATATACAGGTTAAAGGTGTTGATTTTTCAAAAGGTGTCTCATTTGTTGAGGTGAATGTTGCTTCATTATATGGAGGGAAGATTGAAATCCGTTCCGACAAAATTGACGGGCCAATAGTAGAAACTGTATATGTAAATACTTCAGGGGAAGGCGAAGTCTGGAAAACTATCAGCGCCCCGATAAACAATATAAAAGGTGTTCATGATTTATTTTTTGTGTTCAGGGGAGAGAAAGATTTATTCAACTTCGACTGGTGGAAGTTTAAATACAAATAAACAGAGATATGTATAGAATTATTTTGTGTTATTTTATTCTTACTATTAATTCCGCAAGCATTAATAGTCAAGCAATGGCACAGGGATCGACAGAAAAACAAATACTTGAGGCAGAAAAGGCTAAATTGACAGGCAGGGCATTAAAAGTTGCAGATAAGAGTGCTTCCGGAGGGTACGTGATCAGCCTGGCCAAACCAGGCGAGGGGGTGCAATTTAAAAACATGCCGGAAGTAGCTAAATTAGCTATCCGATACGCTTCGGTAAAAGTGGGTACAATAAGCGTTGTTGTAAACAATCAATCAGCGGTTAAGGTGAATGTTCATTCCACAGGGGCACTTACCGGTTCTTTTCTAAATGCAATTATTAACATAGATATCCCTAAAGGGGCTAAATTGGAAATATATCTCGACAGTTCTGATGTTGCTATTAATATTGATCAAATAATTATTGGGAATGGAGATTTGGGTTTGAAGCCTGATATCTGGAACCTGCCGCCATTACAAGTTACCGATGGCCCTTATAAGGCCGACTGGGAAGAACTAAGCCGCATATACACTGTACCTGCATGGTGGCGTGAAGCTAAATTTGGGGCGTGGTCACATTGGGACCCGCAATCGATGCCCGAACAGGGCGATTGGTATGCCCGAGGCATGTATATGGAAGGGCACTGGCAATATGATTATCACCTCAAACATTTTGGGCATCCTTCGGAATACGGCTATAAAGACGTATGCCACAACTGGATAATTGACAAGTGGAACCCTGAAGAGCTGATGAATTTGTATGTAGAAATGGGTGCCCGGTATTTCATGACTATGGGCGTTCACCACGATAATTTCGACTGCTGGAACTCGGCATACCAGCCCTGGAATTCGGTAAATGTTGGACCAAAAACAGACATTGTCGGTACGTGGGAAAAAGTTGCCCGCCAACATGGCTTGCGCTTTGGAATAGGCTTTCATAATACTCCTGCACGTACCTGGGGGCAATTTATGACCGTTCGGTACACCAGCGACAAAAAAGGTGATAAGAAGGACGTTCCTTATGATGCGCTTCAAACAATTGCCGATGGAAAAGGAAAATGGTGGGAAGGGATGGACCCAGTCGATCTCTATGGTCCTGTTCATGATATAAAGAACCCTTTATTATCGCCTTTTGCCAACCAGTTCATGTGGCGGGTCGATGATGCAATAAGCAAATACCATCCGGATATGATTTATTTCGATGAAGCTGCCGGCGATTCCTTAATAGATTTAGGAGTTCACATGGGCTTGGGTTTTCTCGCTCCGTCTTTGGTTGCAAACTTTTATAACAAATCTCTGAATTGGCATCAGGGTAAGATGGATGTTGTTATCAACCTCAAGTGTGTGGGCGGATATTACAACAGCTTCAAAAAGAACCCCGAACTCATTCCCATTGTTGAACGCGCTTTAGTTAAAAGCTCCGAATTCGTTATCGAACCTGAAATAATGGCTTACCCGTTCCAAACAGAAACCAGCATTGCCGACTGGCATTACAAAACAGGCCAAACATACATGGATGCCGCAAAAATAGTTAAATTGCTCATGGAAAACGTTTCACGAAATGGATCCATGTTACTCAATATCACGCAGCATAGGCGTGGTGATCTTGACCCTGAAGCGATCCGTATTTGCAAAGATGTTGGTGCATGGATTAAAATCAATGGTGAAGCGGTTTATGGATCACGCCCGTTTGAAATCTGCGGCGACAATACAGTTACTTACACACGCAATAATGGCCATGTATATGCAACTGTTTTTGATTGGAAGGACAGTACGGTTACTCTTAATGCACTCCATTCAGGAGGAAGCACATTAGGCAAAGTGACCAAAGTTGAACTTCTTGGCTCTGATGTTGCAATAAAGTTTGTACAGGACAATAATGGCCTTACAATAATTTCAAATGGAGCAACACAGCCAATTCCAGGTATCGACAACCAGTCATTGTCAGGTGGATGCCGTGTTTTACGTATTACTCACGATAAAAGCTGGTTTAATGATGACGATTACGGGGTGACTGCCCCCGGATGGTTTCGGTTAAGCAACCTTGGCACAGGCGATTATAATAATGACCTTACCATAAGCGAAATGCCCGGTGATGTTTGGAGTTGTTCGTTTACGGGGAATAACATTAAAGTTATAGCACCAAAAGAAGAGGGAGCCGGAAAGATTGAGGTTCAGATTGACGGAAAAACACGTGCAACAGCCGATTTATCGACAAATGACGAACGAAAGCCCCAACAGACAGTATGCGAATTAACCGGACTGGGTGCAGGTGAACACTCTATTAATATTATAAACCGTGGCCCTGGAAAAGTGGCGATTGATGCCCTGGTTTGCAAATAAAACAAGCAAATTGATAAATGATTTTAACAGAGTAAAATATAAATATGGAAAAGCATAACATTATCTTCCGGTTCGATAAAATTCAAAACAGTAAATTTTATGTAATTCCAATTACAATGGTATTCGTGATTTTATTGAGCTGCTCTTCAGGTCAGGTACAAAATCAGGTTGACACCGTTCGGAAACAACTATTCGATAACAACTGGAAATTCTTTTTGGGCGATACCACTGCCGCCAGTGCAAAAGATTTTAACGACGATAGTTGGCGTAGCCTCGATCTACCCCACGATTGGAGTATCGAAGGGAAAATTGACCCTAAAAACCCTACAGGTGGTTCCGGTGGGTACTTTCCGGCAGGTATAGGTTGGTACCGAAAAACTTTCTCCGTCCCTAAAGAATTAAAAGGTAAAAATGTCTCCATTTATTTTGAAGGTGTTTACATGAATTCCGAAGTTTTTATTAATGGAAAGTCACTGGGCATTTATCCTTATGGTTATTCGTCGTTTAGTTATAACCTTACACCCTATCTGGATTTTGATAAAGAAAATGTTATAGCAGTAAAGGTTGATAATTCCCAACAGTTGAATTGCAGGTGGTATAGTGGTTCAGGTATTTATCGGCATGTTTGGATGATGGTTACTGACCCGGTACATGTGGCACAGTGGGGCGTTTCCATTTCAACTCCCGATGTTACTTCGGAAAATGCCACCATCCAGGTAAAAACTTTGATAAAAAATGAAACCGCTTCTCCACAAAGTATTGTCCTTAAAACCTTGCTTTTTGATGAAAACTCAAAGAGTGCAGGGGATAATGAAACAAATGTGGAACTTCCTGCCAATAGTGAAAAAGAGGTTTTGCAAACCATTGTTGTACCAGCCCCTTTACTTTGGTCGCCCGAAACCCCTCATTTATACCAGGCCAAAGTACAGGTATTAAAAGAAAAACAAGTACTGGACGATACCAAAACCAATTTTGGGATCAGGTACATAAAATTTACTGCTGAAAACGGGTTTCAGCTTAATGGCAAAACAGTTAAAATAAACGGGGGCTGTGTGCATCATGATAATGGTTGTTTGGGCGCTGCGGCTTTCGATCGCGCGGAAGAACGAAGGATTGAGCTTTTAAAAGATGCTGGTTTCAATGTGGTGAGAACATCGCACAATCCGCCATCAGAGGCTTTCCTAAATGCGTGCGACAAATTGGGTTTGATGGTTATTGATGAAGCATTTGATGGTTGGAAAGCCAATAAAAACCCTTATGACTATGCCATTTATTTTGACCAATGGTGGAAACGCGACCTGGATGCTATGGTCCTTCGCGACCGCAACCACCCTTCAATAATTATGTGGAGTATAGGCAATGAAATATACGAAAGAAAGGAGCCGGTAGCTGTCGAAATTGCCAACATGATGACAAACGAAATAAAAACATTAGATACAACGCGTCCTGTTACATCGGCGATGACCACGTGGGACAGGGATTGGGATATTTTCGATCCGCTTATGGCGGCACACAATGTTTGCGGGTATAATTACCAACTGTTCCGTGCCCCATCGGATCACGAAAGGGTACCTTCAAGAATAATTGTAAATACGGAATCTTATCCGGGGAACGCATTTGATATTTGGAAAATGGTATCAGAATACAACTACATCATTGGTGATTTTGTATGGACAGCTATGGATTATTTGGGCGAATCGGGTATTGGAGCTTATTATTATCCCGATGAAAATGCTGATGAACATTGGCAGAGCGACCGTTACCCCTGGCATGGGGCTTACTGTGGCGATATCGACATTACCGGTTGGAGAAAACCCATATCGCATTACCGGAGCATGCTGTATAATCAAGATGAAAAGCTTTACATGGCCGTTCGGGAACCAAATCCCGAAGGTGGAGAAATCAGAATAACCGGATGGGCCGTGTGGCCAACCTGGGAAAGCTGGACCTGGCCCGGATATGAAGGAAAAGACATTAAGATTGAAATTTATTCGAAATATCCAAAGGTTAGGCTGTACCTTAACGATAAGTTAATCGTGGAACAGGCAACCACTGTTAAACAACAATTTAAAGCCACATTTTCAGTGCCTTATTCTCCTGGAACGATTAAAGCAGTTGGTGTAGAAAACGACAAAGAAATTGAAACAACTACATTGAAAACGGTCGGCGAAGCTGCCGGAATAAAATTGACAACTGACCGAAATGAAATATGGGCTAACGGACAGGATCTGTCTTTCGTTACTGTCGAAATAACCGATAAAGACGGAGCTTTTCAACCAAATGCAGCAAACCGGTTACAATTTAATATTGAAGGGCCCGGTACAATTGTAGGAATAGGCAATGCCGATATGAAAGACAACGATCCCTATATCGGTAATAGCCGTAAAGCATGGCATGGACGCGTTTTGGTCGTGATAAAAAGTAATCATAACGCCGGAGACATTAAACTAACTGTAACTTCACCGGGTTTAGCGAAGGCTACTTTAAATATTAAATCATTAAGGCGTTAGTTAAAAACATAATTCACTAAATAAAATATTATGATAAAAATTATTTCTACTGCTTTCTGCCTTGCATGTTACGCAGATGTAAAAAACATAAAAATTACTACTATATTTATTCTGAATGAAAAAAGTTAGTAAATGAAAAGAATGAATTCTATAATTGCCGGGTTGTTAACGGCTATAATAATCAGTGCCCAGGAACGACCCACTCACCATGAATTAGAGAACCCCTCCATTCAGGGAATCAATAAAGAATATCCGCATGCTTCTTTTATCAGTTATGAAAACCGGGAAACTGCACTGACAAACGATAAAAGCAAATCTTCTCGTGTTATCCCGCTAAACGGTATCTGGAAATTTAATTTTGTAACCGGTATTTCAAACCGCATTGAGGGATTTGCAGCTCCGGGGTTCGACCTTTCCGACTGGAAGGAAATTGAAGTGCCGTCGAACATGGAAATGAAAGGGTATGGCATTCCCATCTATGTAAATGTCGGTTACGAATTCTATCCGGAATGGAATTTCCAACCCCCTTACATTAATGATTTAGAAAAGAATAACATTGGTTATTATCGCCGTGAGTTCGAAATTCCCCAATCGTGGAGCAGCCAACAGGTATTCGTGCATTTTGGATCCATCAAGTCGGTTGGGTTTATATGGGTCAACGGCAAAAAAGCAGGTATGAGCAAGGACAGCAAAACGCCGCAGGAGTTTGACATTACCAAATATGTTCAATCGGGAAACAATATAATTGCCGTGGAGGTTTTCCGGTGGAGCGATGCTTCCTACCTCGAATGTCAGGATTTCTGGCGATTAAGCGGTATTCCCCGTGAGGTTTATGTATATGCCCAGCCAAAAGTTCGTTTGCGCGATTTCTTCGCCCAAAGCACACTTGACGAAAGCTATACCAATGGAGTTTTTAACCTTGATCTGGAATTGAAAAACCACACAGGGAAGAATACCACTTCATCGGTATGCTATGAAATCCTTGACGATGCAGATAAAACGGTTTCTTCTGAAACTAAAACATTAGAAATAACAGACTCTATCGGAACGTTGAATCTTAAAACAACTATTCCTTCAGTTAAGGCATGGTCAGCCGAAACGCCAAATCTTTACACCTTGTTACTTACTATGAAAGATGCTTTAGGTAAAACAACTGAGGTAACTTCTGTTAAAATTGGTTTCCGTACAAGCGAAATTAAGGATGGTTTATTCCTGATTAACGGTAAACGAGTGTTAATTAAGGGAGTCGATCTTCATGAATTTAATCCTATAACCGGGCAGGTTATAGATGAAGCAACAACAACACTTGATTTTAAAAGGATGAAACAGCTCAACATCAATGCCATCCGGTTGAGCCATTATCCTGAACCTGAATTTTTTTATGATTTAGCTGACAAATATGGATTTTATTTAGTAGATGAAGCCAATATCGAATCACACGGCATGGGGTACGACCGCAGCAAAGGGAAAAGCCTGGCCAATAATCTCGACTGGACGGAAGCGCATTTGTTCCGCACACGGAATATGTTTGAGCGCGACAAAAACCATCCGTCGGTAGTTATCTGGTCATTAGGCAATGAAGCCGGAAACGGATATAATTTTTACCAGACCTATCTTTTCATCCGAAGTCGTGATAAAATGAGGCCTATACAATATGAACAGGCACACCTTGAATGGAATACCGATATTTTTTGTCCCATGTACATGAAGATACCTGATATTGAACGTTATGCTAAAAATTACAATGACCGCCCCCTGATTCTTTGCGAATACGAACATGCCATGGGCAACAGTATTGGAAATATTAAAGATTACTGGGAAACTATTGAAAAATATCCCAATCTTCAGGGAGGTTTTATTTGGGACTGGGTTGACCAGGGGCTTGCTGACAAAAACGAGAAGGGTGAATTCTGGGCTTATGGTGGTGACTATGGCCCGGAAGGAACGCCATCCGATGGCAACTTTTGTATCAATGGTGTTGTTTTCCCTGACAGAAGTATAAAACCACAAAGCCTTGAAGTAAAACATGTGTATCAGAATATTGGTTTTAAGGCCGATGACCTTTCATCCGGGCTATTTACCATAACTAATAAATTCCGTTTCACCAACCTTAAAAAATACGTTTTTACTTATGAAATTGCTGCCAATGGTAAAGTGATTAAAAGTGGTAAGCTACCTGCTCTGGATATTGCTCCCGAGCAATCGAAACAGGTTAATATAAACTTAGGCAAACTGCAGGCTAAACCCGGGGTGGAATATTTTATTACCATTTCTGCAAAAACAAAAGTAGCTGAAAACCTGCTGCCTGCCGAATGGGAAATAGCTTCCGAACAATTCAAACTGCCTGTTGAGACTGACAAAAAACATTTTGATATTTCGAAAGCCGGGAAAGTCACCTATAAAGAGGGCACTTCCATTGAAATTTCCGGAAACGATTTCTCAATCACTATTGATGCCAAAACAGGGATAATGACCTCTTACGAAAGCAAGGGAAATGAATTGTTGCTCGACGGATATGGACCGCGTCCCGCATTCTGGCGTGCTCCGACGGATAATGATTACGGCTGGCAGATGCCCGGGATTTGTCGCCTCTGGAAACAGGCATCGGAACAAGCTCCCATGGCAGAAAGTATAAAAACAAGTCAACAGGGAAATGCAGTACAGATTGAAGTGGTTTATAAGCTCGATTCGGTAAATTCTACCTGGAAAACACAATATACCATTATGGGAAATGGCGCTGTAAAAGTTGAAAATGAACTTATAAATGCTGACGATAAAATTCCAGTTATTCCGAGGATTGGCATGAAAATGCAGATGCCTGCAGAATTTATTCAATTGGAATACTTTGGCCGTGGGCCACGGGAAAATTATTGCGACCGTAACTCATCAACATTTGTAGGCCTTTACAAATCGACCGTTGCTGAACAATACGTTCCTTGTATCCGTCCCCAGGAAAACGGTCACCGCACCGATGTTCGCTGGTTGGCTTTAACCCAAAACGATGGATCAGGGTTTTTGGTAGTTGCCGATTCGCTGATCGAGTTCAATGCACTAAACAATACTGTAGAAGACTTTGACGCGGGACAGGATAAAAACAAGAACCTTCTCCACAGTAACGATATCAAGCCCCGAGAATTGGTTGAACTACATATCGATTATCGCCAGATTGGAATTGCCGGCGATGATAGCTGGGGGGGCTGGCCACACGAGCAATACCTCATAAGACCAAGTACAGAGGGGTACAGATATGGTTTTACGCTGATACCGATTAATTCATCAAAGATGATCGATAAACTAATTCAATACAAATATTAATTATGCTAAGATTTAGTTTTTTCCTTTTTATGTCAGGCTATTTCATTTTTGAAAGCATCAGTCTAAATGCACAAGACAAGTTATACCCAAACGAATTTCCCTTAGAAGATGTAACCCTCCTTGACGGTCCTTTCAAACATGCCCGCGACCTCAATATAGAGGTTCTCCTGAAGTATGATGTTGACCGATTGCTGGCCCCGTACCGTAAAGAAGCAGGATTGCCTGAAAAAACCGAATGTTATCCCAATTGGGCAGGCCTCGATGGCCATGTTGGCGGTCATTACCTATCGGCTATGGCTATGAATTATGCTGCTACCGGAAATGAAGAGTATAAAAAAAGGATGGAATATATGCTTTCGGAACTCAAAGAGTGCCAGGAAGCAAATGCTGTGAACAACTCAGAGTGGGGAGTTGGTTATGTCGGAGGTTTTCCAAACAGCGCAAAATTATGGTCGGCTTTTAAAAAAGGCGATTTCAGCATTTATAATTCTTCATGGGCTCCATTTTATAATTTGCATAAAATGTATGCCGGACTAAGAGATGCCTGGTTATATTGCGACAATGAAGATGCCAAAGCCATGTTCCTGAAATTCTGCGATTGGGGAATTGACATCACCTCTGCTCTTTCCGATGAGCAAATGCAAGTCATGCTTAATGTGGAACATGGTGGTATGGATGAAGTGTTTGCCGATGCTTATCAGATGACAGGCGATGAAAAGTACCTGACAGCCGCAAAACGATACTCTCACAGACAGTTGCTCGACCCATTGTCGGAAGGGATTGATAATCTCGATAACAAACATGCGAATACCCAGATTCCCAAATTTGTTGGTTTCGAAAGAATAGCAGAACTCAGTGGTAATGAGAAATACGATAAAGCAGGTACTTTTTTCTGGGAAACGGTTACTGCCAATCGTTCCCTTGCCTTTGGTGGCAATAGCCGGAGGGAGCATTTCCCCAGCAAAACATCCTGTATCGATTTTGTTAATGTGAATGATGGGCCTGAATCATGTAATTCCTATAATATGCTCAAGTTGACCGAAGATTTATTCAGAGTACACCCTTCGGCCAAATATATCGATTATTATGAACGCACCTTATATAATCACATCCTCTCGACTCAGCATCCCGGACATGGAGGATATGTTTATTTCACCCCTGCCAGACCCCGTCATTACAGGGTGTATTCGGCACCTAATGTAGCTATGTGGTGCTGTGTGGGTACCGGAATGGAAAATCATGGCAAATACAACCAGTTTATCTATACCCATTCAAAAGACACCTTATTCCTGAATCTTTTTATTGCTTCTGAACTCAATTGGAAAGAAAAAGGAATAAAAATCAGGCAGGAAACAAATTTCCCTTTTGAGGAACAAACAAAACTGACAATAACAGAAGGCTCTTCCAGTTTTAACTTAAAGGTGCGGTATCCGGGTTGGGTCAATAAGGGAGCTTTGAAAATTACGGTTAACGGCAAGGAAATTCCCTATTCTGCCCTTCCTTCTTCATATGTAAGTATTAACAGGAAATGGAATAAAGGCGATGTGATTCAAATCATGTTGCCTATGCAAAACAGCATAGAGCATATACCCAACGTTCCTGAATATATTGCGTTTATGCATGGCCCCATTTTACTTGGAGCAAAAACCGGAACTGAGGATCTCCTAGGTCTCATTGCCGATGATGGCCGCTGGGGACAATATGCCGCAGGGGAATATCTACCTGTTGACAAAGCTCCTATCCTGATTGAAGATGATCTTGAAAATATTGCGAATAAATTGGAACCGATAAAAGATAAACCATTACATTTCAAACTCAACGTTAAAATGATCAATCCGATGGAGCTTACGCTGGAGCCTTTTTATCAAATCCACGATGCCAGGTATATGATTTACTGGCTGGCATTAACGAATGAAGGCTATCAGACTTATATCGATTCGCTGGCAAACATTGAAAAAGAAAAGCTTGCCCTCGAAAAGCGTACCATCAACTATGTAGCCACCGGCGAACAACAACCGGAAACCGACCATGCCTTGCAATATGAGAACTCAGGTACGGGCAATACCATGAATGAATTTTACCGCGATGCACGTGATGAAGGCTGGTTTAGCTACGATCTGGCTACAAATTCAGAAATAAATTTGAGCCTATTTGTTCGATATTGGGGCGCTGAATGGGGTGGCCGAAAGTTCGATATTTACATTGACGATGAAAAACTGGTAACTGTAGACAATACAGGTAAATGGAACTTATCAATGTTTAAAGATGTTGTCTATCCCATTCCTGACTCCATGATCAAGGGGAAAAGCCACATAAGGATTAAATTTCAGGCACTTCCATGGAATACAGCCGGCGCTGTTTATATTGTCAGGTTATTAAGGGCAGAAGAAAAAAGTAATAATCGATGAGTTTGTAAAAAAGTTTTGTTTCAAAACCTTATATTGCTTAATAAAAACAAGAAAATAAATTGAACACTCTAAAATAAATATATTATGAAATATAGTAAGACATTCGTTCTGTTCCTGTTCATTTCAGGATTATTCGGTTGCACCACACATCCGGATCAAAAGCAGGAATTTCAACCCAGTTTTGAATCGTTGGAGAAGGTTAACTCTGTTCCTGAATGGTTTAAAAATGCTAAGTTCGGTATATATTTTCATTGGGGTGTATATTCTGTTCCTGCCTATGCAAACGAGTGGTATCCGCGTTCAATGTATATCGAAGG
This sequence comes from uncultured Bacteroidales bacterium, assembly GCA_964406315.1. GTDB lineage: Bacteria > Bacteroidota > Bacteroidia > Bacteroidales > UBA10428 > UBA10428. The sequence goes on along the minus strand of CAYORG010000017.1, from coordinate 12,499 downwards.
ATCTGCTGAAAATAAACACCACATCGAGGTTTACGGTGAACCTGATAAGTGGCCTTACAACTATTTTATTACGGGTGCCACAGATAAACAAGGGAATTTCGTTCAGTTTGCACCTAAACTCAAATCGGAAGGCGGAAAATTTGACCCTGAAGAATGGGCACAGCTCTTTGCCGATGCAGGGGCAAAATTTGCCGGCCCGGTAGCTGAGCACCACGATGGTTTTTCCCTGTGGGCCAGCAAGGTTAATCCATGGAATTCTAAGGACATGGGACCAAAACTTGATTTGGTGGGTTTGTTCACGGATGCGATCCGCAAGCGAGATATGAAAGTTTTCCTTTCCATGCATCATGCATTTAATATTACAGGGTATTACTATGCTGTTCCCAAAACCGATGATCCAAAGCTTCAAATGCTTTACGGACAACAGAGTAAGGAAGAAAACGAAGCACTTTGGCTAAATAAACATAAAGAAATTATTGACAATTATAAGCCTGATATAATTTACCAGGACTTCAATTTACATCTGATTTCTCAACCTGTTCTGCTCGGGTTTTTATCGTACTACTACAACAGGGCAAACGAATGGAACAAAGAAGTTGTCGCCACATATAAAGATGGATTGAATAAAGAATGTGCTGTACTTGACTACGAACGTGGTGGTCCTCCTGATATAACTGATAATTACTGGCTTACCGATGATGCGATCAGTTCATCGAGCTGGTGTTATACCGAGGGAATTGGATATTACTCCAAAACACAGATTCTCCATGGCTTTATAGACCGAATAAGCAAAAACGGGAATATGATTTTGAACATTTCTCCTAAAGCTGACGGTACCATACCAGAGGAACAAAAAGATGTTTTGCTTGCAATAGGTGACTGGTTAAAAAAATATGGCGAAGCAGTGTATGCAACCCGTGCCTGGGAAAAGTATGGAGAAGGCCCAACCAAAATGGGTGCTGCCCACGGCGTAATGGGCGCTCCGATTGAAGGAACTGCCAGGGATATTCGTTACACCAGATCGAAAGATTATAAAACGCTTTATGCGATCTTACTGGGTTGGGAAGAAGGTGAGAAAGAAGTGATATTTGAATCATTGTCTTCCAAAAGAATTGATTTAAGTAATTTAAAGACTGTTGAACTTATAAATGACGAAGCCGGCAGCTACCTGCCTTTGACTTTCAAGCAAGATGCGGAAGGATTGAAGGTTAGTTTACCCGAACGTTCTTTCGATGAAATGGCTTATGTTATTAAGCTGAATTTCAAAGGTAAAATACTGCCACTTGACATGTATGCAGAAATTGACTGTACTCCACATTATCATATTGTTCCGGGTGATAATAAAGGCAGTTTGGTACTCGGTTCAGATATGAAACTGACAGAAAACAGAAAAGATATTTCAAATCAGTGGAAATTGGAATCTGCCGGCAAAGGCATTTATAAAATTATGAACCGTGAAAATAACGGGAAGGTGCTCTCGTGCAGTAATTCGAATCAGGATCTGATAATTTCAGATTATAACGGGAATGACAATCAATTATGGAAATTAGATGATGCACATAATGGATTATTAAGAATTCCCAATAAACAATTTCCAAACAGAATATTATCTGTAAATATTCCTTCTAATGAGGGAAATATGGCTGAATTACAAGATTCGGAGAATGGTTTATCCTCTGTATGGAAACTCATGGAAATTTGCGAGATCAGGCAGGAAGCCTTCAAACCACATACGGTTCCCGGAATCATCGAAGCCGAAGATTTCGATATCGGATGCCCCGGCGATGCATACTACGATGGTAATGATATTAATGAAGGTGGCCAGTATCGTTCCACAGAAGGAGTGGATATTGAAAAATGTTCGGCAGGTGGTTATAATATCGGATGGACTTATACCGGTGAATGGTTGGCTTATACTATATCTGTAAAAAAATCTGCCAATTACCAGGTTTCATTCTATATAGCCTCAAACTTCGACAATGCTAAAATGCATCTCGAATGCGACGGTGAAAACAAGACAGGAATAATATCAATTCCAAATACTTCAGGCTTTCAATCCTGGGATGTTGTAAAAAAGACTATAAAACTGGATGCAGGTCAGCATGTATTGAAGCTGGTTGTTGACGGTGATTTCTTAAACTTTGATAAAATGGTATTTGAAGAAATATAAAATCACTCAATTGGATACAAAAAAATATCCGAAAGAATAATTATTCAAACGAAAAATGATTTGAAAAGAATTATCATAAAAATAACACATGAAACATCCATAAATTAAAAAAAGAGAAGTGACTATTTGGAGTAAATAAAATTTTAATAAACACCTAAAATTATGGATGTTCCATAAGGCTTAAAAACAAAGAGATCAAAGCCGAGGTACTTATTAACTTTAGGTGAATTCACAGGAAAAGAGAAAACAACCATCATTAATAAAACGGAACTTAGCAAATCCCTCACATTTAATAAACAGAAGTAATACACTCTTTCAGTAAAAGAAATTAAAACAGAAAAGATTATCTCTCCTGTTCATTCCCTGCTCATTCTGTTTCATCGATAAAAGTTGAAGTCAAATAAATGTGATTGCAGACGATAAGTTTAGAACTGATATGCAATAAAATCAACAGAAATGAAGCGCATGAATCTTTAAAAGAAACTGTGTCTTCTATTCAAGATAACGTCTATTACGATCGTAATCTGAATATCTTATACGAGTAAATAAATATATAAAAATATTTGCACACGTGTGTTTTTATTATATATTTGTGAAAGACACATAAGTAAAAAAAGTTCAATAACATATATTTACTTATAAATCAGATTTTTATTGAAAAGAATTACCATTAAAGATATTGCCCGGGAATTAGATATTCATCACTCCACAGTCTCAAGAGCGCTGAGAAATGATAAGAGTGTTAGTGATGATACAAGGGAAAAGGTAAATGAATTTGCCGAAAAGATTGGTTATCAGGTAAATATGAACGCGTTACAACTTCGTGGTAGTATTAAGAACACAATTGCTATAGTGGTGCCGAATATACACCATAATTTCTTTTCGAATATAGTAAGTCAAGTAGCAAATTTAGCATTTCAGAAAGGATTTGTCGTTTCGATTTTTCAATCGAATGAGAATTATTTACAGGAGAAAGAAATAATAAAAACCCTTATCCGTAATAATTCTGCAGGCGTAATTGCTTCTATTTCAATGGGAACTATTAACTCAGAACATTTCCGGGAATTAAAAAGATTCAGAATCCCGCTGGTTCTGTTTGATCGTGTTTGTGCTGACCTGGAAGTTTCGAAAGTGTTGGTTAACAATTTTGAGGTTGTTGCTTCAGCTGTGGAACTCTTAATTAAGAGAGGATACAGAAATATTGCCCATATTAGCGGGACCAGAAATATTAATGTGTTTCGTGACAGGCAGGAAGGTTATATTTCAGCCATTAATAAGAAAAAGCTGCCCTATCAAAGAGTTGTGATAATAAATACTGCATTTACTATCGATGAGGGAAAACGTGCAACAGAAAAATTATTTGAGGAAGATATAAAACCAAATGCAATACTATGTGACTCTCATTTCCTAACGCTGGGGGCAATATTCAAAATCAGGGAATTAAACTTAAAAATCCCTGAAGATATTGGTATTGTTGGGTTCAGTGATAATCCATATGTGGAAGCTATGAATACAGGAGTTATTTCAATAATCCAACCTGATGTATCCATCGCAAATGCAGTATTTGAAATGATAACAAAGAAAATAGAGAAATATGATAGTGATAGTATAGAAAGTCAGACTTTTTCAGCAAAAATTATAGAAAGATAAATTTTTAAAAAATAATGCACACGTGTGCAATAAGCTATAACTTAAATTTAGTCTAACAATTTAATCATTAACTAATCCATTATTAATCAATTTTAAAGCACTATGAAAAAAAACAGCCTAATTAAGGTAACATTATTCATGTTACCTCAGCTATTGTTTTCGTTTTGGAGCTTTGGCCAGTTTTCAATAATACAAGGCACTGTAACAGACGAAACAGGAATCCCGTTGGTGGGAGTAAATGTTGTAATTGAAGGGACAACCCTTGGTACCATTACTGATATAAACGGTAATTATCAGATTGAAGCCGGTGCTGAATCGACTCTTACTTTCTCATATGTGGGTTACCTTAGCGAAAAGGTGATTGTTGGAAACCAAACAGAAATCAACATCGCCCTTTTACCAGACATTATGAAGTTGCAGGATGTTGTTGTTGTTGGTTATGGTACTCAAAGTAAGGAAACGCTGACGGGTTCGATATCAAAAGTCGACGGTGAGGAGATTTCTATAAGTCCCTCGGTAAACCTTTCAACTTCTCTGGCCGGTAAGCTTCCTGGCTTAATCGTTAACCAGCGTGACGGATGGCCCGGGAGGGAGTTTCTCGACATAGTGATCCGTGGAAATGCCACAATGGATAGTGATCCTGATTATGAACCGGGTGATGATGATGATCCTAATGATCCATTTGATGTTATTAATCCTAATGAACCTCTCGTAGTTATTGACGGCGTGCCACGCGATAATCTGAGCCGGCTTAATCCGGAAGATATTGAAAGTATAACCGTGCTAAAAGATGCCTCGGCAGCTATCTATGGAGCGCGTGGGGCCAACGGAGTGATTCTGGTAACCACAAAACAAGGGTCTAAGGGTGCTCCCGTGTTTAACTTTTCCTATAGTTATGCCATTCACAAACCTACAAAGATCCCGGAAATGATGGATGCCGCCACGTTTGCAGAAATATACAATGAAGCCGAATGGAACCGTCAGGGCCGGCCGGACACTGGTTACACTCCATTCTTTACGGATGAAGCTATTCAGAGATACCGCGACGGCTCCGATCCCGTTTTATATCCAAATACTGACTGGCCGGGTGAGGTAATAAAGGATTATTCCTATCTGCAAAAGGTAAATCTTCAAGCGGGGGGGGGGTCGGAAAATACCAGGTACCTGCTTTCCTTAGGATATACAGATCAGGATGGCAATTTAAAGAATAATCCCACACACTATAAGCAGTTTAACGCGCGGGCCAGGATAGATGTTGATTTAACAAAGAGTCTGAGCGTTGGTGCAAACATGAGTGCTATTCTCAATAACAGAACCTATGCTTCACAACCAGTTGATTTTGTCGGCATATTGCAGTCAAACCCGACACTGGTAGCAGTGTATCCCAACGGGTTGATTGCACCGGGCCGGTTCCGTAATAATCCTCTTCTGATAGACCGGGGCGGATACGATAAGACCGAGGATTATCCGCTGTATACAACATTCACAGCAACGTACAAGGTTCCATTCATTAAGGGCCTGGCACTGGATGCTTCTTATAATTACGATCTGAGAAACGAGTTTCAAAAGTGGTACCGTACCCCGATATACTACCATGAATACAACGTGGAAACCGGGGAATATGACCGCATGATTACCGATAATCCGATCGAGTTAAGAGATACCTATCGTAAATGGACAACATCCCTGTTCAATTTCAGGGTCTCCTATAAAACAACTATCTACCAGAACCATAATATTTCAGCTATGGCGGGTATTGAGCAACAGAGTTGGAAATTTAATTGGGCACAGGCCTATCGGAAAAATTTTGTCAGTCCGGCTATACCCCAGATCGATGCGGGGAGTACGGATCCGGAAGATAAGGACAATCGCGGAGGCGCTGCGGAGACCGCCTACAACAACTATTTTGGCCGGGTGAATTATGATTTCAAACGCAAGTATCTGCTTGAGTTTGTGTTCCGTTATGATGGTTCGCAGGTTTTTCCTGAGGGGAAAAGATATGGTTTTTTTCCTGCGGTTTCAGCGGGATGGAGGTTGTCGGAAGAAAATTTCATCAGTGAAAATCTGCCGTTCGTAAGCGAGTTGAAGCTCAGGGGGTCATATGGTGAGTTGGGTAACGACCGCGTACCTCAATGGCAATACCTGCAGTCTTTCCAATTTGGTGACAATTACGTTTTTGGCGGCAGCGATGCACCGGGAGTTTTCTCCAGTGTCTTGCCAAACACGAATATTACCTGGGAGGTAAGCAAGAAACTTGATTACGGTTTGGTTGCTGAATTATGGGACGGACTACTTGGCACAGATCTAACGGTATTTCAGGAAAAACGATCCAATATTCTGTGGCGACGCAACCTTTCGGTAAGCCATGTGTCCGGTTTCCCCGAACTCCCCGATGAAAATATCGGGAAGGTGGATAATCACGGATTTGAACTGGTATTGAGTCATCGAAACACCATTGGCGATCTGTCGTATTCAGTTATTGCAAACACCTCTTTCGCACGAAGCGAGATAATCTTTATGGACGAAGTGCCGCCGGCCGAACCTTATCAAACAGAAACCGGTCATCCGGTCGGGTCGGGCCTTTATTACATGTCAGATGGGATTTTCAACACCCAGGAAGAGCTGGATAGTTACCCGCACTCATCAAACACCCGGGTGGGCGATATTAAGATACTTGACCTGAATGGCGACAGTGTAATAAACGGAGACGACAGATACCGGACCAACCAATCTCCGATTCCCGAATATGTCTTTGGTCTGACCTTAAATTTTCAATACAAAGGATTCGACCTGACCTTATTTTTCCAGGGACAAACCAACGCCTATTCTTATGACTATACACTTACCGAGTTTGGTGAACAGGACCTTGACAACAATACTGTTTACCGGGCAACAAACCGCTGGACCAGGTACAACCAGGAAGGCGCTACCATGCCACGGTCCGATAGCTGGGAACCGGGAACTACGGATTTCTTCCTGTACGATGCGACTTTTGTCAGGCTTAAAAATGCTGAATTGGGCTACAGACTGCCGGGCAAACTGATATCAAAAATAAAACTGAAGGACGTAAGGGTATTTGTAAATGGTACTAACTTATTGACCTGGGCCAAGGAAATTACGTGGAAAGATCCGGAATTAAGGAGTGGCGATTTTACTGAATATCCGCCCCTGCGAATAATTAACTTTGGTGTTAATGTCGAATTTTAAAATGATTAAAATATGAAAACTTTAAAAAGAATAATACCTGTTTTACTTATACTGTACTGTATTTCTTGTGATAAAAACATCCTGGACATTTCGCCCCAGGATCGTATTTCTGATGCCGTGGTCTGGAACGATGAAGTCCTTATAAACGCTTACCTGGCATCGCTTTACAACGCTATTCCTCATGGATTTTACATACACATGTATTCGAAATACACGGATGAAGCTTATAACAGCGCGCCGTGCTGCTGCGCCGAACTTTTTGTACTAAACACCTATACCCCGGATAACATTTCCAGTATGGGAGGTGTAAGCACAGAGGAAAACTGGTGTTCTAATTTCCTTTATTATTGGGACCGGGGTTATCATTATCTTCGCAAGGTCAATGTTTTCCTGGAAAAAATGGAGGAAACCGAATTTGAATTGGAGGATAAAGATCGGCTGGTTGCAGAAGCCAGATTTATAAGGGCGTTCATCTATTTCGACCTCATTAAAAGGTTTGGTGGGGTCCCCATCGTCGCGCAGGTTCATGAACTCGGTGATGATGTACAATATGAGCGAAGTTCTTTTGATGAATGCTTGGCATTCATTGAGCAGGATCTTACTGAAGCTATAGCATCTCTGCCAGATCGATACCTTTCGACTGATGCCAATTACGGTAGGGCTACGGCGGATGCGGCATGGGGACTACTTTCCAAAACATACCTGTATGCCGCTTCGCCTTTGTTCAATTCATCCGACGACCGGCAAAAGTGGCAGAAAGCCGCTGATGCTGCCGAGACTCTGTTAGATAAAGGCTACGAGCTGTACCCCGACTATCAGGAGCTTTTTAAACTCTCACAGGGAGATGCCCAGGATGAAGTGATTTTTTCCAGGGGGTTTACCACCTCCAACGGTCACCAGGCTCCCATGCATAATTTTAACCGCCGCTACGAGGCCTACGGCGGATGGTGGGGCAGTAACGGACCTTCGCAGAACCTGGTGGATGATTACGACATGACCAATGGTGAACCACCATTTTTGGAAGAGGGGACGATTAACCCTGCCTCAGGCTATGATCCGCAAAACCCATTCCTGAACCGTGATCCCCGGTTTGAAGCGACTATTCTTCATGACGAAACCGTATTCCGGGGAGATACTTTTGAGATGTGGATCTCAGAAGATGGTTCTCAATGGGGGTATGATTCATATAAGAATACAGGTGACAATCCCCGGACAAACTATGTGCTCAAAAAGTTCATGCCTACAGAGGGCGATTTTAACTGGCAAACGATATTCACGATACAATGGCCGCATATCCGGTTGGCTGAGATATACCTGAACTATGCTGAGGCGAAGTTTGAGCTGGGCGACGAAGCTACCGCCAGGGAATATGTCTCAATGGTCAGGGCCAGAGTGGGAATGCCTCCTTTACCGGAGTCCCTTACCGGGGAGGACCTGAGGAGAAGGATCTATAACGAAAGAAGGATTGAACTGGCATTTGAAAACCAACGGTTCTTTGACGTCAGGCGTTGGAAAATAGCCATCGATGTCGAAAATCGTCCGATCAGGACGTTAGATATTTACCTGGATCTTTCGACCGGCGTAAAAAGGTATGAAGAGGTAGTATTGCTGGACAAATCAGGAACTTATGAAGAAAAGATGAATTTTCTTCCCATTGAAGCGGATGAGATTCAACGTAACCCTGGGTTGACGCAAACACCTGGCTGGTAGCTAATATCCAGCCATTTTGGCAACTGTAAACTTATTGCTGAGTGAAACAAGTTATCTGGCCAGACCTGGTTATGAGTCTGAAACGAAAGGCAAGAACCGGGCTGGCCAGTTATAAATATGAAAAAGATATTTTCCTTTGTAGTAGCAGAACAGGAATAGTGTCTCGAATTAAGGTGTTGTCCCATAAGTCAATTGACTGTGAAGAATATTTGAAATACGGTAATAAATCCCGTCTTTCAGAATATTGTTCTGTTAATAAAGTGACAAGTTCATGATTTTCATGAAGAAATCATTACCCCTGAGCTATTGGGCAGTTCCTTGCTTCAAATGTTGTGAATGCTTCATCTGAAATTGTCGCAGACCTTCGTGTTAAGGCGGGATTACTTTTCGAATTTCATCGGTGATTACAATAAGAAAAAAACAGGAAATAACATAGGGAAAAGAAATTGAAACCAAGTTGTACCGGACTATGGCCCCAGTATAACTATATTTACATGAAAGTTAAAGAACTATGAGATTCAATAATAAACTGATCCTGGTTGTAACTCTCTTATTTATATTAATAAGTAGTTGTTTTCGATCAGATACGAACAAGGAATATTCCATGCTAGATTTAGCCCAGATTCCACCCATGGGATGGAACTCATACAGCAGCTTTGGCATCGATATCAATGCTGAAAAAGTAATGCGTGCTGCTGATGCCATAGTAGCCTCGGGAATGGCCGATGCCGGTTATGAATATATTGTTGTTGACGATGGCTGGCAAATAGCCAGAGATGAAAACGGAAAAATTATCGCCGATTCTATCCGTTTCCTGAAAGGAATAAAATACTTGGCGGATTATGTACATTCAAAAGGTTTAAAATTTGGCATTTATACCGACCTGGGCACTGAAACCTGCGGAAGCCTGCCAGGGAAGTTACAGATATATAAAGATCTAAGGATTATTAAATGAAACCAAATAGCTCAATTATGAAATATACACTAAATTTTCTAAAGTGGAGATTCAATAGTGCATCACAGATCTCCAGGGTCATTTTGTTGTCGGTTATGACAATTCTGGTTGCTAATACCGGATTGGATGCCCAATCGTATGCAACGTGGTATAACAATGCGCAAGAGCGCATCGACACCTTAAGAAAAGGTGATTTTGGGATAAATATTCTTGACAGAAACGGAGAACCTTACTCAGGAGAAGTCGCTGTTCGTATGAAAAAACATGAATTTCCCTTCGGGATTGCTTTCGATCTTTATGAAGTCCCAGGAACTATGGGAAACACCTATTCTACTACGGAAACAATTCAGGCCGAGGAAGATGCTGAGATTTATCAGACGGAAAGATGGAACGATTACCTTGCCTATGCCATTCCCTTGGAAAGCGGCAAAGATTACGAAATTACGCTGAAGTTTGCAGAAATATACTTTAGTACAGGTGGTTCCAGGATCTTTGATGTACTTGTGGAAGGGCAGTTGTTTCTTGACGATTTTGATGTATTTTCTGCAGCTGGTGGAAGAAATATAGCGCTGGATACCTCTATTGTTGTAACTGCCACTGAAAATAATATCAGTATTGAATTTACCGCTTCACTCGACAATGCTGCCATAAAAGGAATTGAAGTAACTGAAGAAGGCGGTTCCAATGTTGTGCGTATCAACTGCGGAGGACCAGCACTAACCACCCTGGATGGGAACCAATATGTAAGTGAAGAAGGGTTTTTTGACCCGGATGTTTTCAGCGTGGCCACCAGAGAACAATGGATGAAGGCAGCCATGTATAAATATTTTAATTACGGGACTTGCGGTAATTCATTCAAATGGAGCGGAATTCAACCCCAACATACCGCCCCTGACTATACTAACTTTGAAAATGCTGTTCGATGGACCCAAAGTGTAGGTTGGGAATTGAGAGCCCACACCCTCCTTTGGGGGGGTAACGACGACCACTCAATGCCAGCCTGGGTCCGCGAACTTCCCACACCGGAAGCCATTACCGATACCTGCAGAATGAGGGTTATTCGCGAGGTAACACGCTATAGAGGAATTATTAAAGAATATGATGTTATTAATGAACCTTTAACCGGTCATGCCGACTGGCTGCGAAATACGGTCGGTGATTCCATAATTTGGAACTGCTTTAAATGGGCACGTTCTGCCGATCCGGATGCTGAATTATATATCAACGATTACAATGTAGAATACTATTGGGGGCAGGCCGAGGAATACCGCGATCTAATACTGCAAATTAAAGAAAATGACGGCCCGGTTACCGGCGTTGGAATTCAGGCACATTTCTGGGATTGTTGCAGGCCCAATGTTGATGAATTGGTGACCAATCTGAATATTATTGCTGAAGCAGGTTTGCCTATGAGATTAACGGAATATGATTGGGGAACTGACCTTACCCAGGAACAGCAGACTGCAGATTTTATCAAAGTGCTCACGATTGCTTTTTCACACCCCTCAGTGAATGGAATGATATGCTGGGGGCTGAGCGATGATGGAGCATGGAGAGAAAACACCGGATTTTTCGATGCCCATCACCGGCCTAAACTCGCCGCTGATACCCTTCTGTATTATACAAAAACCAAATGGGCCACTAACTTCGATTCGGTTGTTAGCGGCGATACCCTTGCATTTAATGCGTATTATGGCGATTATGAGATCGAAGTAATGTTCAACGATACGCTAAAGGTATTTACTATACCTTGTCTGGCAGACTATGCAGATTCTGTTTTTATCTTACATGAAGCAGACGCCTTTTTAAAAGGGCCCGAACTTCTTACTGCTGAGTTGGAGAGCGATGATATGGTTAAACTTACATTCGATAAATCAATTGAGCCTGCTTCTATCACAAAAAGCGATTTTAAGTTTTTCTCCAATTATGAAATTGGTATAGAAGAGATTCAGGTGGACCAGGAAAATTCAAATGAATTATTGATGGCTTTGAGTGCAGCGGTTACAGCCGGTGATTATGTGTCCGTATCTTATTTCCCCGGCGACCTGATGGGTACAGATAGTAGCCTGGTTAATGCCTTTGGTCCGGAGGGCTTATATAATCCTGGTCTTGAATCCGGGAAAATCTTTTCAATCACAGCGGACAACTTTATTAAGGTATATCCGAACCCGGCTTCCGACATAATTAATATTGTTTGCGACTCAGCTCCATTCCGGGTAAAACTGATAAATAGCCTTGGAGCCGAAGTGTACTCCGGATCGTCTACCTCAAATGAGCTGCAAATATATATTGGCAAGTTTACAAGTGGAATCTATTTCATTAAAGTAGTTGATACGGAATACAATGTGAACTTTCAAAAAATAATTCTGAAATAATTTTAAAAATGAAGAAAGCTAAATTATTAGTACTAGCTTTTTTATTACCCCTGATAGGTTTTAGCCAAAATCCTATTGTCCAGACAATTTACACAGCTGATCCGGCACCAATGGTGCATAACGATACAGTATATCTTTATACCACACATGACGAGGACGTACTAGTAAACAATTTCTTCACGATGAACGACTGGAGATGTTATTCCTCAACAGACATGGTAAATTGGACTGATCACGGTATGGTATTGTCCTACACCGATTTCAGTTGGGCAAGTGGTGATGCATGGGCCGGTCAGTGCATTTACAGAAACGGTAAGTTTTATTTCTATGTTCCAGTTACTCAAAAATCCGGCGGGAATGCTATCGGGGTTGCGATCTCAGATAGCCCTACGGGACCATTTAGCGATGCTCTCGGTAGTCCTTTGCTTATCG
>CAYORG010000016.1:0-65347 GCA_964406315.1 uncultured Bacteroidales bacterium | reverse complement strand
TGCAGGAAATTGCAATAAGTAATATGAAAATTAATCGTAGCATTCTATTGAATTTACCAGCTAATTTATTAATCTGTATGTGGTAATTCAAGTTAAATGAAGTTAAGCTGCGTTAAAGATTGTTAATTGTCGGATCGTTCGTGTGAAGCAATGGAAAATTATACTGACATCCCAAATGAGGAATGAGACTGATCTATGAACAACAGAAGCCATATTTGGAGTTGCAGCGTTAATGTTGCCTGAAGTTACTCCCGGATGAAATCAATTCAACAGTTAAACGGTGAACAGTGATCGGTAAAGTAAATAGTCGCTAGTCTCAAGTTGCAAGTCTCAAGTTTCAAATTTCAAATATTCTCTGATGAATGGACTTCGTCTAACTCTCCCGATTTTCATCGAGATTGGTTAGTGAATTGAAGTTTTCCAATGAATACTATTACAAATAAATTAACTTTATTTAATCAGTTCATCGATTCTTCGGTTAATCATTCTTTACAATATCCAACAACCTAACAACCAGCAATTGGACGGCTATGCACTAAATCACACATTGTTCAGTTATTAAGGTACCATGGATAATCACATTCGGTTTATATTGTTTTTATTACTGGTAATTCCTTCGGTACATGCACAGGAATGGTGCAAGGATCGGGAACCTGCTGATCTTCAGAGACCACCGTCCACTTTCGATAACAAACTTATTAGTGACCGGTTTAACCATACCGTTCATCCTGATATTGTCAACTTCCGGTCTGTTCAATTGGAGGTAGTAACTCTTTTACGAAATGAGTTGCGTGAAAATGAAAGATGGGTGAATGATCCTGATTATTATCCGTACAATATCTACAATTCTTATGCTATACGATACAGCTTCAGGAAAGACCTGGAAGTTAACCTAAGTTATACGGAATTGATCTTAAAAGGAGATACGGCCGTAAGAAACTATAGCAAAAGCAATGCAAATACAGGCTTATCTTTTGGTGCAAAGTATGCTTTTTATCATCCTGCACACAAATCTGTCAGAATTTCCATTTTCGGCCAGCTCACCATTCCAAAGGCAGAGTACATTTTTAAAACGTATTTATCTCCCGAGATAAGGGTTTTATTATCCCATGCATTCATGAAACATTTTGATCTGACGTATAACCTTGGGACATCCTATAGTAATAAACTGGGGAAAATGGTTTTGTTATATGCCATAAATCTTAAGTTGCATGCCGGTAAACGGGTGGATGTTTTTACCGAGTTTTATCAGAATTATACAAAAACAGGGCCTCCCCGAACACCGCATAAAAGAGGTCTGTTTGGTCTGGGATTCTATTTTCTTGAAAATCTGTATATCTATTCCTCCATTGAAGCCGGATGGTATCATGAAGATTCCTTAAACAGTGAAAGGTTTGATATGGGATTAAGTTATCGATTGAACTACTAGAATGATCAATTTTTGTAGTAATAGCTTATTATAGGCTAATAATTGCTTTGATAGTATTTTATTTGCAGAAATATATTTTTCCTGAAATTTATGTTTGATTATCAGAATATGAACTATTTGTAAATAAAGCTCATGAAAAAATCCGGAGTAGTTGTCAGCTTAATTTTGATTGTAGTATTTTTTATATCCCAGTGCAAAGAAGACCTCTGGGAACCATGGTGGAAATTTCATACACCCCTTGAAGATCCTGAAGCCGGACCTCCGGCAGGCAATCCTGATGGTCACTATTTGGTACCACCCGAGGCACAGGCTGAAGATGTTACCAACCCCGATCATATAATAGGCACAGGCACACCGGAAAGCTGCACCTGCGACGATTTTGTTGATGCAGTCGCACAGGGTGGGACGATCGTTTTCAATTGTGGGCCTGATCCTGTAACAATAACAATGGACCGACCGGCAAAGGTTTTTAATGATACTGATCCTGATATTGTCATTGACGGTGGTGGTTTGATTACATTAAGCGGAGGGGGGGAAACCCGGATTTTATACATGAATACCTGCGATCCGGATCAGGTATGGACAACAGAGCATTGCGACAACCAGGACCATCCCAGGCTTACAATACAAAACCTGACTTTTGCTGACGGGAATTCAACAGTTGAAAGAGAATACGACGGAGGAGGAGCAGTGTGGATTCGCGGTGGCCGTTTCAAGATTGTGAACTGCCGGTTTTTTAATAATTATTGTGCCGATCTGGGTCCTGACGTGGGTGGAGCGGCTGTAAGGGTATTCAGCCAGTATAATAATTTGCCTGTTTATATTGTTAACAGCACGTTTGGAGGTCCCGGTGACTATGCCAATGTGGGTGCAAACGGAGGAGCAATAAGCAGCATTGGCGTATCATGGACAATCATCAACAGCCTGTTTACGCACAACAAGGCTATCGGTAACGGAGGCAATCCTGCCCAGGGTGGAACACCCGGAGGTGGCAGTGGAGGGGCCATATACAACGATGGAAATACAATGACGCTTACAATACTGGGTACAATAATTGAATACAACGAGGTCAATGCATACGGTTCGGCTATTTTCTTTGTAAGCAATGACCATTCCGGCAACATAAGGATCGACGAATCAGTTATAACCAATAATATTGGGGGCTCGTGGTATCCTGTATATCCCCAGATTTCAATGCATAGCGATACCCCGATTGAAGTGACAAACAGCATCATCGAATAGTTATTTTTCCGGAGGAAAAACTTCACAAGATTTTAAGAGTCTTATCCTATTGAATATGTTAAGAGCAATTCATTGATATGAACTAGAGTATTCATATTGGCAATTTCCGGCCTATAAATAATCAAACAAGGTATCCTGATGTAAAGAAGAGCTTTCCTGTTTGAATCTTAAACCGATGAATGGAAGAGAATAGCAAATATAATACAGTCATTAAAAATTGTTCTTATAGAAACTTTTATATTTTTGTCAAAAAGAAGCGATCTGTGGATACAACGGAAATACTAATCAAGATCAGGAAAATTGTCCGGTCAATAAACCTGGAATCCAAGAAGATTCAAAAAGAACATGGAGTAAGCATTCCCCAGGTGCTTTGCTTGAACTTTCTGCATGATGCACATAATTATCAGTCTACCCAGGGCGATATACGCAAGTTTTTAAATTTAAATTCGAGTACGGTAAGCGGTATAATAGACCGGCTTGAGAAAAAGGGGTATTTGGCCAGGCTTCCGAAAACCGGTGATAAACGAATTGTCAATATTGCCTTAACATCGGCAGGGGATAAACTGTTGAGCAATATACCATCTCTTCTGCATGAACAATTGTCAGAAAAGCTTCAAAAACTGGATGACAACAAACTTAAAACTGTTGAGAATAGCCTGGATACGCTTGTGAATCTGCTGGAAATTCAGGAAATAAAAGCCTCTCCTATGATTACCAACGATGATTCCCTGGAGGACAATGCAACGGAAGATTTAACATAGCACATACTATAAATCAACTAACTGAATACTTCTTGGGGAAAGGAATTAAGGATAACATTTACAGACGGGATTTCCTTATATTATTCGTTTCCGAAAGGTTATTCATTAGTCTATTGCTTAATAGCTTCCAGAAGTTTTTCATCTTCCGGAATGTCTCCTTTTGACATATTAATGGCAGTTTCGATAAGTGCCAGGTGTGAATATGCCTGTGGGAAATTGCCCAATAAGCGTTTCGTTTTAAAATCGATGGCTTCACTAAACAGTCCCAGATGATTGCTATAAGAAAGCAAATCGTCAAACATTTTCTTTGCTGTATCCTTTTCGCCGATTACGTGCAAACTATTGATCAGCCAAAATGTGCAAATGACAAAAGAAGAACTTGGGTATCCAAAATCGTCTTTATTTTTGTATCTGTACATCAATCCGCTTTTACACAACTCTTTGCGAATTGTCAAAACGGTTTGTTTGTATTTTTCATCTTTGGCGTCACAAAAACCATAAGGTTCCATCAATAACAAAGCAGCATCCAGGTCATTTGATCCATAGCTCTGTGTGAATGAATTCAACTCTTCATTCCAGGCATTTGCATGGATGTCTTCCTTAATAGCATCGGCAAGCGGTTGCCATTTTTCAATATAATCATGCATACGTATTATACTGGCAATTTTTATTGCCCTGTCAATAGCAACCCAGCATAATACTTTTGAAAATGTAAAGTGTTTTTCTTCGGTCCTGATTTCCCAAATGCCTTTATCGGGCTTTTGCCAGTTCTCTTTTACTATTTCCACAATACTTCTGGTTATTGTCCATAAGGATTCGCTGTTTTCAAGGGAAGTTTCAAAATACCTGAATTGTTGTGAAATAACATCTACCAGGATGCCATAGATATCGTTTTGTTTTTGAATATGCGCTGCATTCCCAATACGAACCGGAGCCGAATTATGGTAACCCTTAAGATGGGAAAGCGTTTCTTCAGGCAAGATCTTTTCCTTGTTAATACCATACATGATCTGAATCTTCTCATTCTTATCGGGAATGATATCAAGAATAAAATTCAAAAACCTTTTCACCATATTATAATGTCCCAGTTTCAGGACTACCTTAACAACCATCGAGGCATCCCTTATCCAGCAAAAACGATAATCCCAGTTTCTTTCTTTGCCGAGGGTTTCAGGTAGTGAAGTGGTTGCAGCAGCCAGAATGGCCCCTGATTTATCATAGCTAAGGATTTTCAGTGTAAGGGCACTGCGTATGATTTCATTTTGGTATAAAGAGAAGAGCTTTATTTCATTTGACCAGTTCAACCAGTATACGTTGGTTCTCTGTAGTTTTAAATACTGCCTTTCAATGGTTTGTTCCAGAAGTTTCTGATTGTAACTGATCAGGATAAATTCGTTCTTTTCTAATCGTATGCGACAATTGTTGAATATATCGTTTTTATCCAGACTTGAATATAAGTAAAGAGAATCGTATTCACCTGAGGTAGTGTAACTTTTAATATATTGTTCGGATACAACGGTTTTTGTTTCATATTTTGCATACTCCAGTTTTGGCTGGTAATTGACAGAGAATTCAGGCTTTCCCGAAATGTGTTTAAAATACCGGATGATATCCGGAGGAGTATAATAGCTTTGTGTTTCTGTCTTGTACCTGGGCATAAAATCAAGGATTATAAAAACGTCATTTTTCCTGCTGTAGCGTGTGCTAAGGATATTCGTGTTTTTTATGTATTCCTGGCGTATGGTGTATTCCTTATCAACTATTATTTCACAAGTACCCCCGATTTGATCATCCAGTATTTTGGCAAATACCGAAGATGAATTGAAATCCGGTAAACAACACCAATCGATCGAACCGCATTCTGAAATCAAGGCAACACTTTTGCAATTGCCTATTACCCCATAATTCATATTATCCATCACTTACTTTTTTTAGTTAATGTTCTTAATAATTCCCTAACGTCTTTGTAATTGTCAACATAATATTTTGCTATGGATTTGTCTGTTCCGACTTTAATAGTATAGCTGGTTATTGGAAGTTCTTGAAATAAATATTCATCTGTCCAGTCATCTCCAATGGCCATAATAAAGTCAAAATTCCTGTTTTGCAAATAATCAAAAGCTGCATTGCCTTTGTTAATTCCCGTGATTTTTATTTCTATTACTTTATTTCCTTCAAGAATTTCAAGATCCTGGTTTAAAATAATATTCGAGATATCGTCCTGCAGTTCAAGAGCTCTCAGGGCGCCCAGTTCTATGTCTGCTTTTCTGTAATGCCATACCAGGGAATGTGTTTTTTCTTCAATTAAACTCCCGGGAGTTCTGTCAACATAAGATTCCAAAACAGGGATCAGGTTTTCTTTCCAGTCGCTGTGAACGGATTTTCTCTCTTTCCACTTGCCCTCTCTTTGTTTTATCCATGCACCATGTTCCGCAATCAGTGTATAGTTCTGATCTCCAAACCACTCATTAAAGGTATCCTTGTCGCGTCCGCTTATCAGTACCAGTTCGGTTTGTTGAACAGAGGCTATTATATCCAAAATTTCGTAAAGTTCTTTGTCAGGGATAGCAGCTTTCGGGTGATCATAAAATTTTTGCAATGTGCCGTCGTAATCAAGGAATAGAACTTTGCTTTGGGCTTTGGTGAATTCGCTCTTTAGTGTTCTGATAAAATCATCAGAAACTTTCCGTGCCTGGTATTCAGCCTGTTTTTTCTCGGTTTTACCAAGAGATTCAATGAATTCGGAAGCCCATTTGTAAATATCATAACGTTTGATGCGTTCCTGCATAATGCTTATGGTTCTCTGCTGTTCTTCATCCGACATGTTCAGGGCTTCATATATGGCATCGGAAACACTTTCAATATTATAAGGATTCACAGAAATGGCTTCACCAAGTTCTTTTGAAGCACCGGTCATATCACTTAAAATTAAAACTCCTTTATGATTTGTTTTTGTGGCAATGAATTCCTTGGCCACCAGGTTCATCCCATCCCGAAGCGGAGTAAGAAGTGCAATGTCAGAAGAACTGTATAGCTCAATAAGGTTAGCAAAAGGCAATGAACGATAAAAATAGATTATCGGATTCCAGTTTAATGTACCGAATTCTCCGTTAATGCTTCCAACCAGTTCTTCAATTTCTCTTTTCAACGATTGGTATTTTTCAACTTCCACTCTTGAAGGAACAGTCAATAAGACCAAAGAAACCTGTTCCCTGTATTCGGAATACTTTCTCAGAAAGTGCCGGAATGCCCTTAATCTCACAGTCAGACCTTTTGTATAATCGAGCCGGTCAATGGAAAGAATTAGTTTTCGGTTAGGGGAACCCAACAAAAACCGGTCTATATCCTGGTGCTCTTTAGAACGTTCCTGTATGGGTTTGCTCTGTATTTCATAAGCCTTTCGCTGAAATTTCTCATAATCGATACTCATTGGAAACACATCGATGTATACGTGTCTTTTCTCCAGCTTGATCTGGTTAAAATTCACATCGAAGCCCAGCAATCGTTTAGCAGAACTGATAAAATGCCGGGCGTAATCGTATGTATGAAAACCGATAAGATCGGAACCAAGAACACCTTTAAGAATTTGTTCCCTCCATGGCAGGATACGGAAAACCTCGAAGGACGGGAAAGGAATGTGCAAAAAGAAACCAACCCGAAGATCCGGACGGTTTTCCTTAATAATATCGGGAACGAGCATGAGCTGGTAATCATGTATCCAGACAGTATCATTCTTATCCGCATGTTTAATAATACGATCGGCAAACAAAAGATTCACTTCTTTATAGGCTCTCCAATAGGTTGCCCTGAAGATGGGATATTCTGTGAAATAATGAAATAATGGCCAGATGGTAGCATTACTAAAACCATGATAATAATTCTCAATCATTTTATTATCAAGGAATACCGGCAGGCAATGTTCTTTTTCCAGCAATACCTTTATTGTGTTTTCATCCTCAGCCGAACCAACAGATATACCCGGCCAGCCTATCCAAACACTATCATGAGATTTATGATAAGATTTAAGTCCGGTTGCCAGCCCCCCTGCACTGGGCGTAATACCAAATTGGTTTTTGGATTTTTGCACCTTAACAGGAAGCCTGTTTGAGACTATGATTAATCTCTGCATAAATTGTTGATTTAGTCCTATAGAAAGTATATGTGGTTACAAAATTAGATATAATGGGATTATAATACCAGAAATTACAAATGATTATTCGGCAGGAATAATGGTAAGTAAAATACTAACTGAAATATTATTCGTAAATTTGTTCGTATAGAAACTATTTAAAATCTATTGAATGATATACAGTACTGCACAGAAAGAAATTGCCAACAAGATAGAAGAGGATTCGGGTATTTCCAGGTGGAAAGACTGGCATTGGCAATTAAAGTATGCCATTAAATCACTCGACACTTTTGAAAACCTGACAGGAATAAAATTTGAAAAGACTGAAAGAGAGGGATTGGAAAAGACCTTTGAGAAGTTTCCGTTATCTATTACACCCTATTACCTTTCATTGATCGATAAAAATAATTTCAGAAATGATCCGGTATTTAAGCAGGCATTCGGAAGTGTACAGGAATTAACCAGGGTCAGATCAGAACTGGAAGATCCTTTATCTGAAGAGCATGACAGCCCGGTTGAAGGCATAACGCACAGGTATCCTGACCGGGTATTATTCCATGTAAGCAATATCTGTTCTATGTATTGCAGGCACTGTACACGAAAAAGAAAAGTGGGTGATATTGATTATGTGCCTACCAAAAAGCAGTTGAGGAAAGGAATAGAATATATAGCCAAAACGCCACAGGTCAGGGATGTATTATTATCCGGAGGGGATCCTTTTATGATGCCTAACGAAAAATTAGACTGGTTGCTGTCCGAGGTCAGCAAGATACCCCATGTTGAAATTATTCGTATAGGAACAAGGATGCCTGTTGTTCTTCCATACAGAATTACCGGTGAGCTGATAACTATCCTTAAAAAATACCAACCTTTATGGATCAATACACACTTTAATCATCCGCGTGAGATCACTGCTTCTTCAAAAGAAGCACTGGCAAAACTGGCAGACGGGGGATTCCCCCTGGGAAATCAATCTGTGCTTCTGGCCGATGTAAACGACTGCCCAAGAATAATGAAATCATTGGTGCACAAACTGGTTCAGAACCGTGTAAGACCTTATTATTTATACCAGTGCGATCTTTCCGAAGGATTGTCTCATTTCCGGACTCCCATAGGAAAGGGGATTGAAATTATGGAAAGTCTGATAGGTCATACAAGCGGATTTGCCCGGCCAACGTATGTTATTGATGCACCGGGAGGCGGAGGGAAAATACCAGTGATGCCGAATTACATTATATCATGGTCAACAAATAAAGTAGTTTTAAGAAACTATGAAGGAGTAATTACTACCTATAAGGAACCGGACAGTTATGAACCAAGGATGTGTGACAGGGATTGTGACAATTGCAATCTTGAATTGAAACTTAATGAAGTGGATGAATCAGAAGCAATCGGTATTGAAAAATTACTGTCCGATTCATGTGATACGATTTCATTGATCCCGGAGAATAATGAGAGAATCCAAAGAAGGGACGACAATGCAGGATAAAATTGAAGTATTTGGAAAAGGTTCCCTGATCCAGCAAGGTAAGTCAAACGACAGGGTGTATTTAATGAAAATGGAGAAAGATGATTTTCCGGTAATCATTGAATACATGCAAGAACTTGCAAAGAAAAAATCCTATTCAAAGCTGTTCTGCAAGGTTCCTTCGTGGGCCGTACCTGCCTTTGTTGCTGAAGAATTTATCACTGAAGCCTATATTCCTGGGTTTTACAGGAGACAGGTAGATGTTTTTTTCCTTTCTAAGTTTTTGACTTCCCGCAGGTTGGTGCACCATGAGCACAAAAAAATATCAGAACTGACTCATCTGCTTATTTCTTTACCAGGGATTAAAAAGCCGATGCAATTAAAAGATGACTATTGTCTTAAACTGCTTACCCCGGAGCGGGCTGAAGAAATTTCAGAATTGTATAAAAGGATTTTTGACAGTTATCCTTTTCCTGTTCATGATGCGGAATACATTCGTAATACGATGAGAAAACACATTCAATATTATGGTATTGAAAAGGACAAACGATTAGTGGCTTTGGCTTCAGCAGAAATAGACCCGAAGGGAGAAAATGCTGAAATGACAGATTTTGCCACCCTTACAGAATACAGGAAGAATAACCTGTCTCTCATCCTTCTGGAAGAAATGGAGCGAAATATGAAAAATCAGGGAATTCAGACCCTGTATACTATTGCCCGGCTGAATTCACCGGCCATGAACAAAACCTTTCTGAAACTTAATTATAAATATGGAGGGATACTGATCAATAACACGAACATTTCCGGTAAAATTGAAAGTATGATTGTTTATTATAAACACATTTGATATTCTGCATATTTTGATTTTGATACCCGGTCACATTAACATACAGCGTGATCATTGGCCAAAAGCTGGATCGGTTCAATGCTATAGTATCCATTGGTATAACGGTTTTTCTGTGTATAACCATTATTTATTTACTAAAAATATTGTATGATCATATTCATTTAAAAAAGGAAAAGCCGGTTGAACAGTACATTGATATTGCCGACAGGGTTACGGCTTTTATTATTGGTACTATTTCGATAGAAATGATAATGAACGGCATCATCTTCTGGATAAACAGGATATAAACAATGCATTGGATCGATCTTACTATTTTTTGCATTTACCTTCTGGGAATGCTTGGTGTTGGTTTTTTCTTCCTGAAAAAAAACAAAACTACTGATGATTATTATGTAGCAGGAAGACAAATGAGCAGTCTGCACATTGGTTTATCTGTTGTGGCAACCGATGTCGGGGGAGGTTTCTCGATAGGATTGGGAGGATTGGGTTTTTTAATGGGATTATCAGGAAGCTGGCTTTTATTTACCGGTCTGATAGGAGCCTGGTTGAGTAGTGTTTTTCTTATTCCGAAAGTATCAAAACTGGCCAGAAGGAAGGGATTCCTCTCTTTCCCTCAGTTTTTGGGCAGTGTTTTTGATAAGCGTGTGGCAATGCTGGCGGGTATTATCTCTGCCATCGGTTATCTTGGATTTACCAGTTCTCAGATTCTGGCAGGTGCTAAGTTGGCTTCATCTACATTTTCGGACTTGTCCTTGAACAATGCACTTTTGGCAATGGGAGTTATTGCTGTAGGTTATACGGTTCTGGGCGGTCTTAAAGCTGTAATCTATACTGATACGATTCAATGGATCATTTTGATAACCGGTTTGCTGTTTATAGGACTTCCGGTTTCTTATATCAGTATTGGCGGAATGGAAGTGATCAGGGATACTTTACGCCCGGAATTTCTCAGTCTGGGAAATGTTTCATGGCAACAAATCGTAAATTGGATGTTTACCATTGTGCCCATCTGGTTTATTGGCATGACATTGTATCAAAGAATATATGCGGCCAAAGACACAAAAACCGCACAAAGAGGTTGGTACATAGCCGGTTTGTTCGAATATCCAGTTATGGCCTTTTTAGGAGTTATATTGGGCTTGTTTGCACGTGTTGCATTGGAAAACGGGTTGTTACCAGGCTATGCTGTGGGCGATATGGATGCTGAAATGGGCTTGCCTGTCTTGTTGAAAACGGTTCTTCCTGTAGGACTATTGGGCATAGTTTTATCGGCCTATTTTTCGGCAATAATGTCTACAGCGGATAGCTGTCTGATGGCATCATCGGGCAATATTCTAACCGATCTGTTAAAAAAGCATAATGCGAAAAAAAGTCTGGGATATTCACAGCTTATCACCCTGTTTATTGGAATATCTGCATTATTTCTGGCATTGAAGATGGAAAATGTACTGGAACTTATGTTGCTTTCTTATTCATTTATGGTTTCCGGGCTGATTGTGCCTGTTCTGGCGGCATTATTTACTCATAATGCTGATGCAAATGCTGCTTTGGTCTCAATGATAACTGGTGGTCTTACTACCTTAGTATTAAAATTGATAAATATGAATTTGCCTTTTGATCTGGATGCTATTCTCTTTGGTATTACGGTTTCATTCTTGGTTTATATTATGATTTCAAAGTTTAAGAGAGTACAGATGGCATGAAGACGGGTATTCATCTGAAAGAATTAAAATCCCTGCAGAATCTTATTTTGATAATCTGTTGAATTTGCCGGTTTCCTTTTTCAGGAATTTGGCAATGGTATTACCAAGATGTTTTTTCTTTGCACGCCATAACCAGTTTCCTGTGTCTGTTGCAGGCAGGTTCATCCTGGATTTTGCTCCCAGGCCCAAAACATCCTGCATGGGGATGATAGCTATTTTTGCGACCGAACGATAAGCTATCCGTAAAAGCACTTTGTGGCAATTCTTGGCATTAACTTTTTTTAGTGTATATTTCTTCAGATTTTTCTTACCTCTTTTACCTGCTTCTTCTTTAAACCAGCCTTTCACTGTATTGTTATCATGAGTACCGGTATATACAACCGAATTGGTAGTGTAGTTATGGGGGGCGTGTACCGATTTGGACATATCTTTTCCAAATCCGAACTGTACAATATGCATTCCGGGAAGATTGTATTTATCGCGGAGATCATATACTGCCTGATCAACATCACCCAGATCTTCTGCAATAAATGGCATATCCGGGAATTCTTTCTGCAAAACATTCATGAAATCTGTGCCGGGGCCCCTGAGCCATTTTCCGTTCACTGCTGTTTCTTCCAGAGCACTTACTTCCCAATAGGTGGATAATCCTCTGAAATGATCTATTCTCACAAGATCATAAAGTTCTGTATTTTTCCTCATGCGTTGAATCCACCAATCGTATGTATTCGCTTTCAATTCTTTCCAGTTATAAGTCGGCATATTCCAAAGCTGCCCGTTATCATTAAAATAATCGGGAGGAACACCGGCTACTTTTAACATTTCTTTGTTCTTCTTCAATTTGAAGTACTCTGAATGTTTCCATACGTCAGCACTGTCGTAACTTATATAAATGGGAATGTCACCAATAATTTTTATGCCTTTTTCATTGCAATAAGTTTTCAACACCAACCATTGCTTTAAAAAAAGAAATTGCGTATATTTTTCTGCTTCAATAGACTCGGAGTATTTTTTACATATTTCTTTCAGAGCATCTTTGTCTCTTTGTCTGTATTTAAAATGCCATGTATTCCATTGTTCATTTCCATATTTTTTTCTTAGAGTAATGAACAATGCATAATCATGTAACCAGTATTCTTCTTTGGTACAGAAAGAATGAAACTCTTCTCTCAGGTCAGAATTTGAGTTTGATCTGAATTCATCATAAGCGCTGTCAAGAATTTGCTGTTTTATTTGTTGGGCAAAAGCATATTTTACTTTATCAGATGGTCCGGAAAGCACTTCAAATTCATTTTTTCTTAGCAAATTCTGCTGAACCAGGATATCAGGATTGATAAACATCGTATTTCCTGCAAAGGCTGAAAGTGGACTATATGGGGAATAAGACATTTTTGAATCAGTCTGATTCAGAGGAAGGATTTGCCAGTATTTCTGACCCGCTTTTTTTAAGAAATCAACAAATTTGTATGCCTCAGGTCCAAAATCGCCAACCAGGTAATTTCCGGGAAGAGAGGTGATATGAAGAAGTATACCGGCTTTTCTTGATGACTGTTCTGAACTCATCACGGCGAATCGTTTAATTGTAAATGATGAATACGAATGTAAAGTTAATCCCCATTCTTTTATTATGAAGTAAAGATATAGAAGAGAATCATTTTTTTTACTCATTAGTAAATGTATATTTATGGATCAGATAAATTGTATTTTTGGGAAAGTGTAACATAAAGCATTAAGTCTATATCAGGCCGAATAGTTGAGTATGGAAAAATATACAGGACAGGTATTGCCGGGAAGACCATATCCATTGGGAGCAAATTGGGATGGAAAAGGAGTGAATTTTGCATTATTTAGTGAGCATGCTGCTGCGGTAAAACTTTGTCTCTTTCATGCTCCTGATGAAAAACTGGAATATACACACATTAACCTGACCGAAGTTACGGGTTTTATATGGCATGCTTATTTACCAGGTATAAAGCCGGAACAGGTATATGCTTATCGCATGTTTGGAAAATACAAGCCTACAGATGGCTTTCGTTTCAATCCCCATAAGCTGGTACTGGATCCCTATTCCAAAGCAATTACTGGCAGTATTCATATAAGCGAAGAGATGCTTGGTTACAATCCTGATCCAAAAGACAAAAGGTATCCTTTCAGAAAAGATGTCAGAGACAGTGCCGGGGTCATGTGCAAAAGTGTTGTCATTGACCCCTGGTTTGACTGGGATGGAGACAGGAGACTGGAAATACCCATGCAGGATACTATATTGTATGAGCTGCATGTTAAAGGATTTACGGCAAGACACCCTGATATTAAACCTGCTGAAAGAGGAACCTATAAAGCACTTGCTTCGTCACCGGCAATTGAGTATTTTAAAAAGCTTGGCATAACTACTGTTGAACTTATGCCGGTACAACATTTTGTTCATGATTGGTTTCTTACCCAGAAGGGATTGATCAATTACTGGGGATACAATACGATAGGATATTTTGCACCTCATTCAGAATACAGTGCTTCAGGTTGTTCCGGACAACAGGTAAATGAGTTTAAGGAAATGGTCAGGACGTTTCATAAAGCCGGTATTGAAGTAATTCTTGATGTCGTATACAATCATACAGGAGAGGGGAATCATCTGGGACCTACTATATGTTTTCGTGGCATTGACAATCATAATTATTATCGTTTGAATAAAAATTCACAGGATAAGTACACAGATTATACAGGTACAGGCAACACACTGAATATGTTAAGTGCGCAAACATTGCTAATGGTAATGGATAGTTTGCGTTACTGGGTTACCGAGATGCACGTTGATGGTTTCAGGTTTGATCTTGCATCTACGTTGGCAAGAGGACTGTTTGAGGTTGGTAAATTATCGACCTTTTTAGATACTATTCACCAGGATCCGGTTATTTCGCAGGTAAAACTGATTGCTGAGCCCTGGGATTTGGGTGAAGGTGGATACCAGGTTGGGAACTTTCCGGTTTTATGGGCCGAGTGGAATGGAAAATACCGTGATTGTGTTCGTAAATTCTGGAGAGGGGATGAGAGTCAGGTGAAAGAGTTGGCTTATCGTCTGAGTGGTAGCAGCGATTTATATGAAGATGACGGAAGGCTGCCCTCTGCCAGTATTAATTTTATTACTTGTCATGATGGTTTTACTCTTCATGATCTGGTAAGTTATAATCAGAAACATAACCGGGCAAATAAGGAAGATAATAAGGATGGGGAAAATAACAATATGAGCTGGAATTCCGGTGTTGAAGGCCCAACTGAGGACCAGAAGATAGTAACACTCAGAGAGCAAAGAAAAAGAAATTTCATAGCCACTCTTTTTCTAAGCCAGGGTGTGCCATTGATCAGCCATGGAGATGAATACGGACGGACTCAAAACGGGAATAATAATGTATATTGTCAGAATAATGAACTTTCGTGGTTTGACTGGAATTGGGATAAAACCAGGGAACAGTTATTTGAGTATACCCGGAAAATGATAAATATTAGGAAAAGTCAGCCTGTTACGCACAAACGAAGGTTTTTCAAAGGCAGAAGAATCCGTGGCAAAGATGTACGGGATATACGCTGGTTAAATACGGAAGGGACTGATATGACGGACAAACAGTGGAACCTGAGTTACATACGTTGCATGGGTATGTTATTGAACGGGGAATTGATCAATGAGGTAAATGAAAGTGGTATCCCTATTAAAGATGATATATTGTTGCTGATTGTAAACAGTTTTTGGGATACTATATTTTTTAAACTGCCAAATACAGAGTTGAACCAAACATGGGAGGTTCTTACTGATACAAGCATAAGTTTTCAGGATGGAGACAAGGTAAATGATAAAATTGAAATGCCTCCGCGATCACTCATTTTATTAAGAAATCTGAAATAAGAGAAAATAAAAAAGAATGTTTAAAAAGTGATCTTTTTAAACATTCTTTAAAGCCTAAAACCTAAAATTTAAAAGAAGGGTATAAGGAAATATTCTATTGATTCCTGATCAGTTTCTTGTTAAGTTTCTTGATTGCTACCTCAATTGATTCATCGGGTTTAATGGTATTGTATTCACCCCAGTAATTCTCATCTTCGAAAGCAAGCACTTTTTCAGAAAGAATGTCAGTATATTTTACAGCTACCTTATAAGGGAACTTATCTATGTTTTCTTTATCGCGGTCAGTAACAGCCATCTCAAACATAGCGGTTATGTTTGATTTGAACAGTTTTTTATCCCATTTGCTTTTGAAAATAACTTCAGAACGTACATAATTCAATACCCATTGCCCTTCAATTTCGCGGTATTTTACAAGATAGTTACCGCTCAGAACACTCATTTTCATGGATACGGGCTTCTTTTTAACAAGAACTTTTGTAGCCTGATCCAGACTCTTTTCACTCAAATGAAAATCAATGCTGGTGATCGCTGTCGATTCAACATCAACATAGATTTTTCCTTCATATAGCGGATAATCAACGACTCTTTTCGGAGTGAATTCAACAACATAATTGTTGCGATCATTCACACTTACTATTCCGGACAGTTTGAAATTGTATAATGGGAAAATTTCAGGGTCAAGGATCACTCCCGGATTTTTTACAAGATCAAGGAACATTGCTGTGCGTGGGCCACCCTGGAACTTTACGAGAACAGTATCCATTTTCTTTACATCTTTACTTTTTCTTCCTTTGTAAATTCTTACCCTGTCGAAGTCAAAATTATCCCTGTATCCGGAATTATAAATATCCAGAACAGCTTCTGATATGGCAACATAATTTCTGTTTTGTTTAAGAGTTTCACGATAGAATGCTGTCTGCATTTCAGGGAAAATACTGTAATTCTCTCTTTTCTTTAAAATAGCCTGTCTCAACAATTCCTCGGGATCAATGTCTCTAATAACGACTTCTTCAATTGGAATCGCATGTACTTCGAGGGCTATTGTTGCCTTTTTGGATACAATATCGTTTACAGATATTACCTTATTCTTATAACCCAGATGAGTTACAGAAAGAGTACCTTCAATAGATTTACCCGGAATTTTAAGTTCAAATTCTCCATCCGAATTTGTAACGGTACCAATACTTGAACCTGTCTTAAATACAGTAGCAAAAACAATTGGTTTTTTAGTTGATTCATCAACAACCTTTGCTGTAAGAACAGTATACGAAGTAGTGTCGTTCTTTTGTTTGGGTGTGGAGTTTGTTTCAGCTTCAGCACTTAAAATCCCAACAGTCAATAGCATACTGATTATGCCAAAATAAACTTTACTTTTCATGATTTCTGTGTTTTATATTTGTTATATACTTCTTTATAATTCAACTTTTGAGTAGTAAGCTTACACACCTATGACATCCGTATTTGATATTACACTTATTTTTTCCCCATTCTCACTCATCTGTTAGAACTCTGGCTAAAACACCCGAAAATAAAGCACCTTGATTTTTGATATGCATATAGACTGAAATTCCACAGTTGGTTAAATTGAATTTTAAGATTGCTACAATGCGAAAATTTTCATTGATTTGTATATTAAAATCATAGACAAAAGATTTGCCAGGTGTTATCAGAAAAAAAACAAAATTTCAGAAATACAAAATGATTGTCAGACGACATAAAAGAAAAAGCAAACTAAAATTCAGTGTAATACCTTTCTTTTTTATGTTGATATGTCAGATATGTGAAGGTCAGAGACTACTGCCTGATACAATAGATATAAACTTCAGAGCTGATTCAATCGTTCAGTTAAACAACTTAAACATTACTGAAATAACCGACAAGCGGAATGAAAATCCACGGTTTATCAGGTATGGCACAAAAAATAAATTTCTCCTCATTCCTGTTGATCAGGAATTCTACACAAAAGAACCTCTTGCAGATGAAATTGCCAGGAATATAGTTGCAGACAAGTTTAGCTCTCCGGAATTTCTACTGGCGATAAACAAATTTGAGGTTGAAAAGCAAAAGGGACGTATCTCCTCAACAACATTTTTATCTGCTGATCTTATTTTGTATGAAAGAAAAAAGGATTCTATGATTTATCGTGGTACTTTCTTTTATGATTATCCGTATCGCCGTGAAGGCAAGAAGGAAACCATGAAACAGGAATCGGAAAACCTGCTTGGCAAATGGCATAGAGATTTTAAAATTGACCTTATGACAGTGAATGCAAAATCCACTGGTGATGATAAGAATACCTATACAAATTTTATTAACGATACGTCGGTTCAATCGCTGTATTTAAATATCGGAGGAGGTTTGTTCGCAGGATTGAACTGGTGGGGTTTTCAGGCGGAGATATTTTTTACGAGACCGGAAACCCGCAGCAATAATCACTATTGGGCAGGAATCATCAGGTACAATAACAACGAAGATTATGAATCCTTCGCTATTGGAAGGAAATCAGAACATTATTATTTCAGGAGAAATGAAAAACTATTATTTGATGTAGACCTGAATATTCTTATCGGGTTTTGTAAGTGGAGAAACGTTGATGAGGGTAATATTAAATTGTATCAGGTCGTCGATTTTGAATTGTCATCAATTCAATGCATACAATACAATCCTGTAAACTCAAAAGGGTTTTTCTTTAAGGCCGGATTTATGGAAAACTTACTGTATGTAATAGATAAAAAGCCTAAATTTCAACTGGGTACATACCTTGGAGTTGGTTTAAAACTTTAAAATCTATTTCTCTTGAACAAGTTATTAAAACATATTACCACGTTTCTCTTTTTTTTACTGATCCATATTGCATTATTTGCACAGAAGTATGCAGTATCAGGGTATATTATTGATGCTGATACGAAAGAAACTCTTATTGGTGCCAGTGTTCAATTAAAGAGTGAATCAGTTGGATGTGTTTCGAATATTTATGGTTTTTTTCAATTTGCAGGTCTTACATCCGGAAAACACAGTTTAATTTTTTCACATATTGGGTATGAACCTAATGAACTGGAAGTTGAAATAATAAACAAGAGCATCGTATTGCCTGATGTTCTTCTTAATCCAAAAATACTAACTGTTGAGGAAGTTTCTATTGTTGCTATTCAACCGGAAAGGGCTGGTGATCGCGAAGTTGAGACCAGTATGATCGAGCTTTCATCCAAAACGATCAAGTCAATTCCAACTGCAGGGAATGACATTTTTGCAGCAATTAAATATTTACCGGGTATTGACAAAACCGAACCTTTCTCTCCTCTTTTCACAGTCAGGGGAGGAGAACCTGGTGAGAATGCTGTATTTATGGATGGTGTTATGATTTATAATCCCTATCATTCCAGTATTACTTCAGGCATTTTCAATACTCAGTCAATCAAAACCATCGAACTTCTGGCCGGAGGTTTTGGAGCAGAGTATGGAGGCAGAAATTCTTCCGTGATGTACATTTCGACCAAAGATGGGAATAGTACGGAATTGCATGGAGAGATTGAGCCCAGCACATTCCATTCAAAGGTTTTTCTTGAATTTCCGTTAGGGAATAAAGGATCGGGCATGATAGCGGGCAGGTATTTTTATGATATTTTCACTGAATTTATTTTGCAAAGCAGGAGCTACTTTTATGATTTTAATCTCTCCTATACCTACAGGCTGAATCCCCGCAATCGGATATCCTTTAAATACTTTCAGTCAAGAGACCGGATGGGGATGAGCTTCAATACGTTTTACCAGTATATCGGAAACACATTCGATTGGGATATATACGATGATTTTAACCTGAAATTGCAAAACAAGTGGACAAACAGGGCGGCCACAGTAATCCATAAGTGGATAGTATCGCCCCGGATTTATGTACGATCGCAGGCGTATTATTCTTCGCACAAGTCAGATAATTATTCCGAAACAGATTTTCAGTTTCAGGCAGGAGGAGAAGACAGTGACACACTGAATTTTCGTTTGCTTACCAGTTCCAATTTCAATAACAGCATTCATGACATATCGTTTAAATCTCTTGTGAATATACGATTGACAAATTTTAGTACATTCAGGGTAGGTGCAGAATTCAACCAGTATCTTTTTAACAACTCAGCTGAGATCAATGAAGTGGATCAGGGAATGGTAAAGAAAACACCAAATCAATGGGCTGTTTTTGCAGAGGACAAATTGCAGGCAGGGCCTCTGATCATCAGACCCGGAATACGATGTACCAGATACGATAACAATAGTTGGTATTATGAACCACGGGCAAATGCTGTTGTATTATTGCCGGCAGGCTTCAGGCTAAAAGGTGCATGGGGCATTTATTACCAGTATGTGATCAGCATGAACACCAATGAAGTGGAAATGAATCAATCGGTGGATTATTATTTCCCGCTAAGTCAATACAAACCCAGTAAATCAGTACATTATGTTGCAGGATTGGAAAAGAGTCTGAATTCAAGATCTGTTTTTTCACTTGATGTATATTATAAAGACATTGAAAGGGTATACACTTTTGACATCAATCAGACTGCAAACGAAGTGTTGACATTGTCCGATAAGCTGCAGCAGGGCGAAGGCGAAGCATACGGAGTTGAACTAATGATACGCGGGGCAATAAAAAATTTATCAGGTTGGTTAAGTTATGGACTTTCGTGGGCAAACAGGCAGTATCCAAAATTGAATGATGGAGTTGAATATCCTTATGACTATAATCGCAGGCATACCATAAAACTGGTGGCAAATTATGCCATAACCAAGACGTTTGAATACAATGTATCATTTGTTTATTTATCAGGCACATACCGAAGCATTGAACAGACACTGCAAAACTATTATTACTATGATCCTCAAAATGAAGAGTTGAGTTTCTTTCCTGTTTGGATTTCAAACGGAAAAAATACGGCAAAAATGCCCCCGATCATTAATCTGGACATGAGCATCAGGAAGAGATTAAGGTCCGGATTTGGCAAGCAGTTATCCGATGTGTTTCATGCAACGGAATCGTACCTTACAGTTACGATCCGGAACCTGACCTTTTTCCGGAGAAATGTAGAATATTATTTTCCCATTTCAGGAATAGACAGATGGGAGGGTAAATATTTTCCTTTTGGTACAAATTATTTTCCTTCGGTAGGATTGAGTTATACAATAAAATTTTAAAAATGAACAACAGATCAACACCGGGCTTTCTCCTATTGTTTTTGGTTTTCACAATCTTTTACTCGTGTGAAGAAGCTGTTGATTATTACCTGGGATTCAATCAGCAGCCTGAACTAACCATCGATACCTTTGAGGAAGGATTGAATATATTCGGATTGCTTCGTCCTGACAGTGCCGGAGATTACAATAAATCGTTCGTTTTTGTACAGCAAAACTGGCCTGTCCTTGAAGCTGAAGATTTCAGTATCATTCACGATGTGATCGTAATGGTTTACCTTAAAGAAAACGGAGTATTCGTTGATACTTTTGCTTTCCCGTTAATGCCTTCCGATTCATTGTTTGGAGATACATTGTACAGGCCGGTGACAGAGTTTTATCCCCAGCCGGGACAGACTTACCAACTGATCTGTGATCATCCTGACTTTCCGCTTGCAGAAGGGGAAACCACTATTCCTTCAAAACCTGAAATTGTTGAAAACTCATTAAAGATCGATGCCGGTAAACTTGAATGTATTGTAATACAGGACACCTTAATTAAAATGCTGGATATCTATTTATTGACCGAATCGGATGGCTGGCAGGCAGCAAGATACGTTCCTGAAGATTCATCAGATACTCATATTATAGTTTATTTCCCCGACAACTATTCGATCAGGAAAGTTAAAATTTTCAGTTACGATAATAAACTGGCTACCTATTATGCCAACTCGAATACATCCCTCAATTTCAACAAATACAGAACAGGTTTCAGCACACTTGAAAGCGGTTTCGGAGTATTTGGCTCGTTGAATTTTACAGAGATTGAACTGGAAAGGTGATGAATTATGAAAATTTTTTTGTGTAGATGCATCTTGCATGTCTGAGGAAATTTGATTAATTTATTCTATTTAAAATAATTCATGATCTTTCTTCGTTAGATATGAAAGTCAATGAAAGCTGTAGGTATTTTTCGAAAAAAACAATGAAATTTTCCCGGGGATAAATGAAACCTTGAAGGCCATTTATAAGTTAAAGTAAATGAAAATTTTATTCAAACCATTACAAACTGGACCTGAAGAATGACAGAAATAAAAATGCTTGACCATCAGAAGATTATACTTCAAAATGTAATGTATGACACTCAATTATTTGAGAAAGAACTTATGAAATCCATAAGATGGCTTGAAGCTGAAGATGTTCAGAAATTGAAGAATTGGCTGCAAACAAACCTGTGGAAATCTCATAAAGAAATCATTCGGAAAGTATTTGAGAGGGAAGCAGCTTAAAATTATAATCTGATTACAATGAGAAAAGAAAAAAACTACTACAAACTTTACAGCAAACTTGGATTAGAGGGTTATTACATTCCTGTAAGAAACACTTTCAACAATTCTATTGAAAGAGAATTTATTCCCATGGAAGCAAAAGAATTATTTGAGAAAAAATTTGGGGATAAAGTAATTACCGACGAAGAATTTCTGGACTGGTATTCGGAAAATGCGGTTCTATTTTAGAAGAATTTATCTTTTGAATACCTGTTATTCTATTTATTACTTGATTGTACTGAATATCTTAGATGTTTTTCTGCCATGACTAAATTGTGGTTCGATGCAACTGAATGTGCCACACTTTTTCCGGACATTTTGTAAATCATTTTTTAAATCCCTTACTATTTTTTATGAACATTTTTATTGCCAAACTTAGTCCAAAAACGACTAACGAATCGCTTAATGCTCTTTTTCAGGAGTATGGCAAGGTCAATTCAACAAAGGTGATTTTCGATCGCGATTCAGGACGTTCCAAATGTTATGCTTTTGTGGAAATGTCAAATGATCAGGAAGCCTCTGAAGCAATTAACGATTTAGACGGAATTGAATTCGAAGGCAGCAATATTGTTGTTAAGAAAGCCCGTCCAAAAAACGATCAGCGGGATCAGGATCGGCGATCCTATAACAGGTAAATGAATTTTGATTGTTCAGGTGGTATTTTTTATGCCATAAGTTGATGAACTTTTTTTCTTCCGGACAAAACAGGTTCAATCCTTCTTCGGTTCCTATCCAGAGTCGTTTATTATCATTATCGTCGGCAATGGAAGTTATAATGTTATTGCTAATGGATCCCGGCCTTCCTTTTTCTTTACAGTAAAGACTTGTCTTACCTGTTTCTTTATGGTACCTGATGAGACCAACATCGGTTCCTATCCACAGTTGGTTTTGATTATCTTCAAAAATAACTCTTACGTCGCTGACTCTGTTTCCGGCAGATGTCTGGCATACAAGGTCATGGTGTTTAAATTTCCCTGTTTTTAAGTCTAATTTGCATAATCCATTGTCGGTTCCTATCCAAAGTATTGTATCCTTATCAAGCAATAAAGATTTATGATGAAATATGAAATTTGAGCAGATACTGTTCTCATTGTTAGGATCGTGGAGAAATATTTCAAATTTCTCCATGTTGGGATCGTACTTATTCAGTCCTCCTCCCTGTGTTCCAATCCACAGGTTGCCTGCAAAGTCCTCAATAATTGTGCTGATAAAATTGTCTGAAATGGAATTTGAATCGGAAGGATTGTGTTTAAAGACTTTAAAATCATATCCATTGTATAGGTTCAGACCATCAATTGTACCTATCCAGATAAATCCTCTGCTATCTTTCAGTATACAAGTGATGGAGTTGTTGGATACCCCATTTTCTTCTGACAATTGATCGAAAACAAACCTGCCTTGTTGGGCATGAACAAAACCTGCAGGGATGAGTAAGAACAGTAAGCTTCTGATTATATAATTTTTAAAGATGTCCATTGATTACTAGTTGGTAATTCATATGAATTCTTAAATCAGAGACAGGGAAACCCGAGACGAATTTAAGCAAACAATTGGAAAGATGATTTATAGGAACGGAAATTCCGGATGGGGAGGGATTTATGAGGATGGTTTTGGGGGAAATAGAAGACACACCCCCTTAATCCCCCTCTCCAGAGGGGGAAACGTCTGGAATGGAACAGCAAAAATCATTTGGCATGTTATTTCTTTGCACTAAGCTAAGCCCCCTCTGCAGAGGGGGCTTGGGGGTGTGTATTATTCATTTACCCTGTCTACCGGGGAATGACCTATCCCTTTCGCTTATCATGAAAAATCATTGGTTTTCTTGAACTGCCCTTAAACTTTAATTTCTCGATCTCCTCGTTCGGATAGAATTCCACCGAAGGAGAAACCCGAAGTTTTGCTCTGAAATGGTCCTTTATCCTTTTTTCCAAACCATCAGTCTGGTTTGCACAAAAGGCTTTGATAAGGATCTCATCCGTGCCGATATCGTTGGTATAGGCTTCGACGATGTAATTGTTAATTTCACCGATGTCGTCCAGAATATCATACAAAGCAGGGGGATATACAGTGGTCCCTTTGAATTTTATCATCTGCTTTTTTCTTCCGAGGACCGGTCCTAATCGAATTGTCGTTCGTCCACAGGAGCATGGATCCGTATAATGATAGCAGATGTCTCCGGTTTTAAACCGCAACAATGGCATGCCTTGTACACCAAGGGTTGTAATTACAACTTCACCGGCTTCACCTTCACGAACAGGATTACCTTCATCATCAACAAATTCCACAATGATCAGTTCGGGGTGATGATGTCCTCCTTGTCCGGCATCACATTCTGCAAAAGCAGTAGACATTTCCGTGGAGGCATAGGTTGAGTATAACTTCAGATCCCACTTTTCCCTGATCTTTTCTGCCAGGGTACTTAAGCCCAGATCATGCTTTCTTAAAGGTTCACCAATGCATATTGCCTTTTGAATCGATGAATTCTGATAGTCAATACCATTTTTTTCAGCATAATCAGCCAGCTTAAGAATGAAAGAAGGTACTGCGATCAAAGCCGTAGGTTTTATCCTCATGATGGTATCCCATTGCAGTTCAGGAATTCCTGCACCTACCCTTATAATACCGGCTCCAAGTTTTCGTGCTCCCATAAAATAGGCGAGGCCGGCCATAAAACGCTTATCGATTGTAGTCGTGATCTGAAATATATCGTCACCGGAACAACCTGAACATACAAACGATATGGCTTCGTTATAAGCAAGCCTGTCAAGATCATTTTCGGTCATAACAAAAGTTACAGGATCGCCAAGTGTGCCGGAAGTGGTTATGTAATCAATAATCTGATTTTTTGGGACGCAAAAAAAATCTTCATTGTATGAATTCAGATCATCTTTGCTGGTCAGTGGAATGTTGTTAAAATCTTCAAGTGTTTTTATTTTGCTAGTATCGATTTTCTCTTTTTCAAACATTCTGCGATAAAAAGGGGAATGAAAAGAAAGGTATTGTAGTTGTTTTCTCATAAGGTTTTCCTGGAAGACTTTGATTTCTTCCAGGGATCTTTTTTCAATTTCCGGAAAGAATGTATCTGACATGATATCATTATATTATTTGCATTTTGCGATTTGTTCTTCAACATAATCCGATACAGAAATACTGTTATATTCCTTCTGTAGGGTCTTATTGTAAAATTCTTTTGCTTTTGAGTAGTTTTTCCTGCTAAAATAATAATCTCCCAGTAATAGATAGGTTTCAAAGTAATCAGGATTCAGGGTCTGGAAATGCCGGAGAAAACTTCCGGAAACTTCGCGATTGTTGCTAATGGCATTTCTTAGAGTATCGGATAAGGATTTGTATTCCATATAATTCAAATATTCCCGGCTGTAAATAAAGGAATCAACAGGAATAGCAAGGTCCGGTTCATCCATGAAATGATTCTTGACCATAACATTTTCTTTTGAAAATATTTTATGCAGGTCATAAGCAACATAGGTTCCCATAACATTGGGTGATGTTGAAAGCCATAAGATCAGTTTTTCAGGTTCAAATATAACGGAATGGTGTGCAAGAAGCTGGTTTATGGCTTTTTCATTTCCAAGACCTATCGGTTGATCATGAATTCCATTTTTATCACGCAAAATTTTTACTACAGACACGGGGTCCAGAATATTCTGATTGTTTATTAATTCATTCAAACGAAGATACCTGTAACCGGTGGCATTGTTTTTCCTGTTTTCTATATTGGCTTCCGATATGGAAAATTTATCTCCCTGGAAATGATTGGTGCAAACAATCAAAGATGAATCAGGCCATACAATATCGGTCGAGCCCGGTTTTTTTTCAAGAATTATGGCTTTATGATCTTTTGCAGAACTAATCAGAAAAGATTCGGCAACCATGATTTTTCTTGACCGGGCTATTTGAATCGCTGTCTCTAAATTATCTGAATATTGAAGTATTTCCCTGGCAACCAACGTTACCGGAGTAGACGATTGCTGAGAAATCTCCATGGTGCCGGCATTTATGGTAACGGTGAGGCCCTGATCATTCATGCCTGATACAACACCAATCATACCTCCCCAGGTGATGAATGCGAAATTGTATCCGGAATCAGGTGAAACAAATTCTATAATTTTATTTTGTGCAAACTCCTCTCCGAAATAAAAATCAAAATTGCGGCCAATGATCAGTGATGAATCCGGGGTGTTTTCATTCCATGCAGCAAATGAACTGCAGCCGATCAGGTAATAACTTTGCATTGCATGGCCAATATCGTGAGCTGCATGATAGTTCAGCAGGCGCACGTACGGAGGACCAAATTCATCATATTTGCGGGATGCAGATAATGATAAACCATATATTTCTTTAAGAAATTCCTGAGGTATTTTCTCTGTCAGTTTTCTGTTTAACCATGCCACGGTTGTGAGCAGAAAACGTTGATGAAGTTTTGAAGGCAAAATGTTTTTTATCTGAGATACAAAGATCTCCTCCTGCTGTTTGATGAGATCACCTGATAATTTTCCTGCGGCCACACCTCTGTCAAATGCATCGCCCTCAACATACATTTCCCACAGGCCATATCTGTTTTTACGTATCCAGTTGTTATCCAGCCTGTAAAAATTGCTGTCAATTTTCACAGGTGTGTTATCAGAATATTTACTTTCTTCAACAACAGGCAGATCAGGAATTGGCGGTCTTACTCCTGCAAACAATAGCCCAACAATGATAACCAGTATGCTAAAAAGAGTTACAAAGAATATCAGGAGTATTTTCAGAGTTTTTTTAACCATGGTTAATTTCCTCGATAAGTTCATTCAGGTCCATAAACTCAGAACATGTCAACAATGCCCCCATAGAAACTCCCAACATACCATGCAGGCTGAGATTTTGTCCTGTAAGGTACAGGTTTGATATTTTAGTCCTGGGAAATAACAAGGAATTGTTTGGATTTCTGTAATCTCTTTCAATTCCATAGGTTGCACCGCGATGAGTTCCTGTATAGTCGCGCAATGTCAAAGGTGTAGCAGAAGTATATGATCTTATTTTTGTTCGTATATCAGGAAAATACTTTTCCATTTCAGTAATAATTTTTTGAGATTTGATTTCCTTGAATTTTTCATACTTTTCACCTCTCATTTCAACCGTTGTATTTTCCCATTTTTCAACTTCCTTGTAATCCATAAATGCCAGAACTGAGATTCCCCGTGTATATTTTTCGTCTATCGAATCGGCAAGCGGGTAAATGCCAAAGCTCTGGGGGAATTTCTTTTCATCGTAATAAGACAGTCCCCATACATTGCCATTTGGATAATAATAGCAATTGCAGTTCATGTATGGAAAAGTACCGTCTTTGAATACTACGTACAAGCTAAAGGTAGAAATTGTATTGTCTAAATTTTGCAATCGTTTACGGTATGATTTTCTGATTTTATCAGGTTCAATCATCTCCATTGTTTGATAAGGATGTATCGCTGAGATAAATTTCTTTGCGGAAAATTCCTGTTTTCTATCTGTTACAATAGAATGAATATAATCTTGATGAAACTTAAATTGTACTGCTTTCTGGCTAAAATAAATATCACCTCCCAGTTCAGAAAATCTATTCATCAGTGAATCAGCCAATTGTCTGCTTCCGTTAACAAATCGCCAGGCACCTTCCATATAGTGATTTGTGATCAGAGCATGGACAAATAAGAAAGTTGATTCCGGCCTTCCTGCATAGAGGGGATTCTGTGCGGCAAGCAAATGTTGAAGCTTTGTATTTTTTGTAATCGTCTGAATGAAAGTCCATGCATTTCCGTGTGCGAATTTGTTGTAGAAATTTTTCGGATCATAGTCAATTCGTTTTAAATTGTATAACGAAACAGAATTGGCTATATCCTTGATTTTATGTATGTATTCAACTATTGCTTTTTTTTCCTTTGGGAAAATCGATTCGAGTTTTTCCTGAAATTTTAAATAGCCTGCCGGATATGCATATTCATTTTTACCAATAAGAAACCGGTCAAAGCCATCAACATCCATTTCTCTGATATTCAGGTCCCGGAAGATATTTAAGTAGCAGAAAAGTTTATGTAATACTTGTTCTTTTTTCAGACCACCAACATAATGGATCCCCGTATCGAAAGTAACACCATCTTTTTCAAACGATTGCAAACAACCTCCCGGATAAGCATTTTTTTCAATGATTGCAACCTTGAATCCTTTCTTGCATAATATATTGCCTGTGATCAATCCACCCAGACCACTTCCGATTATTACTATATCATACGTTTTACTCATCTTTCTATCTTTGCAGTATGTAGATCAGGTTTGAAGTTAACTTTGTATTGTCAATGATCCTGATATCAAGATTATTTTCAAATGCGAAATGTTTTATGTATTGACTGGAAACAAAATTAAGTTTGTTTTTGGTTTTGTTAAATCCGATTTTAGTGGATATAAACTCACTTAGTTTGGTTCCGCGGTGGCGCTTTTTAAGAGAACTATCACTATCGCGGACAATGATCATTCCTTTCTTATTCAATTTTGAAATGCATTTCTTAAGAAGAAGACGCTGATCTTCGGCTCTCAAATAATGGAGGACATCACTCAGTATAAAAACATCTGATGGTTTGTAATTGTACTTGCATGCATCAGCAACATAAAAC
Source organism: uncultured Bacteroidales bacterium (assembly GCA_964406315.1). GTDB lineage: Bacteria > Bacteroidota > Bacteroidia > Bacteroidales > UBA10428 > UBA10428. The sequence goes on along the minus strand of CAYORG010000016.1, from coordinate 36,744 downwards.
TCTATGTTACAGTGATCAGCCAGCTCACAATTCTCAGCCGTATGTATTTTATCTTTGTCGTAATCAATGGCATAGATCTTTCTTTCAGGAGCGGCCATACTTAGTGCAAAGGCCATCATGCCATAACCGCAGCCAATATCAGTGATTGTTGCAGCAGGTGGCACAAGGGGATGGAACAATTCATAATATGTTTCAAGCCAGAGTTTTATTTTAATATAATTTTCAAGTACAGGACCTTTGTAGGTATAATTCGCAGCAATTCGATACCTGAAGTATTTTGGAGTGGACTTTTCTGCAACTACTTTCTGATATGCATTTCTCATGCGCTCACATGCATTTTTTGAAGCGTGATAATAGGCTCTTTCTTCACGATTATCTATGGTAAAAGTTGTAAATTTTCTTATTGTAATTTGCCCGGAATTAATAAGAAATGAATTTCTTGAAAGTACATCGCATGCACCATGAATTAAAAAACTCTGAACAGGAAGGTTCAGTTTTTGAGCAATATAAAATCCTCCTTTATGAAACCGCCCGATACGTCCATCCTTTGATCTTGAACCTTCCGGGAATACAAGAATGGAACAACCGTTTTCAACTTGCCTGTTGATATCCGTTAATGTCTTTTCATAGCCTTTGGAAATACGGATGTGACCACAATATCTTACCAGTCCTCCAAACACCGGATTATTCCAAACCCAGTCTTTGGTAAGCATTAAAATATTCGGAGAAAGAGCCAAAAACAAAAGTATATCAGACATTGACTGATGATTAGATATCAAAACAGAAGGTGTTTTAAACGTAGTTGTATTGATACCTTCTTTTAACAATCTGACTTTTGGATGTAATTCAATAAGTGTTTTAATGTATTTATGGCCAATATAGCGGATTATATATTGTTTGGATGCTTTTTTTACAGGAAGAATAGCAATAACAGGTATACATCCGGTCAGTAGGAGTGAGCCAATTGAGAAGCCAAAAAAGAAAAAAATGCTATATAAGATTTTCATGATACTGACAGGGAATGATCTTTTTGCGCCTTTTGCATAGATGAGACTCTGAAAGAGTATGGGCTGCAATGAGAAAGATACTATCAATACTGATACAATGCCTATTATTGCTAAACTGGCAATGGATCTTAATGCAGGATGCTTTGCCAGAATCAGTACCCCCAAACCTATCAGTGTGGTGAGTGCCGAGATAAGGATGGATGATTTGAAAGAGAGCAATTCGTTAGTTCCAAACTTGTATTTGAGGATTAAACCTTTTGTAATAAAAATAGAATAATCTACTCCCAGACCAAATATCAGTGTACATATAATAATGTTGAAATAATTTAATTTCAGTCCTGTTATGCCCATAATGCCGAGAGTCCATATCCAGCTTACAAGGATGGGTATAAACGTAATAATTGCGGTTTCCAGGCGACCAAGAAATACAAGTATGATCAGAAATACTGCAATCAAAGAAATTCTGATCAACCTTGAAAAATCCTTTTCAATGCTATCAAATATCCTGTTGAAAAAATCTTTTCTGTCAAGAACATACGAATTATTTTTATCTTGAAATGATTTCGCCAATTCATTTTTCTGTGCAGGACTGTTAATACTAATGACGGTTGGAATAACAAAACCTTTGGAAATTTTTATATTAAAAGCATTGATAAGTGATGCAAAAGATGAAAATAATACAGAAGGAGGAACAGGTTGAAAATTTTTATCCAGCAAATTATAAAATTCATGAAAAGCCTCTTGTTTAATATGATACTTCTTTGCTGAACGGTTCAGTTTGTTTTTCAATTGTGATTTTCTGTCGGTTGACCAGAAAGTATTCCAGGTATTGATTTTTTCTTGTTGCTTCGCAATGGAAAACACAAGTGAAAAAATTCCATGGTAGTTTTCAATTTTACCCTGCGCCTTCAGATTGGCTAATGTTGATTGCTCCTGTTCCAGTTCATAAATTGCTTTGTCGAGTGTTTTCCCATAGGAAAGCAGGTATAATTTTTTCTGGTGTACATTACTTATTGCATTGAGATTATTAAGTGACCGGGTAAGTTGATCAGGCATGTAATTGCTCTTTTCGATATCTTTTTCAAACCGGGCTTTGCCGGAGAAGAAGTATAAGATCATGGTAATGATCAATATCAGTGGTAAAATGACTTTTTTATTTTTGAACTGGTATTGAGCGATATGTTCAATCAGGTTTGATTTTTCAGGTATTCTATCCTTTTGGTCCTTTTGCAGGAAAATTGGTAAAAATGCAATCGTTAGCAATGCAGCTGCAATAACACTAATTGCAGCGAATATTCCCAGTTGTTTTAATGCAGGAGATGAAAGAAGCGTAAGGCAAAGAAAAGCTGTGGCAGTTGTTATACTGCTCATCAATATTGGTACAGTTACCTGATTAAATTTCATCCGGCTATCATTCTGATGTTTCAAATGAGTCATAAGATGAAGTGCATAGTCGACAGTGATTCCAAGAATGACTGAGCCAATTCCGAGTGAGATCAGAGACAGATTCCGGTGACTAAAGCTCAGGTATATTAACGCAACAGTTGCTCCAAAAAGAGCAGGCAGAAGGATCAAGCCTAACACATATTTCTTACGGAAGAAATAGTAGATAAGAACCACAATAAGGATAAGTGCAATTGTTATGGTCAATCGCACATCTTTTTTTATTCTCAATGCATTTGCTGTTGCTACAGGAAGTGAACCAATGTAATCAATATTGATATTGTTGCTTTGTTCTGACTCAATTTCTGAAATAAAATGATCCAACTGATAAATGAAATCTGTGTTTTTTCCCGTATTTTTTGAATCTGTAGGAATAACAAACAATAACAGGTTTTTTTTATCTTTCGTAACCAGGTAATTCTGGTAAAGTATAAGATTATCATCAAGCTGCAGATCTTTAAATCTGTTAACTTGTTTTATTACCAGGCCAAACGGATCACGAAAAATAAACTTTGCAGCCATATAGCCTGCAGGTGAATTTAAAACTTTCAGATATTCTTCCGTAAGCCTATCAAAATCAACATATTGTATTATGCTGTCGAGTTTACTGTAATCATCCTTCTCAAGATACAGAGGAAGGGAATTGAAAAAACTTCCGAAAATTTCATCCTGGGAAAGCGCATTTCCCTTTCCTTCAATTTTTAGTATAAATTCAGGAACAAAAAATTTCTCAATGGAATCGGTAAGTGCATTCGCCGCAGAAACCAGAAATTCAGGATGGTAAATGGTAGTATCTGTAACTGAAATGTGAAATACAATTCTGTCAAAGATCTTTGCACTATCAAGGACTTCAACAAAAAGTTCATTGGTTTTATTTGCCGGGAGTATGGATGAAATACTTTCCTCAAATTGAATTCTTTTTAAGGAGAAAAGTATTCCTCCTCCAATAAAAAAGATGAATGCAACAATGAATAAAGCATTCCAAAAATTCCTTTTCACTTTCCCGGCAGCCATTTATTTCTTCCTTCCGTTCCTTCTAAAATATAAAAAAATATAGGTGAATATTGCAGCAAGCAATCCGGCGGAAATTGCAAGTGGAATACTGCCATATATATATTGTATGAAACTAATTTTAGCACTTTCTAAAGTTATATTTTTATCAAATGCAATGTATACCGGATTAGCCACAAAAAGGCGTCCCATTACAAAGCTGAGATAAATGATAACAGGCATCATAGGAGGGATGCTTATGTTGGATGCAACCAAAACAAGTGCTTTATTTAGTTTGAAAATATGAGCAAGAAAGGCTGCTGTGATCATCTGAAAGCCCCAGATAGGCACTATACCCATAAAAACACCAAAGCCGGTAGCCAATGATAATTTCATACTTGATTCACCAGAGCCGAGTAATTTTTTAAGTTTTTTCAGGTTAAAATCTTTGAAATATAACATGGGCCTGAAATACAGAAAGGCAAGAACAACCAGAATGGTATTCAACAGACTTACTCGTGTAAAATCCCGGAAAGGGCGGAAATGTGATATTCTTTCACCGGCAGGAGGATAATAAACGTTTACAGGAATACTGGTTATTGGAATTTCTTTCCAGGCTGTTCTTACAAGAATTTCGATCTCAAATTCAAATTTGTTTGTAAAAAATCGCATTCCGGAAATTTTCTTTATTGGATATAAACGATAGCCGGTTTGTGTGTCGGGGAGTTTGATTCCGGTTTCAACCCAAAACCAGAAATTGGAGAACTTATGTCCAAAACTACTTTTCCCGGGAATCCCTTGCTGATCCATATTTCTGGCACCAAGAATCAATGTTACCGGATGTTCATTCAAAGCCGATCTGAATTTTGGCAGATCGTCAGGACTATGCTGACCATCAGAATCAATTGTAATTGCATATTCATAACCTTCTTTGACAGCCACACGAAAACTCTTTCGTAATGCAAAACCTTTACCCCGATTTGTCTTATTTTCAATAACCTTTATTTCCTTATAAACATCCAGTATATCTTTTGTCTGATCGGTTGAACCATCATTTACAACAATCACATGCTTTGTATGCCTGAGAATGTCATCAAGTAAATTTTTCAGTGTGCCTGCATTATTGTATGTCGGAACGATGATACAACATTTGAGATCGCTGAATATGTCTGTTCTATTTGCTTTCACTGAATGTGCCTCTGATTTTTGTATAAACCTGACCATTTCCTGATAAAACACAATTGACAGCTATCCCATTTGTAACAGTGTTGTATTTGACTTCCAGGTTAATGTTATCAGTATAGGGTGGAACAATCGATGCCAAATATTTAATATCTCTGGCTTCAGTGAGCATCAGATCTTTGTTTAAAGATTCGGAAAGCACCAGCCTCACAATTTCAATCAGAGTGACACCGGGTGTTACAGGATTGCCGGGAAAATGACCTTTATACAACCTGTGACTGGCGTTAATATGTATTGTGGCAATAATACTGCCCTCAACAGATTCCATTAATTTATATTCAAACAGATCATTCAAAGGCATTATCTACTCGCTTTAAATTTATTCTTGTCTTATGGCTCATTCTCACTTCAATAATTTCTGGTAGATTCTCAGATTTCGAATAGGTTCCAGTAGCAATACCATATTTTTTTTTAATACTGATACTATTTTTATAGTTTCCTGAGGTTTTTGCTGATAATTTTCTTTTGTGATTTTTACAGAAATATAGATAGTTTTCATCCGCTGTTTTCATACAGATTGTTTTACAAATGGGCTCTTCCAATAGCAAAAGAAGAAATTTTGCCACAAATTTTTTTACTTGTTTTCTGTTTGCAGCCAATATACAGTAATTGTTTGTAATCAAGCCATCTTTATAATTGAATTCCATTAGCTTAAGGCCTACTTCAGATAAAAAAACAATCCTTGTTTCAGAAGTTTCCTGCATTTTCCGGAAAGCAATTAGTCCTGAAAACGTATAATTCATTATATGAAATTCGGAAGTATAGAGAACAGGTTTATTTTCTGTCAAATGAACAATCGGCTCGAAACTGAAATTTTCAGGATCAGGATTAACGGAGCATGAATATGGTGTTGAGCAATCAACAACACAAATAAATATGCTAATGGATAAAAATATTTTCAGGAATAACTTCATTCAGTATCTGATTTGAAAAATAGATCAGGCTGTAATCAGAATTAGGTTCAATAATCTTTAATTTATTAAGTGTATATGAGTTTTTATCGAAATACAATTCCATTTCTTTAATGATCTTTGTAATATCAGGAGATTCAGGTTGTAATTTCACCAAATAAAGATCCTTGTTCTCATATGTATTTGTTGTATATCCTGAATTGTTAAATATATTACCACTGACAGCGTCAACGATCAATTCGTTCATCTGATTGAACATACTGTTGTTTTTCACATCATACTGATTTGATGTATTGTTACTTATGAGAGAAATTTTGTCCTGGTTCAGAATAATAATATATTCATAGGGTTGAAGATATTCCCATCGCACTTTATCAGGTTTATAATACCAGAATTTCCCAGAGGATTTCAAGTCAGAATCGAGGTAATGCATTCTTTTTATTTGTATGAAATCACAATGTATCGTATGAATATTCAGAGCAGTCTCACGAATTTTATGCTTAGCATCTGAATTCTTATCCAAAAGTCTGAAATCATCGGTTTGTGCTACGGTAGTATCATTGGCATACATAAATAGTATAAACAATACTAAAAACAAATGAGTGGTGTTGTGTCTGATCATACTTGATGTTTTATTAATTCACTAATAGTAACCAGTTTGTAATTTTCTTTTCTGCAATATACTAAAACCTTCTCTAACACATTGATAATATGTTTTGATGTATCATGTAAAAGAATAATATCACCTGGCTGGATCCGGCCCAGGATGTTTTTAATAATTCTATCCTGCGACCTGTTTGTTGTATCCATCGAGCGAATGGACCATCCTATGATTTTAAGATCTGATGATTTGAGCGCCCTGGCAAGAAGCGGATTGGTAACTCCAAAAGGTGGACGAAAATATGCAGGCACTTTCCCGGTTATTTTCTGAATTGCTTCCTGTGTATTTTTTATTTCATCTTTAATTTTTTTTGGACTCATTAAGGGAAACCGGCTTTTATGAGAAAAAGAATGGTTGCCTGTTTCATGACCATCAGAATACATTTTACAGACAACGGCCTCCCTTCCTGAAACATTGCATCCAAGCATAAAAAATGTTGCTTTTGCATCGTATTTCTTCAATAGCTGGAGCAATGTTTCTGTTGTTTTACAAGGTCCATCATCAAATGTGAGAGAAATCAGATTCTCTTTTACAGGAACACTGCAGATTGCCGAAATAAACATGCCGGAACAAATATTGTACGATGCCAGAAATGAAAATATAATCCATATTACAATTGAAGTTGCAAGAACATACCATCCGGCTGGTGTGAAAAAAATCAACGATACACCAAAAGCAATAATAAGCACGAAGATTAGATTCGCCTTCTTATATACCGGTTTTCGAAACCAGGATGAACGCATGATCATTAGGTTCTGAATAATTGTATAATAATATATTTTCTATTCTATTTCCGACTTTTTGTTTAGGATCAACTTTGATGGATTCAGGAATAATTTGTTTTCTTATTATTTCATTTGCCAGCCATAATGCAAAGGCAGAAGAGGTATCGTATTGGCCACAAAGATGTTTATAGTAACAATGAACTGAGTTGCCAAAATTCTTGGTCAGGAAATCTTTGTACAATTTATTCTCATTATAATCTCCGTTAATACCACTTATACAGACCTGTATATCAGTAATTTGCAAGTCATTATCATGAAGCAGTTCTAAGAGGATCCCTTTGGCATTATCTTCAGTTCTTATTCGCACATCTTGTACATAAGAGTGGCAGTTATTCAGAGGTTTACTATTCAACAGAAAAAATACTGATCCTTCTCCTGCAAGGGTTCCTCCGGATTTACAATCCGGCAAATGTGAAAATTTATCATCTTCTTTCCAATATCCTGCTTTCTCTTTTAATGCAAAATCCATTTGTGTCAGTTCATCAACTCCGCCAATAAGGATATTATTTACGTTCTCATTCAATAACATAAGAGCATCAAGAAGACCGTGTTCAAATGATGATGTATGGTTCACATAAACACTGTTATATTCCTGACAATTAAGCATAAGTGCAATCTGACCACCCACAGTGTTGTGTGTTGATTGAATAAAAGTGGCGGGAGAGAGGGTTTGTTCTTTCTTTTCTGCTATCTCATTCAGGAATTTAAAAGTGTCTTCAAGACATCCCCAACCAGTGGATGTAATAATTGCTCCAGGATTTTTGATTCCTGACTCTTTAAGGCATTCTGTCGCTGAAGTCAATCCCATTTTAACGATCCTGCTCATTCTTCGTAGCTTAAGAACCGGGAAAAAGTCTTTATAATTTGGTTCTTTAGCACTCATATATCTTGAAGCCGGAGAAATACAATTCCAGTCGATCCCATTAAAGCTGGATTGAGGAGAAATGGCCTTGCTATTTATAATATACGCACTCATTATTCCTATGCTGGTTTTGAGAATAACAATGATGTATCACAACCACCGAATCCAAATGAATTTGACAATACATTTTTCACTTGTTTTTTATAATATTTTGTAACAGGGATCAGGTTATAATTTCCTATAGGTTGTGAAAATCTCAGGTTACTGTAGATTTCATTATATAGAATTGAAGTTGCGGAAAAAACTGCTTCAATTGCACCTGCCGCACCTAAACAATGACCTGTAAATGATTTTGTTGAACTAAAATCCGGCATTCCTTCACGAAATATATTTTTCAAAGCAATAGCTTCAGTCAGGTCATTATTGTCAGTACCTGTTCCATGGACATTAACATAGTCAATTTCTTTTTCAGAAATCTTTGAAATTTTTATGGCTGTGTTCATTGCTTTATATGGTCCGCGGCCATCCGGAGAAGAAGCTGTCTGGTGAAATGCATCATTGCAATTGCCGTATCCGGCAACTTCGCATAGTTCTTTAACGCCTCTTTTTTTTGCCGATTCGGAGGATTCCATAAACAAAAAGGCAGCTCCTTCTCCAAGGTTTAATCCTTTTCTATCATCGGAAAATGGTTTGCATGGTTCCTGATCCAGAATCATTAAGGATCGGAAACCATTGAAAGTGAATAAAGAGAGTGAATCACTTCCACCGACTAACACCGTATCAAGAAGATTGTTTTTAATCATACGCGCACCCAGCATTATTGCATTTGCAGCAGATGAGCATGCTGTACTGATTGTATTCGAATAATACCTAATGCCAAAATGTTTGCCGATATATGAAGTAGTAAATCCACAATGATGACTGGGAATATATTCAGTTGGATGAATTCCTTTCAGATAAGATCTTTCTGTCTTATCCATACCTCCAACGGTAGTACCTAAAATTATACCATTTCTGCCAGAATTGAATGAATTAAAGTTGGCTGATTCCAGTGCTTCTTTGGCTGCAATTAATGCCAGCAATGTAGTTCGGGGAAGATCATCATAACTATCAATATACTCTGCCAATTCTTTATTTGATAAAGGGATTTCACCGGCAACAAAATCATTTTTATGGACAGAATTCAAGTGCTGTATCGGCCGGATACCAGTTTGCTCATTGCGCAAAGAATTAACACATTCATTCAGGTTATTTCCAATAGAGGAAATAATGCCGAGGCCGGTAACAACTACATTGGTATTTATATTTATTCCGGATTTAACCATACATTATGTTGAATCAATCCATAATCAAACTGAAAAATCGTTCAATAATTCCATCGATGTGAGTTTTCTTGTTTGCACATTTTTATGTTCTGAAATTAACCATAAACTGACATGATAATCAGTCGGAGACAGATAATTAGTCCATCCGGTTAAGCAAAGCTCTGTCTGAGATGCTGTAAATAGCATATTAACCTGATCTACAATGTTTTCAGGGTGAAAACTTTCATCTATTAAAAAGAGGTTTTCACCTTTCCATCCCATTCTTATTGATAGTTCTCCTATGGCAATATTTGGCAATGTATATACAAAGACTGCCGGACTGGGAATTGCATGAATTGTAGTTGTAAAAATGGTGTCTGTATCGAGTGTTGACGATGAACTTGACAAAACAACGGCAGTTTTGTCCTTATTGTAAGGTGTCAGGTCAATATCCCGTGTAATAAATTCGTTGGCAAGAAAGGTTAGTTTACAGAGAGTATCCATTTTAAAAAACTTTGGATAATTGCATTTTAATTTCCTGTAAAGATCTTTACCAAATGATTTAAAATCGGGATTGGAAACATCGGAATACAATTCCCGGCCATCAGAAATTACCATACTATTTCGTATGGTAATATTTTTTACTATGTACAATTCTTTATTCATCTTTTTCAAGCACAATTGCGGCGTTGCAGCCACCAAAACCTGAAGATAGTTTAAGGCAGCGGGAAAGTGTTTTCTTTTGCTTGTGAGTTATTACATTCAATGGAGAAGCAACTCCAGCATTTTCCATTCCAAGAGATGTGTAGAGCATGTTATTTAACATAGAATGCTTTGTTAATATAATTTCAATTACTCCTGCAGCACCCAAAGTATGGCCAAAATAACCTTTAAAGCTATTCACAGGGATTTCATTGATCTGTAATCTGTTGATCGCATGACTTTCCATATCGTCGTTATACTGAGTAGCTGTTCCATGTGCTGATATAAAATCAATTTTATGATTGTTCAGCAAGGCATTTTTAGCCGCAAGGTAAAGTCCTTCGCCTGTTCGCGATGGTCCGGAAATATGATTGGCATCATTAGCCGAAGAACCACTAACAATTTTAATACTTTCGGATTTTTTTCTTCTGCTGATAATTACGGTACCGGCCCCTTCGCCCAGAGATAATCCGTCTCTGTTTGCATCGAAAGGTTTACATGGTTTTTCACTCATGGATTTAAACGATTCAAACCCTGCAACAACGAACTCTGTAACAATATCGACACCCGTAACAACAACATCATCATACTTGCCGCTATCAATGTATCTTTTTGCCAAAAGAATGGCAAGTACACCTGAAATGCATGCATTGCATACTACGACAGGTCTTGCAATAAATCCAAAAAGGCCGGCTATTTTTTGTGCTGTGTTGTGAAGAAAGATTTGATCTGAAGGTTTTACACCCTGTTTAAGCAATTCGATATTTCCTTTGGTGGTGGAGAGAATAAAAAGGGTCTTTGGTGAACCAGCATCAACAATAGAATTTTTCAATGCATTATGCAATGAAAGAATTGCCAGGCTTTCAAATCGTGTGAAAGTAACATCACTGAATATACCGATTATTTCTTCCTGAATTTTCTTGCTGTTTACCATAGAAATTGGTGCCTTTGTGTAATTCAGGTAAGGATGATGATAATCAATACCGGTAGTTTCTTTCTCAATATTTGAAATAACTTCCTTTGTAGTGTTTCCTAAAGATGTAATTATATTGTCACTTGTAATATAAGACATATTATGTTTCGAGCAACCCCCATTTTCTTTTCCATTCAACAATAAATTCCGGCAAAATTAAGAGAAGATTTCCTTCAATGTCCGTAAAAACCTGAATGGTTTTACCTTCTGCAACCACCTCATTGTTTTCTGCCCTGTATATCATGTATTTTAGAATTACTTTTGCAGCCGGACTATTAACAAATCTTGTTTCAATAATTAATTTCTCACCATATCTCACATAGCTCTTATAGTCACATTGAACTGATACTACCGGTGTTGCAATATGTTCCCGTTTCAGGTCAGTATAGCAAATTCCATGTTTTGCTCCAAAATCTTCTCTTCCTATTTCAAAATACTTTAAATAGTTCCCATGCCAGACAATACCCAGTGGATCGAGTTCATTGAATCTCACTTCGATTTCTTTTGTTGATTTAAGTTCAAACTCATTTCCCATAACACAAAAATAACATTCTCAGGAATAGACCAATTACATATTTCATAAAAAAATATGTATATCGATTCATGAGTAATAAAAAAGAGCTACTGTCAATCGCTATAATCCGGGAAAATCGATTTGGTGTTTGTTTGCCAGGTAAAAAGGATTATTTGTTAGCATTGGTTCATGACCTTGAAAGAGTGTATTGTAAAAAACCGCGATATTTGGATACTTCTTTTCCAGGTCGGTTCTTCCCAGAAAAATATTGTGTTCTTTATTTGCAATGTTGCTAAAATCAACGTAATAAGCATTTCTGGCTAAAGGTTCATCATACACTGAACCAAGCTGTCTTGCCAGGCGCAGGATCATGACTCCTTTCAAAGGCCGATCATTTTTATTTGTCACGATATATATCCTTTTCTGTATATTCAATTGATTTACCCACTCGGAATGATGTTTCTGTTTCACTGCCGGAGCATTTATGATCAGATTATTGAAAAAGCCTTCGGAGATAAAATCAATATATTCCTTTTGCACTAATCTGCGGGCTATATGGTTTCCCATACTGTGAAATATTACAGATACATTCGAAGCAGGAAAATCTTTTTTCAATATCGGTTCCAGATCGCGAATAGTAGTTGTAAAGTTTTCAGTTACTTTCCTGGCATTGCGTGCTGTTTTTCTAAGAGCATAATAATCTGTTGGCCAGTCGAACATGATCATATTCACATGATATCGTATTGCAATTTCAAATCCCCTTCCAATAATCTGACCAAAATTCTTACCATGACCATTCACAAAAACAAGAAAATTGCGGTCTGTCGGGAAAACCCGCATAGCTTCTTCCTGACTATTGTATGCAGTTATATAACTGGAATCAGCAGTCAAACTAACGACAAAGAAGAACATCTTTTTTTGGGGATGAACATAACGGGCATATGTATAATTATCTTCCGCATCAAAATACCTGTTACTGATCACGAGAATATTATAAGTAGCATTATCAGGTACATTTTGAGCAATGTTTATGAGATCAAGGTTTCTGTAAAATTCAGGTGTGCTTTTACCACCGGTTAATTGAAAAGTCCATACAATGGAGATGATAAGAAATACTGTTTTCATTTTTTCAATCGTATCATTATTATTAAAACATGCAAACAGAAAATTTGTTTAACTGTTTGTAAAAAAAAATCCGGATAAGCTATCCGGATTTTTATGATATGCTAATGAATAGGTTTTAAAACAATATTTCAATTGAACTCCCATTCTTTCATGACTTTATAAACGCCGCCTGTCCAGTAGTTTCTGACGCCAAATCCACCGGGTTCAACCGACATTTTTTTTGTTAGTACAACCTCTTTTGTAGGAACATGAAAGAAGGTTATCCATATATTGGCCAGAACGGCAGATTTGCTAAAGCTTTCAACAACAAATAGCAAAGCATAACCATCATATTCAGCATCATATTCGGATACAATCTTCTGGATTTTATCTTCATTTAGATTATAGTCATGAATTTCTCCTGCACTCAGGAATATTTTTTCCTTGTCTAAATTTTCATTTCGTTTTAAGGCGATGCCAAAGTCAGTTTCAACATCTTCAAAACCAAAGTATTCACCGATATTGAATTTTTCAGGCTCCTGCATAAGTACCTGGTTCCAGGCTGTGACATATTTACCGGTAAGTTCGTCGGGTGAGCCAAAATCGTATTTGCCTTCAAAGCGGGCTTCCGTAAAATCTATTCCTAACCATAAAATAGATTCAGAAGTTATCAATTCATCTTTTGATTGTCCGCAAATAGTTAATGTCAGGACAGCGAGTAACAAAACATTTAATAATTTTTTCATGGTATTAAAAATTTGGATGATCAATAATAAAAATATTCATTTGACAAGTGACAATTGGTTTTTCTTTATCAAATATTGTGCCTTGCACTACCATTGCATTTTTAAAGTTAGTGATTAATTCTGTTACAGTCCTTATTGAACAGCCTGCTTTTGGACGGCAAAAAACTTTTAAGTTTTTTACGGCACCAATAAGCCCTATTTTAGGCTTCTCATTTTTTTCATTCAGGCGATAACCAGATCCGGCAGCCACTGTTTGGGCTATGTTTTCAATCATTCCGGCTTCATAAAAGATTCCTTCTTTGCAAAAAAGATTTCCTTCTTTGACATGAAAAGTTGTAATGGTTTGCTTATCGGTAACTGAAACAATATCATCCACAAATACAAACGGAGGACGCTGTGGTATGAATTTCAGTATGTTTTGTTGTTGAGGCATAGAAAATCAGCTACATTTAATCAAACTATGACTTACTCCTATGTTATTCCATTCGTTATAAATTTTCAGGTTGGCTTCTTTAATCATTTCGTACATATCATTGGAATGATACATTTGACTTGTTCCGTTAGCCAGACATGTAAAATAGAGCGAAGTTGCATGCAGGGAATACATAGAAGCCGGGTATTTTTGCTTGTCCCAGTATGTTTCAAGGATGTATATAGCTCCATCAGGATTCAAAGATCTTTTTGCCTTTATTAATAGCTGTACTATATCTTTTGGTGGGAAACAATCAAGAAACTGACTCATCCAGACTACATCAAATCCATTGGGATAAGGCACGGTATGGTCGAGCAGATTCATCGGTATACAGGCAATGCGGTTTTGAAGTTTTTCTTCTGCTATCTTTTCCTCTGCTTTTTCCAACTGACCCGGAAGATCGAGGATCGTTATATGAACATCAGGATCATGCTTTGCACACAAAATAGAGAACTTACCGGTGTTGCCTCCAACATCAAGAATTTCCCCGGGCTTGTTAATAAAAAGAATATCCAGCAATTCCGGGAAAGCAGTATCGGAGTAATAATGATCGAAAGCAAACCAGCTCTTTTGTACTTTCAGTGGCAGTTCAGACAGGGCTTCATAAACTGTATCCCATGTTCCAAATACTTTCAGTCCTTCAGGTTTACCTTTTTTTACAGCATCTTCCAAATAAAAAAAGGCTTTGTAATTCACATCCTGTACAAAATCCATATTTACTTGTGTGAGAGGATCATTGAGAATAAACCAGCCGGTTTTTGTAAGAAAGTATTTGTTTTCTTTGACTTGCACGATTTCAAGACTTATTCCGGCTTCAAGAAGCACTTTGGTTCCGTAATAGGGTACCTTGCAAAATTGAGCCACTTCTTTTATAGTAAGTCCTTTTTTTCGGTTTTCATGCAGAGTTTCAAGTATACCCAGGTTCCTCATTGTCAGAGCTGCCTGAAACATGACAGGACCGAAAGCTATTTTTTGCGCATCAAATTTTGCATCAACTGCCGATTTTTTATCATTCCCGTAATCCATTATCCAATCAGATTTAAGTAGTCCAGAAATTATAATAGTTAAACCATTGCAAAGGATATTTTCTTACCATCTTTTCAAGCTCCTTTGCATAAAGTTCCGTTTTTGTTTTTATATCTTCAATCTTCGACTTCGGATCTTTACATTTTATTGTCATCGGAGGTGATGAGTAAAAATGATAATGTGTATTCGTTTCCTTCATTGTATGCACAAAACAGAAAGGAGCATTAAATTGGGAAGCAAGGTAATAAGGACCCAAAGGAAATATTGCTTTGTGTTCAAAAAAATTGCATTCATATGTTTTGCTGCCAACGCGAAATCTATCGCCATGCATAGCTACAATATTACCTTCAGACAATACATTCCTGATTTCATAAATATGTCGCATGTCGTTATCCTTAACAGGTATCACATGAAAGCTTTTGGCTCCTGTCGTTTTTTCTATAAGCTCTTTCAGATTGGACCGTTCGCCATCATAAATAACAACATATACAGGTCGATTAAGTCTTGAAAGCAGATGTCCTGCTATTTCCCAGTTGCCTGCATGAGCACCCAGTATAATTCCTCCGTTTCCGGCATTTGCCATTTCATATAAATACTCCTCACCTTCGTGGTGATAGGTAAACTTATTACTAAAACCTGATAGGATAGTAAATTTATCAAGGAGTATTTTACCGAATGTAAAAAAATTGCCAAAAATAGAAAGCTCTGATTTCAGGGGAGTGTATTCAAGAATCTGCCGATAAAAATAACGGATATCTTTTTTTCTGGTAGAAAAATAATAATACAATGCAACAAACCAAACAACAAAATATGCTACTCTGAGATGGATATGCTTAAGAATGAAAATAAAAATTTTATAACCAAGAAGGGTCCCTTTTGATTGGCCGTCCCATTCAGTCATTATTGAAGCTTTGACAAAATGTAATTGTATAAATCATCCAGTGTATTTACATTGATCATATCATCACCCTTAATCTTAAAACCAAATTCCTTTTCAATTTCAACAGCAATATCAACGAAATCAAGACTTTCAATATCAAGATCATCCCGCAAACTTGCATTATCTACTATTCTATCAGGATTAAGTTCAAACTCGTTAATCAAAAAATTGTTAACTTTTGAGATAACTTCTGCTTTATTCATATCAAACTCAATTATTTTTCTGTTATCAATAACTAAATTTTTCTTACAATTACTGCAGAATTAGTACCTCCAAATCCAAAGGCATTGGATAAAAAGGTATTTATTTTTGCGGTTGTAAAATTATGAATTACATTAATATGTTTTGAGTATTCATCAGGTTTTTCAAAATTAATATTTGGAGCAATAAAACCATGATGCATCATAAGCAATGAATAAATAACCTCACTTGCACCGCCCATCCACATTTCATGACCAGTTATCGATTTAGTTGAACTAACAGGAGTTTTGTGTTTTCCGAAGACGCGTGCTATTGCCTGGGCTTCTGCAGCGTCTCCAACAGGAGTTGAAGTTGCATGAGCATTTATATAATCAATCTTATTTGGTGAGATATTAGCATCTTTAAGTGAATTAATCAGCGAAGCGTATGGACCTTTAACATTGGGTACGGAAATATGATCACCATTTGATGAGAAACCATATCCGATAACTTCACCCAGGATATTTGCGTTACGCTTTTTTGCGTGTTCATACTCTTCCAGTATTAATGTGGCCGCGCCACCGCTGGGAACTAGTCCATCACGGTCGGCATCGAATGGTCGTGAGGCTTTTTGAGGTTCATCTTCTCTTACAGAAAATGCATTTAATCCATCAAAACTACCCATTGATTCCGGATTTACTTCCTGCGCACCACCGCAAATAATCATGTTTTGCATGCCATATTTGATGAAAATGTATGCCAGTCCGATGGAATGCGATCCACTTGCACATGCAGCACTAATTGTAAGATTTATTCCTTTCAGTTTAAAAATTACAGCCAGGTTCATAGAAACAGTAGAATTCATTGACTGAAAAATGGAACCTGAGCCAATAAGTATCGTGTTCTTTTTTTCACGCATGCAATCCATAGCTTCAATAACAGGTACAGAAGAACTATCATTTCCATAGAGAATTCCCACTTCATTTTTTTCCAGGAATTCCATATCAATATTGGCATTGGATAAAGCTTCCTTTGTGGCTATATAGGCATATTCACCCTGCTCTGGTAAGCATACCCTCATACGACGCGGAATCTCACCTTTTAAATGGGGTCTCTCAAGCAAACCTGTAAGTGACGATCGAAATCCCAATTCTTTTCTGCGGGGATCAATGCCAATTCCGGATTTTCCTTCCTTTAAAGATGCGGTTACTTCATCAAGGTTTTTCCCTATTACTGAATAAATTCCAATGCCTGTTATAACAACTCGTTTCAATTGAAAAAGTAATTTTTTAAGTGTACAAACCTCCATTTATTGAGATCACCTCTCCGGTAATATAATTTGCTTTTTCTGACACAAGAAATGATACCAGGTAAGCAACTTCTTCCGGTTTCCCGAATCGGTTCAATGGAATGGATTTCTTTAAATTCCCTTCATCCAAATCCTGTGTCATATCAGTTTTGATAAACCCGGGAGCTACAGCATTAACCGTTACTTTCTTTTTACCCACTTCCTGTGCCAGCGCTTTAGTAGCAGCGATTATTCCTCCTTTTGCAGCAGAATAATTCACTTGTCCGGCCATTCCTTTCTGACCACTTAAAGATACAATATTTATTATTCTGCCAAATTTATTCAACAGCATATCCTGCAATAATTGCCGAGTTAAAAAATAAAAACTATTAAGATTTGTATTAATAACATCATACCATTGATCAGGTTCAATCCAAATTAACAAATTATCTTTTCTGATGCCAGCGTTATTGATCAGAATTTCAATCTTCTCTCCCTCATTATTGGCTTTCCACTTGTTAATAGCATTTGTTGTTTCTTCAGGATCAGATATATCGAACTGAAGCAATTCACCTTTTCCTCCCTCTTCAACTATCGCTTTTAGTGTATTTTTTGCAGCTTCATGATTGGAATGATAATTAATGAGCACATAATAACCTTCTGAGGCAAGCTGTAATGCAATTGCTTTCCCGATCCCTCTTGAACCACCTGTTATTAACGCTATTTTACTCATTTAAATTCCAGATTCTTTTTGTGTGTGGTTGTCAGAAAAGAAATTACCTTTTCGATGTCTTTATAAATCGGGTAATCCGAAACGAATTTTGGGAATAATTTTCTTAGATCTTTATAAACAGTTTTTGTTTCTTGAGAGAGCTTTTCAGAAATATTCAGGTAATCAATGGCTTGTAAAAGAGCCATAAATTCAATTGCCAGAACATGAAAGGAATTGTCTATTACTTTTTTAGTCATCATGGCAGCATTTGTTCCCATGCTGACAATATCCTGATTATCATTGTTATTTGGTATGCTATGGATATACATAGGATTTGACAGAGTTTGGTTTTCAGCTGTTGTCGATACAGCTGTGAATTGCGCTCCCTGCATACCAAGATTTAATCCAAGAGTTCCTAAATTAACAAAAGGAGGTAATATTTTATTCAGTCTGTGGTTCATTACAAAATTCAACTGCCTTTCAACAAGCATGGTTAATTTTGCTACGGCAATTTTCATCTTGTCCATCTCAAAAGCTATATAATCGCCATGAAAATTACCACCATGGTAGACATAATTCGATCTCTCATGAATAATTGGATTGTCACTGATGCTATTGGCTTCATTTAACAAAATATCGGAAGAATACTGAAGTGTATCAAATACAGGGCCCAGGATTTGCGGAACGCAACGAAGGGAATAATACTCCTGAACCTTTTTGTCAATTTTAAAACTTCCGTTATGAGAATTTGAATAAAGAGTATCGTTCCTGTTGGATGTTAATTTGCTATCAGAAAACATTTTATGCATTACTGAAGCAATGTATTTTTGCCCGTGATGCAATTTCAGATTGTTTAGTTCAGGCGAACAATGATCATCAAATGTTGACACTATTTCATTAATCATTACAGAAGCAAGAACACTCCAGTTCAATAAGTTTAAAGCATTCATAAGGTTAACGATACCAATGCCTGTCATTACCGAAGTCCCATTGATAAGAGCCAATCCTTCCCTTATCCTGATTTTTAGCGGTGTAATTCCAAGTTGCTTAAACAAATCGGAAGTTTCATGCCATTTGCCTTTGTGCTTGGCTTTTCCTTCCCCAATTAAAACGAGTGCGATATGAGCTAACTGCACCAAATCACCACTTGCACCTACTCCTCCATGTTCAGGAATAAAAGGTGTGATCCGGTGATTGATCAGTTCCTGCAGGATTTTTAAAACATCAGTATGTATACCGGAATAGCCTCCGCAAAAACATTGCGCTCTTACAATAAGTGAAGCAAGAACATCTAAATCATTTAAAGCCTCACCGGTGCCGGCAGCATGACTTCGAATAAGATTATACTGCAGATCACCACTCTTATCATCGTCTATTTTATACTGCGCCATCGGTCCTAAACCTGTATTTATGCCATAAATAATTTTGTTTTCGGCATATTTTTGCAGGAACAAATAGTTGTTCTCAACATGTTGCAATATTTCTTCAGAAAATTCTATTGAGGCATTCTCATAAAGCAATTGTTGAAAATCATACAGATTTAGATTCCTCCCCTTGTTAATGATAATCATCTTTTGGCTTGAATCTTTCACAGATTAATTAATGAGCGCAAAAATAACATTAATATCTAAACTTGCATTCAAAATTTCCAAAAGGATATCATTTTTCGTAATTTTTCGTGTTATCTTTCTGCCAAAATTGTAGCCTATTAAAGATTATACCATATTATATGGGGTAAGAAAGTGTTTTGAAAGTTTAATTATAGTAATACCATGTATGAAATGAAAAAATTAGTTTTATTATCCATAGCTCTTTTCTTTGGATTTTTTATTTTGTTTGCACAACAGACAGATGAAAAAGAGTTGATTCTTAAAAAGGTTCAGGACAAAGGAAAACAACTGCAATTGTTTTTTCAGCAGGGGGAAATCGATAGTATTGCACAAATATTTTCCCCAAATTGCCATGTAATACCTGAATATGGAGAAATCGTTGAAGGTCGCGAGGCTGTAACTAAGTTTTTCAGCATAAAATTCAAATCGGGATTAAAAATAACAGACATAAAAATGGATCCTGTTGAACAGCGTGTATATAACGATATAGTAATTGAATTGGGGACATGTACTGTTAAATATAGTACCAAAGCAAATCCGGCCCCAATTACCGGCAAGTTTAATTATCTGCTTAACTGGAAAGCATCAAAAAAGGAAAATTACAGAATTCGTGCTGTTTCCTGGAATTCAATACAATTTCCCTGTAAATAAAAAATGAAATATCAACAAATAGTCCAGAATATAGGATTACTTCAACTCAGTAATTCCAGGTAAATATTTCTATCTTCGGAATATGCATAAGTCTGTGCTTGTTGCTTTAAGCGGAGGAATTGACAGCTCGGTTGCAGCTTTTCTTTTAAGAAAAGAAGGCTACAAAGTTGTGGGTATACATTTCATTTTCTTTCCGGAAGAAACAGATCAACAGAACACACTCAATACCATTTCTGATTCTCTTGATATACCAGTTATCAGGTATGATGCAAGAGAGTTATTCTCACATGAAGTAATTGACTATTTTATTCGTTACCACTTGTCTGGCCTGACACCGGGTCCTTGTTCCTATTGCAATCCAAATGTAAAGTACAGGCTTCTATTACAAATGGCAAACAAATACAAAATACCAAATATTGCCACCGGTCATTACATTCAGTTAAAAAAGAAGAGGGGAAAAATAAGAATTTACAAAGGGATCAATCCCGAAAAAGATCAATCTTATTATTTGTGGGGACTTAATCATCATATACTTGACAAATTGATTACGCCTTTGGGAACTTATGATAAAAAAAAGGTGATAGAAATAGCAGCAACATGTGGTTTGGACTTTTTAGCACAAAAAAAAGAAAGTTCAGGATTATGTTTTGCAAAAGGAAAAGCTTTTGAGAAGGTGCTGAAAGAGTATATTCCTGATCTGGAAAAGAAAATTAAATCCGGTGATATAATAAACAAAAAAGGGGAAAAAATTGGAAGACATAAAGGGTATATCTATTATACAATTGGACAAAAGCGAGGTCTGGAAATGGATGTCATGGAAAATCTCTGCGTTGTGAAGATTGATGCAACAAGAAATACTCTGATTGTCGATCGTTGGGAAAGTTTATTTTCAAGAGAATTCTCAATTGCCGATACACATTTTATAAATCATGCTGATTTGAATAATGCAGCAGGTACACAGGTTAAAATCAGAGGTTTTGGATTGAATCCCCCTGGGAATTGCCATCTTGATTTCAGCAATAAATACACAAGAGTATACCTCGATGAACCTGCATGGGCATTGGCTCCGGGTCAGCCTGCTGTTTTTTATTCCGATGATTTATTACTTGGTGGAGGGATCATTATTTAGGTGGTTTTTTTGCATTTAATGAATGCATTTCGTGATGAATGGGAAAATATCCTTTAAGATTTTATGGCATTCAGTATCCTTAAGAATTGATTTTCGTAATTTGCACTATATTGTTATTTTTACAACCCAAATTTCAAAGAAAAGCTTTGCATTTTGAAAAGGGCAATCATCATATTATTTACACTTTTTCTGAACTTTCAGCTTTTCGGACAGGTATTGTTAGGTGATATCAATTTTGAAGAGATCCCTTTTAAAAAAGTACGTGATTATATTCAGGAACAAATAGAAAACCATATTCTTACCATTTATGATCTTCAACCAACCCTGGAAAGGAAAATTATACCTTCGGAGTATTCCAGCCAGGAGATGCGTTATATAATAAATGAAGATCTTTTTACAGTATGGAAAAGTTATCTTCAGACAAGTCCGGCAGAATCGTGGGATGGAAAAAGAGTTTCTTTTGGTTTGCTTTGTTCGAAAGCTTCAGAGAATATGGTTTACCAGGGAGATAAATGTGCGGAAATTGACACCGGACAGGTAATATTTCTGAATCTCAGACTTCTTAGAGGTGTGTATAATCTTGCACTGGCTTTTGAGATAATCAATGTGGATGAAGCGAATAAGATCATTGAGTTCAGTTACATCAAAGGAAATAAGTCGAAAGGCAAACAATGCTTAAGTTTCAGACCAACTCCGGATGGCAAAACTGAAATTATTCATACCAGCTATTTTCAAAGTGATTCCAGAATGCGCGACAAATTTCTTTATCCTTTCTTTCATAGAAGAGCCACAAATGAGTTTCACAGGAATATGAAGAAGATCATTAAAAAAAATCATACCTGATTCAAACAGTATATTAGCATTACAATGGTGCTAAGTCTCAAAACCTTAAAGAACCTCGTACGCACATTAACAAATGAAAAAGGACTAATAGAGCGAATCCAAATAATGAAATGGATAAATGGTATCATTGCTCTCAGTAGTATCTGTTTTCAGGCTATCGGTTGAATCGAACCAACGATTAAAAAATTCCGGGATACATTTTGATGCGAGCTGGTTTGGGGAGTTCTGAAGGAAAGCAATACCAACCTCTTCTTCCGGACAAAAAGCTATCTCAGCCCTGTAGCCGGTCACATACCCTCCATGGTAAATAATTTTCCGTCCTTTATAGAAATAAATCCGCCATCCAAGACCGTAATACTTAGAGTCAATAGGGTCCCAGTTTTTAATGTATCTCCATTTCAGAGGAGATTGTACTACAGGAGTAGTAATCCTATTCAGGATATTGGAATCCAATACTTCCGGATTGTTACCCAACAATGCCAATAACCATTTGCTCATGTCCGAAATGCTTGCATTTATTCCGGCAGCAGGTTTCAGATTGTAATACCCTGTATTGGCAGGCAAAGTTATAGCTGTATTGGCATGATAATAATGTGGATAAGCTATATTGCTCTTTTTTCTGGTAAATATTGTTGGATTTGCAGAAGCATTACGCATTTTTAATGGCCGGAAAATTTTTTTTCTTAAAAGAATATCATAAGGCAATCCCGATTTAGTATGAGCAACACTATCAAACAAACTAAAAATGACATTTTGATAGCTGTAAAGTTGACCAGGTCTGGCTGAAATATCTACTTCAGGCAATTGATGCAATACTATAGGATAGGAAACTCCGTCTTCAATCAAATTGTCGAATGCATGTGGAACCAGGCCTGTTGTGTGACTCAACAGATTCATAATGGTCAGCTCGTAGGTGTTTATTGAATCTTTAAGTCTGAAATCAGGGATTATATCTTTTATTTTCTCATCCAGGAATAATACGCTGTCTTCTTCTAATATAGATGCCAAGACACCTGCAAATCCTTTTGATACCGATGCAAGCCGGAAAACAGTATGTTTGTTTATTGAATCCGTAGTGCCTGTTTTTTTAACTCCATAAGTTTCGGAAATAAGGACTCGGTTATTGTATACGATAGTTAAAGCTGCTCCAACCGTATTTGTACTGTCTAATTCGGATTGAATGAAGATCAGATAATCAGTAACAGTTGATGGTAAGGAGACCGTATCGGGGTCTGTTTCATTGAAAAATTTTGCGGTCTGTTGTTTAAAAGGTACGATTTTTAGTACTATAAGAATAGATATAACTAATAATAAACTGAAAAGGAGAATCTTCTTTTTTTGCATCAACTTGTATCTATTTTTGACTATGTCTGATGATCTGTCAAAAGTAATAAGCTATTTTTATTCATACCAATTTTAACCAGCCCTAATGAACTTAGTCGAAATCTGTTCATTCAAATTATTAATGAATAAAACAGGCTAATGAAGCATTTAATCAACGGTTATTATTGGTATTGTATTGCCATCGTCAATGTATTAAATTCAATTAATTATGCTCAAGAATTTTACTGATTGCAATGAACCAATGAAAATATGAACGCAAAAGCATGTTATATAGAGCTATTTCATACCGGTAAATTGAGAAAGCGTATTACGGCAATTGAGAAACTGGTTACAAATTGTACTCTTTGTCCGCGCAATTGCGGTATTGATCGGAGAAATAGCACAGGAAATTGTTTTAGTCCCCTTGAGCCTGTTGTTTCATCTGCCGCACCTCATTTTGGTGAAGAACCTCCATTGGTGGGGTATTATGGTAGCGGCACAATTTTCTTTACGAACTGTAATATGAGTTGTATCTATTGTCAGAATTACGATATTTCTCAATTGCACCTGGGCCAAAACATAACTTATGAGGCTCTTGCAGATCTGATGATAAATCTACAGGAGAGAGGATGTCATAATATTAATCTGGTGAGTCCCACACACCAGGTTTATGCCATTCTAAAAGCATTAGAACTGGCTGTTGATAAAGGATTGGAATTACCTTTGGTATACAATTCCGGAGGATATGATTCCATCAATACACTGAAATTCCTGGATGGGATCATTGATATCTATATGCCTGATTTTAAATACATTAATAGTGATACCGGGAAACGACTGAGTCATGTAAATGACTATCCGGATGTTGCCATGTTGGCCATAGAAGAAATGCACAGGCAGGTTGGCGATCTGCTGATCGATGAAAAGGGTATAGCCTGTCACGGACTGATTGTCAGACACCTTATCCTTCCGGGTTATCTCGATGAATCGATAAAGATCATTGATTTTATTGCATCTGTATCAAAAGGGATATACCTGAATTTAATGGATCAATACCGGCCGGCATACAGATCAGATAGTGATCCGAAGTTGACTGTCCGGTTAAATTCATCTGATTATGATAAAATATATGCTTATGCTGTCAAAAAGGGAATCCGGTTAGCAGAATAACTGAGATGAATTTGTAATCTTTACAGACTGTTCGTAACTTGATACAAAGCATTTATAGAAGCGTTTAATAAAATACAATGCTTATATGAGCAACACAAATTACGAATTACGTACTTCCCGGAATCTGGGATTGATTGATGAAACAGCACAGGAAAAACTCAAAAAATCCAAAGTTGCGATATGCGGACTTGGTGGTATTGGCAGTCCTGTTGCAGAAAACCTCGTTCGCATGGGAATAGGAAACTTTTCAATATTGGATCATGGCACTTTTGAACCAACAAACTCTAACCGGCAGATATATTCTTATACCGATACTGACGGCAGATCGAAAACAGAAGTTACTGAGGAGTATTTGCGGAAAATCAATCCGGATATTTGTGTTGAAAAATTCACAGAATTAACCTTGGAGAAGGTTGATTTGTTTTTGAATGGAGCAGATGTTGTCATTCTGGCTGTCGATGCACTCATCCCCATTCTCATTCTCTCAAGGGCAGCAAGATCAAAAAAAATACCACTTGTCGAATCGTGGGCTCTGGCTTTTGGCAATGTACGTGTATTTACTGAGAATACGCCTTCACTTGAAGAGGTATATTGCTATCCAACAATTGGTAGAGAAATTGAAGATATTTCATCTGAAGAACAAGCTGGCTTGCTTAAGAAATCGATTTTTGATGTGGTTGCTTCTTTTGATGGCATCATGGAACACTATCCTGAACGTGCGGTAAGGAAGATGGAGGAAGAAAATGTAGAAACCACCCTGGCTCCCTTAGTTTGGTTGTCATGCGCCATGATGGCTGTTGAAACCTACAAAATATTACTTGGAAAGAAAGAGCTGGCTCTTGCACCATCATTCCGGGTATTTGATCCGTTTAGATTCAGGTGTTTTAAAGCTTGAATTATTGTATTAGAGACTTATTGGAAAAATTTTCTGATAATCATATCGGTTTTCTTTTCAGCTTCCCGATCAATTTTCATTCTCTCGGGCTTTTCTTCAAACCATGTAATGGATTCACGCATCCCATCTTCAAAGGTTACTTGCGCATTCCATCCCGGAACAATAGATTTGATCTTGGCATTATCAAAAACCATAGAGCGTGCCTTATCCCCTAAGAGGGCGGCACCCCATTCGGATTCCAGCCTGTTTATAAAATCTGAAGGAATGTGTATGAGCTTTGGTTCTTTGCCAACAATTTTACCAATGATCCGGTAGATCTGATCCCATGTGTGTACCTCGTCTGATGTAATATGAAAATGGTTATTCATTGCTTTTTCTTTTCCAAAAAGACCGACAAAAGCTTTTGCAAAGTCTGTGTTATGAGTCATTACCCACAAAGATTCTCCGTCGCCGTGAGAAAGAATTGGCAGACCTTTTCGAATACGATATACAGGATTGTAAGTATTTGCAGTGAAAGCGACAGGAATCCATGTTTTCCCGTAAGTATAGGAAGGACGAACAATGGTATAGGGTAATTTATCCTGTAATGACAATTTGTTTTCGCAGGCAATTTTATCCTGTGAATACTTCCAGAACGGATTGCTCAAAGGACATTCCTCGGTGATGATATAATGATCTGGAGGTTTTTTGTATACCGTGGCAGATGATATAAAAATATACTGTTTGGTTTTCCCGGTAAAAAATTCAATATCGTTTTGCATTTGTTCGGGAGTGAAGCAGATGAAATTGGCAACAACATCAAAAGGAGCATGTTTTTCAATTGTCTTTCTGTCAGCTGCAATATTGATATCGCCCAGCAGGGTTAAAACTCCTTCGGAGTTTGTCAATTCCGATCTTCCCCTGTTGAAATGGTACAATTCGTGTTCCTGTCTGATAGCTTCTGCAGTGCAGGCAGAGGAAATGTTGCCGGTACCACCGATAAAAAGAACTTTCATTGTATTTATAATTTATGGTTAAATGTATCAGAAAAAGCAAACACTTTTCGAACTGATATTCAGGAAACCAGTTTCTGCGTTATGATTTACGTGTTAATATAGTGAATCGTGTCTTAATTCATGATCGATTACTTACAAATGTTTTCTATATTCACATCTTTTTTTGTATTTGCATAGTAAAATGGACAAGACATGATAAATATCTGTCAAAAAAATGGAACGAAACTTGTGATAAGACGTATTTATAGGTATTAAATAGTTTTTTAGTTATATCAATAATTCTGGGAGGGGAAAGGTGATACAAATCAACTACTTCACAAAATTGCTTGTAGCAATAATCTTATTTATCGCGATTCAATTTGACTTATCCGGACAGATAAACTTTCCGAATCAGTCAACCTATTCTTATCTTAAAGGAAGTGAGGCTTCCGGATTGGCAGGCAACTGGATGGATCCGGGCTTCAATGATGCTTCCTGGGCAACAGGGAATGCACCTTTTCGTTACGGTGACGGTACCGGAGGAACCGAAATTGCCGATATGGAAAAAAATTATTCAACCCTTTATTTGCGGTCTTCCTTCAATGCAGTGAGTGTGGTAAACATAAATGAAATAACTTTCACTGTTGATTATGATGACGGATTTGTTATCTGGATCAATGGTGAAATCGTATTGAGCATGTATGCTCCTGCTGTTCTTTCATACGATGCATTTGCAACTGAGCTGCATGAATCCGGAACTCCTGAGACTTTTGTGGTAAATGCGTATGATGTTGATCTTGTTGAAGGTGTTAATACTATTGCAGTCCAGGGTTTTAATGAAAATCTGGCAAGTACCGATTTCTATTTTGATATGACTATTCAGGCAACTCCGGATGTTCCCCGGCTAATTGATACCATAGGAATTGGATTTAACCATAATTCCGGATTTTATTCGTCTCCCTTCAATCTCACTATTACTTCCCCCGATCCCCAGGCCGATATCATTTACACTCTTGACGGAAGCAATCCGGAAAATTCGGTAACAAGTTATACGGTTTCCTCTCCGGCAACAGTTTTCATTGATCCTGCCAGTACAACAGGAAGAGGTACAACACCTGGCGTAGTGCTGCGCGCAAGTCTTACAAAAAATGGGTACAAACCTTCCTATCCGGCAGGAAGAACATTTATTTATATCAGCAATGTTTTAAATCAGACTTACCCCGGTGGTGACTGGCCAAACAGTAACATTAACGGTCAGATCATCGATTATGATATGGCATCGGATGTTCTTAACGATTCCCGTTACAGCAACCTGGTTGATGATGCTCTTCTTGATATACCAACGATCTCAGTCATTACGGATAATAAGAATTTGTTTGATCCTTCTACCGGCATTTATGTTAATGCCGACGGTCATGGTGAGGAATGGGAAAGGGAATGTACTGTTGAATTGATCTATCCGGATGGCTCGGAAGGCTTTAATGTAAATGCAGGTTTGCGTATACGAGGAGGTTGGAGTCGACATCCTGATTTTCCAAAGCATGCATTCAGATTGTTTTTCCGCTCGGAATACGGAGACCCCAAGCTGGAATATCCTTTATTCGATGATGAAGGAGTATCGGAATTTGATAAGATTGATTTGCGAACATCACAGAATTACGCATGGAGTGTTGGTGACAGCAGAAATACCATGGTCAGGGAAGTATTTTCAAGAGATTTACAGAGGGATATGGGGCAACCATACACTCGCAGCAGGTATTATCATTTGTATCTGAATGGCATGTACTGGGGACTTTTCCAGACACAGGAGCGGTCTGAAGCTCGCTATGCTTCCGATTATTTAGGTGACAGTAAGGAAGATTATGATGTGGTAAAGGTGAATACAGAGGACTGGTCATACAGGATAGAGGCAACAGACGGTGTATTAACTACCTGGCAAAATATATATACACTGGTAAAACAAGGTTTTGAAGATAACTCGAGGTATTTTTTTCTTGAAGGAAAAAATGAAAACGGAGTTCCTGTATCCGGCAGACAAATCCTGGTTGATATTGACAACCTGATCGATTATATGCTGACCATATTTTATACGGGGAATTTTGATGCACCTACTTCTTCCTTCGGGCAAAATAATGGCCCCAATAATTTTTATGCAATATTTAACCGGTCTGATAAAAAAGAGGGATTTGTATTTTTTAACCATGATGCGGAGCATGCTCTGTTTGTTAATGTCGCCTGGCCGGGAGTGGGTATAAACGAAGATAGGGTAAATATCGGAACACGAACGGATGAATATCAGATGCAGGTAAGCAGTTTTAGCGGATTTCACCCGCAATGGTTGCATTTTAAACTTTGCGACAATGAAGAATACAGGCTGCGTTTTGCTGACAGAGCTGCAATGTATCTCACAGGGAATGGTGCTATGACACCTACAATTAGTTTAAACCGTTTCAATAGCAGAGTAATGGAGATTCAAACTGCAATCATTGCCGAATCAGCGAGATGGGGTGATGCCAAAACAGGTAGTTCATATACAAAGGATGATCATTGGCTGCCTGAGATCAACCGGGTTAGGACCGGATTTTTCCCTGTCAGAACAGATATTGTGATCAATCAATTGAAAGAGGCAGATTTGTTCACCAATTTGTTTGCTCCTAAAATTTATGTTTCCGGCAATCCTGTTTATGAAAAAGACTATCCCATTGCATCAAATATTGAGGCAACCATTGATAATCCGAATTCAGGAGGAACGATCTATTATACACTGGATGGGAATGATCCAAGAATAGTAGGCGGTGAAGTGTCTTCTTCTGCTATTGACGGAGGGAATGAAGTAGCACTTCAGATTGGTGCATCAACTATCATTAAGGCAAGGATATTGAACAGTGGACACTGGAGCGCTATTTGCCATATCAATTTCTTTTCGGATGCAGATGATTTTTCCTATCTGAAAGTTACCGAACTGCATTATCATCCAACAGATCTGATCTTTGATTACGATACTCTATCAGGCAAAGACTTTGAATTCATTGAATTTAAAAACACCGGAGAAACATCACTCAACTTATCGGGATTTGTACTGGATTCTGCTGTACATTATGAATTTCCTCAAAATACGATCCTGCCTCCCCAGGGATTTTATGTTATTGCATCCAAACCTTCTCTGTTTTATTACAGATATGGTAAGGTAACCAACGAAAATTTCAGTGGCAATTTTTCAAACAGTGGTGAAGAAGTGCTGCTGAATGATTCAGAGGGGAACGAGATCATTCACTTTATTTATGATGATCATAATCCGTGGCCTGAAGAACCGGACGGTGACGGTCCGTCTATGGTCTCAATTGAGATCAATCCGACAGGTAATCCTGCTTCACCATATTACTGGCGTGCATCCTACAGAAATGGTTCTCCTTTTAAGGACGATGATTTTTATTTAGGCATTGAAGATCCGGAACCGGAAAAAGCAATGATTGATCATATATTGGTGTATCCGAATCCAACGCAGGGTGAACTGACTGTCATCAGATCTTCCTATGAATTATCAGGAAAGATGCGAGTGAAAATGTACAGTTTGCAAGGTGTATTATTGGAGGATATTACTTCTTCAGAAGATGAAATGGATTTGGATCTTCGCGAACTGAATCTTGAATCGGGAATGTATATTTTACAGGTTCAGTTCCGGAATGAAATGATTACAAAAAGGATAGTATATCATCCTTAACATAATGATATGGATAAATCCGGTTTACATTTGAAAACCGGATTTAACAACACTTGTTATTTTCCTTTTTTACTTTCTTTTTCTTCTTCTTTTTTATTTTTCATTTCCATAAATTTTTCAATCAGGTCAGGCATTTTTTCAATCGCAGCTCCTAGTCCTTTGTTTTTTTCTGCCTGGAGAAAATGTATATCTCCTCCTTTGGTTACCAGGAAGCCTACGGGTGAAATCCCTATGCCGGCGCCTGCTCCCTGTCCGGTACCCGATCCTTTCTGTTTCGGGTGATCTCCTTCTCCGCCTGCACTGCCGAAACCGACACCCACCCTGATTACAGGTTTACAGGTGAATTCGCCTATTTTAAATTCTTCGCCGATAATGGTTTCAGTTTTTGTCATTTCCTTTACATGTTCGGAAATTTTGTCTAATAATTCATCGATTTTGTTTTCCATAGTTTTAATTTTTACTGGTTAAAAATATATAAATAACAATTCCTACTAATTTGTATACATAGGTCCTGGCTCTGAAGTCAATTGCATTTTGATTTTCAAAATTGATATGTATCGAAATATTCCGCTGACGGACAAGTTGTGTAACAGGAATTAATAGTGCATTTAAGGGATAATCATTTGTATCAATGTTTGCATCCAACTTTTTAATAGATATGGATTTAATTAATTTGCAAATGATTTTAGTGTGTTTTGCAGGATGCAGTATTTGAAGGATCCTGCTTTTCCGGCCTGTTGCCTTTTCACTTTTTTTTTCAAAGGATTTTTTCTCAAATGGATGGAATGTAAAGGACAAAAAGAGAACATGCAATTTTAACTTCCAGGTATCAGGTTTTATGAAAAGACTGATTTTGGCATATCCTGTCAGACTTATATAATATTCATTTCGGTTTGTATCAATTGCAATAGTAACAGGAGAGAAAAGAATACCCGCTACAAATACGGCAAATATGATTATGAAAATTAACAGGATCATTGAAATTGTTTTGCATCAAAATTACTATGGGATGCATGAATAGGAAACCACCTTTAGGTAAAGAGGAGGATAATTAAGGTGAACAGGTATCAGTGAACGGTAACCTGCTCCAGGTTGACGTGCACCGAACTTTCACCGGTGATTCTTACAGAAGCATATTTCCCGGTTTTGAATGGGCCGGGATTGACCAGTATACAATTGCCAATTTTATCAACTCCCGTACCTTCATGTATATGTCCTGTAAGACATAAGAGAGGGGACAGGATTTCAATGAATTTCCTGACCGATCTGCTTCCGACATGTCTGCCATCGGTTAATCTGTCAAGAATAGTATTATAAGGAGGTTCGTGGGTAACAAAAACAATCGGCTCGCTCGATTTAAGATTTGCTTCCAATTCCTTAAGCCATCTTTTGGCCTCATTTTCCCTGTATTCGAATGGTGTTGGTCCGGGGCAGGGAAGAGAACCGCCAAGACCACATAAGGTAAATCCCCGAATTGTAGTGATTCTTTTGTTAAGATTTATGCCTTCCTGAGTCAGGTATTCATCTGCCTCTTTATAATCACAATTTCCGGCTACAGCATATATGTGTTTGTTAAAAACAGCCAGTTTTTGTATGATTTGCTGAACATCCTTTCTTTTGCCGAAATGGGATATGTCGCCTGACAGGATCACAAGATCTGAATTTTGCAATTCCTTCTCAATTTCGTTGATATAGGAAACAGCTCCATGAATGTCTGTAAGATGTATTATATTTAAATCCAAGAGAGTGTTTTTTTGGTTCGTTTAACATACAACCGGTCAGGTTACTGTATCCTTTAAAATGACCATCCGGATTATTTCAGGTAAACCTCATGTAATTGTTCACCTTCGTCAATTTGGGAAACAATCAATTTGATATGATACTGGTTTCAATGCATTCTTTTTTAACAATTCAATTGTTATAAGGGCATTATCATAAAAAGGGAATGCCGGAGTTCAAGATGAATATCCGGCATAATTCCCAAAAAACCAAAACCATGAAAACAAAAAACAAAAATAATGCTAATTGCCGTTAAAAAAACTAATTTTTACAATATATTCATTTCCTTTCGTGTTCATAAAGGATATTTCCGCTTTATTATTCCAATATATTTCATTGAATTTGAGTCGTTTGAGTGTTATACGGTTTATAGTTCCCGGTTCATTTTGAAGTCCGGTTATTTTTTGAATGTATTTCATTACGACCATATATGATTCCTCATTTTTACGATTAGACACAATGGATGTGATGATAAAATTATGAATCGCTGAATTGCCCAGAATATAACTTTTATCACCATTAATATTCATCGCAGAGTATCTGATAAGCTCCATAAACGTATTATTGTTAAACAGCATATTCACTATAACCTTTATTTTGTATAAAAAATCATAGGTACTTCTGTTTGTATTCCCAATAAAAGATACAGCATTTTTCAGATTCAGGTCATTTAAACTGCCTATCTCATTCCTCTGCATGTTAACATTATCGATTTTCATTGTTTTTTCATTTTATTAATACGTAACTTTTAATAAGATCAACCGATTACCTGTTTCAGGCACTACTATGATCTCAATTGAGAAATACAGGTCTTGTTTAAAAGTATATGCACACCACTTTTTGTGAAATAACATACCTGATCATATTATACCAAATACGATACTGGCATACACTATTACATGGTCAATAAATGGTTGTCGGATATAGGTGAGTGAAGTATATTCACTCTGTAGGTGACTAAATGCAAAAGTCGGGCCGAAAATTAAAACCGGAAATAAAAAACCTCAATTCATGACATAAATCATAGATATAAAACTTAGAAAATGTCGAAGTTGAATTTTAGTTAAGTTCTTTTTCTGCCAAATATCCTGCTGAAGAATCCTCCTGAATCATCGTGATAGTACTTATTATCATAACCGTATTTGAAGGATTCTTTTCGTATATTCAGATCATTGATAAGAATACTGAAATTATCAAAATTATTATTCTTCATGGCTTTTAATGCATTTTTAAAAGCATCTCTTATGGTGTATTCCATGCGTACAACAAATATGTTCACATCAGAATGTTTCATTAAGAGGAAGGTTTCGGAAACGATTCCTACAGGAGCGGAATCTATAATTATATAATCATACATTCCTTTTAATGTTTCGATGAATTCGGTTGTTCTTTCTGAAGAAATCAGTTCTGCAGGATTTGGAGCCGCAGGTCCTGCTGATATGAGATCAAGATTTTCAATCTCTGTCGGAAGAATAATGTCATCTATTACTGCCTTGTCAATTAAGAAGGAGCTAATACCAATCATATTGCTTGAGCCAAATTCCTGGTGTACTTTTGGTCGGCGCAAATCAAATTCAAGCAAAGCAGTTTTATGGCCGTTCAGAGCCAGGACAGAAGCAAAATTTATTGAACAGAAAGACTTGCCGTCTCCACTGGATGCGGAGGTAAATAATACAACCTGTTTTTTGCCACTGTGATCAAAGAATTGAAAATTTGTCCGGATGCCACGGAACGATTCGGAAACAGAAGAATTGGGACGCTGAGCAACAACAAGATTTGTTTTTCTGAAATTATGGAATATTTTCCCTAAAATTGGATTTTCAGCAACCTGCTCTATCTCTTCCAGTGTATTGATCCGATTATTGAAGAAGTCGACAACCAGAACATATCCTGTTGGTATGAGCAGAGCAAGAAAAAGAGCAATGGCATAATTTAATTTTGTTCTGGGAGATACTATTTTGGGTCTTATTGATCGGGCAGGCTCTATAACTTCATAATCCGGCATACTTGAAGCTTTTGCTATCTGGGCTTCTGATCGTTTCTGAAGAAGAAATGTATAAATTGCACTATTCAACTCAAATTTCCTCTCAATGCCTTTCAATTGCAGCTCTGTTTTTGGCATCATAGAAATCTGATTGGAAAGTTTGGAAATCCTATAGTTTATTTCATTGATCGAGCTAGAAAGAGTTTTCAGAGAGCTTGAAACATTTTCGAGAATGGTATTTTTTATATTTTCAGTTCTCTGGTTGTAATTTTTTAAAAGAATATTATCGGAACTCTGGTTGTTCCCAACATGTCTGGCTCTTTCTGAATTAACAGCAAGCAATTCAGTAACAAGGCCTGTAAGTATGGGGTCAACAACATTCATTGAAGAAGGAGCGACCAGATCAGATATATCTTTATTTTTATTAAAATAATCCCGCAAATACAAATAATACCTTTGTTGTTGCTGAAGAAGGGCTTTTTCGGATTCAAGCTGGTCCAATCTGGAAAAGATTTGTTGTCCCTGGAAACTAAGGTCCATCACCTGGTGTGAAGTACGGAAACTTTTCAGATTAGCTTCTGCAGTAGTAAGAGAGTCTTTAAATTCTGATATTTGTGCATCAATAAACGACACGGTGCTTGCTGCAGCATTGTTCTTTTTCTGCAGGTTACGATCCAAAAAGACCGATGCCAGGGTGTTGATAAAATCAGTGACCTTGTAATAATTAGTGCCTTTCAGGGAAATGTCTATGATGGAAGCTGTCGGACTGATTGCTTCGACCGAAAGATAACCCTGGTATTCAAACGTTAAATAATTGGTGTTGTGGAAATGAAAAAACAATTCCCTGTTTTTGGTATAGTCTTTATTGAATTTTTCGGTTTTAAGAATTTGGAAGTTGAAATACTCAGTCTTGATTTCCTGGCCGAATTTATAATTGTAGTTAAAAATTTTGTAAGGAACTACGCCGGTGATATTATCGTCGATATAATTGTATAGATATATATCATTATTTTGTGGTTTTGTATATATTTTGAATGTGTTGTCATCAATGAATTCGATATAAAAATCCAGGTAGGTTGCCTGGGGGTGAGTTGGGTCAACAAATATTTGAATAGGAGATTCGTAATAAAGTTCTGTTTTCTTAACAAAACTGGTGTTTCTTAGCAATTCGGAAAAAAAACTTTTCTCATAACTGTAGATCGAAGATTTCATATCCATTCTCTCAATGGTTTCCTTTATCATTGAGAAGGACTTTACTACTTCAATTTCATTATCTATTTTGTTTTGTCCTGAAAATAAAGCCATACTTGAAAGGAAGTCATTACTGCCCGACAGAACGCTTCGCTCCTTTTCAGATATCATAATGGTTGTATTGTTCTTGTACAATACTTTTGAAGTTTTATTGTATATGAAAGTAATTCCAAGAAATACTATTGTTAACAGGATATAGCTTTTTTTAAATTCCAAAAAACGCTGTACCAGCTTTTTGTAATTCAGATCTTGTTGCTGGAAATTATCGTATGTTTCTTTCATTCTGAAATATAATAAAAATTATTAGAACAAAGACAGAACTGCAATCAGGGTGGTGATAGTCGTCAGCATAAGATAAACAGGTGTGTAATCTCTCATTTGCCGGTATTTGGTTCTTACGGGATCAACAATAAGAATGTCATTTGGCAACAGATAATAATTTTCAGATTCTGCAATTCTTTTATTTGTTAAATCCAGGTATTGATAGGTTATAATATTGTCTTTTTCGCGAACAAGTGTGACTTTGGTTTTATCACCAAAATCAGATACATCACTTGCAAGAGCCAATGCCTGGAATACGGTTATTTTCTCATCAAAAAAAGTGAAATTCCCCGGATTTCTAACTTCACCTAAAACGGTGATCTTATTTCCGACAAACCTGATACGGATGGAAATATTTGTCAGGTATTTGTTGAGTTCCTGTTCAAGTTTATTTCGCGCCTCTTCCAGAGTAAGATCTTTAAGTGTAATATTCCCTATAAACGGGAAATTGATGTATCCTTTATCAGATACTTCATAAGATATTAACTGTTCATCTGCATATCCATATCTTACATCCTGCTCAAAGATTTGAGATGTTCTTTCATCAAGGCTGTATATTTTTATATACAAATAATCATAAGGCTGGATCGTTTTTTCGAGCCTGTCATTGTTGAATTTGTCTTTTGGATCAGAGTCTTCAATAGTATATTTAAGCTTTTCTGTTGAGATACAACTGACAGCCAGAATGAAGACCAGAAAAAATAAAGAAATTCTTAGCATTTGAATAAAACTTTGATAATAATAGCAAAGATATTAGAGGAAAGGAGAAATGCAATGGTTTTAATGACCTCCTGCACGAAAGACACTCAAAATTGTTCTGAAGAAAAGGATAAAGTCTGCCTTCAAAGACCAGTTATCAATGTATTGCATATCCAGTTTCATCCATTTCTCGAATATGACATCATTTCTGTTGGGAAATAATTGCCATGTACATGTTATACCCGGTTTTACAGATAATCTTCTTAATTGCCAGCGTTCGTATTTTTCTACTTCGTCCGGAAGAGGAGGCCTCGGGCCTATGAGAGACATTTCTCCTTTCAATACATTGAAAAGCTGAGGAAGTTCATCAAGGCCTGTTTTTCTCAATAGATATCCGATGGGTGTAATACGAGGATCCTTTTTAATTTTAAATGCCGGTCCGTCACTTTCGTTCATTTCCATAAGCCGGGCTTTCAGTTTTTCCGCATTCTGAACCATGGTCCGGAATTTGTAAATATAAAATTTCCGTCCT
>CAYORG010000015.1:0-65806 GCA_964406315.1 uncultured Bacteroidales bacterium | reverse complement strand
AATAAAATTATACTAACCGGAGTGTCTGATCAGAATGAATTACTTTCATTGCAATAAACATGCCTTTTTATTCAAATAATTTTATGCAATTCATAAAAAAGCTTCCTTTATAATCCGGGAAGCTTTCTTACTTCATATTTTTTCCAAAGATCTAGAATGCCAATCCAATCGTAAAATTGAATGACGGTATTGGAGTTCTGTCCTTATCAATATCACTGGCATTTCCAATATATGTGCCATCAAATTCATTGGTATTCTCATCATAGTGCTCCAGTTTATTCCATGATGTATTAAAGTCAAATCCCACGATCAACAGGCTGTACCTCACATTAACACCAAATGAATATCCAAGACCCAAATAACCAAGATAGAATTGATAATCTTCACCCGTTAAATCTTCCACCGAGCTAAAGGCTGCAGATAACCAGGCAGGATTTATTTTTATATAGGTATCAAAAACCAGTTTATCCACGGGACTATAAGAAAGAGAAGGTCCCACTTTCGATCCGAAGGTTAAAAATCTTTGTTTTCCGAAATCTGATTTAAATCCATGAAAATAAAAGGAAGCATAATCTGCATTAATACCCAATCGCAGTCCGTCTGCAAGCGGAATGCTGTTCAGTATAAAGATCTGGCCAATTTCAGCATGAATTCCGTTTCTTTTAACACCGTCCCAATAATCTGTATTGTCCACTCCTGCATACTTTTTTGTAGGTTTAGAATATCCCAAACGGAAATAAAATGTTTTGTCAAGATCTCCCTGAGCAAACAAGATGGCGGAGAAAAGTAAAGTTACCGTTAATACACCTAATTTTTTCATAATAAATTGATTGTAAGGATTAGTAAAATTTCAGTTAATAATTAATACTCGTTGTTATACGGGTTACAAAATATAAAGGTTCTAATTACTCAACACATACACAATTCGAATAGGGCAATTTCACAGCATTTTATTTAATTTAATAAGACCAAAATAAAAAAAGCTACCTGAAATTCAGGAAGCTTTTTATTCCTTTTACAAGTTATCTCTAAATATTTAAAAAGCCAATCCGATACTAATGTTAAAGTTGGGTACCGGCGTATAATCTTTATCATTATCACTTGCATTACCTACAAAAATATCATCACTTAAATTACCATCATCATCAATCCAACGCATTTTATTCCATGATTTGTTAAAATCAAAACCAACCATTAGTATACTGTATCTAACATTTATCCCAAATGAATATCCAATACCCATAAAACCTACAAATACTTCTGATTCATTTCCATACGTATCATCTACCAGAGTTGATACCCACACAGGATTTAGCTTAACAAACGCATCAAAAACAAGTTTATCAACAGGACTATAAGAAATTACAGGACCTATTTTGGATCCGAACAGAAAAATCCTGCTTTTAATATTATCAATTTCCTCATGTTTTATTGAATGATAGGTCATATTTAAATAATCTGCGTTTAACCCCAAGCGTAATCCATCTGCCATCTTAAGACTATTGAAATAGAAAATATGTCCCAATTCAAACATGATACCATTCCTTTTCATATCATCCCAAATATCATCATTGTCTATACCTCCATATGCTTTAGTCGGTTTAGAATATCCAAAACGGAAATAAAAGGCATTGTCCAGGTCTCCCTGCGCATAAATACCCGCAGCGAAAACCATTATTACTGTTACTAAAAATAGTTTTTTCATAATAAAATGTTAATAAGGATTAGTAAAAAATCAATTTTATAAAATAGAACTCTTGTACGTTAATTATAACAATTATGTTCTACAAGTATTGAAAATAGGTAAAATTATTGTATAGGGTATTCTTCAGGAAAGGAAAATATTAACAAAATATCCGAATAACTTTTTTAATTAACCGTTTCGGCACCTACTTTGCCATGACAATTCTTGTATTTTTTTCCACTTCCGCAGGGACAGGGATCGTTTCTTCCAACTTTTTTATCCACTCTTACCGGCTGTATTTTCTGAGGTTGCTGACGCTGTTGCCCTTCTCCTCCACCATAGTTTGTTCTATAATCACTTTTGCTTGCCTGCAGTCTGCTCATATCCGTATGACGGGGAGCTTCTCCACGCCTTACTTCGTCCGGGTCCCTGACCGGCAACTGTCCTTTCATCAATATATTCACAACTTCCTTATTGATCTTATCGATCATGGTTTTAAACAATTCAAAGGACTCAAATTTGTATATCAGCAAAGGATCTTTTTGTTCGTAGGTTGCATTTTGTACCGATTGTTTCAGATCGTCAAGTTCCCTGAGGTGTTCTTTCCAGTTTTCATCTATCGTTGCCAGTGTAAGTGATTTCTCATACGATCTTATCAATTCCTCACAACCTGATGTATAGTTTTTTTCAAGGTTGGTGATAATGTTGTATGTTCTCATACCATCTGTTATGGGAACCAGGATATTCTCATAGGTTTTTGATTGTCTTTCATAAACCGATTGAATAATAGGCAATGCCTTGCTTCTGATAGATTCGGTCTTTCTGACGTATGCTTTGCGGGTAGCTTCATAAAGTCTTTCTATCATTTCCTTGTTGCTCAGTTTAATGTACTCCTGTTCATCTATCGGATTATTTATAGAAAGAAGCCTGATAATTTCAAAATTAAATTCTTCATAATCCGTATTGGCATAATATTGTTCAACTATACTCTCACATACATCGTACATCATATTCGCTATATCCACCGAAATACGGTCTCCATACAAAGCATTCCGGCGTTTTCCGTAAATCACTTCACGTTGTGAATTCATCACATCATCATATTCCAAAAGACGTTTCCGAATTCCAAAATTGTTTTCCTCGACTTTTTTCTGAGCACGTTCAATGGATTTGGTGATCATACTATGCTGAATGACTTCACCTTCCTTAAGTCCCATACGATCCATCAGTCCGGCAATTCTATCAGACCCGAACAATCGCATCAGATCATCTTCAAGACAGACATAAAATTGTGAAGATCCCACATCTCCCTGTCTTCCGCTTCTCCCCCTAAGCTGCCTGTCAACCCGTCTTGATTCATGACGCTCAGTACCCAAAATGGCCAATCCCCCGGCTTTTTTTACCTCAGGAGATAACTTTATATCCGTTCCTCTACCTGCCATGTTTGTTGCTATGGTTACGGTACCTCCTTTCCCTGCCTCAGCTACAATATCGGCTTCTTTCTGATGCAATTTTGCATTCAATACATTATGCTTTAGGCTTTTCATTTTCAGCATGCGGCTCAGCAACTCAGATACCTCAACAGATGTTGTCCCTACAAGTGATGGTCTGCCTTCTTTCACCAGCTCAACGATTTCATCAATTACTGCATTGTATTTTTCACGTTTTGTTTTGTAAATCAAATCCTCCCTGTCATCACGAACAATAGGCTTGTTCGTAGGAATGACCACTACATCAAGCTTGTAAATATCCCAGAATTCACCCGCTTCAGTCTCTGCCGTACCTGTCATCCCCGAAAGTTTATGATACATTCTGAAATAATTCTGCAAAGTAATGGTTGCATAGGTCTGTGTAGCAGCTTCAATCTTAACATTTTCTTTTGCTTCAATTGCCTGATGCAAACCGTCAGAATATCTTCGTCCCTCCATGATACGGCCAGTCTGTTCATCGACAATCTTCACCTTGTTATCTATAACGACATACTCAATGTCTATCTCAAACATTGTATAGGCCTTGAGTAGCTGGTGAACCGTATGGATTCTCTCTGATTTTATAGCATAATCCTGTATCAGTTTATCTTTCCTGATCAGCATTTCTTCTGTAGTCAATCCTGCTTTTTCGAGTTCGGCTACTTCCGAACCGATATCGGGCATAATGAAAAAATTCGGATCATCAGCCGAGGTAGTGAGAGTTTCAATCCCTTTATCAGTAAGATCAACAGAATTCAGCTTTTCTTCAATTACAAAATACAATTCGTCAGTTACTTTATGCATGTGCTTGCTGCTTTCCTGCATGTAAAAATTTTCAGTTTTCAGAAGCAATGCTTTATTCCCTTCTTCACTCAGGAATTTTATTAATGCTTTGTTTTTTGGTAAACCTTTAAATGCTTGCAGCAATTTAAACCCGCCTTTCTCTTTATCTCCATCATTGATTAATTTTTTTGCTTCGGCAAGCAATTCAGTAACGAGTTTTCTCTGTGCACTCACAAGTTTCTCCACACGAGGACGATATTCTTCAAATTCCTGGTTCTCTCCTTTCGGCACAGGTCCTGAAATAATTAAAGGGGTACGTGCATCATCAATTAAAACCGAATCCACCTCGTCAACGATAGCATAATTGTGTTTTCTCTGAACAAGGTCCTGCGTATTGATCGCCATATTATCACGGAGGTAATCAAACCCGAATTCATTGTTTGTACCATAGGTAATGTCTGCTTCGTAGGCTTTTCTCCTATCGACCGAATTGGGTTGATGTTTATCAATGCAGTCAACTCTCAAACCATGAAATTCAAAAATAGGGCCCATCCACTCCGAGTCGCGTTTCGCCAGGTAATCATTCACTGTCACGACATGTACACCGCGTCCCGATAATGCATTTAAAAATACCGGCAGTGTGGCTACGAGTGTTTTCCCTTCGCCTGTTGCCATTTCAGCAATTTTCCCCTGATGCAAAACAACACCGCCAATCAATTGTACATCATAATGTACCATATCCCAGGCAATTTCATTCCCGCCTGCAATCCATTTGTTATGATACCTGGCTGTACTGCCTCCAACAATTTCAACATTATCCTTTGACGCAGCAAGATCCTTGTCAAAATCGGTAGCTGTTACATCAAGGTATTCATTGTCGTTGAATCTTTTGGCAGTTTCCTTAATAATGGCAAATGCTTCCGGTAATTTTTCATCCAGGGCTTCTTCGATCTTATCATCAATTGATTTTTCCACTTTGTCAATCGTCTCAAAAATTTCCTCTTTTTTCGAGATATCAAGTGATTCTTGTTCCGCTTTGGCTTTTAATTCCTCAATTTCTTTTAATTCGGGAATTATATAATCCTGAATGAACTGTTTAAGTTTTTTTGTCTTTTCACGCAATTCATTATTGGTAGCCTTCTGAATCAATTCGTATGCTGCCTTGATCTTATCAAGATAAGGCATAAGCTCCTTGATATCACGTTCCGACTTGCTGCCAAATAGTTTGCCTATTATATTCAATAAAGTACTCATAACCAAAATCAAATTTGAAGAGTAACAAAATTAATGTAAATATTGTGAATGCCAGAAGAAATAAATAAACATGCGTATCATTTTAATGAAAAAACCGTAAGATCCTTAAGAAAACTATCAATTCATTTGTTTTGAAATTAAGATTATAGAAAAAGAATAAATTATTATTAGTTATTTTGTCAAATCATAATCAAAAAGGACATTCATGAAACGTATTTTACTATTTCTATGTACCGGCATGTTCATCATGTCTTCCGTTTTAGCACAACCCTGGATGAAACATGTATCCCAGACAGAAAATAAAAGTCAGAGTGATATTTCTTTCTACGAAATTCAGGCTGCATTCAATGAATACTGGAAAGACAGAGAGATTGAAAAAGGAAAGGGATACAAACAGTTCAGACGTTGGGAATATTTCATGGAACCAAGGGTTTATCCCTCCGGTAAAATTGGTAATCCGGAGTATCAAAAATCATTCTGGGAAAAAATAAACAGCAAGTCCATCAATAAGGCATCGCCGGTATGGGTTAGCCTTGGCCCTTCGAATACACCATACACAATCAATACAACGAACAAAACAGGAAATGGCAGGATCAACTGCATCGCATTTCATCCTTCGGATCAGGATATTCTTTTTGCAGGAGCCCCTTCGGGAGGATTTTGGCTGAGTGAAGATGGCGGCAATACATGGAGAACCACGACAGATCAATTGTCTTCCATAGGAGTTTCAGATATTGTTGTCGATTATACTGATCCTGATATCATTTATATAGCAACCGGTGATGGTGATGCTATTGATACGTATGGTATTGGTATCGCAAGATCAACAAACGGAGGCGAAAGCTGGCAACCCACCTCTCTTTCTCTTGATGTTGTGGATTATACCTATTTCAGGCGTATCCTGATGAGCCCTGTAAACCACAGCATTATGCTTTCAACATCAAACAGGGGCATCTACAAAACAACCAATGGATGGAACAGTCATACTTTGTTAATAAGCGGAAATTTCAGAGATATTGAATTCCATCCCACAAAATCTTTAACCGTTTACGCCACAACTTATAGCAGTATGGGTACAGCCAGGATCTTTAGATCAACAGACGGAGGAACTAACTTTTCAATAAGCATGAACGGCATTAATCTGTCCGATCAATACAACCGGATTGAAATTGCTGTCACCCCGGACGAGCCGAATTCAGTATTTGCATTGTTCAGTGATGATGCAGACAATGGTTTTTATGCACTTTATAAATCAATTGATGAGGGTATCACCTGGGAGTTGTTATACGGCCAGGGTATTGGCAATAAGAATCTTCTGGGCTGGAGTGATAACGGAAGTGACCAGGGAGGCCAGGGATGGTATGACCTGTCTCTTTCCGTATCTCCTTCAAATGCCGACGTTATAATCGTTGGCGGTGTGAATCTTTGGAAAAGTACCGACGGAGGTAACAGCTGGAATCTTTCAGGATTATGGTATCC
The DNA here is from genome assembly GCA_964406315.1 of uncultured Bacteroidales bacterium. Lineage (GTDB taxonomy): Bacteria > Bacteroidota > Bacteroidia > Bacteroidales > UBA10428 > UBA10428. The sequence continues at coordinate 59,137 of CAYORG010000015.1, read as the reverse complement.
AAGTGTAAATTACAACTATGTGCATGCCGATCATCACATGCTCGTTTATAGTCCGCTTAACGGAAATCTATACTGTGGGAATGACGGTGGTGTATATATAAGTGCAAATCACGGAGAAAGCTGGACAGATATCAGCGATGGACTGGAGATATTGCAGAGTTACAAAATCGGTGTTTCGCAGGGTGAAAGTAACATGTTGCTTTCCGGCAACCAGGATAATGGTACATTCCTTCTGAAGAACGGCACCTGGCACGAAGTAATCGGAGGTGACGGAATGGAATGTATTGTAGATCCGCTGGATGCTAATGTTCTGTATGGTTCAGTCTATTATGGAAATATTTACAAATCAGTTGACGGAGGTCTGACTTTTTCACCTGTAAAACCCTCTCCCGATCTTGAAGGAGCCTGGGTTACTCCTTATATTATGAGCAAAGCCTATAATAAAAAGTTATTGCTGGGTTACGATGAGATCTATAAAACTGTTGATGGTAGTTCAAGCTGGGAAGTTATTTCCGATTTTGCAGGTCAGGATCTAAAGGTTATCAGAATAGCATCATCGAACGAAAATTATATCTATGCCTCAGACTGGAACAATATCTGGAAAACATCTGACGGAGGAAAAAACTGGACGGAAATTGGTGCCAACCTTCCTGTTGTTACAATTACTGATATAGCCATTTCAGATACCGATCCGAACAAGATATGGATCAGTGTTTCAGGCTATGATGAGAATGAAAAAGTATTTTACTCCTCGAATGGCGGAAAGAACTGGATCAACTTTTCATACGGTTTACCAAATGTGCCTGCAAATTCTATTATATATCAGGCCGAAACAAACCATCAACTCTATCTTGGAACTGATATTGGCATTTATGCCCGCAATGTAAAGATGAACCAATGGGAAGATTTTAGCGGTAACCTTCCGAATGTTATAGTTACCGAACTTGAAATTCAGGAAAATGAGAATATATTATTTGCCGGAACTTATGGAAGAGGTATCTGGAAATTAGCACTGACTGATACATTCCCGGTATCTCCTACTGCAATTGATGTAAATATAACAGAAGCCTGTCTTAATGCAGATGTTATGTACACCTTAAAATCAAATTCCAATGATTTTGACAGCATTCGCTGGAATTTTGGACCGGATGCAACGCCAACAGATGTAACAAATGATACAGTATATGTTAGTTACAGTTCACCGGGATTAAAAAATGTTACAATTACCACTTACTCCGGAGGAACTCCTCTGACTGAAATCTATAGTGAATTTTTGAAAGTATCTGATAATATTGAATTCGAGGTATTGCCAAATAAGCTTTTCAACTGTTCGTCAGACTCTGCTGAAATCTTTGTCACCGGCAATTATAGTCTGTCTTTCTATCCGCCTGATATGGCCTATCAGACTTCCGAAAATACAGTAAATGTTTATTTGCAATCAGATATGCTGACCATTACTGCAACCCACGGTACCTGTACTGATGTATATGACCTCGAGATAATTAACACCCCGGATGATATCTGTGAGGCTCAAAGGATTTATTTTGGTGAAAACGGCCCATTCTCAAATCAATGTGGCACACCGCAGGAAAATGAACCCGTACCTCCTGAAGGTTTTGGAAGTTCGGGCGGATGTTTTTCACAAGCCGGCTGGTGCCAGGGTGAAGCCAGAATTGACAACAGTGTATGGTTTAAGTTTTTCATTGAAGAAAACTACCCGGGTATTTCAATTGAAACGGAAGGTTTTGACAATCAGATTGCTGTATACAAAGCAAATTCATGCCAGGATATTCTCAATGGGGACTATATTCTTTTGGCTGCGAATGATGATTATGTCGGAAATTTAGATTATGCTGCCACCATTCCAAGTCTGATTGGATATGAAACCGGGGATACTTTGTGGCTTCAGGTAGATGGATCGTATGGCGGTGTAACGGGTATTTTTAGCATAACGCTAAATGATTTCAGACTAAGTAACATTGAGGATGAACCATATATAGCGGATGTTTCCAATATACAAATATATCCTAATCCAAACAATGGGAATTTTATAATTGAAATAAATGGTCCTGTGGATGATCAGGTATATATTGATCTTATTTCTGTTTCAGGCAACATAATTTTCAGTAAAGAATTTAACAATGTTCAATCTCCGATATTCACTGATATTAATTTGGATGACGCTCATCGGGGAATATATCTCGTGCGAATCACAACAAATAATAGTGTGATCACAAGAAAAATTATGATACAATAAGGAAAAGATCGTCTAAAAAGAAAATAAACCAAATTTTCAGACAGCTATTTTACCGATATAGGATTATAACAAATCCTCCCGGATAGTAACTACCGTATATTACATATTGGAAATGATCTCATTCCCAAATTCCGAACATTTTAATAAGGTAGCACCGTCCATTAATCTTTCAAAATCGTACGTAACATGTTTCTTACTTATGGTACCTTGCAGACCTTTCACAATTAAATCTGCAGCTTCCTGCCACCCCAGGTATTCCAGCATCATTACACCGGAAAGAATGAGGGATCCGGGATTTACCTTATCCTGTCCGGCATATTTTGGTGCTGTTCCGTGTGTTGCTTCAAAAATAGCATGACCTGTAATATAATTTATGTTTGCCCCGGGGGCAATTCCAATTCCCCCGACAATTGCTGCCAGCGCATCGGAAATATAGTCGCCGTTAAGATTCAATGTAGCAACAACAGAATATTCTTTTGGACGTGTCAATATTTGCTGCAGAAAAGCATCGGCAATAACGTCTTTCACAATAATTTCCCTGCCGCTATGCGGATTCGTAAAACTGCACCATGGACCTCCATTGAACTCCTTCGCATCAAATTCTTTTTTTGCCAGGGCATATCCCCAATCGCGAAATGCACCTTCTGTAAATTTCATGATATTCCCTTTATGTACAAGTGTTACAGAAGGTAAGTCATGTTTTATTGTATAATGAATTGCTGCTCTTATCAATCTTTCAGTTCCTTCTTTTGAAACAGGTTTAATCCCTATGGAGGTACTTTCAGGAAAACGAATTTTAGTGACCTTCATTACATTCCTCAGAAAATCAACCATCTTTTTCACTTCCGTGGTCCCATCCATCCATTCAATTCCGGCATATATATCCTCGGTGTTTTCCCGAAAGATAATCATATTTGTATTTGACGGATCTTTTACAGGAGATGGAACACCTGCATAATATTTTACAGGTCGCTGGCAAACGTACAAATCCAATATTTGCCGTAATGCTACGTTCAATGACCGGATACCACCTCCTACCGGAGTTGTAAGAGGACCTTTTATGGCAACAAGATAATCTTTTATTGCATCCAATGTTTTCTGCGAAAGCCACTCACCATTTGTATTGTATGATTTTTCGCCGGCATATACTTCTTTCCATACTATTTTTCTCGATGTTTTATAGGCTTTCTCAACTGCAGCATCAATAACCCTGACAGAGGCAGCCCAAATATCCGGACCTGTACCATCACCTTCAATAAATGGTATAACAGGATGTTCCGGAACTCTTAACTCTCCGTTCTCAATAGTGATTTTTTGGCCTTCCATTTTCTAATTGTTTAGATTATCCATTCGTAAAATTGGCTGCAAAAGTATACAAAACATAGAATAGAAACAATTTGAAAGCAAAACAATGAAAAAAGCGGGAAGTCATAAGAAAATGAAACGCTTACTCAAAATCAAGATTAAATTCCTGCTTAAGTTTTTGTAAAACAGGATTCTTTGATGTCATGTGTTTCAATTTGTCTACCTCAGAAAGAAATTTCGCCTGGGATTGTTTTTCGTCCTGGTGAATATCTGCTTCTATCTTTGTTTCTGAACAATTCAAACGATCTTTTAAAAAAGCAACAATCAGGGGCCGAATTTTCTCTTTAAATTCCTGCAATTGCGTGTTGTTAATAAAAGAAAAAGAAATTGTATCTCCACCGGAAATATTTGGTTCCTGGTTGCGCATGGCAGAATACATTCTGGGCTCTTTTTTTTTCAGACTCCCGATAAATTCATTCCATACAGATAAAAACTCAGAAACATCAAAGTCTTTCAGAAGTAAATCTTTCTCTGCTTTAAAAACATCATCTCCGTTAGTTTCTTCCTGCTCACTTGATTTCACTTCAGGTTCACTGTCAAGTGTTTTTAAAGCCTCTTTAATGGAGAATGAGTCAGGATCATTGAAAGAAGAGGTTTTCTTATGCAATGCATCCTTCCCGGATTTATCAAAAGGAGCTTCTCTTTCCTCAACTTTTTCGGAAGGTGTTGCCTCCTGATTTATTTCTTCCTTATACTCCTCCGTTTGTATTTTCTCAGACAATAAAAGCACATCTTCCTCCCGGTTCACTGTTTCATCTTTTTTTTTTTGAACCAGGTTACACAATTTAATAATACTTATTTCAACATGCAGCCGATGATTTTTGCTTGATTTGATTGATAAATCGCATTCGTTGCATAAATCAAGACAGGAAAAAAGAAAATCGTCTGAACATTTTGAGGATTGATCTGTATAACGTTTTTTGATTGAATCTCCAACCTCAAGCAGCTGCATAGTCTTTTCTGCTTTACAAACCAGCAATTCCCGAAAATGTCTGCTCAAACCTCCAATAATATTTTGAGGGTCAAAACCCTTTGATAATATTTCATCAAATAAAATCAAAGCGCTCTGATAATCTCCATTCAAAAAATTATCCGTAAGTTGAAAATAGTACTCATAGTCAAGAACATTGAGGTTTTCAATCACACTTTGATACGTGATCTTTTTTTCGGTAAAACTTGCAATCTGGTCAAAGATAGACAGAGCATCCCTCATAGCTCCGTCGGCTTTTTGCGCAATAATAGTAAGCGCTTCTATTTCAAAATCGATCTTTTCCTTTTTTGCGATGTTCTCCAGGTAACCTATAATATCATTGATTTTTATCCTGTTAAAATCAAAGATCTGGCAGCGGGATAATATTGTCGGAATGATTTTATGTTTTTCTGTTGTAGCCAGAATAAAAATTGCATGTCCGGGAGGTTCTTCAAGTGTTTTTAAAAATGCATTGAAAGCGGCCTGCGATAACATGTGAATCTCATCAATAATATAAACGCTATATTTACTAACCTGTGGAGGTATTCTAACCTGTTCAATTAAATTGCGGATATCATCAACCGAATTGTTTGATGCGGCGTCAAGCTCATGAATGTTAAAGGAACGATTCTGGTTGAATGATTTGCAGGATTCACATTCATTGCATGCTTCAATGTTTTGACCAAGGTTTTTGCAATTTATCGTTTTTGCAAAAATTCTTGCGCAAGTAGTCTTTCCGACACCTCGCGGACCGCAAAACAGGTAGGCCTGTGCCAAAGATTTTGTTCGTATCGCATTCTTTAGTGTGAATGTAATAGAACTCTGTCCGACAACTGTATCAAATGTATCGGGACGGTATTTTCTTGCTGATACTACAAATGCACTCATAATTTTTCTGTGAGACAAATATACTGATTATAAGTTGGAGAGTTTCCTATTGTTGATAACTCGTAGAAAGACCAGTGATACAGAACCAAGCATGTTTAAAGGATAGAAAAAACAGAATTCATTTGTATTGAAAATTTTACTGGTTACCAGTACAATAAGTTAAAAAAAATACAGTTTATTAATTATAATCTATACAATAGATTTACAGAAATAATATTATTTTTGTTGTAACCAAAAAATGTTATACTGATTTTCTCTGTGCATTCAGATTTCTGAATGTTATGTTATACGTATTACACAATTACTAATTAAACCTAAATCTTGGAGTTTTATGAAGATAGATTCATATGACAACGTTATCAAATGGTCATATAAACTTGCAAAAACCTGGGCTCAGGAAAACCTTGTACCAAAAGGAGTAAATTCTTCCCGCAAATTTGATTCCTACAAACGTAGCAGAGAGTATCTCCCAAAGAATTTTCCAAGGAAACCGGATGAATATTTCAAGAAAAAAAATGTATGGAAAGGATGGCCTGACTTTTTCGGAAAGCCCGCCAAGTACAATGAGCGGTCTTATCTTACGTATGCAGAAGCATCCTTGCTTTGCCAAAGAAGAGGTATTAAAAACTCTATCGAATACCGTACATGGTCCAACAAACCTGCAAATTTACCTGCACGACCCGACCAGTTTTACAAAGAAGGATGGCAAGGGTGGGAATTCTTTCTTGGTGAAAATTACAATCTGCCTGACCGAAAGGTTTCTTCAAAGCTTAAAGCTTCAGATGTACGTATCATAAAACACCAGTTAGCGTTGGGAGTTCCGGGAGCAGTATTGGCCAGATCATTCGGAGTATCGGAAATGCAGATTAGCCGAATTAAGAAAGGAGAAAACTGGGCCAAGGTATAGATTAGGCTGTTCATATCGTTTGCTATATACCAAATGACGTTAGTTGTTATTCGGAATTTACTTGTTTTTCTCCGGCCTATATAATTCCTGGTTTTATTTGAATAGATGAAAAAAAGTAATATTTTTGCGCTTCGTTAAAAATTAACACTCAAATAATTATTTAAAAAATGAAAAACAGATACGAAACCGTTTTCATTGCAACTCCCGTTTTATCTGAAGCTCAGATGAAGGAAGCGGTTGACAAGTACAAAAATCTGATTACCAAAAATGGTGGCAAAATTGTGCATGAGGAGAATTGGGGACTTAAAAAACTTGCTTATCCAATCCAAAAAAAATCAACTGGTTTTTATTATCTGATAGAGTTTTCCTGCGAAGGTGAGTTTATCGCAAAATTAGAGACTGAGTACCGACGAGATGAAAGAATCATTAGATTCCTCACCTTTAAAATGGAAAGATATGCTATTGAGTATGCAGAAAAGAAGCGTAGTATGAAACAAGAAAAAGTGGAGGATGAGTCATGAGTACACAGCAAAGTCAATCTGAAATAAGGTATTTAACACCGCCAACAATTGAAACCAAGAAGAAAAAGTATTGCAGGTTTCTTAAGAACAGAATAAAATATGTCGATTATAAAGATCCGGAATTCCTGAAAAAATTCCTGAATGAACAGGGTAAAATATTGCCCAGACGGATCACTGGTACTTCTCTGAAATTTCAACGAAAAGTATCAACAGCTATTAAGCGTGCGAGACATCTTGCTTTGCTTCCTTATGTTACCGATATGTTGAAATAAAAACAATGGGAAATGGAAATTATACTGAAACAAGATATACAGAATCTCGGGTACAAAGATGATATCATCCAGGTAAAAGACGGATACGCCCGGAATTATTTGATTCCTAAAGGTCTGGCGATAAATGCGACCGCCAGTGCCAAAAAAATTCATGAAGAGATCCTCAGACAAAGACAACACAAAGAAGAAAAAATTAAGGCGGAAGCGCAGGCCATTGCAGACAAACTTAAGGATGTCACCCTTACAATTGGTGCGAAAGCAAGTTCAAAAGGCAAGATATTCGGATCAGTGAATACTATTCAGATTTCTGAATCACTCAAAGAAAAAGGATTTGACATTGACAGGAAAGTGATCTCGATAAAGGAAGAACTGATAAAAGAGGTTGGGAAATACACAGCCAATATAAGACTTCATAAGGAAGTACAGATTGAAGTCCCTTTTGAGATTGTGGCCGAATAAAAACAGATATACTATTATATATTAAGCCCGGTATTCTGCCGGGTTTTTTTTATTTCGGATTTGAATAAGTTGCAAGTCTCAAGTTTCAAGTCACTAGTCTCAAGATTTCAAATCTTAATAAATATCCAATATCCAACACCCAATGTCCCTGCCTGCGGAAGGCAGGCAATTTCCAATAACTTATAACTTGTACTTCAACATTGGATATTTGATATTGGACATTCGACATTGAATAAATACTGATTATTATAAATCTAAATCCTAAACATCTTAACTACTCAATTCATCTCCTCAACTCCTCAACATCTAAACAAATAAACGATTCCACGATTCAACAGTTAAACAAGTAACCAGCACCATGTGCCCAGCAACCATTACCCAACTCCAAACTTTAAACTCTAAACTTCCCACACTTCCGTCTTCGGTCTTCCGACTTCCGTCTTCTGACTCCAAACTCATCAGAAATTATCGTACCAGTTGGGTTTTTTCTCGTATTTCAAATCACGCAGCAAACTGGATTTTGCCTGGATCGTGAAAGAATAACTGGCTCTTGAACCAAATGGAATAACCGAAAAAGACATTTGCCAGCAATGCAGATCGCGGTAAATACTTAGGTTCGTAAATGTTATTTTCTTCGCTTCAATATCGTAACCGGAACGAACTCCGATTTTCCACCTGGGAGTCAGACTGAAATCTCCCGACATGTTCACAGTATGCGTTCTGGTTGTTTTTATTCCCGGCCTGTTCCACGACCATGAATAGCTAACATTAAGAGACCAGGGAATATCAAAATCCACATAATTCCCTGTATATCCTGTCGGTGTAAAATCCATTTCATCTCCTGCAAAATTCTGTCCAAGGCCTGTTTCACCGGTCTGATCCTGATCCTCTTTGGAATCACTTCCTTTATCTCCTGCTTTTGATTTCAGAGTAAAACCCGATGTGACAGTAATGTTGGTAAAACGTAAAAAGTTTATTCCTCCCATTACCCTGTTATAATATACATCGATCTTTTTCCCTGTCGAATCAATGGCATAAGGACTAAATCGACCATTTACTCTAAGATCCATTTTTTTATTGAAAAACTTTGTCCCTGTGACCATTGAAACATCCTGCCATTTGAATTGCTCTGCCCAGGGTGAATAGCTTGTTGAGAAATTCAGGTTTTCGAGTATAACAACTTTCTTTGCCTCGCCGGTGGTATCATTTTTTGGACGGACCTTCATCTCGAGGTTATTGTTGAGTGACAGACGCAAGGAACCTGACTTTCCATTGCTGGAAGGAGGGCCATAAATTTCATCTTCAAACGGATTATAGATCCGGCGGTATGTTTTAATTCCTTCGCTGTTTGTATAGAATAAAGAATCATAATAGTTTTTATTGACTTTCTTCATATCCGGTGTAAATGAAAAACTTGCTGATGGAGAAATTACATGTCTCACAGCTTCCATATAACCATCATCCTTTTTTGAAACAAACATCCCATAAAGCTTTGGCGCAAAAGAAACTCCTATGCTTGGATTTATTGCCTGAGCATAACTTCCTTCCTTTACCCTGCGTGAATATTCTTCAACAACATCTGTTTCCTGGTTTAATACTACACTGTCTACAACGGTACGCGCAGAGTATAAAACACCTGTATATCGCATACTTGGTGTTATGGTAACCAACTTACCTATTTTAAAATTTACGGATAAAGGTATATTATGCTGGAAAGCATTTCTCATATTATCCCATGTTTCCTGTTCAAAAAGCACGGAATCATAGGTGTCGATCTGATTATCAAATTTTGAACTGTATTGCAAACTAATGTTCTCATACCATTTGTATTTTCCAGAACCTGTTTTGCCTCTGAAGGGATAGATGGAACTCATGTTAAATGAGCCTGTCGGCAAATTCATGTTTACGCTTTTGGAACGACTGTTCTGTGAAGCGTTTCCGCTTATCGCAAGATTAAAAGGTGTTCCCGGCCAGTTTTTTGAGTAATTGATACTTGACGATTTCTGGTTTGTCAGATATTCCTGGGAACTATAACTATTGTATTTCTCATATTCTGAAGAAGAGAAATTGACACTGGCAGAAAAGTTCTGGGTCGGATTTGCCTTGGCATCCTGTCGGTGTGACCAGCGTAATCGATAATCCTTGCTTTCGGGAATCGCAATATCATCCACGTTTTTATTCTGATTGTAGTTAAATGAAAAATCACCTGAAAAGTGATACCTGTACTTGTAAGCCAGATTTGTTTCTACGCCCCAACTGCCCTTTGAATAAAAATCACCCAGTATTCTGAAATCAGCGTAATCGCCCAGCACCTGATACCAGCCCAGATCGCGCAGGAAAAATCCCCTGTTACGCTCTTCGCCAAAAGAAGGGAATAAAATGCCGGAACTTCGCCGCGTGGTATTCGGAAAAAAACCGAATGGAAGACCCAACACTTTAATAGGAATATCCTCCAGAACAAAATAAGATGCTTTGGCTACAATTTTATCTTCAGGTATAATGATAGCCTCTTTTAAAGCCAGGTAAAAATGAGGATGTTCGGCATCACAGGTAGTATATTTATTTCCATAGGCATGGATGTGTTCATTCTTATGCCTTTTTGATTTGTCGCTATGCAAATAACCTTCCCCCTGCTGAGTTACAATATGGTAAATAATACCATTTTCACTACCAAAATTGTATTTCATTGAATCCGATTCGAAACTTTGACTCCCCTGTGTAAATACAGGAGTGCCAACAACTTGTCCTGACGTATCGATGCTGCCTTTTGCAAATACTTCTTCTCTCGCATAGTTCAGTTCAATGTAATTCGCTGTCAGTTCAATGTCCAGGTATTTTACCGTGGCATTGCCATAAAGGTACATTGTTTCCTTCTTCAAAGATATTTTCATGGAATCTTCCGCAGTATAATATACCATGTCCTCCAATGCTCCTTCTCTGGGTTGCTCTGCTATTTCCAAAGTATCTGCAATGATTGTATCTGATCTGTCAAGTTCATTAATAAACAAACTGTCATACTGAATTTTTAAGCTGTCATGTGCATTTACATCATCTCCTGAAAGATTTTTGGGAATCGTATCATGATCTGTAATCAGGCTATCGGATTGCGCCGGTAAATTATAAACAATCACAAATTGAAATGTTAGAAACAGGGCAATTCGAATTAACACAGATAATGATTTAAATGCTATTTTTGCAAAGGTCTTATATGGTTCTAAAGGCTGCAAAGCTAATAAAAATTAAGGATTCCAATGCAGAATAAAGATTTACACCGAAGCCTGAAATATCCCTGCAAATTAAATCTTATTCCTATTATAATACTGTGTTTTTTATCAACTATTGCCCAAGCGCAAAATGGGAACAACAATGAAGATTACAAAATTCGTACCGTAGTAATTGATCCTGGTCATGGAGGTAAGGATCCGGGGGCAATGGGGACTTACTCGAATGAAAAGGACATTGTATTGGCAATAGGATTGAAACTGGGAAAATATATAGAAGAAAAAATCCCTGAAGTTAACGTTATCTATACGCGTAAAAAAGACGAATTTATTCCTTTGTATCGTCGCGCTGAAATTGCCAATGAAGCGGATGCGGATCTTTTTATTTCCATTCATGCAAACGGATGGAGCAATCCGAAATCTTATGGAACTGAAACCCTGGTGCTGGGATTGCATCGTTCTGATGAAAATTTCGAAGTTGCAAAAAGAGAAAATTCCGTTATTCTTCTTGAAGAAGATTATACAACGCGGTATCAGAATTTCGATCCAAATTCTCCTGAATCCTATATTATCTTTTCCGTTATGCAAAATGTATATGATAAACAAAGTATTAACTTCGCGGATATGGTTCAGGATCAGTTTCGTGAACGGGCGATGAGAAAAGACCGCGGTATCAGAAGACAAGGTCTTTTGGTACTTGCCCAGTCTTCTATGCCCAGTGTTCTTATAGAAAGCGGGTTTATTACAAATCCTGAGGAAGAGGATTATCTGAATTCAGAAGAAGGTCAGAATTACATTGCATCATCTATTTTCAGAGCTTTCAGAGCCTATAAGGAAGATATTGAATCCAAATCCGGAGTCAGTTTTGCTAATTCCTCTGCAGTTCTGTATGAAAGTGATGCGGATACTTTGGAAACAATAGCAAATGATGATACAACTGGCATACAACCCTCTCTGTATTTTAAAGTACAAATCTCTTCTTCTTCGAATGAAATTCCGTTAGATTCTGATCTCTTTTCAGAGTTTCGTGATGTTGAGGAATTCAGAACCAATAATGCATACAAATATGCTGTTGGCAAAAAACTAAAATATGATGACATTGTTGAATATAGCAAATGGGTGAAAAGCATATGTCCTGATGCTTTTATAATAGCCATTAAAGAAGGGAAAATAATTTCCATCCAGGAAGCCCTGCACGAGTTGTATAATAAGCAAAATTAATGTCGTGAAATCCTCATCCATTATGAAGATTCCACGATATGAAAAGTTGAAGTGTTAAAAAATACGATCATATATTATTGAAGAACAAATGTTTAACCTTATTTTATTCAAGTGAAAATTTCAAAAGAAGCAAAAATCGGACTAATTGCTATAGTCGTATTGGCGATTAGTATATGGGGTTATAACTTTCTGAAGGGCAAAAACATTCTGAAATCAACGGATCATTATTACGTATTATTTGACCGGGCAGACGGATTGATTGAATCCGGGAATGTGATGCTTAAGGGATATAAAATAGGCAACATAACCTCCCTGGAATTTGATCATGAAAATTCAGGGAAATTCCGGGTAAAGATAGTTCTCGAGGAAAAGGTGAAAATACCAATGCATTCTGTCGTAAGAATAAAGCAGGTGAATCCTCTTGCATCAACAAGTGACCTGGAACTTATCCTTAGTGATAATACATCTTACCACTGCTCCGAAGACACTCTGGATTCTGAAATCGTAGGAGATCTTATGGATGTGATTACCGGACTTGTGCCAAAAATTGAACATATTCTTTATGGTATTGATACGGTTCTTATCTCATTGAATCAGGTTCTGACTCCTGAGAGTGAACAAAATTTACGCAATAGCATATCCAGTTTGAATTCAAGTCTCGCATCCCTGAGTCATTCACTATCAAAGAATGGTAGCCTGAACAACAGCTTTGAAAATCTCGAACAGATCACTGATAATCTTGATTCAAAAAATGAACAAATAGCAGAAACCCTTGATAATCTTGCCAATATTAGTTCTTCCATAGACAGTGCTGATTTAGGTTCCATCCTGATACAACTTGACAGCACCCTGAATTCGGTCAGGAACATTGTATCTAAAATTGATCAAGGCGAAGGTTCTATGGGCAAATTCATAAATGACAGTTCTCTCTATACAAACCTTGATTCAACATCGTATCATCTTAATCTCCTGATGAAAGACTTACAGAAACATCCTAAACGATATATTCATTTTTCTGTCTTTGGGAAAAAGGACAAATAATAGTTTGTATACCATAATCGCTAATTCTGTTTATATTTGAATGAGTTATTAAGTTTTAAACGGTTAACAATGACTTTAGAACTTGGGGAACAAAAACCGGATAAAATTATCATGGTGGGTGACAGGGTACTTATTAAACCAAAATCTCCTTTGGATAAAACCAAATCGGGATTGTATCTTCCTCCCGGCATCCAGGAAAAAGAGAAAATACAGACAGGATATGTAGTGAAAGTTGGCCCCGGATATCCCATTCCTGCAATTAATGAAGTTGATGAACCCTGGAAAGATAAAAGCGATGAAGTGAAATATGTACCCCTTCAACCTAAAGAAGGTGACCTGGCAATTTATATGCAGAAAAGCGGATTTGAGATTGTTTTTAAAAAAGAAAAATACTTTATTGTTCCTCATTCTGCCATACTAATGCTTATAAGAGATGAAGGTCTTTTTGAATAACCGGCCGGCATATAAAAAAGCTGCCAGTTAGGGATTTCTATGGTATCGTTTTTCTGTTTCCCTTAATCTTCAATGCTTTTTCTTTTCAGCAGTATCTTCGCGTAATCTCTTCCAAGTTTATCATTGTAATCTTCGTATGATCTTTTGGCCCATTTTAATGCCAAGTCTGTATTTCCAAGTACTTCGTAGGCTACAGCTATATTCAGACAAGCTCGTCCTGCTGTTTTGCGCTTAATGTCTTCTGTCAATCCGCTCCAAATCTCTATGGCCCCCTCCCAATTAGCGACTTCGGTACGCCGGAACCCGGTTTGGAATATATGTTTATTCGGCCCCTTGGCCTTTTTATACATATCTCTTCTCACTGTATAATAACTGGGTAAAAATCGCTGAATATATTCTTTTCCCGCGACATAGGCAATCTCGCGCAGCGCGCCCATAGGAGGCACGATATCTTCCGTATTAATGATTATGTTATCAGATTGCTGGTATTGATCAATAATGGTTCTGGTAACCGGATCGTACAATCGCCAATAGGAAACAACATTCATCCTTACCTGACCCGGAATTGCCGGATTCGGAGCACCGGTATGAAGAACTGACATGGCCTGATCTGCCGCTATGGCTACTGCCAGATCGGTATTGGAATCAAAGGTTTCAAGGACCAGCAATACATCCGCATTGGATGAATTGCATATCTCCTCGACCTGTTTCCAATCCAGCAGATCGGGTGTTTTAAGCGACCCTGTGCCGTATAACCTTGTATTTTGAGGTATTATGATAGTAATTCCGTTCAAACCTTTTATCCCATCGTATACTCCCTTCAGACATTCATCAGATGCCAGACGATCCGATCCTGCCACTTCGGCCGAAGCAATGGACTCAAGTACCTGGTTAGGCTTATCTTCCTCTTTGGTCAGCGATCGGTTCACTAACGCTATGGATCTTATATCTTCAGGCAGGTAGGCTATCGGAGGTTGTGGATAATTTAATTTTACATAGCCATATTTACTACAACCGGCAAATACTATCGAAGCCAAAACAATGCATACTATATTTTTATTCATAATCAATACTTTTTATCTGTTACTAAATTTACAATAAGTTAGTTAATTTTTTTAATTTATTGGCATTTGAATCCCATCTGTTAGATACTTAACAGTATGCGCACTCCGGAAAAAGAATTGCTGAAGTTCAACAATTGTGAAAAATCGGATTTTATCTGTATCAAAATAAAAAAGCCACCACAAGGGCGGCTTTCTCTTTTATGTGAACTTGGAGGGATTATTCGCACCCACATACCACACCCACAAGCTGCTCATGAGCTCACCCCCCTTCGGTGGGTTCGGTTCGAACCCCTTTGTGGCTTCTCGGCCACACCATGCAAATAAAAGAGAAAGCCACCACAAGGGCGGCTTTCTCTTTTATGTGAACTTGGAGGGACTCGAACCCCCAACCTCCTGGTCCGTAGCCAGGTGCTCTATCCAATTAAGCTACAAGTCCTCAATGGCAGTGCAAATATAAAAATTATTCAAATACATGCTGGTTGCTGTTTTTTTATTTTATTTTCTGCTTAGAGGCTATACCTGCCAATGGTATGGTAAAACTGAATACACTTCCTTCTCCTTCGGTACTTTCAATAGTCAGTTTTCCTTGATTTTTCTCTATAAACTCACGAGCCAATACCAATCCAAATCCTGATCCGGACTCCTGTTCGGTTCCGGGTGTTGTCTTAAAATTTGTATGGTTTAAAAGTAGCTGCACTTTTTCAACCGACATCCCAACACCATTGTCTATGACGAGGACAATCGCCTTTTTCTTTTTTTTCTCAGTTTCAACAGTAACTTCTCCTCCGCGGGAGGTATATTTAATAGCATTTGTAATTAAATTCCTGATTATCGTATTTAACATGTTTTTGTCGGCAAAAACCTGGATCCCCGTTTCTATTTCCTCTTTGCATACTATTGTTTTATTTTCTGCCAGTGGTTGTACAAACAGGATATTCTCCCGGATGATATCATCTAACAGGAAATTTTCCGGCTCGAATAAAATCCTGCCTGTTTGAACCCTGGTCCAATTCAATAAGTTCTCCAGCAAATTATGAGAAATCCTGGAAGCTTCAATCATGCTGGCTATCAGGTCCATAATCTCTTTTTCGTCATAATTTTTATAGTTTTTCAATAGCAATTCCCCAATACTCATAATATTAAAAAACGGCGTTCTGAGATCATGACTGATTACCGAAAGGAGTGTATCTTTTGTATTGTTGAGTTCCTGCAATTCCAATTCCCGGTTCCGCAGTTGCAAATGTGTTTTCACTCTTGCTATCAGTTCAGTAGGATTGAAGGGTTTTGTAATATAATCCACTCCTCCAATATCAAAACCCTTGACAATGGCTTCATCATCGGTTTTTGCCGTTAAAAAAATAACCGGTATATCCTTTGATCTTTTCTGGCTTTTAATTTTTGTACAAACCTCAAACCCATCCATGCCAGGCATCATAATATCAAGCAATATCAAATCAAATGTCCTTGCTTCAATTTGTTTTATTGCTGATTCACCACTTTGTGCAAAGAAAAGGTCATATCCTTCATGGGCCAGAAATTTGGCAACAAGTTGAATATTCTTGGCAACGTCATCTACAATCAGGATGGAATATTTACCGGAATCTTGTTCCGGATCAATTTTTTTTAATTCTTTCATTTATTTTATATAAAATCTCGGGGACTTCAGACATATACTGATTCATCTCTTCAATGTCGAAGTTATCTGAAGCCTTATCGATTTTCTTTGCCAGTTCTTTTAATATTTCAATTCTATATACCTTTGCCACCTTCTTCAATCGCAAAGCAAATCCTTTTATCTCCAGAAATGAGGAAGTATCAAGTACTATCTTGTAATCTTTCAACAGGATATTAATGGTTTTTCTCAATAAATTGGCATCCTTATTTGCAAATGATAAATCATCATCCTTTTGCAAGGATTCCCGCTTTTCGTCCAAATTTGTTTCTTTATCATGAAATGGCAAATACTTTTTCAAATGCATCAATAACTCATTTACATCGAAAGGCTTTGATAAAAAAACGTCAAAATACTTCGCTCTCTTATCATCCTCTTCAATTAAATGTATTGCAGAAATTCCAATGACAGGAATACTTTTAAGTTCGTTTGAGTTTTTCATGAACTCTACGACATCAAATCCACTGACTTTTGGTAAATTCAAATCAAGTAAAACCAGATCAGGCTTGTTTGTTTTCAGCATTTCGATCGCCTCCTTTCCATCCATGGCTTCATAGATATTTAATGCATTTCCTTTTATTACTCCTTTTAGTAACTCTCTGTTAGTCTGCACATCATCAACGATCAATACGCTTGCATCATGAAATCTTATTCTCTTTGATTCGTCTTTAAACTGTTTGAATTCAATTTTTGTAACTGCTTCAATTTGGGGTATTATGATCTTAAAAGTACTTCCTTTTCCCGGGGTACTTTTGAGATGGATTGCTCCTCCCATAAGTTCTATAAGTCTTCGTGTTATTGCAAGTCCAAGTCCCGTTCCACCGTATTTTCTGCTGTCCTGTTCATCTTGTTGTTTAAAAGCCTCAAAAATACTTTTCTGAAAATTCTTCGGAATACCAATGCCTGTATCAGTTACATCAATAATAACATCAATACATGTCTTCTTCTCTTCTGTTGTTTTATTCCCCGCAGTTATACTAACACTGACTTTCCCGTTTTCAGTAAATTTGTATGCATTTCCTATCAGGTTGATTAAAATTTGCCTGATCTTCAACCCATCCAACAGCAAAAGTCCCGGAATATCATTCGATACAGTTGTTTGATACACTATTTTCTTTTGTTTCATTTTTAACCAGAAAATGTCTTTCATTTCATCAAGAAGAGCACTAAGATTCACATATTCGGATTTCAATGACAATTTTCCGGCTTCAATTTTTGAAAGATCCAAAACATCCTGAATTAAATCAAGTAGAGTAATACTGCTTGATTTAATGGAGTTAATATAGTTTTTAAGATGAGGTTGATTTACTTCCTGAGCCAGAAGTTCACTAAAACCAATGATTGCATTGATCGGGGTTCTTATTTCATGAGAAATATTTGCTAAAAAGGAACTTTTTGCATCATTTGCCTTTTCAGCTTCCACTCTGGCTCTTTTTAATTCTTCCTCAGATTTTTTCTGCTTGGTAATATCACGTAAAATTACCAGCAATTCGTCATCTCCGCTAACGATTAATCGTGCTTCTTCAAAAACCTCCTCTCCTTTCCTGGAAAATGAATAACTGAAAGTTATAATTTCTCTTGTATCAAAAGCAGATTGAACATAATCCTGGAATTTTTTACTAAGTGGTTTGGGCATAATATCAATGAACTTTTTTCCAAGCATAACGCTGGGAGGCATTGCCAGAGCTGACATATTGTCTGTATACAAATCCAAAATTTCTCCCTTTTTGTTGATCACAATGATCAAATCAGGGATTATTCTCAATAAAGCAAGTTTTTTAGATTCACTTTCAGTAAGTGCAGCAATTGCTTTCTTCCTTCGTGTAACATCTTGTATTATGGTGAATAAGATGGCTTTGTTATTAATATTTACCGGGGTTGGATATACCTCAACATCTTTTACCCTGCCATTTTTAAGTTTTTGTTTCAAAGGGATCATTCTCCTGGTGCCATCCAATATTTTATCAAGTTTATAATTGACAGTATCGTCATCGAGTACAGACAGATTCTGAAAGGTTAATTTTTTTAATTCCTCCGGACTATATCCATAATATTCAACTGCTGTTTTATTAGCATCATCAATTTTCCCGGTCTCAGGATCCAATAACAATATATTGACATTTGTTTTTTCAAAAAATGACCTGAATTTCTCTTCGCTTTCCCGGATAGATTCTTCAGCTTTTTTTCTTTCTGTTATATCCTCCTTTGTGCAAATGAAATGAGAAATTTTACTATTGGTATAAATTGGTGCAATGGTAGCGTCTTCCCAATAATATGATCCATCCTTTTTTTTATTATAGAATTGCCCGATCCAGATCTCTCCCCGCATAATCGTATCCCATAATTCCTTGTAGTAATCATTCGTATGATGCCCCGATTTCAAAACTCTTGGATTCTTTCCCTGAACATCTTTCAACCTGTATCCTGTTATTTTTGAAAATGCCGGATTGGCATATTCAATTTTCCCTTCCGGATTTGTAATTATAATACTTCCGGGACTTTGATCAATAGCTGTCTGGAGCAATTGAAGCTGTCTCTGTATTAGGACATTTGTCTTTCCATTTTCCGGTTCGTCATCATCACTATTCTTTCTTTGAGTGGTTGGAATATAAGCAACATCTTTTCTGATCAATGACATACTATTAATTAAATATGCAATAACTGAAATAATAAACAATATAAGGTGGTGGAAAAAAACTGATACATTATAGTTATTATCAGCAAAAGTTACCGTCTGTTTATTTGCTATATATATCATTAGAAATATTAGCATCAGCAATGCAGATGCAGTATCCTTAATTCCAAATCTGAATGCTATCCAAAAAAGCAGAGGCAACAAGAGAAAACTCAACATATCGTATGCAGTTGCTTTCTGAAATAAAGCAAAAACAAGGACTGAGATATATAATAAATACATTATTATTCGTTCAGAATGTCTTGCACTTTTCAATACAAATACCTTTTTATTAAAACTTATAATAAGCGGTATGAATACGATTGATCCAATCAGGTCAGCACCAATCCAGGTTGAAAATAACAAGCTCGTGTTTCCCATAACAAACAGATCAGATATAAGAACAAACAAAAAAAGCATTCCGTAAAATAACAGGGATATAATAAGAATAGCCAATAAAAATTTTGCAAATACTTCAGGATTTTGAATTGCATAGGTCCTGCAGAAATGCTCAACAATTAACAGCTTGATATATATAATACTGGCACTAATTAGAGTTAGGATTATGGCAATTCCGAGTGAAGAAATATTCCACCCTAAGATTGAAAAATCATAAAAAAGGAAACTTACAAACAGTGAGAGAACGACTGCAGTCAGATATTTTTTGCCATGAAGGCTCAGCAGTCCTGCCGCTATTCCATAAGCGGGCCAGATAAGGAATGCATTATATGGTAACTCAAAAAGCAAAAGGCCAACTTCTGCTGAGATAAAAACAATTGCAAAAACAATAATGAATTTTCCCGTATAGCCCCTCAAAAATCGCTGAAGAGAAAAAACCATAATGATAGGATAAAACTTAACTTAAGTTAAACCTTTTTATGGTATCATACAAGATTATTGAAATTTAAACCAGAATTTATTGAACAGAAATCAATCAGGCTTTTGGTATTGCTATGGTGACTTTTGTCCCTCTGTTCAAACTGCTTTCGAAATTTATTTTACCGCCAATTCTTTTAACAAAATATTTGGAAAGATTCATTCCAAGTCCCAGAGAATTTTGTTTCGAATTCTTTATCTCAAGTATAGAAAAATCGGCACTCATAATATTTTGTAAGATACTTTCCGATATGCCTTTTCCTGTATCCTGGATCGTTAAGTTTATGAAGTTGCCATAAAGGGAATACCCTATATTTATACACCCGTTGGTATTATTGTATTTTATCGCATTTGACAATATATTGCGTATTATGCTATTCATCATTGCCTTATCTGTATTAACCTTTGGGCAATCAGTAAGCTTTACCTGTATTTTAATCCTCTTCGATTGAAGCATTGATTGAAAAAAGGTCAAATTTTCTTCTATGGTATCCTGAATTGAAGTTTTTTGCTTACTCTGTCGAATATCTCCGTTGAATATATGTGACCAGTCTGATAAATTTTCCAGAAAGAAATAAATATCTCTTATTGAATTATCAATTATCTCAATCCTGTCACCAATATTCTTCTTATCGTATTTATCCAGGTTCAATTTTAAAAGTTCAGAAAACCCCATGACCGTATGAAGAGGATTCTTCAAATCGTGCGCTATGATTGATAATAATCTGTCTTTTATGTTGTCAGAGATTGCAAGTTTTCTTGCTTGTTCCTTCAATATTTCTTTTGATCTGATTCTTTGTATCTCGGCTGCGGTTCTTGATGCAAAGATAGAAAGTAAATACCTTGAATTTGGTATTTCCTGAATAGGTGCGTCATCAAAAAAAGCTATTATTCCCACAACTTCACCAGAACTTCCGAACACAGGTGTTCCCATGAATCCATTTATATTGTTCTGTTTAACCAGTTCATCTTTTGGAAAAAGTTTTTGTACATCTGTTGGATAAAAAGTTGTGTACCCTTCAAGAACATTTTCCACCAGACTGTTTTTTAGTTTATAATTCTCCGGCGGCATATTCTTAAAAGGTCCGTATGATTCCAGTATCAGCAAATTCTCTTTTTTTCCGGATACTTTCGCTACAAATGCATATTTAACATGAAAAGTATTACACAGTAATCTTGACAATTCCTTAAAAAAAATAATTCCTGTAACCTTTGAAGTACCTCGTAATAATGTAGCCAGAGTTTCTTCAGTTTTCAAATGGTCGGTTGCTTTACTGATCCTTAGTATAAGGTACTGTTGCTTGTCAACCTTTACCGAATACTTGCTCAATTTGCCCCAAAAAACATTTTGCTTTAACGTTCTGAATGCCAGATCTTGTGTATACTCCTCCTGTTTATTCGTGTTGGTACCATGAACATCTTTTGAAAATTCTACTGTTTCATTATCGAAAAGCCTGAAAGCTGACAGATTGATTAAAGAAGATTTCGTTTTGGTTTCGAAAAGTGCTAACGATTTTTCATTGCATTCAAGAATTGAAAAATCTTTACTGTCGAGTATCAGAATAGCATCAGGAGACTCGTTAAAAAGAACTGAGAAAAATGGCTGGCTTTCTAATACTACATGTGACCCCCTGGCAATAGGGTGGTATTTTTCATAGTGCATATTGAGACAATTGATATTGGACCTATCTCTCTTTACGAATTTTTAGTGCATTATGTTCTGTTTTTTTATGACAACCGTGAAAAATGAGCAGTTAAAATAATTCAACTTCCATGTTTACAATATTTAAAGCATTATTAATAACTTTAAATAACATTAAATACTCTGAATTATGAAAAAGTTACTGAAGGTTTTATTGATTATTGTTCTTGTCATTCTGGCAATATTAGTAACAGCCCCTTTTCTTTTCAAAGGAAAAATTATTGAAATTGCTAATGAGCAACTTGAGAAGAATTTAAATGCCAAGGCTTCATTTTCTGATATTAATATATCTCTGATCCGGAATTTTCCCAACGTGAGTGTCAGGTTAAAGGATCTTATGGTTATTGGAGTTGAAGAGTTTGAAAACGATACTCTTCTGAATATTCAATCATTCGATATCGCAGTGGATATTATCAGTGCAATAAAGATGGAGAATATAAAAATCAAAGGCATATTTATCAAGAAACCATATATAAACGCAATTGTATTGGAGACAGGCAAAGCTAACTGGGACATTGTTCCTGAAAAAGTTGAAGAAGAACCCGTTGATACCACTCCTTCGGAATTCAATACGCAAATAACACTCAAGCTTTTTAAAATTAGCGATGCCAATATAAAATATTCCGATTACAGTTCAAGCCTTCTGGCGTCTCTTAACAATTTCAATTTTACGTTATCAGGGGATATGTCAAAAGATTTTTCAAAACTGGTAATTGATTCAGAAACTGAAAAGGTTAATCTTGTGATGAATGGAATACGATATGCAAAAAACATTCTGATGAAAATGCATTTTGATGTGGATGCAAACTTAAAAGAATCGATTTTTAAATTGAATGAGAATTATGTCTCACTGAACCAGTTTATTCTGAATTTTGATGGCAGCATAGAAATGCCTGAATCGGGCGATATTCTTACAAATTTGGTCTTTAATACTTCCAATACTGAATTTAAAACCTTATTATCACTTGTGCCAGCCATCTATCTGAAAGATTTTTCAGATTTAAAAACGACAGGCAATCTGAAACTGGATGGTAAGATCAGTGGTGCTGTTACCGAGAACACGACACCCAATATAGATCTTACATTGCTCGTTACCAATGCTACGTTCAATTATCCTGACCTACCAAAATCTGCTGAAAATATTGAAATCGATCTTGACATACACTATGATGGTATACAGAATGATAACACCACTCTGGATGTGAACAGGTTTCATGTCGATCTGGGTGCAAATCCTATTGATTTAAGTTTAAATCTCAGAAATCCCATTACAGATCCATTTACCAACGGAAATCTTTTGGCTCAAGTTGATCTTGGCAGTTTAGGCGATGTAATTCCCCTTGAAAACACTCAACTCAAAGGTATAATCAACGCAAAACTGGACTGGATGGGAAAAGTATCATCTCTTGAAAATCAGAAATTTGAAGAATTCAAGGCAGATGGCAATATAACTATTTCAAACCTGGAATATAGCAGTCCGGATATTCCGAAAAAACTTGCATTAAAAGAATCAAACATTAATTTTTCTCCCAGAGTAGTTGCCATTACCTCTTTCTATGCAAACATCGGATCAAGTGATATCAAACTAAAGGGAGAACTCAGTAATTATATCCCGTATCTGTTAAAAGATGAAACCGTGAAAGGCGAACTTTTGCTTGGATCAAGTTTGTTAGATCTTAACGAACTTCTTGCTGAAAGTACCGATAAAGAGCAACCTGAACCTGAAACAGAATCCGAACCACTTAAAGCAATAGAAGTTCCCGGAAACATCAATTTCAGGTTTCAATCTGCAATCAAAAATCTTAAGTACGACAAATTAGAAATCAGCGATTTTTACGGCAGAATTATTGTCAGAGATCAGAAAGTACTTATGGAAGATTTGAGAATGAAGATGCTTGATGGAAGTTTTAATCTTTCAGGAGAGTATAATTCTCAGGATATTAAAAATCCATTTGTAGATCTTAATTTCAATGCAAATGATATAGATGTCCCCAAGAGTTTTGCAGCCTTCGATATGTTGAAGAAAGTTGCGCCAATAGCTTCAAAAACTACAGGAAAAGTATCAATAGGAATGAGTTTCAACAGTTTTTTGACTTCCGAAATGAAACCTGTTTTATCTACCATGGTCGGTAAAGGAAGTCTTGCTTCAAAACAGCTCAGCATTAAGAGTTCTGACGCTTTCACCAAAATAGGCAAAGCATTAAATACTGACGCGTTGAATAATCTTTCCTTAACAGATGTTGAAATCGATTTTGAAATTATTGACGGAAAAGTTTTTGTCAGTCCCTTTGAAACAAATATGGGCGATGTATCCCTGCTTGTTTCAGGTGAGCAAAGCTTTGAAAATATGTTGAATTACGCAATCAATTTAAATGCTCCCGCCAAATTGCTGGGATTAGAAAATCCTTCTATCAACAATTTGTATAAAGAGGCGGCTTCAAAAGGAATTAATATACCAAAATCAGAATCTGTAAATCTTCTGGCAAAGGTTTCCGGTAAAATGTCGGATCCGAAAGTTAGTATTGATCTGAAAGACAATATCACAAAAACGACAAAAGAAATAAAGGAAGAACTTATTGAAACAGGAAAGCAGGTTATTGAAGAGAAAAAAGAAGAAGTGAAAGAAGATGTTAAAAAACAAGCAAGGGAAGAAGCGGATAAAATTATGAGGGAAGCTGAAAAGCAAGCTAAACAAATAAAAGCGGAGGCTAAAAAACTTGCTGATGGCGTAAGATATGAAGCCAATGCCAACGCTGATAAATTAGTGAAAGAGGCAACCAATCCGCTAACAAAAGCAGCTGCAGAAAAAACTGCCGAAAAAATTCGGGAAGAAGGAGAAAACAAAGCAAGTAAAATTGAATACGAAGCGAACAGGAAAGCAATAAAAATTATTCAAGAAGCCAAAATGAGATCTGATAAACTCCTTGAATGAAGCTCCCCGCCGCAAGCAGACGGGGTATCTTCATTTGGTTTTTATCAAAACCTCCTCAAGAGGCGGGGTATTTACCCTCGCTCCCGCTTTCAGCGGCATTGTTCGACTAGAAAATTTCATTTCGTAAAACTCATGAAATTTAAGTCTCACGAATAAACTGAAATAACAAAGGCTGCATTCATGCAGCCTTTGTTATACAATTATCTGTTTAAAATCTTTTTTCCTGAATTCGGGCTTTCTTTCCTGTCAAATCACGCAGATAATAAATTCTTGCGCGTCTTACACGTCCTTTTTTATTGATCTCAATATTCTGAATGAATGGAGAAGCAATAGGGAAAATTCTTTCCACTCCGATATTACCTGACATTTTACGAACCGTAAATGTTTCCTTTGATCCCGTTCCTTTACGTTGAAGTACAACACCCCTGTAATTCTGAATTCTTTCTTTATTTCCTTCAATGATCTTATATTGCACGGTAATCGTATCTCCTGCTGAAAAGTCCGGAAATTCTTTTTTCGCTCCAAATTGACTCTCAGCTGCTTTTATTAAGTCCATCCTAAAAAATTATTATCGGTTTATACCCTGGAAAATTCAGGTCGCAATATTACAAATATTTTTTCAATCAACACAATAGAAGCAATTATAATTTTGCAGGATTGTCTGTTTAGAGAGTTTTGAGTTTGGAATCGGAATATGGGAAGATGAGAAGCTGAGAAAGTGAGAGTGTGAGAAAATGAGAAAGTGGGAAGATGAGATTATAAGAAATGAAACTAGTGACATGAGATCAGAGACTTGAGACTATTCTGTGGTTGCTGGTTACTGGTTGCTTGTTGCTGATTATTTTTCATAAAAATCAGTATTTATTCAATGTCGAATGTCCCTGTCTGCCGACGACAGGCAGTCAATGACAAATATCCAATGTTGAAGTACAAGTAGTAATTTATTGGAAATTGGACATTGAACATTTGATATTGGTAATTGAAAGTGAGTCTTAAGAGAAACCAAAGTCATGTAACTTGAAACTTTTTTCAAAATCCGCAATCCGAAATCCGCAATCCGAAATCCGAAATCCGAAATCAATCTTAATGTCCTTCCTCTCCTTTATACAAAAATTTATCTCCTGTTTCTTCAATAATTTTTCTATACCATTCTTCACCATAACCAGGCTGTTCCAGCTTAGGATTCTGCTGGCCCTCAACAGGTGTTTTCACATTTCCGTCCATATAACGGGTAAAAAGATACCGGTACAATTCTTTCCATTGATTTACGGTTTTGTTGCCCGTATTTACTGAATAATCTGTTAATAATCCAATCGCTGCCAACGAATCATTCTTATAAAGCTCTGCTGCTTTTTCATCTATTTTCTTGGTTTCCTCAAAATAGGATTGTTCCAGCTCTGCCTGTCTCTGACGAATATGCGGAATTATCATGTTGTATCGAGTATAAGCAAAATTTGATACCTGGTTAAATACCCAGAAAGCAGAACTGTCACTAAAGACCATCATTGAACCATTGCCTACCGCATAACTCTCCGGCACCTTTTCTATTCCGCAATACATTGGAGAATACACGGTACTGTATGTATCATCTACTCCAAACCAGAAAATCCCTCCGATAGGATCAGGAAGCCAGTTACGGGATTGAGCAACAAACGAAAATCCTGTTTGCTGGGTTGAAATTGCCCTTTCATTGAAATATACTATCCCATCGACCTCCCATGTCAGGGGACGCCACCGAACGATACATCCATAAGGACCTGCTCCAATGTCTTTGGTCATATCCATTTTTGTATCCTTAAAATAATCCCTCATCAACTCCATCACATCTTTTACTGACAGTTTTTTATCCGGCTTAACCCATAAAGGCATCCTGTTTTGCAGGTTCTCTCCCATTGCATAATCTTCATACTGCATCATCCTGCTGTTTACCCTTCTGAATCCTGACCATACCCTTGCTTCACAAAAGCGAGCACCACCAAAGTTTATTGGAGCATATGCATCAGCAAAACTGAAGTCTTTATCCTCTCCATTAAAATATCCTTTTTCTCTTGCAAATGAAATGACATCTTTTGCATAAAGACAATTCTCAGGATCATCCAGGGGAAACGTAGTAATTCGTGCCTGGTTTGCATGTCCTGAAATATAGCCATCCGGTATTTTTCTGGCTACCCAAACAGCCCCCTTGTTGCCTGCTCCTTTTCCAATTATTTCCATAATCCATACCTCATTGGGGTCTGATATTGAAAAAGATTCACCTGAGCTGCAATACCCATATTCATTGACAAGTTCGTCCATAATCTGAATGACTTCTCTTGCTGTTTTAGCTCGCTGTAAAGTAATATACATTAAACTGCCGTAGTCCATGATCCCTGTTGTATCGATTAATTCCAGCCTCCCTTCATAAGTAGTTTCACCAATTGCAATCTGGTGTTCATTCATGTTGCCGACTACTTTATATGTTTTCTCTGCCTGTTTGATTTTTCCAAGCAAAATCCCTGTATCCCATTCATATATTGTCAACGAATCATCCGGAGCATATTCCTGTGCAGGTCGGAAATACAATTCACCATACAATACATGCGAATCTGCAACATATGTAATCATAGTAGACCCATCAGATGATGCTCCTTTTGTGATAAGAAAGTTCGTACAGCCAAACGAAATCTGCAATCCAAATAAAAACAAACAAATACTTGATCCAGCTTTTTTCATCTATGTAAAATTTTTAATTGTTCTTATATATTATTATAGCCAGTTATTTTACTTCATTAGTATTTAAAATAGTAAATCATATATGTAAAATAATATGGTATTTATCATCATTATAAAGAATTTAACAAATAATTAATATTTAGTTATAGTATTTTTGACAATAAGTTGTATCTTTGTTCAACAATTTTATGACTGATATAGTGAGTGATTTGATATGTTATAGTGTTAATGTTAGTAATTAGCAGGTAGGTTATAGTTAGTAATTAGATTTTTTCATGTAGTTAGGGTTAAAAGTGAGTCTAGTGACTCACTTTTTTTTATCTCCAAGATAAACCGCTCCGCATATTGAATTGTTCATGGCTCCGGTCACTGAAGCCAGACAGTTTATTAAATTCAGATTTCTCATGAGACCTAAGAACCCGAATGCAATAGCTTCTTTGTAATCAATCGTCTGAATATCCGGGATAATAAATTCTACATTGCTTGAATCGTTCAAAAGATGTACGAGATAATTATTATGAGTTCCTCCGCCTGTTACAAAAACCTCATTAAGATTGTATTCTTTTAAGATTTTTACGATCTGAAATACAACATGATCATAAATTGTGCTCAATTTATCTTCCAAGGTGGAATTATCATGATCAATTACCGGAAGGAATTCTTTATTCAGCCATTCTTTGCTAAGTGACTTGGGAGCAGAATCGTTATAAAAATGTAACGAATTCAATTTCAACAACAAAGTATCATTTGTTTTGCCACGCTTTCCCAATGCTCCATTTTTATCATAATCAAATCCGGTTTTGGTTGCCAGATAATTGAGAATGATATTTACCGGACAGATATCAAAAGCAATTCGTTTACCCTCCCAATCGAAAGAAATATTTGAAAATCCGCCCAGATTTAAACATGATTGGTATTTACCATACAAAAACTTATCCCCAAATGGCACAAGAGGTGCACCCTGACCTCCATTGGCAACGTCATTCGATCTGAAGTCCGCTACAACATCTATACCAGTGGTCAAAGCAATATTGGCCCCATGACCTATCTGACAGGAGTATCCTTCATCCGGTTTATGGAAAACAGTATGACCGTGAGATGCAATCAATACCGGTTTTATTCCCGATTGTTTCACTGAATCATTAATCAACTCACCCAGAAAATTGCCATATTCCCTGTCGAGCTTAATCAGTTTATCACTGCTAAGTTTTTCAGCCTGCGACAGAAGACTTTTCCACTGAGCATTGTATTGGTATGTATAAGAATACAAAAGCTTATGGTTCCATTCAGATGCGCTTTTCACAAATGAACATATAGCAATATCAACACCATCAAGACTTGTTCCGGACATCAAACCCAGGACTATATATTC
Organism: uncultured Bacteroidales bacterium; assembly: GCA_964406315.1. GTDB lineage: Bacteria > Bacteroidota > Bacteroidia > Bacteroidales > UBA10428 > UBA10428. Next base: position 30,558 of record CAYORG010000015.1, on the reverse strand, counting down.
TGAACTTTTCATTGGTATTTTTTATCTCCTTTTACCACTCAAAACAGAATCGTGCAGAGCCGTCCCTGCTAATAAAAAAACTGATCCTCAAAAATTGCAATATTATTTTTCCTGTCTGACACCTGGAGTCTCAGTAAGTGATTTATGCCCCAGTTCAATCTTTCCATGTCAATCTTATAAAACACGATATCATTTTTTTCATCGTATTCAAGCAAAACCCACTGGTTATCAATGTATGCATTGTAAGATTCAATACCAGAAAGATCATCGGTTACTTTAAAGATGAGACTTTGACCATCTGAATAATCGCCATTCCTGTTAAAATTCACAGGCACTATATCAGGAGGAGTTGTATCAATGGCAACAAAATATTTCCCGAACTTTCTTGCGTCAGTGACCAGCTGATTGTTTAGCCATTCACCTCCTTCATTGGATATCCCATCCCCGTTCTTTCTAGCGATGAATAACTTTGATACCATAATGCCTGGAATTGTATCCGGTGTAATTTTAATTGTAATGTTTTTATGCAAAGGCTCAGTATCATAATGAATGGATATTGTATCACTGAATGATGAGATGGATGGGATTACTGAGTAATCAAAACAGATATCTCTGTAAAGAGCTCCACCGGGAATTCTGATTGTACACTTCTCTTTAACAAACTCTTTCCCTTCGTTCCATTTTACTATGGCTGTATTCTCTATATTCTCTGTTTGTGAATTCGTATTGACTTTTCTGAATTTGAATTCAAGGCAAGATCTGTTTCCGTAGGCATCGGCAGAAGTGATTTTACCATTATGCAAGGAATCATCCGTAATGTGGTAAAGCGATGTGCATATGTTCTTATCATAAATTGACAATCTGTTGTTAGGCAATTTAAAAAGCCTATGAACACTCCTCCCTTCAGATATCTTTAAATCGTAATCCATATGAGCATTTATGTATCGTGTTTTTAAGAATGATATTGCATCGATCGTGAAAGAAAACAAATTTACATCATCAATAGCGAGTACCAGTGAATAAATCCCACAGCGATTGGTTGATCCGTTAAGAAAATCATACACTTCGGCACCAAATCCAATATACTCATGCTGCAATTCTACAATGTCATTGACAAAAAATAATGTGTCATCTTTCTTGTATGCCTGATACGATCTTCTTGCTTCCCCGTTGTTGCCAACCGGGTTGTTTTCGGGAAATGAATAAGCATATAAATTCCTGAATTCAGGAGGTATTTCATCTTCAATGGGAAAATTAAATTTCAATGCATTCAACGGTACATCATTTGAGGCATCTCTGACCTCAAAATGCAGATGCGGTCCTCCGGATCTGCCAGTATTTCCCGAGTATGCAAATTGCTGACCTTTTTCCAGTCTGAATTTGTTTTTTGGCGGATACAGGTTTATTTCAAATCTCTGAAGATTGTACTGATTTTGTTTTACAAACTCCTGAATGTCCGGATTAAACCTGTCAAGATGCGCATATACTGTTTTATATCCGTTGGGATGTGTAATGTAAATTGAATGGCCGTAACCCCCACTCTGAATTTTTATTCGTGAGATATAGCCTTCGCTGGCTGAATAAACAGGCTGACCTGTATTCCCCTGTGTTTTCAGATCAATTCCCGCATGAAAATGAGTTGATCTCAACTCTCCATAATTTCCAGACAAAAATAAAGGAATTTTTAAGGGTGAATCGAACGTGGAAGTATTTAAGGTTTGTGAAATTACAGTATCGGGATAAATGAAAAACAGCATTCCAATTGCAAGCAATTTCAATGTAAATTGTATATATTTAAACATAATTGACCCGGTGAAAATTACGTCCTAAATATGGCAAAACTAAGACATTAATTCAGAGTAATAAAAATGAATGGATAAATTTTTATATTTGTGAGTTCGGATTAACTTTGTAACAGAATTCGATTAGATGAAGGCGAATCATGAAAACATTATAGCGGAATTAAGAAACAATCTTAAACAGATTATTAATCTTTATCAGAAAAAGAAAGAAGAGAATCAGGAATTAAAAATTGAAAACGAAAAGCTAAAAAAAACTGTATTTTCATTACAAAAAGAAACTAATAATTTTAGTTCGAAATTCGATACTTTGCAATTGGCAAAGACATTTAAAGATGCATCTGGTTCGAGTCATGATGCAAAAATAAAAGTGAACAGAATTGTGCGGGAGATTGACAAGTGTATTGCTCTTTTAAATAAATAATTTTTGATGGATGATAAGCTTTCCATACGAGTGAATTTGGTTGACAGGTATTATCCTTTAAAAATAGACAGGAAAGATGAGGAAAAAATAAGGAAAGCCGGAAAAATAATAAATGAAAAGGTTCTTCAATACAAGCAACGATATTCTGATAAAGATGTACAAGATTTTCTAGCAATGGCGGCATTACAATATGTGACAAAACTGATTGAACTTGAAGAAAATCAAAATACATCGGAACTTTTACAGACAATAAAAGAATTGAACGAAGAGCTTGAAGTATATCTGAAGGAAGAGTAATTAGGTTCTTTACATAATATATCAAGACATAGCCCGCATAGTTTCTTCAAAAATTTGTGAAACTCAACACTTTATAAATTGGAGTTTTGCTCGAATTGTCAAAGGCAGGCCATATTTCTGACTCGTCAGAAATTCCGATTCTATCGGATCAATGGAAACCTAAAATAGTTTGGCAACTCCACCCATGTCAAGATGGGGTTTCAATAAATATTGAAGAAATATGCGGGTTTTTTTTAACCCTTAAGTGCTATTATATATGATGACAATATTACAGATAACAGAATCATCAATTGTTTTGAAATTGATGATAGTCGGGGGAGTTTCCTTAATTGGTGGAGGTATTTTATCTTATCTGTTGTGGAATGTAGCCCTGAAAAGAAAAAGCAAGTATATTATTGATGAAGCTATGACTGAAGCGGAAGTTATTAAAAAAGACAAAATTCTTCAGGCAAAAGAGAAATTTTTTCAGCTCAAATCTGAACATGAAAAATTCATTAATGAGAGAAATAACAAGCTTGCTGCTGCTGAAAACAGATTCAATCAAAAGGAATCTGTTTTATCTCAGAAGATTGAAGAAAATGAACGTGCCAAAAAGGAAACCGAACTGATTCGTGAGAATCTGAATGTGCAAATGAGATTGCTTGAGAAAAAGTCTGAAGAGCTTGATAAAGCTCATAAACAACAAGTAGAACAATTGGAGACTATTTCGGGCTTATCTGCTGAAGATGCAAAACAGCAATTGATCGAATCTTTGAAAGAGGAGTCGAAGAGTGAGGCCATGTCGTATATCAACGAGATAATGGATGAAACAAAAATGACTGCTTCACGAGAAGCAAAAAAAGTTGTTATTGAGACTATTCAGCGTGTAGCGACTGAAACAGCTATCGAAAATGCTGTAACTGTTTTTAACATTGAAAGTGATGAGATTAAAGGAAGGATCATCGGACGTGAAGGAAGAAACATCCGTGCTCTCGAAGCTGCTACCGGAGTTGAAATAATTGTTGACGACACTCCTGAAGCCATTATTCTTTCAGCATTCGATCCCGTGCGTCGTGAGATCGCCCGACTTTCCCTTCATCAGCTGGTTACGGACGGACGCATTCACCCTGCTCGTATTGAAGAGATCGTTTCAAAAACGAAAAAACAGATTGAAGAAGAAATTGCCGAAGTTGGAAAACGTACGGCAATCGACCTTGGAATTCACGGATTGCATCCTGAATTAATAAGGCTCATTGGAAAAATGAAATACCGTTCTTCCTATGGACAGAATCTTCTGCAGCACTCGCGTGAAGTAGCTAATTTGTCGGCTATTATGGCATCTGAATTGGGATTGAATCCCAAACTGGCCAAACGTGCCGGTTTATTGCATGATATAGGGAAAGTGCCAGATGATGAACCTGAAATCCCACATGCTGTATTTGGGATGAAACTTGCTGAAAAATACAAGGAAAAACCGGAAATCTGCAATGCAATTGGCGCACATCATGATGAGGTTGAGATGATCAGTTTAATCTCTCCTGTCATACAGGTGTGTGATGCTATATCGGGTGCAAGACCAGGAGCAAGACGTGAAGTTGTTGAATCGTATATTAAACGATTGAAAGAACTTGAAAATCTGGCCCTCTCCTATCCGGGAGTTTTAAAAACATATGCCATACAGGCCGGTAGGGAGCTGAGAGTTATTGTTGGCAGCGAAAAGGTTTCTGATAAAGATGCTGATTCACTTTCCTATGAAATTGCCAAACGAATACAGGATGAAATGACCTATCCTGGTCAGGTAAAGATTACTGTTATTCGAGAAACAAGAGCTGTCAGCTACGCCAAATGATCAGAAAACTGCAGAGAGCTCTTTCAGTTTTTGTATTTTGCCATCGAAACCGAGTTTCTCATAGGCCAGAATTAAATTATTGATAAGTCTTATTACGATTTGTTTGTTATGACAAATGGTGTAGTAAGACTTATCGTATTTCAGGTTTTGCTGATCAATGAAATAATCAATCTCTCTTCTGCCCAGTATTGCGCCCTTGTTATAGGGATTCACATAAAACAAAATATCATTGTCTTCATGAATTGAATTTTCAGGTTTGCTGTTATCCTTATATGCCAGAATAAAAATCTTCGGCAAATTAACCCCGTAAACCGGCAATTCCAACTTATAAGCAACAGACATATAAATGATTGCCAAAGAAATTGGATTCCCTTTTTTAGTCTCCAGTACCTGATTAATGAAAGAATTCTGGGGAGAATAAAAATTGCTTGAGTTTCTTGTATATTTATGCAAATCAAAAATTACATAATTCAGGATCTTAATTTTTTCAAGCGGTGTAAGGTTATTATTCATTTCAAGCCAGATATCGGCTTTTATTTTCTCAATCTGAGAATCAAGCGCAGCGATTTTAATCTCAGGAAACTGGAACTGAGCTAAAAAACCTGCTCCTTCCAGTATGTATTCGCAACCTCTGTCAGACCAGTCTTTTAAATTTCTTTTGGTAGTTTCAAACTGAATGTCCTGAATTACATTTTCAAGTCTTTCCTGCAGTTTTTCATTCAAAGTTGACTCCCAGACTTTCTCAAGCTGCGGAATGATTTCAATTCCCTGTTGAAGCAAATTGTCAGTAACGGCATTTATAACCTCAGAATCTGTATCATCCAGCAAATGGATGAGAGCTTCTATTTTATTTTTATTCACAGCCTTCAGCTTTGTACATTCAAAGCTATAAAATATATTGTTTTCGTTCTTATATTCTTTTATGATCTTCCTAACATTTTCACCACCTTGCATTTCTCCGACAAAAACAACTTTTATAAAACAGTTTAAGCTTTAGGTTATTAAATATTAATAAAATTGTTTGACTATTATTAAAAATTTTCATAGACTTGTAGTCGTTGTGACTATTTCGAATATTATTTTTTTATTTTAATGGAATTATCAATACTTTAGACTTATGATCCTGTTAGGAATTGATGTAGGAAGTTCAAGTGTTAAATTATCCCTTCTGGATGCCGGTTCCGGCAAAAATGTAGCATCGGCTCAATATCCGAAGCAAGAAATGAAAATCATTTCTCACAAACCGGGATGGGCAGAGCAAAATCCTGAAGATTGGTGGCATAATATTCTATATGCACTGCGTGAGTTATCGCAGATAGACACTGTTGATCTCTCTTTAATTCAGGCTATTGGAATTACGTATCAGATGCATGGTTTGGTATGTGTTGATAAAAACCATGAGGTGCTCAGACCGTCAATTATCTGGTGTGATAGTCGCGCTGTTGAGATAGGAAACAGGGCCTTCAGTGATCTGGGACACGAAACATGCCTCTCCAAACTCCTGAACTCCCCGGGGAATTTTACTGCTTCAAAAGTAAAATGGGTAAAAGATAACGAACCTGAATTGTACAAGAGAATTCATAAGATTATGCTGCCTGGCGATTATATTGCCATGCGACTCACAGGAGAGATAAATACAACTGTCACAGGTCTTTCAGAAGGTATTTTCTGGGATTTTCCCAACAACAGGATAGCAGATTTTCTACTGGATTATTACGGCATTCAAAAGGAACTAATCCCGGATATTGTGCCTGCATTTGGTATTCAGGGAAAACTATCGAATGATGTTGCAAAGGAGTTGGGTCTTAAGTCCGGAATACCTGTTTCATACCGGGCCGGTGATCAACCAAATAATGCCTTCTCACTGAATGTTCTGCATCCCGGAGAAATTGCTGCAACTGCAGGAACTTCGGGTGTTGTATACGGAATAACGGATCAATTCGCATACGATCCCGAATCGAGAGTAAATATTTTTGCTCATGTAAACCACAACGATACAAATTCGCGTATGGGTGTACTTCTATGTATTAACGGAACAGGAATTCTTAACAGCTGGATGCATAAAAACATTGCCGGATCAAAGTTATCCTACGCGGAGATGAATGAGGAAGCCTCCCAGGTAGAGATCGGATCGGAAGGATTGTCTGTTATTCCTTTTGGAAATGGTGCGGAAAGAGTTATCGAAAACAGAAATACAGGTTGTCAGATCAATTATCTGAATTTCAATATACACAATGCATCTCATCTATTCAGGGCTGCTCAGGAAGGGATAGCTTTTTCTTTCAAATATGGTATGGACATTATGGCCAAACACACAGGACTCGAGGTTTCAAGAATCAGGGCCGGTCATACCAATATGTTCCTGAGTTCAATCTTCAGAGATACCCTGTCAGGTATTACCGGAGTTCCTGTTGATCTTTATGATACGGATGGCTCCGAAGGAGCTGCGCGTGGTGCTGGTGTGGGCTCAAAGATTTTTACATCTTTTGAAGAAGCTTTTGCTAACCTTGTTAAGCTTTCATCCGTAGAACCCGATAAAAATAAAATTGACACCTATAAAAAAGCATATGCCAATTGGTATTCATCACTTGAAAAATTGTTAAACTAAATAATAAAATCCTATGAACATAGTAACAGGAAAACAGGAATATTTTCCAGGAATCGGGAAGATACAGTACGAAGGAAAAGAATCAAAAAATCCATTTGCTTACAAGTGGTATGATGAAAACAAAATTGTAGCCGGAAAAACAATGAAAGATTATTTCCGATTTGCCATTGCATACTGGCATACATTCTGTGGTAATGGTAACGATCCGTTTGGAGAAGCTACACACAAATACAAATGGGATGAAGGTTCGGATGCCATTACACGTGGTAAAAACAAAATGGATGCTGCATTTGAGTTTATTTCCAAACTTGGTGTATCTTACTATTGTTTCCACGACTTTGATCTTGTACAGGAAGGATCAAGCATAAACGAATCAGACAAAAATGTTCAGGCTTTAATAGACTATGCAAAACAAAAACAAGCAGAATCCGGAATAAAACTTTTATGGGGTACAGCCAATGTATTCGGGAATTCCCGGTATATGAACGGTGCAGCAACAAATCCTGACTTTACGGTGCTTGCATACGCTGCAACCCAGATTAAAAGAGCCCTCGATGCTACGATTGCCCTGGGAGGTGAAAATTATGTTTTCTGGGGTGGACGTGAAGGATACATGTCATTGCTGAACACAAAAATGAAGCGGGAAAAAGAACACCTGGGAATGATGCTTACCAAAGCCCGCGACTATGCCCGTGCGAATGGCTTTAATGGAACATTCCTGATTGAACCCAAACCAATGGAGCCTACGAAACATCAATATGATTTTGATACCGAAACGGTCATCGGATTCCTTCGGTATTTCGAACTTGATAAAGACTTTAAATTGAACATTGAGGTTAATCATGCAACCCTTGCAGGTCATACTTTCCAGCATGAATTACAGGTGGCCGTCGATGCCGGCTTACTCGGATCAATTGATGCCAACAGAGGCGATTATCAAAACGGATGGGATACTGATCAGTTTCCGATCAATATTTACGAACTGGTGGAAGCTTTGCTTGTTATTTTACCGGCAGGTGGATTTGCTTCGGGAGGTGTTAACTTTGATGCAAAAAGAAGAAGAAATTCCACTGATAATGAGGATCTGTTTTTTGCCCACATTGCCGGAATGGATGCATTTGCGCGCGCCCTGATAGTGGCAAACGATATTCTTGAGAAAAGTGATTATCTGAAAATTCGCAAGGATCGGTATTCATCGTTTGACAGTGGAGAGGGAAAAGCATTTGAACAGGGGAAAATGGGACTTGAAGAATTAAGAAAATATGCTATCAAAGCCGGTGAACCAAAAACAATCAGTGGCAAACAAGAATATCTCGAAAGCATAATCAATCAATACATTTAGTAGAATATATGTCAGATACGAATTGCAGGTTTGTTATTACAAAAGAGAAGTTTGGAACATATTTCCTTTACAGGTTGCAGGACAACAAAACCGGGGAGTATGTTACAATACTGCCGGAATTTGGAGGTTCAGTAAATAACCTTGTGCTCAAACAAAATGAAGAACTGCTGAATATAATTGACGGATATCATTCAGTGGAAGATATCACGAAAAACCTTATCACGAGCTTTAAAGGAAGCAACCTGTATCCTTTTCCAAATCGTATTGAAGGAGGAAAGTATGCATTCAAGGGACATACGTATCATCTTATATGCAATTTCCCCCAGGAAAATAATGCAATACACGGTTTGGTATACGATAAAGCCTTTGAGCTTATTTCAAAAGAGGATGGCGATTTTGCCTGTAACCTGATCCTTAGACATATCACCACGGAGACTGTACCAGGGTATCCGTTTAAAAATATGATCGAGATCCATTACAAATGGGACGAACAAAATCAGTTTGAGTGTACTACCAAAATTACCAATCTTTCCGATGGTTCAATGCCTGTAGGTCAGGGTTGGCATCCATATTATACTGCAGGAAATGTTCCTGTGGATGAACTTTATGTTCAATTCCCTTCAAAGGAAATTCTTGATGTCAATGATAAAGGAATTCCTACCGGCAAAAAAAGTATATACAAGGATTTCAATTCCCTTTCGCAACTAGGAAAAACAAACTTTGACAGTTGCTTTGTATTGGACAATAAGATGGATAAAGCAGAAATAACAATTGAAAACAGGAAAGAAAATATTAAGTACAAAATCTGGCAGCAAACGGGAATCAATAAATACAATTATCTTCAGGTCTATACCCCTTCGTCGAGAACGTCAATTGCTATCGAGCCTATGACATGCGTTCCAAATGCTTTTAACACAGGGGATGGATTAATTGTACTGGCTCCACAAGAAAGAATATCCTTTATTTGGGGCATTAAAAGGACAGTGTAATTTTCAGAATAATTTACAATTTCAATAAAAAGGAGCTGTCTTTTAAAAAGACAGCTCCTTCCTGTTTCGTTCAGAATTTAAAGCTTTGATTATTAAGGGATAAATGTACAAGAATTCTTCAATTTTGGTGCTGCAAGAAATCTATATTGTATATTTATGATTATCCGGAATATTTTCTGCTATTTCATCCCGAGAAAAGATAAGGCTTTTTTATAAACATTTTCAGCAGTATAGCCAAGTTTTTCATCCAGTACCTTTGCAGGTGCTGAAAAGCCAAAACTTTCAAGGCCAATAACCATTCCTTTATCTCCTGTTAATCCCTGAAGCGTAACCGGCAATCCTGCAGTCAATCCTAAAACCGGTTTATTGGCAGGAATAACCGTATTCTGATATGCCTCATTCTGCTCTCTGAATAATCCTTCGGAAATAACCGACACAACTTGAGTGTTGATGTTTTTCTTTTCTTTTAAAAGCTTTGCACCTGCAACAAGAGTAGATACTTCCGATCCGTTTCCAACAAGAACAATGTCTGCATTTCCATCATCTTTGTACACAATATACCCGCCTTTTTCAGCTTGCAATGCTTCATCAAATCTATCCGATTTAGCAGGAAGATCAGGTATGTTTTGCCTGGATAATAACAATGCCGTCGGTGTATGAGTGTTCTCCAAAGCCATTTTCCAGGCAACACTTGTTTCCATTGCATCTGCAGGTCTGAGCACCAACATACTTCTTTTCCCGGAATGATTGCGTAGCTTTTCAAGCAATCTGATCTGAGCTTCCTGTTCGACCGGCTGATGAGTAGGCCCGTCTTCTCCAACCCGGAATGCATCGTGTGTCCAGACATATTTAACAGGCAATCCCATAAGTGCAGCCAGACGAACGGCCGGTTTCATATAATCAGAAAAAACAAAGAATGTTGCACAAACCGGGATAACACCTCCATGCAATGCTATTCCATTAGCAATGGCACCCATAGTCAATTCGGATACACCTGCCTGAAGAAATGCACCGCTGAAATCTCCTTTTTTAAATTGTTTTGTGTTTTTTAAAAATCCATCTGTCTTATCACTGTTTGACAGATCGGCCGAAGCCACTATCATATTCTCGAGATGTTTGGCAAAAAACGAAAGCACAATCCCTGAAGCTCCCCTGGTAGCAATGTTTTGTTTTTGTTCAATCGATTTAAAATCGATCGAAGGAACTTTGTCTTCGAAAAAACTTTTCAATTTATCTGCCAATTCAGGATTTTCTGATTCCCACTGACTCTGAAGATCTTTTTTCTCATTGGCTTTCTGAATTTTTGCAGCATTTACCTTGTTCCAGAACTCTTTCACTTCAGGGAATATTACAAAAGGATCGTCAGGATCGCCTCCAAGGTTCCTGATCGTTTTATCAAATGAAGCACCGGCAGCACTAAGCGGCATTCCATGTGTCTCAAATTGTCGTTCAAATGATTTTCCGTCTTCAGTAACTGCACCCCTGCCCATAATTGTCTTTCCAATGATAAGAGTCGGCTTTTCCTTTTCGTTGTATGCCGCTTTTATGGCATTTCTGATCTCCTGCTGATCATTCCCGTTGATAGTCATTACACTCCAACCCCAGGCAGAATATTTCTTTGCCGTATCTTCATGTGTTACAGCACTTGTTTCCGTAGACAGCTGAATATCATTCGAATCATAAAACATAATCAGATTGCTCAAACCAAGATAACCTGCAATGCGACCTGCACCCTGCGAAATTTCTTCCTGAACACCTCCGTCAGAGATAAAAGTATAAATCTTATGTGACATCCATTCACCAAAACGTGCCGCCAGGAATCTCTCTGCTATTGCAGCTCCCACTGCCATGGCATGCCCCTGTCCTAACGGGCCCGATGTGTTTTCCACTCCTTTTGACGGATTGAGTTCAGGATGACCGGGAGTACTGCTTTTCCATTGTCTGAAATTTTCAATATCATGCAATGAATAATACCCTGCAAAGGTTAAAACTGAATACAGCATAGGTGACATGTGGCCGGGGTCAAGAAAAAACCTGTCTCTGTTGATCCAGTTTCCATCCCTGGGATCGTAATTTAAAAATTCTGAATAAAGGATATTTACAAAATCTGCTCCTCCCATAGCACCTCCGGGATGGCCCGATTTTGCCTTTTCAACCATTGCTGCTGAAAGAATTCGAATATTGTTAGCCGATTTTTCAATAACTTCCTTCATAATCTGTTGGTATAATTAAATTAATGAGTTATAAACTTACTGCGTTTTAAAGTTCACAAAAATAATGACTTTTCATACGTTTAAAATTATTTACATTAAAAAATGTAAAAATTTTATACACGTCACGAAGTTACTCCATTGATGCTCTTACCAGAAATTTTTCATCTTTTTCATTTGCGAAAATTGAATGCTTACATTCTTCTTATTCGTTTCAGAAGGAATACGTTTTATTCCCATCACTCTTAAAAAGCATTGATATCCTGAATGGAACACATATTCTATTTATTGTTTTTGAAATTGGTAAAGATTCGTATTTTTACCTTCGTTTCAAAAAGTACTTGCATCATGATTCAACGTATTCAGTCTTTATTTCTTTTAACCGCTACGATCCTTTCTGTTATCATTGTTGTTCATCCAATTTCAAGTTTGGCTTTGACCAATAAAGTTTTTGCGGTCTTTAATACGTATGGATTAATAACCAAAGGAGATGATCCTGAAATGTTATATAACACCTTTCCTATTCTTGTACTTGCTATCGTTACGGCCTTACTAAATGTGACTGCCATTTTCCTTTTTAAGAAGAGAATTCTTCAAATGAGAATTTGCGTTTATAATATCCTCCTTACCATAGGACTTATAATTTCTATTTTTGTCTATTATCTGTTAATCAGGAAAAATTTTGACGTTGTTTCAAATGCCTTTTCATATAGCGCAGTACTGCCATTTGTAAATATTATTTTAATTTTCCAGGCTTTTCGCGGTATACGAAGAGATGACCTTTTACTGAAATCTTATAACCGGTTAAGAGACTAAAACTTCTGCAACTATCAGATTATTTCAATGTGCTCGCTATCTGTAATCTTTTCACAGTAAATACACCTCAATGTAATATCCTTTTTATCGGTAACCTGAAATTTTGTTGCTATTTTTTCATGATTGGTAATGCACATCGGGTTTACGCATTTCGCTATACCGGTGATCTCATCCGGCAATTCAACCACTCTTTTTTCAATCACCTTATAATCTTTTATAATATTAAGCTTTGCTTCCGGTGCAATCAATGCAATTCGATTGATGTCTTTATCTTTAAAAAAGATCCCTGACAGTTTTATGATGGCTTTTTTCCCAAGTTTTTGACTTTCCAGATTTGTGCCGAAAGTGATCATGCCTTCGTTTTTCTCCAACCGCAAAATTGAAATCACCTTGAACAAACTATTGGCGGGGATATGATCTATTACTGTTCCATCTTTAATTGCACTGACTTCTAATATTTTATCTTTCATAGAGAATTGATTTATCAGAATTTACATGTTTTCCTTAATAAACAATTTTGAATTTTCATTACAAATCCAGTATCAGGGAAATAATAGCTTGCCGCACATAAACCCCGTTCTCAGTCTGCTGAAAATAATACGCTTTAGGATTCTGATCAACACCAACATCAATTTCATTTATCCTTGGCAAAGGGTGCAGTATTTTCATATTCGGCTTTGTGCCTTCAATCATTTCATTCTTTAGTACATAAGCATTTTTGGTTCTTTCATATTCTATCGGATCGGAAAAACGTTCTTTCTGCACCCTGGTCATATAGATTATATCGGCATCTCTGATACTTTTATCCAGTTCTCTGGATTCATGAAAGGTCAATTTCTTATTCCTGAGGTGTGATTTATATTCTTCAGGCATTCTGAGTTCATCAGGCGAAATAAAATAGAAACTAGCATGAAATTCAGAAAGTGCCATAAGCAGGGAATGAACTGTTCTGCCATATTTTAGATCGCCCACCATGAACACATTCAGATTATTAAGATCGCCCTGAGTTTTCTGAATTGAGTACAAATCGAGCAAAGTTTGTGATGGATGCTGATTAGCACCATCGCCTGCGTTAAGAACAGGCAAATTAGTAATTTCACTGGCATACCTGGCGCTTCCTTCCATTGGATGTCTTATAACAATCAACTCACAATAATTACTAACCACACGTATCGTATCATAAAGGGTCTCTCCTTTGGCAACAGATGAGGAGTATGAATCATTAAATCCTATGATTTTACCACCCAGCCTGTTGATTGCGCTTTCGAAACTTAACCTTGTTCTTGTTGAGGGTTCAAAAAATAAGGTCGATATTACTCTGCCTTTCAAAAGATCCTGGTATGTTTTTTTTTCGAATTCCTTTGCAGTTTCGAGTATTTTCAGGTATTCGTCCTTTGAAAAATCAGTAATTGAAACAAGGCTTTTGTTCTTCATTATTAGCTGGTTTATTTAAGTAAATTTAATTAACATAAAGTGTAAAAGAAAGCGTTGTTAAAATCTATTCACAAATTATTGAACAATTAATTTTAAATTTTCGACCTTTCCAAATAAGGTAGCTACCCTATTGTAATTTTTTTCGCGTACACTCAATTCAATTTTGCAGATGTTATGAAATTCCTGATTTCTTATCTTTAATGATTCTTCCTTAATTGTACGCATCACCTTATTAATCTGCTCATATTGAAAATGTATTTCGAAATCCACATCAACCGAGCATTCAATTATTGCTGCATTTTTAATACAATCCTCAGTTGCCGACCGATAGGCTTCTATTAAGCCTGAAGTACCCAATAAAGTTCCTCCAAAGTACCTTACTACGACAATCAGAATATTTGTTAAATCGTAAGAAAGGATTCTGCCATAAATTGGTTTGCCTGCTGTTCCGGAAGGCTCACCGTCGTCATTTATCCTGTAAAGTGAATCATCACAACCCAATTTGTATGAATAACAATGATGTCTTGCATTATAAAAACGCTTTTTAAGCTCTTTCACTTTCAGCTTTGCTTCCTCTTCTGTACTTATTGGATATCCGAAAGCCATAAACTTACTCCCTTTGCTTTTGTATATGCCTTCGCTGGGATTTTTTATTGTTCTGAATACATCGTCTTCCATATAGATAAGTTGACTGTTTGAACCGGAAAACAGGAAGGCCTTACGGCAACCAGCCTGTTTCTGTACCCTGTCAGATCTTCACCATCTTATAAATCCATCTCTCCGCCAATTTCAATGCATAAAAAAAGCAGGTTTTAAACCTGCTTATAAATCAAAATTTTAGTTTCTTTTCGATATCTTCAATCTGACTTTTAAAATGCTTGTCAGTATCCATAAGATTGTTCACAGTCTTACATGCATGAAGAACAGTAGCATGATCTTTTCCTCCAATTTGTGCTCCAATGGTTGCTAACGATGATTTTGTTAAATTCTTACTAAAATACATTGCTACCTGCCTTGCCTGAACAATCTCACGTTTTCTGGTTCTTGACTGCAGCATTTCAATGCCAATATCGTAATAACTGCACACTACTTTTTGAATATAATCGATTGATACTTCTCTCTTGGTATTTTTTATGAGCTTATCAATCATCTCTTTTGCCAGATCAAGAGTAATCTCTTTTTTATTAAGTGTTGATTGAGCCAGCAATGAAATTAAAGCTCCTTCAAGTTCTCTGATACTATCTGTTATATGTGTAGAAATATACTCAATAACGTCGTCATCCATTTCAATTCCGTCTTTGTATATTTTCTGTTTAAGAATAGCTATACGGGTTTCAAAATCCGGAATCTGAAGATCGGCTGATAGTCCCCATTTAAATCTCGATAAAAGTCTTTGTTCCATACCCTGCAGTTCAACAGGAGGCTTATCTGAAGTCAGTATAAGTTGTTTTCCGGATTGATGGAGATGATTAAAAATATGGAAAAAAGTATCCTGCGTTTTTTCTTTTCCGGCAAATTCATGCACATCGTCTATAATTAAGACGTCAATCATCTGATAAAAATGTAGAAAGTCGTTTTTGTTATTGTTCCTTATAGATTCAACAAACTGTGTCTGAAATTTATTGGCATTTACATAGAGTACCGTTTTATCGGGAAATTTTTCCTTGACTTCAATTCCAATTGCCTGTGCAAGATGTGTTTTGCCCAGACCTGAGTCTCCGTAAACCAACAAAGGATTAAAAGCCGTTCCGCCCGGATTATTCGCCACTGCAATACCTGCTGATCTGGCAAGCCTGTTGCATTCTCCTTCAATGAAATTTGCAAAAGAATTTTCCGGATTTAACCTGGGATCAATGTCGAGTTTCTTTAACCCTGGGATAATGAACGGATTCTTAATTGTCTTTTCATCAGCATTTAAAGGAACGGATACGGGTCTGTTCCTCAATTCCCTTTGATTATGGGCAGGAAGCTTTACAGTAAGAGGTTTGCTCTTAACTGCAGAATTGTGATCCATTACCACACTATACTCAAGCTTTGCATCGTAACCAAGTTCTTTTCTAAGAGTTTTGCTGATAATCTCTATGTATTTCTCTTCGAGATACTCATAAAAAAATGGACTGGGAACCTGAATGGTCAAAATGTTCTTCTCAAGTTTTAACGGCACAATTGGTTCGAACCATGTCCTAAAGCTAATTGAGGGTACATTATCCTTAATTACTTTAAGACAATTGCTCCAAATTTCCCTATGCATTTTCTATATAGTGTTTAGTTTTAGGTTGTTATAATTTTAGGGGTTGTTAATTTTTCAACAAGCAATTTTGTGAAAAAAAACATAAAAAAAAAATCGTTTTGCTCTTGATTTTTACAATAAGATTCTATTCATTTTAGTATCAGTTTATTAAAAACGAAAAAAAAATAAAAATTTCTTAAGTTATTGTTTATCATACACTTACGTTATTAGCATGTGTATCTTATTGTTAATTAATTATTTGAGAATTAATAAATCAATTTGAAATCATGAATTGAAAATTAAAATGATTTTTTCCGCAACAGAATCAATTTATTTCATGCATATATTTTTTAAATATCGGGTGTTGTTAATAACTTAACAAACGAAAATCCTGTAGTCAATTTGAAAACAAAATTTTCTATTATAGGCTGTGCCGGAATACCTGCACGTTATGGTGGTTTTGAAACGTTTGCCGAAAATATTTCCGGAATACTGAAAAACAGTATGGAAATTACAGTTTTTTGTGACAAGAGTTTTTACAATAAAAATGAACGCACAGGAAAGTGGAAAGGTATAACCCGAAAATTCCTTCCGTTACCGGCAAATGGTCCCTTTAGTGTATTCTATGATTTGATCTCCATACTTATCTCACTGGGAAAATCTGATGTTATCTTGATACTTGGCACAGGATCGGGAATATTCATGCCATTTTTCAGCAGAATCAAAAAAGTGAAATTCATAATGCATCTTGACGGGATAGAATGGATCAGACCGAAATGGAATTTCCCGGTAAGAAAATACCTGTACTATTCTTTTAAACAATCCATTAAGTTTTCCGATTATGTAATACTTGATAATTCTGCATTAAAAGATTTTATCCCGGAAAAATATCACAACAAGCTGATTGATGCAAAATACGGAGCAGATCATTTGCATGAGATTGAAACTGATGAGAAATTGCATATAAAGCCTTTCGCTTTGATGATATGCAGAGCAGAACCCGAAAACAACCTGCAACTCATCATTGAAGCATTTGAGAATATCAGTCATCTTGACCTGATCATTATTTCAAACTGGTCAAAAACAAGATTAGGAAGAAACCTTGCTAAAACTTACCATCATTCTCAACATATTATTTTCAAAGACCCTCTTTACAGCCAGTCTGAATTGTTACAGGAATACAGAAAGCAATGTAAAATATACATTCATGGTCATAGTGCAGGAGGAACCAATCCATCACTTGTTGAGGCAATGTATTCAGGCTGTCCTATTCTTGCCTTTGACTCAGTATCGAATAGAAATACTACACAAAATCTTGCTTTTTACTTTCAAGATTCTATGGAACTTGTCCATCAGATAAATACACTTTCTCCGGACCAATGGATGAGTTCAGTGAAACAAATGAAAGAATATGCCATGAATTTTTATACTTGGGAAAAGGTTATTCAACAGCTTAGAACAGTAATGTAATGTATTCATCAAGCCATGGTATTTTATTTTTATCTTAATCTGCAGTAAGCCGGAAATGTGTATTTTTGAATTTTAATATTTATAAACATTATGTATACAGCAGAACAATTCATTGTTCCCAAGCTTGGAAATTGCACTATCGAATCTCCTCTGAACCTTTCCAAGAAAGATGACGACGGAATATTTAACTACATACAGGACAATCAGCGTATCGTTATGAAATCTGATATCAGATACTATAAAGGGTGCATGGACAATAATATTGAACCTGTATCTTTTGAAAAGGCCGGCCCAAAAGAGTTTATCTATTTTGATCCTGCGAAAACCAAGGTTGCAATTGTTACCTGCGGAGGTTTGTGCCCCGGACTAAACAATGTTATCAGGGGATTGGTAATGCAACTTTTCGATCGCTATGGTGTGAAAAGAGTCATTGGCATCAAATACGGATTTGAAGGATTTATTCCAAAATACAAACATGATATTATTGAATTAACACCTGAAGAAGTAGAAGACATTCACATGCAGGGAGGCACTTTATTAGGTACTTCAAGAGGGCCCCAGGATGTTGGCGAAATAGTGGATGCACTGGAAAGAATGAATGTCAATATTTTATTCACTATTGGTGGAGACGGCACTCTCCGCGGGGCTTATGCTATCACTGAAGAAATAAAAAAACGCGGGTTGAAAATAGCAGTAGCCGGTATTCCGAAAACCATAGACAACGACATTAACCTGATCGAAAAATCATTTGGTTTTGAATCTGCTTTTACCATTGCTACTTCTGTTCTTAGGGGAGCACATAATGAAGCCAAAGGAGCCTATAACGGAATTTCCGTGGTAAAATTGATGGGGCGTGATTCGGGTTTTATTGCTGCAAATGCAGCACTGGCTGTACAGGAAGTTAATTTTGTACTGATACCTGAAGTAGAATTTGAATTGTTTGGGAGTAACGGATTTTTACAAATATTAAAATCAAGGCTCGAAAGGAAGCATCATGCACTTATTGTAGTAGCTGAAGGTGCAGGACAAAACTTGTTTCAGGATCAATCGATTGAAAAAGATGCTTCGGGCAATATTAAGTACAATGATATTGGAATCTATTTGCGGGATACCATTAAGGAAGAATTCAGAAAACAGAATTTTCCATTTACATTGAAATATATCGATCCGAGTTACATTATCAGAAGTTCACCTGCCAATGCCAATGACAGTCTCTTTTGTAATATTCTTGCGCAGAATGCTGTGCATGCGGCAATGGCAGGAAGAACAGGGTTTGTGGTAGGATACTGGAATACCCATTTTACTGCCCTTCCTATTCCAATGGCTGTTGCAAAAAGAAAAAGAATATCGACCGAAGGCGAACTGTGGTCAAATGTAATTGAAACTACCGGGCAACCTAAAAAACTGTCGTAATGATTCAATGTGCAGATAGATGTTTTAACAACAAGTCAATTCCGTTAGAAGTTTTTAAAACAGTTGATAATTCATTCTGTATTTTTTGTACATTTATGTAACTTCCTGATAAAACAAACGTTTTAAAACAATAAACATGGATATGAATATTACCGTTTCGCAAAAAAGACAACAAAGACGCTATAACATACCGGTTATTGGTCATTTTGCAAACCGCAGTGTAAGGTTTAACTCAATTTTAGAAGCCGAAGCATTTACAGGGATATCTTATTCCCTTATTTTTGAAGCTTGCATAGGTAAAATTTACAAAGCTCGAAATGTATACTGGGAATTTGAGAACGGAGCACATTATATTAAATACAAAGCTCATTTTATAAGAGCCAAAAGATTCATTGACGAGAATGGTTCTTTTGAAGGCTTTTATGATAACAACACAAAAGAATTGGCTGAAAAAACTCTGGATTCCTGATCCTTATATGAGCTGAAATCCCAAACTCATCAATTGTTTCTTATACTCAACAGGTACATTTTCAATTTTCACATGATACGTGCTGAATTCTCTCCTGAGTGGATAATTGCCTCGCAGAAGTTCAAAATCGTTGATAGAATTTCTTAATGCCCTGTCATCTTGCCTGATATCATAAATTTGTAAAATAAGATCAGTTACAATTTCCTGAAAATTTTTATTGTTCCCGTCGTATACAATTTCTTTTTTTTCGGGTACCGGAATGTCATCAGGTTCCCATTCGTCAATCCCCAAATTAAAGAATTTGCTCAATGCCTGAACGACCATTTTCGTCCCATTGGCTTTGCCGTCTGCAGAATAACCTGCAATATGCGGAGTACCAATAAATGATTCGTACAATAGGTCTCTGTCTATAGCCGGTTCATTTTCCCATACATCGAGAATTACAGATTCCGGAATTCCTTTTTTTAAGAATTGGCTTAGTGCAGGTGTATCAATCACCTCTCCACGAGAGGAATTAATTAAAAGTGTTCCCCTGTTAAGACGATTCAAAAAATTTTCATTTACCATATGATACGTAAGGTCTTCTCCTTCGTATATAAGGGGCACGTGAAGCGTAATAATATCAGCTTCCCGAAGTATTCCTTCCAGGGAAATAAATCCACACGGTCCTTCAGCTCTCTGACGCGGAGGATCGTTCAACACCACCTGAATGCCAAGAATTTCAGCCAATCGAACAACTTTTTTACCTACATTACCTACTCCTATAACTCCAAGAGTTCTTTCCCTTAAATCTATATTCCTGCTTTTTGCAAAAAGTACCAGGGCTGAGGCAATGTATTGCATTACGGAGCCAGAATTGCATCCCGGAGCATTTATCCAATAAATATTCTTCTTTTTACAATATTCGGTATCAATATGATCGTATCCTATTGTTGCTGAAGCTATAAATTTCACATTTGAACCGTCCAATAAGTTTTGATTGCAAATGGTACGTGTTCTTATAAGAAGAGCATCAGCATCTCTGATTTTGTCTTTGTTAATCTGTATTCCGGGATAATACTCAATATCTGCAAACGGTTCAATGATACCTTTAAGAAAAGGGATCTTTTCATCAGCAACAATTTTCATTACTATTTCTGGATTAATCTTTTCCAATGATAACAAGAAATAGTATCAATTACAAACGGTTAAAACCCGGTATTTACATTTTTTTTCACCAACACGCAACCTTTTTATGCCCTTATGTATCTACTTTTATGATAAGGGTTAGATCTAATTACTATTTCACAAATTTCATTAGGGTAATACATTGAAAACCCCAAATGGAGTAAACCCAACTGACATCCCTGGTAGTGCTATCAGGGATGTTTTATTAATTCATTATCAAAATCGGGAAGTATCACCTGAATTCACTTTGCAAAACCAAAAAAAATCAATGTTCATAGTTAATTGAAAGTTAGCAAGTAAGACATAGTATCAACTTCAAATCTTAAAATATTAGGAACCATATTAATTTATTTTCGTAGAATTGCATACTTAAACAAACAACCAGTATGAGGTAATTGAATATGACTGTTCCTGAATGCGTTATTTTATTGAATTTCAGATTGTTAATGTCATCAGTGCATTTGCTTCCCGGAATTTTATATTTTTTAGGAGGAATGGTATCTTCATTGGGTGTATTTGTTATATATAAAATCATCAGAAGGAGTCAGAGGCGCAGAGCATTTCATTCCATATCCCATAGCTTATTAGATGAAAGTGATCAACTGAATATTTTAATAAATAATCTTCCGGATTGCGTTTTTTTTAAGGATATTGACGGCAAATACATATTGGCAAATCATAAATTCAGCAAAAAACTGAAAGTCAACAGACCTGAAGATTTATATGGCAAAACAGATAAAGATCTCTATGAAAAAGATGAATGCAGCAAGTACATTGAAAATGACAATAAAATATTAAAAGGAGAAGTTGAAATTATAAAGCACAAGGAGGAAAGCAATAAAGACGGAGAAAGACAATTTTTCCTGACCACAAAAATTCCCATTAAAGATAAAAAAGGCAATATCATCGGGCTTATGGGAACTTGCTCTGATATTTCAGAACAGGAACTCAGTTCGCTGGAAATTGAAAAACAGCACCACATTATTGAGAAGGAAAGGAATTTGCTGAGAGCCCTGATGGACAATATGCCCGACACAATATATATCAAGGATAAAGAATGCCGGTTCCTGGATGGAAATCCTGAACAAATAAAAGTCACAAAAGCGAAAACATTTAACAATTTAATCGGAAAGACTGATTTCGACTTCTATCCAAAGGATATGGCAGAAATCTTTTATAAAGATGACAAACAAGTTATTGAAACAGGAGAAGCGATAATCAATAAAGAAGAGATCGGGTTTGATTCCCGTGGTAACATCCGGGTCAAATCAACTACAAAAGTCCCGATCAGAGATAAAGATGGCAATATTATAGGGTTGGTAGGTATTGGCAGAGATATTACCCGTCAGAAAGAATCGGAAGAAAAGCTGAAAGAGCAGGCACAGAGTCTTCAGGAAATCAACGTCCTGCTTGAAGAAAGACAGGAAGAGATCAACCAGCAAGCTGATGAATTAAGCTCACAAAATACAATCCTGGAAAACGAAAGAAATCTGTTGCGTACACTCATAGATGCAATACCGGATTTCATTTATATCAAGGATAAAGAAAGCCGCTTTATCACAGCAAATAAAAACACCTGTGAAATTATGAAGGCGAAAGATCAGAATGAGCTTGAAGGAAAAACTGATTTTGACTATTATGCCAAAGAAATTGCTCAAAAATTCTATGCTGATGAACGGGAAGTTATTAAATCAGGTGAGCCCCTTATAAACAGGCAGGAAATTGGATTCGACAAAGAAGGAAACGAAAGGGTAGTATCTACGACCAAGGTACCTTATTATGATGCTGATGGCAGAATTATTGGTATTGTGGGCGTTGGAAGGGATATTACCGAAATGAAAGAATTTCAGGAACAACTTGAAAAGCAAGCTGCAGATCTGCAGGAAAATAACCAGTTGCTTGAAGAGCGTCAGGAAGAGATAAAGAAACAATCTGAATTTTTGACAGAACAAAATCTTCTTCTTGAAAAAGAGAGAAACCTGTTAAGGACATTAATTGATAATATGCCTGATTACATTTATATTAAAGACAAAGAAAGCAGGTTCCTTACTGTAAACAAACGACTCTTAAAAGTAATGCATAAAGAATCTCTTGATGAGATCATTGGGAAAACGGATTATGAGACTGCCCCTTCCAAAGAAGCTGCCGATCTTTATTACAAAGATGAACAGGAACTATTACGAACAGAAAAACCAATTATCAATAAGGAGGAGATTGGGTTTGATGAGAAAGACAGGGAAAGAGTTATTTCAACTTCAAAAGTACCTTTTTACGACGCCGAAGGAAATATAGCAGGAGTTGTTGGTATCGGGCGTGATATTACGAAACAAAAAAATGCTGAAAAGCAACTTCGCGAACAAGCACAGAATTTGCAAGAGGTGAACATGATCCTGGAAGAAAGACAGGAAAAAATACAGCATCAATCGGAAGAATTGAACAAGCAGGCACAATATCTTCAGAAAGCAAATATACAGCTGGAACATCTGAATGCGACAAAAAATAAATTTTTCTCAATTATTGCACACGATTTAAAAAATCCTTTCCAGGCCATCTTTGGATTTTCTGAATTGTTGATGAGAAATCATGATGATTTTGAAGAAAATCAGAAACTGGAGCTTTTGACCATGATCAAAACCTCATCGGAAAGTGCGTTCAATTTATTGGAAAACTTATTGCATTGGGCACGGACACAAACCGACACAATACGTTACAATCCGGCACAAATTAAGATCTCAGAACTTATTGAACAAAACATCGAATTGACAAAAGCAAGTGCTGAAAATAAATCCATTTCACTCGTTTCAGAGATCGACAGCAATTGCAGTGTATATGCTGATAACAACATGATCAATCTTGTCATACGCAACTTGTTAAGCAATGCCATTAAGTTTACAAAAGAAGAAGGCAGCATTGTGATAAAATGTTATGATGTAAAACCGGATGAATTGGCTGTTTCCATTACTGATACAGGAATTGGCATGTCCAAAGAAAATATTGATAAATTGTTCCGGATTGATGAGTATTTTTCTACAACAGGAACTTCCGGCGAAAGCGGAACAGGCCTTGGACTGATCATTTGCAAAGAATTCGTGGAAAAGAACAAAGGAAAAATATCTATTGAAAGTGAACCGGGCATTGGTAGCACCTTTACTTTCACACTTCCAAAAAAGAAGAAGAAATAACCATTCCGATCAGCTGTTTTCTCTATATACTTTTTGTCTCTTCAGCATTGATTTAAACGGATCGAGTATTCTGCTCAGCAGACTTCTTTTGTCGGTAATAATTTCTGCATTACCAGGCATGTTTTGTTGAAAATTAAGTGATATATTATAATTTGTCACAAGCCTGTTGCTGTCAATAGCAATTTCCGCCATATAATTATTGTTGTTAGGAACAAGCGATATAGAAGAAATTTTCCCTTTGATGGTTCCAAACTCAAGATAGGGATAATTATCAAATTTAATAATAACATCATGCCCTTCCTTAACTTTGCCTGCTCCGACCGATGATAATTCAGTTTTTACGACAATGTTTCCCTGGTCGTTTGGCAATACGGTTAAAACAGTTTCTCCTGAGTTTACGTATTGATTCTCACTCCAAAATTTTGTAAAAGTTACCTGCCCGATAAAGGGAGAGCTAAGGACATAGGAATTCTTCCACAAAGAAATTTGTCCTTTCAGTCGTTCATATGCTTCCCTGATACTCTGAAGATGGCCCCTGCTTGTTTCTTCCAGTTTCAATTCCAGTTCTAATTTTTCCTGTTCAAGGTCGGATATTTCAATTGTTGCTGCAGCTAATTCAGTCTGTGTTTCTTTCAAATTGAACAGTTTATTAAGCTTTTCCGTTTCGGATTTCTCCAATTGAGAGGAGGACAGCACATGTTCGGCAAATAACATGGAATCGCGCTTGTATTGTTTATTTGCCAGATGGTATTCCTTTCGCAAAACCTGGCCCTGCTCTTTCAGCCTGTCAAGATATAGTTTATACTGTTTAATTTCAGCTTGTATTGAATTGATTTTTCTTTTAAAATAATCCAAATTGACAAAGCTGTTGTATTCATCAATACGTTTCTGCAATCCTGCATATGCTTCCTGTACAGATCCTAATTTATACTCATCAGAAAAATCTGATGATATCAGAATTTCAACAGTAAAGTTCTCTCCCAACAGATCTTCAATTTTTTTAATATCCTCATATTCTGCTGCAGATTCTAAAATAGTTAATACCTGATTGCTGTCAACCTTTTGTTTATCCGACACATAAATATGTTTGATCTTGGCAGAAGAATTTGCAGTCAAATCGGCAGGTGGGTTTTCCGTTGTAAGAATTACGCGTGCATTTATTACATCAGGATATTTCAATAAGGCTGCCCCGACAATTAACAAAAAGAGCACAAAGAGTATCACAATGGTCCCGTAACGAATAATCCATTGGGGAACTTGTCCAAGTATCTCCTGAATTTCTTCACTGCGAATTTTAAGGTTTTTAGCAGCTTGCTGATCTTTTTCAGTAACCGATAATCTGATCATTATACACCAAGTTCAAGTTGGTTTTTAACCAAGTTAAAATATTTTCCTTTTTTCCTTGTCAAATCTGTATGAGTCCCGGTTTCAACAATTTCCCCTTCTTCAAGAACAACTATCTGATTGGCATTCCTCACAGTACTTAACCGGTGAGCCACAATAATCACTGTTCTTCCTTTAAAAAAATCTTCCAGGTTTTCCAATATCTCTTTTTCATTGTTTGCATCCAGCGCATTTGTTGCTTCATCGAAGAAAATGTATTGAGGATCTTTATAAATTGCCCGGGCTATAAGAATTCTTTGCATCTGCCCCTGGCTTAATCCAAGACCTTCCTGTCCTATCTTCGTATTAAATCCCATTGGCAGATTATCAACAATAGGATTAACATTTGCCAGTCTTGAAGCATAGAACAGTTTTTCCTTGTCAATATGTTCATCTGACAGGGCTATATTCTGCGCTATGTTTTCAGAAAAAAGGTAACCATCCTGCATAACCACTCCACAAATACTTCTCCAATAAGATGAGCTGATCTTCTGTAAATTCTCTTTGCCAATAATTATTTCACCCTGTATGGGTTTATAAAAATTCAGCAAAAGCTTCAGAAGGGTAGTTTTTCCACTCCCACTGGTGCCTACAATAGCAGTAATTTTGTTTTTCGGAATTACAACATCGATATCTTTTAAAACAAAAGGAGATTTAGGCCCCTCATACTGAAATGCCAGTTTCCGGACATGAATATCCTGGTGTTGATCCATCTGTGTAATCAGATAGCTTTTGTTCACTTCTTCATCATCCCTGCTATGTACCTCAGACAGGCGTTCTAGGCTGATACGGGCATCCTGTGTAGAATGAAAGAAATCGATCATCTGATCAATTGGACCTGACAACTGACCTATCACATAAGATATTGCCACCATAGCACCAAAAGTAAGATGTCCGTCAAGTACAAGCATCGCGGTATAAAAAATAATTAGGACATCCTTGTATTCATTAAAGATAAGAGCCCCTGCTCTTTGCTTTTGCTGCAAAGTAAGACCTTTCACACTTATTCTGAATAGTTTTGCCTGTATGTTTTCCCATTCCCATCGTTTTCTCCTTTCACAGTTGTTCAATTTTATTTCATGCATTCCTGTTAACAGTTGGATTAATGTACTCTGATTACTTGACAGCTGGGCAAATTTCCGGTTATCAAGATCCTTACGTCTCTTCATAAACTGCAAAGTCCATAGCAGATAAAATGTTGTTCCGGCAATAAAAATTAAAAATATTTTCATGCTGAAGATAGCCAGGACAACACCCATAATGGTAATTGTAAATACAGAATGGAAAAGTTCAATGGTTGTTTTTGTCAGGAACATTTCAATCCTTCGATGATCTGCAATACGTTGTATCAAATCGCCGCGATTTTTGCTATCAAAAAAAGAAATGGGCAGTCGCATCAGCTTGATCAGAAAATCCGAAACCAGGTATATGTTTATTCGCGAACCAAGATGCAGGATAATCCAGTTCCTGATAAATTCAACCGAAAACCTGCTTGTTACCAATAAAAATTGAGCCAGAAGTATAGTGAAAATCAATGAAGGGTTTGGTATAATTATACCCTTGTCCACGATGGTCTGAAATAAAAACGGGAAAATCACCTGGATAACTGCTCCAAGAACAACACCAACAATTATCTGCAGAATAAGTGATCTATATCCTTTCAGGTATTTTAAAAGGAATCTGAATTTTTTTCTGTCTATGCTTTCTTCATCCGATGTAAAAAACTCAGGTGTTGGTTCGATCTGAAGACAAATACCCACATCTTCATTGTCTTCGGTTGTTGTTATCCAACTTCTTATAAATTCATTTTCGTTGTAAACGATGTTGCCAAATGCCGGATCGGAAACAAATACTTTTCCTTTTCTGATTTTATATACAACTACGAAATGTTCCTGTTTCCAGAAAACGATGCATGGATGGATAACATCTTTTTTTAATTGTTCAAACGATACCTTCAGGCCTTTCGTCCTGAAGCCTATATCTTCGGCAGCTTCGCTTATTCCAAGCAAAGAAACACCAGATCTGGTGATATAACTGTGTTCCCGAAGAGATTCCAGGGAATAATGTTTGCCATAATACTTGGCAATCATCCGTAAGCAGGCAGGACCACAATCGTTTGTGTCGTGTTGAATAAAAACCGGAAATTTACCCATTGAAAGAAGTTAATTTCTTTACAACACGAATCTAACCTAAAAAATTCAAAAATTCCATTTATCCCGAATTAATCAATAGGAGTTCAGAATGAACGAACTATTGATTCCATGAGGGTAACCCCGATTTTTTTAAAGTGCAACAGATTTGCGAATTCTCTGGTGAAGTGTTTTCTTTACAAAAGATTCCTCTGTTCGTTTTCTCTTATCTCTCAATGAAACAGGTTTATAAGGTATTGTAAAATAAAATGTTGTGCCTTTTAAACCTTTAGATTCATACCATATGTTACCGCCCATTAACTCAACAAGTTTTTTTGACAGACTTAATCCGAGACCCAGTCCTCCTTGTGAGCTATCTGATTCATCAAGTTTGGTGAATGTATTGAATACTATTTTTTCCTTTCCCTCCAATCCGCCAATGCCGGTATCACTTACAAAGAATTGAATTTCGTCTGAGTTGATGTTATACCCGAACTTTATAACTCCTCTTTCCGTAAATTTGAAAGCATTAGAGATCAGATTTATAAGAACCTGTGTCAGACGGTGAGAATCGCAGTAAATGTTTGAATCAATATCTTTCTCCGGCTTTGAAATGGAGAATACAATATCCTTTTCAGAGATGTGTTTTTGAATTGAAAAATACGCACTGATTTCTTCCAGAAGATCATTTAAAGAGCACTGGTTCATTGATATTTTAACCAAACCGGCTTCAATAATAGAAGCCTCAATAATATTATCCATTTTTCTTAGAAAATCTTTACTGCTTTCCCTTATATGATCAATATACTGTTTCTTTTCCTCCTTTTCCAGACTGTTAATTTCAATAAGGTCTGAGAATCCGACAATCGCATTTAACGGAGTTCTTATCTCATGGTATAAATTCCTCAGAAAAATTGATTTTGCATTTTCAACGCAATTGGTTTTTTCTTCCAGTAGATTTTCCAACAGTTCAATTCTTTTCTTCAGATATTCAAATTCGACATCGTTACTACATTTCTTTCCTTCTTCCGTCCTTTTTCTGAAAGGACTTGTAATTTTATTTATGATGTCAGAAAATTTCATATGAGATAATTTAAGATTCCAACCTTCGAATACAAAATGTCAATAGACAAAAAGACAGGTCCGGGAACCACCCCGGTCCTGTAATAAAAGCCCCGTATATGAATTTTTTAGCACTATTTCAGTTTGTTCAGTATTTTTTTTGCATCCCTGGCATAATAGCCTTTTTTATCGACAATCTTCTGAAACACTTCAACAGCATCTTCCTCATCTTCTTTCAGTAAATAACATAAGCCCAGGTACCATTCGGCCGATTCGATAAATGCATTTGATTTATGATCAATTATTCTTTTGAATCTCAGATTGGCTTCATCGTATTGATTTACTTCCAGATGAGAAATTCCGGAATAAAGGTTTAGGCCAATCCTGGAATTATCTTTTTCCAGTATCTGTTCAAACAATACGATTGCTTCATCAAACCTTTTGCTTTCATAAAGCATCATTGCTGTTCTAAGTTCATTGCTTACTGCATTTCCGGAAGTACGGAAACTCATACCGATTTCAGCAGGTTTAAAATATTGTGCATACAGATCAGCAGAAGAAGGTTTGTTCTTCTGTGAAATCAAAAGCATAGCGACCAAAGCAAATGCAACCGCAAGACCTGATACAATTACTGTCGCCTTTTTCATTGAAGATTTACTGACTTTCAATGTCCATGGTTTATACACCTGATCGTGTATCAGATTCAATTGCTCTTTAAGAGCCATCGTTTCACTATCGGTAATGGCTACCTGAAGATTCTTTTGCAATTTCACTTCATTTTGCAGTTTCAGATTACCTTCCAGTTCTTTTTCAAACCAGACACGTTCTTCTTTACTCATAACGTTATCCAGGTATCTGTCAACATATTCTGAATAATTCATTTCCTGTTTCATAATAAATTTGATTTACAACACACCATGTATACTATTAATTAACTATATTAACTATTCGCTAGTCTATAATTATCCTGTTACCTTCAAATAGATTATCAGGTTATTTTTATGTGTATGATCACATACACAATCCGATAAAAATTTGTTTTTCTTTAACTACTCTCTTTTTATAACACCCGACCTGTGTTTGCCGGTAGATATTGCAATGTTTGCCCCTTTGCTTAGTAAAGCAATTTATTTTTAGGCATTTTTGCCGAATTATTTAGTTTATATAGTTTTGGTTGTATAAACAACCTGTTATCTGTCACTTTTTAAGAAAAGGTTGGCGAGATAAAAAAATGCAAGAATTGGGAAAGGAATTGAAGTTGATGTTATGTGCCGTTAAAACCATTCTCTATCTCGCCAATGGATCCTCCTCTATTTTAATGAGAAAACAACCAGTTCTTAAATATTTTTAAATAAGCTCTACTCCACCATCTCCGATTTTGCCTCCTCCTCTGATCATTAACATATCGTCAGCAGTTAATTCTTTTAAAAGTTTACAATCTTTGTTTAGTTTTACTTCAGCTAAGTGGTTTTTAAAGTTTTTCATCATTACGGGGTTTAAGGTATTTATCTCAAAATGTCTCGTTTTATATGTATAAGTTCCATTGCTTCACAAAATGTCACCGCCATTTTACAACTTTTTTAAATTTTTTTGAAGAAAAATTTGAAATATCTTGAATTTCAATACAATACAATCTTTATTTATTTGCCATATTTTCCTATTTTAGATGTTTTGAGACCAGATCATTATGATTAAGCACAAAAAGAATATTATTCTCATGTTGATAATTCTGTTTATTCCTTTTGTTATTCAGGATTTCATCGGCAATCCTAATCATAGCCTGGAAACAAAAAATCAAATTGATTCTGTAGCTGTATATAAAGACAGTGCCTCACATTCCCTTGATCTTGGAGATTACAGGAAATCATTATTATACCTGCAAAAAAGTCACGAAATAGCTTTAAAAATATACGAAATCGAAAACCTTGAAATAGTTAAGAGTTTGATAAATCTTGCCAACGTTTATTACTTAAACTGGGAATATGACACTGCTCTTTCAATATTTAAAAAAGCAGAAGAAGCATACCTCGAATCAGATATTTCCGAAAAAGCATATTTGGGTTTTATTTATTCAAGTATGGGGCGGATGTATAATAGCAAAGGAGATTACTATAATGCTGCAGAATATTACAATTATGCAGGCAGGTTCCTTCATAAGGAAATCCGCGAACAATATATGAATTGGGAAGCCCTGCTTTATATACGGTTTTCCATGGTGAAGTTAAACCTAAAGCAGCATCTCGAATCGATCGATTACCTGGATAAAGCAGATCATATTCTCCGTAAGCTTCCTGATAATTCAAACT
>CAYORG010000014.1:24031-67245 GCA_964406315.1 uncultured Bacteroidales bacterium | reverse complement strand
TACATGATGGCAATTATCATGCGGCTATTCTAACAGAAGGAGAGGAGGCTGAGCTCTATAAGACCTTCTATTCAGGACAAGACTATCGTCTGGCTATTTGTGGGTCAGATGCTCTGCCCGACATTGAGTTTCAGGTTATTGATGCATACAAAAATGTGCTTTATGATAATACGGAACATAATAAATCGCGTGTATGGGATTTTACTCTGGATGCCAGTCAACAACTAAAAATTACTGTAAAAGTTCCAAATAGTAATACAGAATCGGAATACCCTGCAAGTGGTTGCGTGGCCATCATGTTTGGCTTTTTGGATGAAGAATAATTTTTACTTTTCACGATAGTTGAAAAGCCTGTGTATTAAATACACAGGTTTTTTTTTAACAAAATTTCATGCTTTTCGTAAAGAAAATATGGAATCAAATCTGAAAGTAATGAAAAAGTTGGTTTTTGTTGTATGTACTTCATTCTCTTTATTCTTTTCGTCTTGCGAGTTATTCAACTTTGATGAAAATGGTTTGACTACTGAAGATATTATCAATGGATTAAAGAAAGCACTGGAAATAGGGACTGATTCAGCATCCACTGCATTATCTATGCTTAACGGATACTATCACGGGCACGAAGTATTTGTAAAAATTCCGTTGCCCGAAGAAGCATCTAATGTCAGAAACACAATCAATAGCAATCCAACATTATCAGAAATCAGTGATCTGACAGGGCTGGAAGATGCATTTGAGAATGTTGTTTTAGCTATTAACCGAGCAGCTGAAGATGCAGCCAAAGAAGCAGCACCAATATTTAAAAAGGAGATTGCTGACTTGAGCATCGATCAGGGATGGGATATCTTAAACGGCATTGTTCCCGGTTCAGGACAGGATGAATCAGTTTTTGACTCAACGGCTGCAACAGAATTTCTGCGTTTGCAAACATATGATGATCTCACAGATGTCTATGCTCCAAAAATAAATGCATCACTCAGTAAAGATCTTGTTGGTAATATTTCTGCTTATGATGCATGGAATGACCTGACTTCTTTATACAATTCTTTCATGAACAGAGCGGATGTTATAACAGCGATTGATCTTGCAAATCTATTTGGAGCGAATATAAATCTTCCGGGTACGATTGAAACAGATATAGGGGTTTTTTCGACCGAAAAAGCACTTGATGGCCTGTTCTACATGGTAGGGAAAGAAGAAAAGGATATTCGAAAAGATCCTTTTCAATGGGGTATAAGCATCATTGAGGATGTTTTTGGGTCAGTATTATAAGCTCAACTCATTTTTTGGAAGACCTGTTAACTTGGTTTTAAGGAATTTTCCGGTATAGGAATCTTTGGATTGTATAAGATCTTCCGGGGTGCCTTCAAAGACAATATAGCCTCCCCGGTCACCTCCTTCAGGACCAAGATCTATAACCCAATCAGCGCATTTAATGATTTCCTGATTGTGTTCAATAATAACAATTGAATGGCCTTTTTCAATCAATGCTTGAAACGAGTCAAGCAGTTTTTTAATATCATGAAAATGAAGACCGGTAGTGGGTTCGTCAAAAATAAATAAAGTGGATTCATTTTTATCCAGGGCAAGGAATGAAGCAAGTTTAACACGCTGACTTTCTCCTCCGCTCAATGTGCTTGAAGATTGTCCGAGCTTAATGTAACCCAATCCAACCGCTGCAAGAGGAGTTAATTTTTCGACGATCTTTTTTTCTGTACCTTTTGTATTGGCTGAAAAAAATTCCAGGGCTTCATTTACAGTCATTTCCAGGATATCATAAATATTTTTCTCTTTGTATCTGACTTCAAGCACATCCTCTTTAAACCTTCGTCCCTTACAATGATCGCATGTAAGAATAACATCAGCCATAAACTGCATTTCAACTTTAATTACACCTTCTCCCTGGCATTCATCGCATCTTCCCCCGTCAACATTAAATGAAAAATGAGCGGGTTTATAATTGTTGCTTATTGCATATGGCTGCTCGGAATAGAGTTTTCTTATTTCATCATATGCTTTCATATAGGTTACAGGATTTGAACGCGATGTTCTTCCAATAGGATTTTGATCAATAAATTGGATTGAACTGATAGTATTGATATCTCCTTCCAAACGTATGAATTTTCCACTTTTTTCACCATAACCCTCAATGATCTTGCTCAACCCCGGATATAAAATATTCGTGATAAGAGAGGATTTGCCGGATCCGCTTACTCCGGTAATTACGGTCAGAACGTTGAGAGGTATCCTTACATCAATATTTTTCAGATTGTTCTCTCTGGCTCCGACAATTTTAATGGCATTTTTCCATGTTCTTCTGGGAAAAGGGATAGCAATTTTTTCTTTATTTGTCAAATATTTTGCTGTAAGACCATCACTATTTTTTAAAAGATTTTGATAAGATCCCGAGTATACCAGTTCACCCCCCAATCTACCTGCTCTCGGACCTATGTCAATGACTTCATCACTTGCACGGATGATTTCTTCTTCATGTTCTACGACGAGAATGGTATTGCCTATACCTTTGAGATTGTTCAAAACACGGATTAATCTGTGAGTGTCTCTGGGATGCAATCCAATACTTGGTTCATCAAGAATATAAATTGAGCCAACCAGGGTACTTCCTAACATTGTTGCAAGATTAATCCTTTGGGATTCACCCCCGGAAAGCGTTGAAGAAAGACGATTCAGGGTCAGATATCCTAAACCAACATCGCAAAGATAAACAAGTCTGTTTTGGATCTCTTTCAATAATCTGTCTGCAATATCTTTCTCATGCTTTGATAATTTGATATTCTTAAACAGTTTGCTAAGTTCTTCAACAGGCAAATCAACGAGTTGTTGAATTGAGTATCCGGCAACTTTCACATACCCGGCTTCTTTTTTTAATCTTGTTCCTTTGCATTCGTGGCAGGTTGTTTTTCCTCTGTATCTGGCCAACATGACACGATATTGAATTTTGTATTTTTTGCTTTCCAGGTAATCAAAAAATTTATTCAACCCTCCAAAATATCGATTGCCAGACCATAATAACGCATATTGTTCATTGGTTAACTGATGGATCGGCTTGTGTACCGGAAATTTAAATTGATGTGCATTGAATAATAATTTGTCCTTCCACTTTTTCATTTTTTCACCTCTCCAGCATACAATTGCATCTTCATATACCGAAAGATTTCTGTTAGGAATAACAAGATCTTCATCGATACCAATTACTTTTCCGTAACCCTCACAAACGGGGCATGCGCCTATGGGATTATTAAAACTAAACATGTGCACCGAAGGCTCTTCATATGAAATTCCGTCAACTTCGAATGTATTGGAAAACTCTTTTATGGTTGATTCGTTTTCTTCCAGGGTTTGAACAATACATATTTTATCTCCCAGTTTATAGGCTTGTTGAACAGAATCGGCATACCTCGTTAAAGAATCTTCATCATCGCTGATTGCGATTCGATCAATAACCAAATAAAATTCATTTGCCTTTTGAATGTCTGCTTCTGTCAGATCTGTCAGTTTTACTATATCATCATTGATCTTGACCCTGTTTATGCCCATATGTTTAAGATCAGAGATCAATTGGTTGTAACTGATTTTATTGTAGCTTTCAAATGGTGCCAGAATAAGTGCTTTACTATTTTTTTTCAGGTTGACAATGTAATCGACAACATCGGTAACAGTATCTTTTTTTACAATGCAACCTGAGACAGGAGAGTGAGTTTGTCCGATTCTGGCAAAAAGGAGTTTTAGATAATCATATATTTCGGTTGACGTACCTACTGTCGATCGTGGATTACGGGTATTGACTTTTTGCATAATAGCTATCGCAGGAGGCAATCCAAGAATTGCATCTACTTCCGGCTTATTCATTCTTCCCAGGAATTGTCGTGCATAGGAGGAAAGACTCTCGACATACCTTCTTTGACCTTCAGCATATATAGTATCAAAAGCCAGAGAAGATTTACCAGATCCTGATACTCCGGTGATTACAATAAGTTTTTCTCTTGGCAATTTAAGGCTGATGTTTTTCAGATTATGAACTCTTACGCCTTTAACAATTATAAAACCCTTATTATTCTTGACTTCTGGCATGAAAATTAAGAAAAAAAATGTATTTTTTTTTTGCAAAGGTATTTGAATTAAGAAAAAAAAATACTTACTTGCATTAATTATTGTATCACCATTAAACGGAGGAATGCCTATAGAATAATTCTACTTTCTTTTATCTGTATAACAAATAAAAAGGAGGTAGTTGTGAAAACTCTCAGTGGCCTCAGTGATTACGAACTTGTTCAGAGATACGTTAATTGTAACGATAAAACAAGTATAGAGGCATTAATTAATAGGCATAGAAAAAAAATCTATACATACATACTTCTGGTAGTAAAAGATCAACATCTTGCTGAAGATGTATTTCAGGAAACTTTTATTAAGGTAATCAAATCATTAAAAGAGGGAAGGTATAAAGATAACGGAAGATTTATATCCTGGGTTATCCGTATTGCTCATAATTTAATGATCGATCATTTCAGGAAAGAGAAGCAACTGAATACAATTTCAAATGATAGTTATGAAAATGATCTGTTCAATTCTAAAAAGTTTGCTGATAAAACAATTGAAGAAGAAATTGTTCTTGACCAGATATCAAAGGATGTGAGGCGACTCGTTCATGAATTACCTGATGATCAGAGAGAAGTAGTAATATTAAGACATTACTGTGGAATGAGTTTTAAGGAGATTGCCGAACAAACTGACGTGAGTATCAATACAGCTTTGGGTAGAATGAGGTATGCCCTGATCAATCTGCGAAGACTGATTAAAGAAAAAAATCTTTCATTATCAATTAAGTAGGGCGAAAGAAAGTATCTGGTAAAAATTATTTCAATTAAAGAAATATTTTGTGCAATTTATCGTTTTGTACTAAAATAATTTAATGAAGTAATATGTTGCCTATGACAAAAACCTCTACTATTCAATTTATTATTAACAATCTGGCATCTAAAACAGGAGGAGTTTTTAAAAGTATTGATACACAATTTAATTTTCAGGACGAATTTGGGGATGTCTACGAAATTCTGAAGCAACTGGATGTTGATGTTCGTCAGGAAGTAGTTGAAAAATTAATGAAATTTGCTTCTGAAACAGATTGAAAATAGTAAGAAATAAAAGGTCGCTATAATTTTTTAGCGGCCTTTTTTTGTGCTTTCAGGTTCTTTTGATCAAGAACTTCCATCATTTCTTTAACAGCTCCTGCGGAATGGTTCAATAACTTTTGTTCGTCCTGATTCAATTTCAGCTCAATAATTTGCTCAATTCCGTTTTTGCCCAAAACGACAGGCACTCCGACATAGACATCATGCAAACCATATTCTCCTTCCAGTTTTACACAACAGGGCAACACCCTTTTCTGATTTCTGGAGATCGCTTCCGCCATACGTGCTGCTGCTGAACCGGGAGCATACCAGGCTGAGGTACCCATGAGTTGAACCAATTCACTACCACCGGATTTTGTTCTTTCAATAATGTCATTCACCTTCTCTTTTGACAGAATATCATAGAGAGGGACACCACAAACAGTGGTAAACCTGGGAAGCGGAACCATGGCATCTCCATGTCCGCCCATAAGGACAGCCTGAATATCTTTCGGGGAAATATTCAATTCATTTGCAATAAAAGCCCTATATCGGCCGGTATCGAGAACACCTGCCATTCCCATAACCCTGATACGTTCAAAACCTGAAGTAATATGAGCCTGATAAGTCATTACATCCAGTGGATTGGAAACAACAATAATCGTTGTATGTGGGGAATACTTGATAGATTTTTCCGTTACATCTCTTACAATGTTGGCATTTGCTTCTATCAGATCATTTCTGCTCATTCCAGGTTTTCGTGGCAAACCTGAGCTAATAATAACAACGGTTGAATCAGCAGTGGCTTTATAGTCGTTTGTCACACCAATTGTCTTTGTATTGAACCTGTCAATTGGGGAACTTTGCCATATATCCAGGGCAACGCCTTCAGCAAGGCCTTTTTTAATATCCAGCAATACCACTTCATCAGCAGCATCCTGGTGCGCTAATACATCTGCGCAGGATGATCCAACATTGCCTGCACCAATAACAGTAATTTTCATTGTTTTTTTAAAATGTCGTATTTGATTCTGTTACAAGATACTAAATTATTAGTGCTTTAAAAATGCCATGAAAAGTAAACAAAAAAGATGATACATAGTTTGTGTAATAAAAGGGGTTGTTTTTATTACTTTTGGATTCATTTTATTTATATTTTTCAGAAACATGAGTATTGCTCAGGAAATAGAAAGACTTAAGAAAGAATTACCTGAAACTGTAAAACTAATAGCTGTATCCAAAACAAAATCTGCTGAACAGATTCTTGAAGCCTATTATTCCGGATATAAAATATTTGGTGAGAACAAAGTACAGGAATTGGCAGGTAAGTATGAATTGCTTCCGAAGGACATTGAATGGCATATGGTTGGTCATTTGCAAACCAACAAAGTAAAGTATATAGTGCCTTTCGTATCTCTTATTCATGGTGTGGACAGTCTTAAACTGATGATTGAAATAAACAAACAGGCTCTGAAATATCACAGAATCGTTGATTGCCTGTTACAGGTAAGAATAGCCAGGGAGGAGAGTAAATTCGGTCTGAATTTCGCAGAAGTCAAATTGATTTTAGAATCTGATGATTATCAAAAGTTAAACAATATTAGAATTCTTGGAGTAATGGGTATGGCTTCTTTTACAGACAATACAGGCACAATCAGGGATGAATTTAAAGAATTAGTTCGTATCTTTAAAAGCATCCGACAAGATTACTTTGCAGATATGCCTGAATTCAAAGAACTATCGATGGGTATGTCATCAGATTATAAAATTGCAATTGAGGAAGGATCGACCATGGTTCGCATAGGAAGTCAGATCTTTGGAGAAAGAGTATACTAGTAACTTGAAAATCAGATGAATGGAATGAAACTAACAACAAATTATTTAGGTATTGAGTTGAAGAATCCATTGATCATCAGTAGTTCAGGATTGACGAATTCAGTACAAAAAATTAAAAAACTTGAAGATGCAGGTGCCGGCGCAGTTGTTCTTAAATCACTGTTTGAAGAGCAGATTAACAGAGATGCTTTATCTATGCTAAAAGAATCTGATTATCCTGAAGCTGAGGATTATATTCTTAATTATACCAAGAACAATACTGTTGAACAGTATCTGAGATTAATTGAAGAAGCAAAACGTTCTGTCGATATTCCGGTTATTGCAAGCATAAACTGTATTTCATCAAAAGAATGGTTTTCTTTTGCAAAAAGTATTCAGGATGCTGGTGCTGATGCCATTGAATTAAATGTATTCATTCTTCCGGATAACATACATGAAAACGGATATCTCTATGAACAGATTTACGATGATATTCTGTTAAATCTGAGTAAGAAAATTAGTTTTCCCATTTCAGTTAAGATTGGGCAGCATTTTACGAATATACCCGCATTTGTTAAGAATCTGAAAAGCAGAGGAGCGAAGGGAGTTGTGCTGTTTAATAGATTTTATGCTCCCGATATCGATGTAGATTCTATGACATTTACCAGCTCGGAAGTTTTCAGTAATCCTTCTGAGTTAAAGCAATCGCTCAGATGGATCGGAATAGTATCCTCACTGGTAAAGAATATTCATCTATGTGCTTCCACAGGTGTTCATGATGGTACGGCTCTTGTCAAACAACTATTGGCAGGAGCAACTGTTGTCCAGGTTTGTTCAGTGCTGTATAAAAAAGGGCCCGAATATGTTTCTACCATACTATCGGATTTGATGAAATGGATGAAAAAACACAATTTCAATTCGATTGATGAGTTCAGGGGAAGAATGAGCTATAAAAACATTCCTGATCCAACGATTTTTGAACGTTCGCAGTTCATGAAATATTTTTCGAATATCGAATAGTCATATTTTAACGTGAGTTCGATATAAGTTATAACTAATTGAAATATAGATTGACAAGTAATTTAACTTGTATTATCTGTTTGTTATTTCAAAGAATTTAGTCTGTATGCGCCACAAAGACATTGCATATTCATTGAAGATTCCCATTTCTTATGTCAAACTCACGTTATTTTATGTATTGATTTCCGGATAGTTATCATGCAATCCGGATTTACCTGAATCCAATACTTTCAATAGCTCACAGTATAGAGGTTTCTTATCGTCGCTAATATCAGAGACTCCTTCAAGAAGGATTCTTTTGCAGGATGCTAGTGCATTGTTGCTTGTTCTCCAAACCATTCCTTCAATAACTGTAAATGATTCAAGAGCAACCTGATAATTTCCGGATAAAAAACAATCCATAAAAGTGTTCAGGTTGTCACTATAATCCAGTCTTGATTGCCAGCAGGCTGAAATTACCTGTGATATCCATACTACATTACTATGAGTTTGAATATAATCTACAATGAAAGGAACACATTTCTGGTCTTTTAAATTGCTGATAAACAAGATAACTTCTTGTTTTACTCTTTCAGAATTGTTTTGATTGAGCAAATCAAGGATTAATGGAAGTATACTTACTCTTCCGGAGGATTTTAACTCATGGATTTTAGCAAGAATGAGATCATCATTTTTTGAATTCAGGGATGCCTTTGTTTCAGTGATAAATCTTTTATCTTCTATTTCTTTATTCTTCCCGGCCATATTTACCTTAAAATATATTTTGCAAATCTACTCATTTAGGTTGATCAAAAGAATATTTGTTGTCTCGGATGTTATTTTAAACCGATCATCAATCTGATGACCTACCAGCCATACAATATCATTTTCTGAAACCAGTATCCAGATCTTTTCTTTATCCAAACGATTTATTTTTTTATCTGTAAAATAGTCGCTTAACTTTTTTTTATGTTTCATTCCCAGGGGATAGAAATAATCTCCCTTTTCCCACTTTCTTAGTTTTAATGGAAATGTTAACAGATCCATGTCAACGGCAATATTTTTCTTTGTCCCCGGAATACGAAAGTCAGTATCTTTAACTTGTTCAGTAAAGCTGAGATGGATTGGTTGATTGATCTTATAAATACCCCGGTGTATTTCAATACTATCATTTGCACAGTTTGTATTTAATTTTTCAATAACCAGTGTTTTCCTGTCCTTTAGCAATACATAATTGCCGGAATAGAAAAGTTTGCCGGATTCTCCATGTAATGAATTAAACATGTTCAGGATTACGGTGTAAGAAAAACCATACTTTTCTAAAAGGTCAAATAATGTTTCAGGAGTTAGTCGTAATGACAGTATTTTTGGAATGCTTATTATATGAGTCGGTGTCTCCTGAAGTGTAATGGCCCTGTTGATTTTTGAGAGTTCGTTTTTGTATAACTTATAGGTTGCATTGAATATTTCAGATTCCTGAATCAAGGTCTCCCTAAAGGATGGATTGAGCTTTTCAAATTGTGGAATAATTTTATGCCTGATGAGGTTTCTTTGGTACTTGATATCTTCATTGCTTGAATCTTCTCTGAATTTTATATTCTCCTTTTTTGCATAATTTTCAATTTCATTTCTTGAAGCAAACAGTATGGGTCTGATAATTATATCCTGCCTGGCCTTAATACCTGTCAATCCTTTTATTCCGGTACCACGTGTAAGATTGATCAGGAATGTTTCTACGAGATCATCGCGATTATGAGCAATGGCAATGGAACTGTAACTGTACATTTCTGCAAGCTTAAGAAACCAAGTATACCGAAGTTCTCTGGCGGCCATTTGAATCGATATGTTTTTCTTCCTGCTAAATTCAGTAGTATCAAAACTCTTTGTATGGATTTTCAAATTCAGCTTCTTTGCTTCATTCACGACAAATTTTTCATCTTCATCTGATTCATCATTTCGCAGTTTGAAATTACAGTGTGCGATGTCAGGGATATAATTGGCTTTGCATAGCAGGTTCAGCATCACCATTGAATCAACACCTCCACTTATCGCAGCCAGGATTTTATGGTTCTTAACAAGAAGTTTATTCTCAATATTATAGGACAGGAATTTTTCAAGCATAATGAACTCTTTTGTTCGTACGGATTACACCATATATTTTCGCAAGGCATTCTTCGTATTCTTTTTCTGCTCGTGATAAAGCTGTAATAGCACCTCCAACCATATAGGAAAGGTATTCTTTTTTAGAATTGTATTGAAGACTTCTTATTACTACATTTAAATCGAAATTCATTTCAGGAGAAATATATCCAACAGCTCCGGAATACAATCCTCTTTTAGCAGATTCATATTGTTCTATTAGTTTCATTGCTTCTATTTTCGGGGCACCAGTCATTGAACCCATAGGAAAAGTTGCGCTTATTATCTCAATGAAAGAGTTGGTTCTTAATTGAGCGGTGATTGTTGAGATCATCTGATGTACATGGGGGAAAGTATAAATTCCGCATAGTTCTTCCACGTGAACAGAATTTCTTTGTGCTATTCTGGAAAGATCGTTCCTGACAAGATCGACAATCATGATGTTTTCTGTTTGTTCCTTAATGTCATCGGATAACCGGGTTTTAAGTTTATGATCTTCTGAAATATTTTCACCTTTTGCTGATGTCCCTTTCATTGGTTGGGAAATGATCAATAAATTTTCTTTTTTCAGGAACCTTTCAGGACTAGCGGACAATAAAAACTTGTCATTGTATTTAAAAAATGCTGAAAACGGAGAGGGTGATCTCTCATTCATTATTCTGTAAACTGCATAAGGATCTATTTTTGCATGGTTATAAAATTCCTGGCAGAAGTTGATTTCATAAATATCTCCTCTTTGGATATGTTGCTGTAATTCCCCAACATTTCTTAAATATTCCTTTTTTGTTATTCTTGGATACAGATCTATTGTATATTGGGTGACTCTGGAAATTGAATAGGAATTCAAACGATGAATAAGAGTTGTATATTCAATACACTCATTTTGAATAGTAACAGTTAAAACTCCATTTGCCAGCAGAAATAATACTTCAGGCGTAAAGAAAAAGATGTCAGGCCAATCAAGATGATCGAAATTGTGGGATTGCAAACTTTCAATGGAATTTTTCAGATCGTATGAAAGATAACCAAGATACCAGACGGAATTTTCAGGACTGATTTCCAGCAATTCTTTGAATTCAGAAATGGAATTTTCATGAATTGGTTTGCTGGAAAAGCCGGCTATTACATCGTATTTTTTGTAGCCAAAGTTACTGGTGTTTTGAAAATATGGTGTATTGCTGTCGAGAATACAGGCCAGTTCATTTTCCCTGGCATATTCAATGAGCTTTTCCTTTAGACTTTCAATTTCATTTGCGGGTATGGAAATACTTTTTTGCATTGTACAAAAATAAAAAAAAGCACTTCTGAAACAGGAAATGCTTTTCATTTTGTCTAAATACAGGATTAGGATTTTTTGCCCGGACAAGAAGCGATTTTCTTCTGATTCTTATAAATTGCTTTGTTGCCTTTGTGCAAGCCTTCTTTTTAAGAATTCAATAATCCAAGACTTCCGGTTTTGGAATAATAAAACTTTCAGGTTTGGGCATGTCAATTCCTGAAAGGCGAATGTATTCGGTTGAAGAGTTTTCCGGTACAACAGGGTAATATGAGAATCTAAGCTCTATGGTATTGAAGACAAGGTTTTCATTTCTTATTCTTATGCCTGCTCCAAAGCCTGAATAGACTGGATTATTTATTAGTAGTTTGTTCTTAAAATTTATCAGTCCACCATCAACAAATAAATAATAAAGGAATCTGAATCCTAAAAAATAGTGAGGTGAATAACAAACTGTTTCAAATTTTATATTGAAGAGTTGACTTCCTTTCATATTTTGACTTGTTAATCCCCTGATATTGGTATTGTTTTCGAATTGAATGAATTCATCCTCGAATCGATTAATGCCTGTCTTGTAATTGATTTTTGTAAACAATCTGTAATTGTATCTTCCTTCTTTATTGAACAAAGGAGAAAAATTATGAAACATAAATTTAAAAGTTCCCTGCTCTGTTCCTTCATTAAAAAAGGTTCCGTAT
Organism: uncultured Bacteroidales bacterium; assembly: GCA_964406315.1. Classification (GTDB taxonomy): domain Bacteria; phylum Bacteroidota; class Bacteroidia; order Bacteroidales; family UBA10428; genus UBA10428. The sequence goes on along the minus strand of CAYORG010000014.1, from coordinate 55,186 downwards.
TGTATTTTATAATAAAGCAAACCAAATTTGGTTCCAAATGCTCCAAATGAGTATGCGAAACCAAGATATGGCCTGTCAACGTATTCACTTTTTTCCAGGCCTGCTGTAAAAGTTGCCAGAAAACCATAGGGTATATCCTCTGGTTTTCCAAAACCGTAAACGAGATAAGACTTTTTATATACCTGGCTGGATATGCCAATACCTCCTAAAATAATAGTTCTTATATGATAATCATGAAGATAATCTGCAGATACTTCGGCAGGACGATCTTGAAAGTTGTATCTCATGATTCTTCCTGTTAGTGCAATACTCGAACGTTTTTTCCTTCTGTATGCCTGAGTAAGCAAAACGGAACGTCCCATCCAGAGATCAATATAATTGTAATTTAAGTTGCTATTCAACAAAGTTGTATCCTTAAGCTCAATGTCAATTGTGCTCTTAATATCTTCAAAGCCCAAACCGCCCGCATATTTCATTTCGGGTGTCAGAAAATTTCGATTCATATAGATTTTATAGGCTTTCAATCTCCATGTATTTTCAAAATCAATATTGACCGTTATAAACGTATTGCCAATATTCTGAATTCGATATTTTACCCTGTGTCCGAAATTTTGTGACTTATTGTAATTCCATAAAAGATGATAATAAAATTCATGACCGACACCCAAAAGGTTTTTGTTCCAGATTCCTGCCTGTCCGTATGATATATCAAAGATTTCCAGTCCAAATCCAATGGGAAAAACATCCTTGGTAATAAATAGCAAATCAATAGAATCATTCTCTATTTCGGTAACCAATACCTGGACATTTTTAATGTATGGAAGGTTCCGGATCAGTCTTTCATTATCGGCAAGAATAAAGGGATTCAGGGAATCACCGGGTTGAATAAGAAGTTTTTCTCTCAGGCTTTGCTCTTGTGTATTAATATGCAGCTCATTGCCCAAATTTTGAATCCACGTGGTTGGCTTATGTGTCGTGTCGGCAACTGTTTGACCAAATACCTCCAGTTGTTTTATATTTATATTCCTGATTATTTTGCCTCTGTATTTTTCATAATATTCTGCTGCTGTTTGTACATCAGGACCTTTTTCCGGTTCATTGACTGAGATCATCCTGATAAACTCTTTTTGCCAATAGGATCTCAGCGATTTTTCAATCTCCGGTTCAGCTGGTTCCTGAGAAGTATATGAGGCACTGTCGAATAAATTAAGAGGAATCAGAGAAGTATCGTGTTCAAAATACAATAATGAATCCTTCAGTGTTACAAATTGACTAAAAGCAAACACATGGAAACCAATCAAACAGATCAATATGACAATGAACTTGTTCATCGAATCGCAAGCGGTATGAAAAATAAAAGTACTAATTCTCAAAACAGAAAACTAAGTGCTTATGTTTACAATAATAAAATCTTGACTATTCTGAAATTTAGCAATTGCTTTAGTAAGGTTTACGTTCTTTTCTGAATAATAATATTCATTCAAAAAAGAAGTTATTTCATGTTCTGAAAATAATTTAACAATATTGGATGAAAATAAAAAAGAATTCTCCGGGTTTAAAATTTCAGAATCATGATCAATATCAGGATGAAAGGCTTTGTATTTTGAATTGTCTGCATCAGGTCCCTGACGTACGAAAAGAATTTGATTCATGCCTGATGCCATAAGTTTTGTGGACTTTGTATCAACCGCAACCAGCAATATTGATGTTATCAGCTCATGCAATTCAGGAATATTTCCATTTGCAGACAAATCTTGGATATCATGCAATATTTTCTTTACTATCTGGGAAGGTGATTCAGTGTTTTCACCACTATTTTTCAGGAACAACTCTTTTAAAATGAGGTTAATTATAACAGCTTCTTCTTCGTGGGAATTGGATGTCATGAAATATAAAGAGCGTTCTTCAGTTTCCCAAAATGAGAAAGCATGAACACTATCTGTCACAGGAACAGATCTGTATATTCTATTCTTAGCACTTTTTGGAGTAGAATTCAGATGCAGATTGCAGAATTTCTCAAAGAGATCTTTATGAACAGTAATTTTTTTTACTGAATCATTATCGTATTGCTGTGCTTTTTTATTTTGACTTCTATAATGAACCAGATTGGCGCTGTTTTTAATCTTTGCCAGTATTTCAATGCGATCAAATGGCTTTGATATATAATCATCAGCGCCTGCATCAATTCCTCTTATTTTTGAGTCTCTGTCATCAAGTGCCGTAATAAGAAAAATAGGAATATGTGCAGTTTCTTTTGTTTTTCTGATGTGTTCACAAACTTCAAATCCATCCATTTTAGGCATCATTACATCAAGAAGAATAATATCAGGTTTATGTTTAATCGCCGCATTAAAGGCGTCTTCTCCATCTTTACTGATAATAAGATCATAACCTTCAGGAACCAGAATAGCTTCCAGAAGTTCCCTTCCAATGGGTTCATCATCTGCAATCAGGACTTTAATCTGTGTCTTACTCATTTGGTTTGAATGATAATCTTGACTTGGTGAGTAAATTTATAACAAATTTGTAATTGTACAGGCTTAATAGGGAATATGTGAATTTTTTACAACTTATCGAATGTATTTTCAATTAGATTATTTGTAATATTATAGTGAGATTAGAATTTAAGACTGTTTTCCTGTATGTCGATGACAGAATCGATACTAAAAGCACTTATGAGGTTATTTGCTATTGTAACGCAAATACACCCTGAGGAAAAACTCCTCCAATCAAGAGCTATAATAGAGGCCTATCTGAAACAATTGGTTAATCCTGGTAAGGTTAATCAATATTTGATCATGTATGATTTTTATCACAGCAGTTTAAGGGAACGAGAAGCAAAAACAGGAGAAAAGCAAATGTCTTTATTTTCAGTGAAAGCTATTATTATTTGTGAACAGATCAATAAAATCCTTGATAAAAAGCAAAAACTTCTTATTCTGATGCAGCTTTTGGAAATACTGAACATCAAAGAAGTTTTACAGGATGAAGACATTGATTTTGTTCGAACCATTGCAATTGCTTTTAAATTTGATGAAAAGGTTTTTCAAAGTTGCAAGTCATTCATACTCGATACTTTATACGATATTCCACAAAAGAAAAATATCCTTATAATCGACGGTAAAAATGAAACAGATTATCCGGGAATAAAGCACATATACAGAGAGTATTTAAAGGGGAAAATCATTATCCTTTCAGTGGAAATGGCTAATACCTATCTTTTCAGAAATATTAACGCAGCCGACAGGTTATATTATCAGGGAAAGGATGTGATACCTAACCGAACATATTACCTTGAAAAAGGATCAACTATCCGTAGTCCTTTAATCGGGAAAATATATTATAGTGATATTGTAAAAGAATTTCTTCAATCAGATAATGATATAAAGATCAATTTCGCAGTTGAAGACCTTGAATTTAAATTTAGGAATACTTCCAGTGGCATTCAACCTTTTAATCTCTATGAAGAATCAGGTATGCTTGTTGGTATTATGGGAGGAAGTGGGGTAGGGAAGTCAACTCTTCTTAATCTGCTAAATGGAAATCTTAAACCGAGAAAAGGAAGAGTGCTTATCAATGGATATGATGTACATGCTGAAAAGGATGATCTGGAAGGAATAATTGGATTTATTCCTCAGGATGACCTGTTAATTGAAGAACTCACCGTTTTTCAAAATCTTTTGTTCAACGCTCAACTTTGTTTTAAAAAATTAAACAGGGAGGAAATTGTATTAAGAGTAAATAAATTACTAACTGATTTGGATCTCTATGAGATTCGGACCATGAAAGTTGGAAATCCCTTAAACAAATATATTTCCGGCGGACAAAGAAAAAGACTAAATATTGCACTTGAACTTATACGGGAACCTTATGTTTTATTTGTTGATGAGCCAACATCAGGATTATCATCATCAGATTCCGATATGGTTATTGATCTTTTAAAAGAGCAGAGTCTTAAAGGGAAACTGGTGATTATTAATATACATCAGCCGTCATCTGATATTTTTAAAAGATTTGATAAACTTCTTGTTATGGATAGATGTGGCAGGGTGGTTTTTCATGGGAATCCGCTTGATGCACTTGTATATTTTAAAACGGAAAATCAACTGATAAATGCCGAAGACGGAGAATGTCCGACTTGCGGGAATGTGAATCCGGAACAGATTTTACAAATACTTGAATCAAAAAAAGTCAATGAGTATGGTGAGGTGATTGAAGAACGGCAAGTTACATCAGAAGCTTGGTATCGTGGATTTAAAAAAAATCTGGAGGCCGATATTAACCTCGGGGCAGAAATTAAAACAGATATTCCTTCTAACGATTTTCAGATACCAGGTAGGGGCAAACAGTTCAAAATATTTAGTATCAGGAACTTACTTTCTAAGTTGAGTGATAAACAATACCTGACTGTTAATTTACTTGAAGCGCCTTTGCTTGCATTTATCCTTGGATGGTTTACCAGGTACAATGCGGGGAATACTGAAAATCCTGACTTGTATATTTTTGGTGAGAATGTAAATCTTCCGATATATATTTTTATGAGTGTTGTTGTTGCTCTATTTTTAGGACTTATGGTGAGTGCAGAAGAAATTATCAGAGATAGAAGAATTTTGCAAAGAGAGTCTTTCCTGAATTTAAGCAGATTTAGTTATTATAATTCCAAACTGATTTTATTGATTGTGCTTTCAGCCATACAAACTGCTCTTTTTGTATGGATCGGAAATAGTATTTTACAGATCAAAGGCATGTTTTTTTATTATTGGCTGATGCTTTTTTTTACAGCCTTATTATCCAATCTGATAGGTTTAAACATATCTTCAGCATTAAAATCGGTTGTTGCAATCTATATTCTTATACCTCTGCTGCTTGTTCCGCAAATATTGCTTGGAGGTGCAATGATCAGATTTGAAAAACTCAATTCAAGGCTTACAAATCCAAATTATGTACCTGTTGTTGGTGACATTATGCCGTCGAGGTGGTCATATGAAGGACTTACGGTAAACCAGTTTAAAAATAATTTATACGAAAAGCCATTGTTTGAGATTGAGCAGAAAGCCAGTGACGCAGCTTTTAAATTAAACTATTTGCTTCCTGAACTTACCCTAAAATTGAATACAATTGAGAGAAACATCAAACACAATATGAATTTCTATAAGACCAGTAAGGATATCGAGTTATTGAGAAATGAAATCGTGAAGATTGGAGATCAGCTTAATGAAATTGATATTGCCTTTGTTTATCAATTGAATTCAAATAATTTTAACATAGCTTGTGGTAATAAAACAAGAAAATTCATTGAATATGCACGAAGAATTTATTCTAAACAGCTGGATAACTCCATAGAAGATAAAGATGCTTTATTGCTTGAACTGCGAAACAAACTGGGTGGGAATGAGTCTTTAATAAACTATAAACAGAATTACCACAATACAGAAGTTGAAGAACTTGTATTAAACAAGAGAGAAACTTTAAAAATAGCAGAATATAATAACCAACTTATAAGAAAGGACGAGCCGATTTTTATTCTGCCTGATATGAAGTTAGGCAGGGCACACCTTTTTGCTCCTGAAAAAAGACTATTCAATATATACATAGATACTTACTGGTTCAATTTGTTAATAATTCTTTTAATGGCTTCGCTTTTCTATTGGTTATTATTGATCGAGGCCCTTAAAAAAATTATGAAATTTCTCAGTATATATAATCTGGACACACTGTTGAGAAATTTAAAAGAATATTTACATTTTATTATTAAACCAATAGTAAAGAATAGCATGGATAATTAGATTTTAAAGTAAGCTTTTTATTAATTTTATTCATTAAAATAATTCATATCCTATGATGATAAAGAATATAATATTAGGCGTATTTGTTTTGTTATTTGTTTTTGGATGCAGAAACAACAGCTCTGAAAAAAAGGAAAAGAACATTAAAGATGAAATTTACGGGTTTGATCAGATGGAAGAAATGAAGAATGTATACTATCGATTCCCATCGCCTGATGAGATGTTGAATTTTATTGATAAGAAAGAACTTCAGTTTGATGATGTAATATTGCTTCCTACTGAAAATACCAAAGGTTATATAGATTCAAAATCACAAGCTCTCAATCTGGGTATATATATAGCTGATCTTGCATACATAACACTTTTTCAAAGGCAAAAAGAAGCTTTAACATATTTTACTGTTGTTTACAGTTTAAGCGATAAACTCAGAATTGCTTCAGCTTATGATCCTCATATGCTTAAGAGATTTGAAGACAACATCAAGAATATTGATTCACTTAAGGTACTTACCGATGAAGCCATGACATATTTAACAGATTATCTTGTTGAAAATGAAAAAGAAAAAACCTTTGCATTAATATCAATTGGCGGATTTGTGGAAAGTATGTATTTGGCCTTCCATCTGGCTGATGGATTCAATGAGGACAATATAATAATACAGAGAATATCTGATCAAAAGCTTGTTCTTGAGAATTTAATTCACTATTCACTTGACTATTCTGATGATAAGAATGTATCCGACGCATTAAAACTATTGTATCCGATACGGACTGTATTTAATGAGTTTCTTACTGTAACACAGGAAACAATCGTAGAAAAAACAGAAGATGGTAAATTAATCATTAAGGGTGGTGAAAAAATCATAATAACCGAAGAACAGTTCAATAAACTCAAAGAAATAACTTTTAAAACGCGAAAGTCAATAACTGAAAATCTGGAAAACTAAAATAAAGCATGAAAAACACACTATATCTAATCTTGTATACGACCCTATTGTTATCGCCTTTTGTTTCATTTTCACAAGATTGTACTGACTATCATCAGTATCATTGTATGTATGCTGATTACTCTTTCTATTACAGCAGGCAATCTAAAAGCGCACTTTTCAAACGAGGACAGACAAGTGAGCTTAAAATTGTCGCATACAGTGGTGAGGACTATTACATTGCCGTATGTGCACACCGCAAATTTGGAGATATTCATTTTCGAATCTTGGAAGATAATGCGAATAGAAATGTTATCTATGATAATGCAGATGACGAATACAATGAATCCATTATTTTTTCTAATGAAATTACGAGGAATTTGATTGTTGAAGTAACGGTTCCTGATGATGGAACAAAAGATACCAATGACCGCAGATGCGTTGGTGTTGTAATTCAATTCAGAAAAACAGAAACTATCGAAGAAAACAGAGGCAAGCTGGGTTTCTGATCTGATAATTTCATTCGAACAAATGCTTGCTGACATTCTATCTATAAGTTTCTTATTTTTCCTCAGTATTTGAGGTAAGTCTCATTTGATATCCCGGTCATAAACCTAAAAATTCGGGCCCCTGGAGAAAAACTATATCTACGGGTATATTTTTTGATTCTATCAGATTAAGATCTTGTTCAAGTTCCGGTGTAATAATTCCATACTTTTTTACCATTTCTTCAGCACCCCTGTAATTTCCATCTCCCTGTATAACAATTATTTCTCTTGATAAATCCTGAATAGCCAACTGCATTTTTTCAAAATCCACAGTGTATTTTCCTTGCTCATTTCTTTTAAAAGCACCTTTTTCTTTAAAATAATTAAATCTGACGAGATTGGCTTTTCCGTGAGCACTTGATGAGCCAAATCGGATCGATCGAAAAATACCGGCAAGGAATGTAGTATAGTTTTCCATCAGATCGACATCCAATTCTCCCATTTTTTTTAGCTCAGCAACCAGGAAAAGTGCCAGGATATCAGCTTTACCTTCTTCCAGTGTTGTATATTGATCTTTAAGAGATTCTCTTACGGTACCTGTATTGTTTACTGTATTTTTTATTCCTAAACCATGAGCTACTTCGTGAAACATAACATTTTCAAAGAATGCATCAAAAGTGATATATTTCTGTTGTTCTTCAACAATAAGTTCCTGGGCAATTGGTAAAAGGATTTTCTCAAATTTGGCTTGCATAGAGTTTTTTAATTGCAGACGTCTGCTTCCCTTTTTCAATTGAACTTCCTCATCATTGGGAAGATTAATGGCAATTGTCTTCCCCCCTGAATTGCAATCTCCTGAATAATATAAAGCATCATAGGCAGCGAGGTCTGAATTTGATCCCGGAGATTCTGTCTTGTATTTTGGTTCAACAGGCAATTTCTGCTGTAGTGCCGGCAATAATGCTGCATATTTATCCAGTCGTTCGCTCCATGCTTTGTCTTTTAATAAAATAAATGCTTCATGAGCAGCTTTGTATCCAAAAAGCTGATCTTCATAATTTTCGATTGGACCAACAACGAAATCGATGAGGTTATTTTTCATATCCATCCATGCCATATCACTGGCTTGATAATCATCGTTCTGAAAAGCCCGGGATCTAAGTTCAAGATAGGTCCTGAAATCTTCATCTTCGGCCAGGATGGCCGCCTGTTTCAATAATTCTGATGCTTTTTGGATTTGTTCAGCGAATGCCACATAATAGGGGATGCAGATAAGATTACCACTTTCATCTCTTCTCAGGAGTGTATACTGACTTGTTTTTTCCGGGCTTGTAAAAGCTTCGAACTCTTCTTTTGTCATATCCGTCGGATAAAAATTAGCTCCTTCAGGTTTTTTCCCGAATGATTCGATAAAAGGTTTATCGCCATTTAGTCTTTCCCAGGGACCGTAATTGATCTCTGTGAACTTTTTTAAATTTTCATCAGCCATAGTATCCAGAAGTGCATTCTTATCGCCATAAGCTTCTATCCAGAATATTTCATCCATAATATCAGCAACCTGAATAAGCAATTTCAACATCTCTTTCTGATCTTCACTAAGGAGTGAAATATCTGCCGTAAGTGTTACCTCAGCGTATTGATTAACTTTTTTCATCATTGGGTTATTTTCGTTATGGGATGATGGCTTGCATCCAAAAAAAATGATCCCTGCTGTTAAAAGAATATAAATTGTTTTCATATTGAGCTAAATCGTTAAATACAACGTTTTTTAATAAGCAACAGCGAAAAGCACCCTTTGTTTTGAGGGTTTTCCCGAATAAATACATTTTCCTTTTTCAGATTCTGTGTTAAAGGGAATGCATCGTATAGTTGCCTTGGTTTCTTCTTTAATTTTTAATTCAGTTTCATTGGTTCCATCCCAGTGTGCAAGAACAAATCCACCTGTGGTCGACATGATTTTTTTAAATTCATCCCAGTCATCTACCTTAAAAGTGTTTTTGGTTCTGAAAGCCAGTGCTTTATCGTACATATTCTGCTGAATTTTTTCAAGCAGATCTGTAATATAATCTTCAATTCCATGAACAGGGACGGTATTCTTCTCAAGGTTATCTCGCCGTGCAACTTCAACCGTGTTGTTTTCAATATCTCTTGGTCCGATAGCCAGTCGTACGGGTACACCCTTTAATTCATATTCTGCGAATTTCCAGCCTGGTTTGTGTGTATCTCTATCATCATATTTTACCGACATGCCTTTTGATTCAAGTTTTGTCTTTATTTCTGAGGCAAGTTTTGAAATTTTATTGAATTGATCATTGTTTTTATATATGGGAACAATAACAACATGTATCGGAGCAATTTTTGGAGGTATTATCAATCCATTGTTGTCAGAATGCGCCATTATTAAAGCGCCGATCAACCGTGTGGTTACACCCCATGATGTTGCCCATACAAATTCTTCCTTGCCTTCTTTAGAGGTAAATTTCACATCAAAGGCTTTGGCAAAGTTTTGACCCAGAAAATGAGAAGTACCCGTTTGAAGAGCTTTTCCATCCTGCATTAATGCTTCAAAAGTATAAGTATTTTCTGCACCGGCAAATCTTTCTGTTTCCGTCTTATCTCCCTTAATAACAGGGATTGCCATGTAATTTTCTATAAAATCAACATATAAATCCAGGATGCGAAGAGCCTCTTCCTGGGCTTCTTCTTTTGTTGCATGCGCCGTGTGACCTTCCTGCCAAAGAAATTCAGTTGTTCGCAAAAACATCCTGGTTCGCATTTCCCATCGCACAATATTTGCCCATTGATTTATCAGCAATGGCAGATCACGATATGATTGGATCCAGTTTTTATAGCTATTCCAGATAATAGTCTCTGATGTTGGCCGAATAATCAGTTCTTCCTCAAGCTTTGCATCTTCATCAACCACAATACCTTTACCATTAGCTGCATTTTTCAGTCTGTAATGAGTTACTACAGCACATTCTTTGGCAAAACCCTCGACATGATTTGCTTCCCTGCTAAAGAAAGATTTAGGTATAAAAAGCGGGAAATAGGCATTTACATGGCCTGTTTCTTTGAATGCTTTGTCCAACAAAGCCTGTATTTTTTCCCAAATTGAATATCCGTATGGCTTAATCACCATACAACCTCTTACAGCCGAATTCTCTGCAAGATCTGCTTTCACAACCAAATCATTATACCATTGTGAATAATTCTCTTCCTTATTTGTCAATTCTTTTGCCATGTTTTATATTTTGGTATAGTATTTGAAACTTATCTTTTAAAATACAATTCGTGCAAAGTAAAAAAATATTATTTATATATTCACCAAAATAAGAAATAGGAGGGTTGGTCATGAAAAACTTTAACTACATATTGATTTTTGCAGGTCTGATTGTTATTTCTTTCCTTTTTGACAGAGCAGATGCACAGGAATATGATGACCTCTATTATTCTCCAAAGAAAGATAAGTCTGATGAGCAAGTGAATGAGAATCATGAAAAAAGTGATTATGAGACATACATTGAAACTTTGGAGAAAGAAGCTAACAACAAATCAGATAGTATTGTAGATAAAAGGAATGTACAGGAAGATAATGAATACGACGAAGATCTGGATTATGTTGGATCGGAATATGCCACTGAAGAGAAAAAAGCTTCAAACAATTCTGATAAGGAATATTATGATGAATACAACAGTGATTATGAATCCAGAATCAGACGTTCTAACTCGTGTTGTTACAATTGCGGGTATTACGATGTTGTATATGCAGATCCGGGACCAAGATGGGGTTTTAGTTTTTCAATGGGTTATCCCTATTCAAGCTGGGGCCTTTATTATGGTTATCCAAGCTATTATAATTATTATAGCTGGTATTATCCATACTATTATTCCTATCGTCCTTATCCGTATTATTATTATGATTATTATCCGAACTATTATTCCTATTATCATGATTATTATCCGTACTATTATTATAACAGGAATGTAAATTATTATTCTTCAAGATATTACGGCCATGGATACAGAAGCAACAGGAGTTCGAACAGTACCTATTCTTCTTCCAGGAGAAGCTATTCCGGAACTCAGAATCAAACTCCAACTTCAACTTCCGGTACTACAGCCAGATCTTATGATACACGGAGATCGAATACGGGAACTACAGGTTCAAATGTCAGTTCAAGAGAACCCTATAATGCTGCAAGGAGAAATGTAAGCTCAAGTCCGGAGAACAGAAGAACCCAGGAATACAGTAGAACACGTTCTGCAACTGAAACAGGATCTGCTTCTCAATCTCGTGATCAATCAAGTCGTTCTTATACTCAACCTGCAAGAACAAGCCCGTCTTCAGGTACCAGTGGATCTTATAACAGGTCTTCTACAAGCAGACAATCTACCTATACCAGACCTGATTCTTATGAAAGATCCGGCAGTACACCAAGTAGAAGTTCAAATACAAGGACTTATAATACACCAAGCAGGAGTTCAGGCAGCGGTACTACCAATTCGAGATCTTACACTACACCAAGTCGGTCATCCGGCAGTAGTTCATCGTATAACAGAAGTTCATCAGGAACACGAAGCAGTAGCTCTTACAGGTCATCTGGTTCTAGTTCCGGAAGCAGTTCGACTTCAAGGAGTAGTTCATCTGGCTCCAGTTCCAGAAGCAGTAATTCATCAAGATCATCAAACCGACGTTAATTTATCATTGTTTATTAAATGCTAAGACTATGAAAAGGCTTATTCCTTTAATCATACTGGCCATTGTTTGTTTGCCGGGAAATGCTCAGGATTGGTATGATGCATTAAGGTATTCACAAACTTACGCCGGAGGTACTGCCAGATCAACGGCTATGGGTGGAGCATTTGGTGCATTGGGAGGAGATTTTTATTCCGTTTCACAAAATCCGGCGGGTCTTGGTGTGTACCGTAGCTCTGAGATCACTTTGACACCTGAATTGTATTATAATAAAAATACTTCAAGGTACCTTGGTACGGAAGTAGAAGATTATAAATACAATTTTAACCTGAACAATTTTGGCTATGTTGCTTCATTCAATAAGAATGAGAAAGGTTTTATCGGGTGGTCTATTGCATTTGGATTTAATCGATTGAATAATTACCACAGCAATATCATCACTGAAGGAGAAAATACCGAATCGTCTCTTGGCGATCTGTTTGTTTCCAGTGCAAATTATGGAGATGGAAACGGGCCGGTTGATCCAATAGACCTGCGTCCATTTGATGAAGGCTTATTTTATGATAGTTGGGTCATGGATTTTGACACTATTACAGGATCGTATTACCTGAATGAAAATATAAGAAATGAAGATGGTACTATTGGCAATATACAAAGAAACACCCTTGAGCGTTCAGGCAGAATGAACGAATGGGTATTTGCGGCGGGTTTTAATTACGGGCATTTTCTCTATTTCGGGGCTACGGTTGCTATTGTCCCTTTTCGTTTCGAAGAACGATCTAATTTTACAGAATTATCTTTAGCTTCCGGAACGAACTATTCTTTCAATTATTATGAAAAGCTTAGAGTTAGTGGCACAGGGATAAGCGGAAAATTCGGGATCATTGCCAAACCTGTTTCATTGCTTCGCCTGGGAGTGGCATTTCATACACCGGTTGTATATAGTATCAATGAGGTATATGAATCCAATATGACTTCTTCTTTCGTGAATGGTATTGTATATCCAGTGGAAATAGATGAATACGGAAACGAATATGTCATGTATGACGCCGCCCAGGATTATCAGATAGTAACACCCTATAAATTCATAGGCAGTGCTGCCGTGACACTTGGCAACTTCATGATTATCAGTGCTGATTGCGAATACATCGATTATACATCCATGCGATTAAGAAAAGGCGGGGATGGATATGATTTTTATGAGGAAAACCAGGGGATAAAGGAAATCTATCGAAAAACTATCAACTTAAAAACCGGAGCTGAATTCAGACTGGACAAATTGTATTTCAGAGGTGGATTTGGATTTTATGGAAGTCCGTATCAGAAAGATGAAATAAATTTTGATGCGCACCATTATATTTATTCCGCCGGTATTGGCTTCAGAGAGAAAAATTTTATTCTTGATTTTGCATGGAATTATAAGATGTTTGACGAGAGGTATATTTTATACAATCTGGAAGGAAGAAGACCGTATACAACGAATTTGGATTCGAAGATATCAAGGTTTATGCTGACCTTAGGTTATAAATTCTGACAGCTCCGTAATTAATATATTTTTCTTTAGCTTTTTTTTAAAAGCCACACTCGAAAATACAGTCCTAACTTTTTAAATGTATAGGTAAAAAAGGAGCTTCCACCTGGTCGCTCTTTTTTCTTTATATCGTTTTCCATTTAAAAAGGATAAAACTGCATTTTCAATCCCGTCCCTGCAGGCTTATAATGATGAAAATCTTTAAAAAATTAAAGCAAATATGATATGATTTATTTTTAATATAGGCATTAAATTTTCTTGTTTTAGGATATAATATTTATTTTTTTTCTGCCCTAATTACATATAAAGTTGGTAATGATACCAATGGCATTGAAAAATCGTGACAACTTGGAGATTCATCAGTGTTTGGCCTGCGAACATCTAATTTAATGTTTAAACCTTCTTCTTTTAATTCATCCGGAAGATTTACAGCTTGATAATAATTACTAGTACTAGTATATTCATTTTCTTCGAATAGCGATTTAACTTGATCTTCCCCTTTTGTAATTTTTAGATAATAAACATCTCTATCGCATTGTATTGTACCACTATTAAATTTAGAAATAACGATTGCCTCACAGTCATATTCTATGTCTTTTGAGTTTTCTTTCTCACAAGAGAAAGTAAACATGACACTTATAAATAATATTATATTTAATTTTTTCATATTTGCAGTGATTATAGTTATGGGAATGATATATTTAAGTAACCAAAATTCTAATTTATTGAAAGGCTAAGTAGAAATATTCAGCCTATTTTCCTGTTTTTCCCCCTAGTTTTTGTTTTAAAAGATCCTTTAAGGGATTTTTTAGCCCTTTATCGCTTATTATGTCTTCTTTGAAGTCTTCTTTTGATATTTTATCTGATTTCATAAAGTTATCAACAATTATTTGTTGATAAAGCACTAATGTGTTAATTTTATTTCGAACTCACGTTAATTTACAATAACGGGATGACTGATCCCGGGTTATTCTGATTTGACCGACGTCTTACAAACAGAAACAGCCTGAGGGCCCTCATTAAATAAAAGGTCAATAAAACTCAGGTTCTCTTGGAATCCGTGTTTTTGTGCAAATACCTGGAAATATGTTACCGGAGAGAAAAAAGGATCAGGTCGATGCATTCTTTTTTTGGGATGAATAATATCCCTGTAATCATATGTGGAAGCGTCCGTTTCGGATTGGAAATCCACTGTTTTTTTATAGTGGATAGGATAACCGATAATAGCAAATAAATTGTCAAGAAAATAGAAATTCCAATCCAGCAAAAACTTATATTTTTTTTTATACAGAGGCTTTATCTCTTCTTCAAATATTTCGAAAAATGGGCTGTGTTTATAGGAAGATATAAGAGCTTTCCAATGGATTTTATTCCATGGTGTATCGTAATCAATAAGTACATCCCGGGTTTTTGTTTTGTTGCCATTGGATTTTTTTACAGGGATCACCAGATCAAGAGGTCCGTTTGAACCATAAATAATTGCGCGGTTCCTGTAGCTTTGTTTCTGGAAGTTGTCGTGAACTTCAATGTATATGTCCTGACACGTAAGGAGTTTTGAGAAATATTGAATGTTGGGAAGATATGCCGTGGACAGTAGAACTTTCTTACAAATCTGCATGAACCCTTTTTCTATAATTTGTTAATCATGCTGGCAAGGTAACCTGCTCCAAATCCATTATCAATGTTTACTACACTTACTCCACTGGCGCAACTTGTGAGCATCCCCAACAAAGCTGAAATTCCACTAAAATTGGCTCCATATCCGACGGAGGTTGGAACAGCAATTACCGGTTTATCAACCATTCCCCCTACAATGCTGGGCAAAGCTCCCTCCATACCGGCAACAACGATTACTACACGTGCTTTTCTGATTTCGCTTACCTTGTCATAGAAACGGTGTATACCGGCAACTCCCACATCATAATATTTCCGTACTTCATTGTCAAATATTTCAGCAGTAATCGCAGCTTCTTCCGCAACTGACATATCGGATGTTCCGGCAGAAACAAGTGCAATGTGTGTATCAGGTTTTTTGCCAGTGGTTTTTCTTATGGTAATGCAATTTGCCGCTTCATGGAAAACCGCTTTACTGGCAAGTTTCTGAACCTTATCAAATACCTCTTTTGTTGTGCGTGTTATCAGGATGTTATTATCATGTGTAAGCATATATTCAATAATACCTGCAATTTGTTTTGAAGTTTTGTTCTGTCCGAATACAATCTCCGGATAACCTGTACGCAATTGCCGGTGAGTATCAATTTTTGCATAATCCAGATCCTTGTAATCAAAATCCTTGAAGAAAGACAAGGCCTCATCGGGCTGCAGTTTACCTTCTTTTATATTTGTTAAGATCTCTCGTAATTTTTGTTCATTCATATGTATATAGTTCAAGTTAAATGTCTGATTTTCAGTTGTTTAATTGTTTTATAAATCGTAATGGTACCTGTTGCCTTACATTGTATTAAATTTTTATTTGTGTTCGGCGAGCCCTCATCATTAAAACTTCTTTCTAAATACTAATTTATATATGTTCTTGTTGTCGTTGTTCCTTTACAATTGATTTTGTCAATGATGAGGGGTTCATATGTATATAGTTCAAGTTAAATGTCTGATTTTCAGTTGTTTAATTGTTTTATAAATCGTAATGGTACCTGTTGCCTTACATTGTATCGAATTTTTATTTGTGCAGTTTTTTCACACACTGCTCTACTTCCGAATACACCTCCTGCAATCTGACATTGTATTTTCTTGCTGCTTTTATACAATCTTCATATTCTGCCTTAAATTTAATTGTCTTTCCTGAATAAATCCCTTCTTTAATCCGTATCTCTCCATATGATGTTTGAATTGTTGTAAGTTTTCTTTCAAGCATTGATTTTATTACAGGGTAATAACGCAATCCGAGTGAAGTTGTTTCTTTGAGCAACAATTGTTCAATTTGTTCTTGTTTATCGTGATGACATAATACTTTAAGTTGTACAGCAGGTCTGGACTTTTTCATAATGATCGGAACCAGGAAAACATCCTGAGCGCCAATTTCCAATAAATTGTCTATTAGATAATCATAATACTCGGGGTTCATATCATCAATATTGCACTCAAACATCAGTGCACTGACTTTTTTAAGCTGATTCGAATCGGATAGTTCACCTGAGTAAACACGCAAAACATTGGGTACCTGTAAATCGTAATAGCCTATTCCATATGCAATTTCGCGAATCGTAAAATTTGTCTGATCGGTAAACTGATCAACAAGAGCTTTCAGTATAGCTGCTCCTGTTGGTGTGGTAGTTTCTTTATCAACAGCTCCTTTTTTTACGGGTATGTCTTTTAAAATCTCAGCAGTAGCAGGCGCAGGAACAGGATATGTGCCGTGTGCGCATGTAACAAATCCGCCGCCTAATTCTACAGTAGAAGATAAAATCTTGTCAGGTTTAAGGTAATCTATGCAAATTGCAGCACCAACTATGTCAACAATGGAATCAATCGCTCCAACCTCATGAAAATGTATTTCGTCAATACCTTTTGAATGGATCTTTGCTTCTGCTTCACCAAGTAGTTGAAAGATATGAATACTTTTTTCTTTTACGAATTTATTCAAAGTACTACTTTGAATTATTCCTTTTATATCCGAGAGGTTTCGATGAGGATGTGAATGCTTCTGATGATTGTGATTCTGTTCATGGATAAGCTCGACATCTGCTTTTGTACCGCTGATACCCATTTTTATGTCCTTATTCACACTGATCTTATAGCCTTTAAGATTAAGCTTTTCCAATTCCTTAATGAGATATTCCGAAGGTACTCCTAAGTCTATTAAGGCTCCCAGGTTCATATCTCCACTTATGCCCGTAAAACAATCATAGTACAATATTTTCATTATGTTACACTATTTTTCAGATAACTGAAGTGATTATTGAATATCAAAATGCAAAGCTACAAATATATTTATCCTTAGACTGAATTTAAATTATAAGGGAAAATAAAGAAAGTTCATGATAAGATTTGTCTTTTCATTAAATTTCTAAAACAAAAAAAAAAACAATGAAGAGAAGAGAATTTATTCGCAGGTCCGTTGCTGCCTCCATAGCATCAGGTGCATTATTCTCAATGGGAAAATGGAATACTGTGCTGGCCTCTGGCACAGACCATTCATTACCCTTTGACCTTGTCGCTGTTAAAAATGGTACTCCTGAAGAAATGTTTGATGCAGGTATTGCTGCGCTTGGAGGAATGAAAACTTTTGTGAAACCAAACCAGACAGTTGTTGTAAAACCCAATATAGGATGGGATGCTTCTCCTGAACGAGCAGCCAACACAAATCCCGGGCTTGTTGGACAGATTATCAAACATTGTCTCGATGCGGGAGCCAAAAGAGTCATGGTATTTGATAAAACATGTGACGAATGGACACGATGTTACAAAAACTCTGGGATAGAAAAAGCCGTAAAGGATAATGGAGGACAAATAGTTACAGGAGCAATAGAGGCCCATTACCAGCATGTTGATATACCGAAAGGGATTTCTCTTAAGGAAAATAAAGTACATGAACTGATCCTTGAATCGGACGTATTCATCAATGTTCCTGTTTTAAAGAATCACGGTGGTGCACAAATGTCCCTAACTATGAAAAACCTGATGGGAGTTGTATGGAACAGACGGTATTACCATGCAAACAATTTGCATCAATGTATCGCAGATTTTGCAACCTTTAAAAAGCCTGATCTTAATGTAGTTGATGGATACAGGGTGCTGAAAAGAAATGGGCCAAGAGGAGTGTCAGTCAATGATGTTGCCATCATGAAATACCAGATACTATCGACTGATATGGTAGCTGCCGATACTGCTGCAACAAAAGTTTTCGGAATAGAAACTGACAGGGTGAAACATATTGGTCTTGCTGAGAAATTAGGAGTAGGTACTACGGATCTTGATTCATTGAACATAAAGCGAATTACTATCTGATGAGAGAACAGAAATGGTTACGTCCTGCAAGGATTATCATTTCCATACTGTTCCTTGCAGGTTTTTGTTTGATTTTTTCGGATGTTAAAGCAAAACTTCCATCAGGAATAACGCTATTCTTTACATCCTTTCAGTTTTTACCTTCTGTATTGAAATTCCCGCATCAACCCGGAATTATTGCCTCCGGGTTTTTCCTGATTATTTTATTAACGGTGTTTTCCGGGCGGGTATATTGTTCAACATTTTGTCCTATGGGTATATTGATGGATGTTCTGGGATTTATTAAAAGAAAGTTGCCAATAAGGAAAAAGCGGAGAAAGTTCATGAAACCATTGAATTTCCTTAGATATATAATATTAAGTATGTCTGTATTGTCTTTATTTATTACAGGAATGTTTGCAATTAGCTGGCTTGATCCCTATGCAAATTTTGGAAGGATAGCATCAAACTTATACCAGCCGGTATTTATATTCTTAAACAATGTGGTTTCCAAATTGCTTATTCATTTCAATGTTTATTCTATTCAACCTTTTACATTTAACGTATTTCATCCCCTGCCGTTTTTTGCTGCTTTAACCATACTGTTTACCGTTATAGCTATGGTGATCTTTCGTGACAGATTGTATTGCAACACAATTTGCCCGGTTGGTGCAATTCTTGGACTAATTTCAAAAGCTTCCCTGCTTAAGATAAAAATAGACAATTCATCCTGCACGCAATGCGGAAAGTGTCAGACTTCCTGTAAAGCAAATTGTATCAATATTAAAGAAATGCGCATAGATGAAACACGATGCATTTCTTGTTTTAATTGCATTCAGGTTTGTGAAGAATCCTCCATTGGATACAAAAAATCCTGGGGAATAAAACATGAAACCATGAATAACACAGATATACGTAAGCGGGATTTTATTAAGGCAGGTATTTTATTCATGGGTATAAATCCATTATTGGCTAAGGCTGAAGAGCACCATAATGAGGATGAACACGACAGGAAAAAATTTTGTACCCGTGGGCCAATAAGTCCCCCTGGTTCAAGAAGTATAAGGCATTTAAAAAACAATTGTATAGCATGCCAGTTATGTGTTTCAGTATGTCCATCCCATGTATTGCAGCCGGCATTTTTAGAATATGGTTTTACCGGCATGATGATGCCCCGCCTTGACAACCAAGCAGGATTTTGCAATTACGATTGTACCAAGTGCGGAGAGGTTTGCCCTACAGGAGCTATTTTCCCTCTTACAAAGGAAGCAAAAAAAACAACACAGGTTGGTATGGTACAGTTCAGACAACACTTATGTATTGTTGAATCGGAAGGTACGGCATGCGGTTCCTGCTCTGAACATTGTCCGACCCAGGCAGTATATATGGTTCCATATAAAGATGACCTGACAATACCTGAAGTGAATCCGGATATTTGCGTTGGTTGTGGTGCCTGCGAACATGCTTGTCCTGTTACTGATCCTCATGCAGCAATATTTGTCTATCCACATGAACAACACCAGACTGCATTAAAACCGGAAACTGAAAAGGTAAACGTAGAATCGACCGAGGAATTCCCTTTCTAAATCTATTTTTTCAACGAAAACAAATTACTTGATAATTTTAAACATTCTGCGAATTCTGATGTTTACCGGAAAACCTTTATCCCTGTTCAGGGATAGCCATATGAGTCTGGGTTTTCCGACAATGTGATCTTCAGGTACATATCCCCAGTATCTTGAATCAAGGCTTCTGTGCCTGTTATCACCCATCATCCAGTAATAATCCATTTGAAAAGTATAGGTGGTTGAGGGCTGTTCATTGATGTATATGGTGCTGTCTTTTACCTTCAGATCATTTTGCTCATAATAATCAATAATTCGTTCATACAGGGGGAGATTATCAAGAGTGATTGCTATGGTTTCGCCTTTTTTTGGAATGTAAATAGGGCCGTAATAATCCAGATTCCATTGATATCTTGAATCATGCGGAAACATTTTGTTATCATAGAAATCCGGTTCGCGATACAAAGGTTCGATTTTTTGAACAAATTTATTTTCCTGCAATAAGTTCACCATCTCCTGTGTTAAAGGGACTTGCATAAATCCTGAACCGTATTGAATATCTTCTTCGCTTATGCTTATTTGCTGAAGTTTTTTCACATTTAGTCTCCGGCCATCTGTAACTACCGCATAGTCGTGCTGAAGTCCCGGTATTTCTTTTTGTGGTTTTCCGTTAACATACAGCTGCCCATGAATAATCTGTAAGGTATCTCCGGGGATTCCTACACATCGTTTAATGTAATTGTCCCTTCGATCTACCGGCCGAACCAGTATTTCCTGTTCTGACCAGAGTTTTTCTCTTCCAAGACGATAATATTCTTCATCAGTTTTTAAAGGTTGGTTGACATATTTATCAAGGTATCTTAAATTTTCAGCTTCTGCCCTTATTAAATAATAATAACTGACACTTTGCAGGGATTTATTTTTGCAAACTGTATCACCTGCAGGAAAATTAAATACTACGGCATCGTTATGCTTTATCTTACCAAAACCTTTAAGACGTTTGTAAGGCAACCGAATCCAGTCCAGGTAAGATTTACTGTCTGTTCCGGGAATAGTGTGGTGCATAAAAGGGATTGCCAGGGGAGTATTTGGAAGTCGGGGGCCATAAGCAACTTTACTGACATACAAATGATCACCAATTAAAAGTGATTTTTCCATTGATCCCGTAGGTATCTTATAGTTCTGAAATAAAAAAATATTGATGATGGTGACAGCAACTACCGCAAAAATTAAAGCGTCAAGCCATTCTACAGCCCAGTGATTTTTACCTTCTCTTTTTTTCCAGGGTGTCCAGTTTACCCTTTTGGTAAGGTACAGATCCACAATTACAGGTATTCCAAAGAGAAACCAATAATTGTTAAGCCAGATAACCCACAAAATGTATACAATTAAAGTAATTGAAAATCTTATAATATTTCGTTTTCCGTATTTCTTAATAATATTCTTCATCTTGTTGTTATTTATTTGAAATCAATACGAATATCTTACCGGATGAATTTAAACATTTTATTCCATCTGATATTGTCAAACCATTTTTTATTTTTATCAATAGAAAACCACACCATAGTAGCTTTGCCGATAATATGATCTTCGGGAACGAAACCCCAGTACCTTGAATCATTTGAATTGTGCCGGTTATCACCGAGCATAAAATAATAATCCTTTTTAAAGGTATATTTATCTGATAGTATATTGTTTATATATATTGAATCATTGATTACCCGAAGCGTATTGTTCTCGAAGGAGGAAATAATTTTACGGTATAAAGGTAAATTTTTACTGGTCAATTCAATCGTGATATTCTTTTGAGGTACAACTACCGGACCAAAATTATCCTCAGTCCAGTAATAGCTTTCTTCAAATGGGAAAATCTGATTGTTTACAGAGGAGGGGTCTGTGTTTTCGTATCGGATAATGGCTTTAAAATAGGCGGAATCCAGCAATTTGCGATACATTTTACGCGTTAGCGGAAGACTGTATATGGAATTGTAAGCGTTATAATTTATATCATAAAGAGAAACTCCAAGCTTTTTAAATATTGCGGTATCTTCATAATTGCCATATGATTTCAGTGAATAATTAAACTGACTGTTCTTAAATTGGGGTTCGGATTTTTTATTCACAATAGCCCGGCCATGCAATATTTGTACAGTATCACCGGGTATCCCAATTACTCTTTTTGTATAATTATCTCTTTTATCAATCGGACGATAGATTACTTTATAATTTTTTCTGACATAATCTCTGCCAAATTGCCTTACCAACTGATAATAATTCTTGTCGGGTTGATCTTTAATAATTGTGTCTCCTTCGGGATAATTAAAAACAACAACCTGATAGTTTTTTGTTTTACTTATTCCCCGGAGTCTTTTGTAGGGAAATGTAATCCATGTGGCAAACGATTTGCTGTTCTTGGTAAAGGGAAGTGTATTATGAGTAAAGGGTATTGTAATCGGTGTCATTGGTAAGCGAGGGCCATAGCGCAATTTGCTTACGAATAAATAATCCCCCACACCCAATGTTTTTTCCATCGAAGAGGTCGGAATAGTATAAGCTTCAACAAAAAATGTACGAATGAAGATGGCCAGCAATACAGCAATTATTAGGGAATCAATAAACTCAGTTGTAAGCTTATATTTTTCTCCCTGAGGTTTTCTTTTACGCCAAAATCGCCAATTGACAAACTTAGTAAGGTATATATCAGCGAAGATTATAAGACCGAAACACAGCCAGTAATTTCCAATCCACAAGACAAATAATACATAAATCCCGGAACTTATAAAGAATCTCGAGAAGGGATTTTTCAGAAGACGTGAGAGTTTTATTCTATTTTGCCGAAAATTCATGGATTTTGTTAATCTGTTTTCATTATATCTTCCATTGAAAAAACACCTTTCTTATCTGATATGAACTCAGCTGCCAAAACAGCTCCATAAGCAAAACCTTTTCTGCTTTTTGCAGTATGTACAATCTCAATATAATCTACATCTGAATCGTATTTTATCTTGTGGATTCCAGGCACTTCATTTTCCCGTTTCGCCTGAATGCAAAGGGTATTTTTTTCTTTTGATTCATTAAGTTTCCAGTTTTCTTTTCTATCCAACTTGTTAATAATTCCTTCGGCCAGAGAAATAGCAGTTCCACTGGGAGCATCAAGCTTATGAACATGATGAATTTCTTCAATTTCTACATTGTATTCATTATGCTTATTCATTAGTTCGGCAAGGTAATTGTTCAACTTAAAGAATAAATTAACTCCTATACTGTAATTTGAAGCATAAAAAAAAGTTCCGTTCTGTTTTCTGCATGTTTTTATTACTTCATCATATTTGTCAAGCCAGCCTGTTGTTCCGCATACAATTGGTATACCTGCTTCAAAGCATTTGATGATGTTATTAAAGGCGCTGTCTGGAGTAGAAAAATCAATTGCTACATCTGCATTACGCAGGTTTTGTAAAGAAAAATCCTGAAGGTTGTCAATGTCAATTTTCAATGTTACTTCATGGTTTCGTTCCAGCAATATTTTTTCAATTTCTCTTCCAATTTTGCCATAACCAATAAGAGCGATTTTCATTTTTAAACGTGTTTATTTACCAAAAATAAAAAAGGGAAGCTTAATAATTGCTTCCCTTATGATTATTTAAGAAATATTTTATTTCACCGCCTTAACAATTGCTTCAAAAGCATCGGGGTGATTCATAGCCAGGTCGGCCAATACTTTTCTGTTAAGTAAGATTCCTTTTTTATTGACTTTGTTAATGAACTCAGAATAGGACAAACCATAGGGCCTTACTCCGGCGTTAATTCTTTGGATCCAAAGTGATCTGAAATTTCTTTTTTTCGAACGTCTGTCTCTGTATGCATAAGTTAAGCCTTTTTCATATGCATTTTTAGCTACAGTCCACACATTCTTCCGTCTACCAAAATAACCTTTTGTTTCTTTCAGTATTTTTTTTCTTCTCTGCCTTGAGGCAACCGTGTTTACTGAACGTGGCATTTTACAAATTATTAATGAATGGTTAGCGTCACGCTTTAGCGTGATCTTACAGCTAATACACTCTGATTAAACATACATTTGATTTATTTATTTCATTGCAAGAAGAAGCTTGGCATTTTTCTCGTCAGCCTTACTCACAGTACCAAAATAGCCTAAATTTCTTTTTCTCTTTTTTGACTTTTTAGTCAGAATATGACTTTTGTATGCATGCTTCCTTTTGATCTTTCCTGAACCGGTAAGTGAAAAACGTTTTTTAGCACCGGCATTTGTCTTCATCTTAGGCATTTCAACTCTTTTTTCTATGTTATTATCTATTTTTTCTTCTTTGTTGTCTTTGGAGATAGAATTATGATCATTCTTTTCCCTTCAAGCTTCGGCATTTGTTCCAGTTTGCCATAATCCTCCAGATCTTGTGCAAGTCTTAGCAACAAGATCTCTCCATCTTCTTTGTAAATAATTGTACGTCCTTTAAAAAAGACGTAAGCTTTAACTTTTGCTCCGTCCTCGAGGAACCTTTGCGCATGTCTGAGTTTGAAATTGTAATCGTGCTCATCTGTATGCGGGCCAAAACGTATTTCTTTTACTACTACTTTGGTTGTTTTGGCTTTTAGTTCCTTCTGTTTCTTTTTCTGTTGATAAAGAAACTTCTGGTAATCTATTATTTTACAAACAGGAGGGTCAGCATTTGGAGATATTTCCACCAGATCCAATTCCATTTCATCAGCAATCCTTAGTGCTTCTTCAATTGAATATACGCCGGGGTTTTTAAGATTATCTCCGACAACCCTTACCGATTTGGCTCTAATTCTCTCATTAATTGCAAACTGAGGTGCTTGTTCTCTGGGTCTGTAACCACCTCTTTTGTAAGTTGGTCCTGCTATAGTTTTATCCTCCTGATATTAGTTAAACTTAAATTATATCTCAGCTGTTTGCTTTTTAACTTCTTCTTTAATAAAATCGGCGAATTTATCGAGTTTCATTGCACCCTGATCTCCTTCGCCTTGTTTTCTTACCGCAACAGTGCCTTCCGATGCCTCTTTTTCGCCGATGATCAGAAGATAAGGAATTCTCTTTAACTCACTCTCCCTGATCTTTTTACCTATTTTTTCATTCCTTGTGTCAATCAGGGTGCGAATATCGGAATTATTTAGAAAATTTAAAACTTTTTCAGCATAATCATGGAATTTTTCACTTATAGGAAGCACAATTGCCTGATCAGGCGCTAGCCATAGTGGAAATTTTCCTGCCGTGTGTTCAATAAGCACGGCCACAAAACGTTCCATAGATCCAAAAGGAGCCCTGTGAATCATTACAGGCCGATGTTTCTTATCATCGCTTCCAATATACTCAAGCTCAAATCTGTCAGGAAGATTATAATCTACCTGTATAGTGCCTAACTGCCAGTTTCTTCCCAAAGCATCTTTTACCATAAAATCCAGTTTCGGTCCGTAAAAGGCGGCTTCACCATATTCTATGATGGTTTTTAAACCCTTTTCTTTGCTGGCTTCAAGTATCGCTTTTTCTGCTTTTTCCCAGTTCTCATCGGTTCCGATATATTTTTCTTTATCATTTTTGTCTCTGAGTGATATTTGCGTAGTAAAATCAGCAAAATCCAGGACTCTGAAAATATAGAGTATAATATCAATAACTTTCTTGAATTCATCCTTCAACTGATCGGGACGACAAAATATATGTGCATCATCTTGGGTAAATCCTCTGACTCTTGTCAGGCCATGCAATTCACCACTTTGTTCGTATCGGTATACGGTACCAAATTCAGCCATTCTGATAGGAAGATCTCTGTATGAATGAGGTTTGCTTTTATAAATTTCACAATGATGAGGGCAGTTCATGGGTTTCAGAAGGTATTCTTCACCTTTTTGGGGGGTAAGAATGGGTTGAAACGAATTTTTACCGTATTTTTCATAATGGCCTGAAGTGGTATACAGTTCTTTTTGACCAATATGAGGCGTTATTACCTGTTCGTATCCATATTTACGTTGTACTTTTTTTAAGAATTCCTGAAGTCGTTCCCGTAATGCAGCACCCTTTGGCAACCAGAGTGGCAATCCGAGTCCAACAGTTTGAGAAAATGTAAATAACTCCAGCTCTTTGCCTATTTTCCTGTGATCTCTTGCTTTTGACTCCTCAAGCAATTCCAGATAATCGTCGAGCATTTTTTGTTTTGGGAAAGTAATGCCATAGATTCGTGTGAGTTGTTTCCTTTTTTCGTCTCCCCGCCAATAAGCACCTGCAACACTAAGTAGTTTAATTGCTTTGATATAGCTTGTATTCGGAAGATGAGGACCACGGCATAAGTCAGTAAAATTTCCGTGTTTGTATACGGAAATTGTACCGTCTTCCA
The DNA here is from genome assembly GCA_964406315.1 of uncultured Bacteroidales bacterium. Taxonomy (GTDB): domain Bacteria; phylum Bacteroidota; class Bacteroidia; order Bacteroidales; family UBA10428; genus UBA10428. The sequence continues at coordinate 28,886 of CAYORG010000014.1, read as the reverse complement.
ATTCATTGATCAGCTCAAGTTTGTATTCATCGCCTTTTTTTCTGAATAAATCTTCTACTTCCTTTTTACTGATTTCTTCTCTTATAAAGTTATTCTTCTGTTGAGCGAGTTCTTTCATCTTGGTTTCGATCTTTGGTAAATCGGAATCGCTAATTGTAATTCCATCACCCGGATCAATATCGTAATAAAAACCATTTTCAATGGCAGGGCCAATCCCGAATTTTGTACCCGGATAAAGAGTTTCAATAGCCTCAGCCATTAAATGAGCAGAAGAATGCCAGAATGCATGTTTTCCTTCTGTATCATCAAATTTTTGAAGCTTGATGCTTGCGTCTGATTGTATTGGTCTTGTAATATCCCAGATTTCATCATTTACACTCACTGAACAAATCTCTCGTGCAAGACTATTACTAATGCTTTCAGCAATTTCCATACCTGTTACACCCTTCTGATATTCTTTAACAGATTTATCGGGAAATGTAATTTTTATCATTAGTTTTATTTTAAATAACTAAGATGGCTAGCAAAGATATAAATTCTGCTACAGAATATGATCCTTTGATGCATAGCTTAATTGTTTCCAAGTAAAAATTTATCGTATATGAGACAACATGTTTACGCTTTGTTTTGTTCTTTTCTTTTTTTGCATCTTGTTTTCAATCCGGCATCCGGTTCTGATAAGATAACATTGGAACAGATTTATCTGGACAGAATGTTTGTTCCTTCTGATATTGAAAGTATGCAGCCAATGAATGACGGAGACTATTATGCAATTCTGGAAAACTCAGGGTATATTGTGATTTGCGATTACCTGACAGGAAAAATACGGGATACAATTTTTTCTCCTGATATGTTCTATGGGTCAGAAATACCAGTTATTACTGATTTCAGTTTCAATGATGATGAATCTGTTATTCTTCTGACTTCGGAACGAAAAGAAATATTCAGGCATTCTTTTTCATCGAATTACTATATTTTTCAACGGGAAAATAAAAATCTTATGCCTGTTTATTCCGAAGGAGAGCAACAACTGGCAACTATTTCACCCGATGGACAAAATGTATCATTTGTATACAAGAATAACCTGTATATAAAAAATATTGAAACAAAAAATATTACAAAAGTTACTTCTGATGGCCTTTTGAACTCAATTATCAATGGTATGCCAGATTGGGTATATGAAGAAGAATTTACTCTTACAACAGGTCATTACTGGTCACCTGACAGTAGAAAGATAGCTTTTTATAAATTCGATGAAAGCAATGTTAAGGAATTCAATCTAACGTTATACGAAAATTTATATCCTGAATGGTTTGCCTATAGATATCCAAAGGCGGGAGAAAAAAATGCCCGGGCAGACATTTATGTTTATGATATAGTTAATGGTTCTGAAAAAAAAATGGATTTAGGAGAGAACGAAGAAAAATACATACCCAGAATAAAATGGTTGACAGACTCAAAGGAGTTATGCGTTGTTGAGTTAAACCGACTTCAGAATGAAATCAAAATTCATCTCCTGAATATTTCTACCGGAGTGTCAAAAATTTTCTATAAAGAAAGCAATGCAAAATATATCTCGGAGTGTACTGATGATTTTGTTACATTCTTCGACTCAGGCGAAAAAGCCCTGATAATGAGTGAGAAAGATGGATTTATGCACCTTTATCAATACAAAACAGACGGAACATTAATTAACCAGGTAACCATAGGAAAATGGGAACTTGATCGATTTTATGGAATTGATGAAAAGAGCAGAACGGTTTACTATTCTTCGACAGAAGTATCGCCCCTTGAAAGACATATTTATTCTGTGGATCTTGATGGAGGGGCGAAAACAAAAATATCCCAAAAAAAAGGAGTGAATTTGATTCAATTCAATTCTGATTTCAGTTATTATTTGCTTGTTCATTCGGATGCGAATACTCCTTATGAATATACAATATATGATAGAGAAGGAAAGGTGATCAGAATTCTTGAGGATAATGCAAGGTTAAAAAAACTCACCAGGCAATTTGATTTTATTGAAAAAGAGTTTTTTTCTTTCAGACCTGAACATGGTGTATCGCTGAACGGATATAAAATAATGCCAGTAAATTTTAACAGAGGAAAGAAATATCCTGTGTTAATATATGTTTACGGCGGTCCTGAATCACAATTGGTGCTTGATGAATGGAACTATCGGTTGCCATGGTTTCAGCTTCTTGCACAAAAAGGATACATTATTGTATGTGTTGACAACAGAGGAACTAATGGGAGGGGTGAGGAGTTTAAAAAGTCTACTTATCTGCAATTGGGAAAGCTTGAAACAGAAGATCAGATTTGTCTGGCAGAATATTTATCAGAATTGTCATATGTAGATGCAAACAGGATTGGAATATTTGGTTGGAGTTATGGAGGTTATATGAGTTTATTGTGTTTGATGAAGGGCAATGACAAGTTTAAAATGGGCATTGCAGTAGCTCCCGTTACCAGTTGGCGCTATTATGACACAATCTATACCGAACGGTTTTTGCGAAGGCCGGAAGACAATCCCGAAGGCTATGATGAAAATTCCCCCCTGAATTTTGTTGATAGACTGAATGGAAAGTTGTTGCTTGTTCATGGAATGGCAGACGATAATGTACACTTCCAGAATTCTGCGATGTTGATCAACAAATTGGTAGAAGCTGATAAACAGTTCGATGGACAGTTTTATCCCAATAAAAATCACTTTCTATACGGCGGAAACACAACCTATCATCTCTATAAACGTATGACTGATTATATACTGAATACCTTGTAAATCAAGGTTGATGAGTTGAGAAGTTTAGTGTTTAGAGTCGGGAGACGGAAGACCGAAGTCGGAAGTCGGAAGATTAGTTTAGTGTTCAGAGTTTGGAGTTTTGAATTGGTTGAGTAGTTTAGTTGTTTAGGAGTTTAGAGGTTTAGTTATTTAGCAGTTTAGTAGTTGATAAGTTGATACTATGAAATGTAATGTTTTCGATTTGAAGCCAACGACTGTTCTTTGATCAACAATCGAATATAGAAAATCGTTCCGTTAGGGAACGGAACGAAACCTGGGCATGTGTGTGGGAGATTACTGATAACTGCTCACAGATCACCAATCACGATTTACAAATCACGATTTACGGATTACCAAATTATCAAAAATACGATGAGCAAACCTTATGATTATCATATAAATAAAGAATAATTATTGCATTTATTTAACATGTATGTTTTGTTTTGGCACAACATTTGAATTTCATAATTTATATACAAAAAGTTTAAGCCATGAAGAGGATAATTATTTTATTAGGCATTTTAAGTGTTTTCTGGGTTAGTTGTGAAGTTCATCCTTATGCTGACTTTATCGTGGACAGAAGGTATGTTCAACCTTATGAAATGATCACGTTTACAAATCTTTCTGAAAGAGCATCGTCCTTTCAATGGGATTTCGGAGATGGCACTATTACCAATATCTCAAATCCAACACATGTATATACATTCGAGGGTATTTTTGAAGTCACACTTACCGCTACTGCAAGTGACGGACACCGGGATGTGGCCACAATGACTATTGAAGTGTTTTATTCCGGCGCTGACTTTATCGTTGATAAAAAATTTGTCCAGCCAAATGAACAAGTTACATTTACAAATCTCTCAACGGGTGCTGTATCTTATCATTGGAACTTTGGTGATGGCACATCAAGCAATATATATAGCCCGACTCATGTGTATACTTCAGAGGGTTATTATACTGTTACTCTTACAGCTACATACAGTGATGGCTCGTATAGTGTTGCAAATCAAACTATTGAAGTTTTCTATACTGTGCTTGAAATTACGGTTGCTGAGTGGAATGAACAGGAAATTATTGTATACATTGTACCCGATGCACGAGTCAGATTGTATCCTTCATTAAGTGACTGGGATTATGAAACAAATCTTGTTGCAGAGGGATATACGGATAACGATGGTGTTGTTACATTTCTTGGTTTGCAGCCTCAACGTTATTATATTGATGTTTACAATGAATTGTATGATAATTATGCAATTCGCGATTGGGATCCATCTTATATAACCACACAGCAACTTGTACCGTTTCAGTTCAACTCTTTTTTAGCCTGGGCTGATTATTATCCGCCTGAAGCTCATAAGCTGGGAAGGAAAAATAAAGATGAGTTTAATAAAATAAACAGCAAACGTCGTTCGTTATTAATATCAGACGTATCCAAATAATCTGGGGTATCAAATGTATGCGTCAATATTCCGGGCCGGATGTTATTGAAATCATCCGGCTTTTTGTTTTTTGTATTGCTGATCTCTTCAGATAATTTATATATTTGCACACTCTATAGAATTTAGAGTTTAGGGTTCAGAATTTAGGGTTGTATTCTGATGGCCTCAAAACTCAGAACTCACACTCACACTGAACTAGCCCAGGTGGTGAAACTGGTAGACACACCAGCTTGAGGGGCTGGCGCCCGTTTAGGGTGTGCAGGTTCAAATCCTGTCCTGGGCACAAAGGAGCAAGAGTGTGAGTATTGAGCAAGAGTTATGTTCTAAAAACTCAATACTCACACTCATTCTGAACTGGCCCAGATGGCAGGCCCGACCGTAAAGAAATGCTCCGGTGGAGGATTTTAGGGAGGGGCCGGGAAGCAGGGTTGTCAATTCCGCCATCTGAGAAAGAGGAGAGAGAGAATAAAAAGAAAAAGATTGAAAAAAAACTATAAATAGTTATTTACTATAGAGCCCAGATGGCGGAATTGGTAGACGCGCTAGTTTCAGGGACTAGTGTATGCAAGTACGTGCAGGTTCGAGTCCTGTTCTGGGCACAAAAGCAAAGTGAGAGTGGGAGTGAGAGTGGGAA
>CAYORG010000014.1:0-23931 GCA_964406315.1 uncultured Bacteroidales bacterium | reverse complement strand
TGAGAATGTGAGAAGATGAGAATGTGAGAAGATGGGAAAATGAGAGAGTGAGAAAGTGCAAATATGGAAGAGCGAGTTTTAAACAAGAAGATATGTTATTCCTGACTCAAACTCAAAGTGATAATACCTGGATTGCAGAACATGTAGAAGTATCCCGACTGAAGTCGGGATGTTTATTTTAGGATGTGCAGGCTCGTGAAAATAGCAAACTGACAGAGTTTGCGTAATTTTCATAGTCCCGATAGGGTTGAGTAACAGGGTTGGCATCGGGATTCGAGTCCTGTTCTGGGCACAAAAGCAAAGTGAGAGTGGGAGTGAGAGTGGGAAAATGAGAAGATGAGAATGTGAGAAGATGAGAATGTGAGAAGATGAGAATGTGAGAAGATGGGAAAATGAGAGAGTGAGAAAATAAGCCGGAATTTTAATGTTATTGTATATATTATCATGGTTCACGTTAACAGATCAATAGGAATTATTTTATGATAACTTCTTGATGTCTGACAATTTGCTATTTGAATTGTAAAAAATCTATTCCAGCTTATTACAAAATCTATCTCCCTATATTTAATAAATATTGTTTTTTTATTTTTCGGAATTTTCAAGGATTAATTTCACCACATCATAGCTCACTGCATCGAACATATCCTCCACATTGTTTGTATATTCCGAATCATGACTCATCATTGCATCTTTTACAAGAAAGGCCCTGTAATCGTGGTTTTGCGCTCCAACCCAGGTTGCCAGAACACACCTTACGGCACTTAGTCCGCAGAGGAACAACGTATTGCTTCCCTGTTCCCTGATCACTTTATCCAAATCACTTTTATTAAAACCATCTCCATAGGTTTTAATTATTTTGGGATCTTCGGGTTTGACCAATACGGAAGACGGAAATTCAAACTGCTCCGTACCCGGTTGTGGCCCGTCTTCTTTATTGAGATGGTAAATCCTTATTATTGGATAGCCATGACTGCGGAAAAGTTCAATTAAGCCATTGATATAGTACATAGCTACCTCTTTTTCCCTTTCGGGAACCATAGGGAGGTATGCATTCTGAATATCAATAACCAGTAAGGCTGGTTTAATCTGAGCGTTGGTCTGCTCTTTCTGACCTTGTGCAAAGGATTGACCTGAAATCATCATGAAGAGGATAAGCAGGATAGTCAATAGTTTTCTCATAGTAAATAAAATTGGTTGTTAGATCAACTGTTTTATAATTTTATTATGGTGTACAACGTTCCTGTTGTAAGATGTTATTAACGTTGTTTGACCCTGTTTTTGTTCAGTAAGATACAAAAAAGTAAATAATTTAAGTAGCTATTGGGTCACTGAGTAACCAATGTATTATATAACCTCTTATTAACAGGCATTCTCATTTTCACGAACCAAACGATGAAAAGAAAATGTTTTTCCGACAAGAAGTAGAATCAATTCAATGATTTCAGATTTTCCAGTGCTTCAGGAGCAAACTGGTGTATTTTTTTCAGCAATGCACAACTCTCCATCATGTCACAATCGGCACAGGTTTGAAAGTCTTTCGACAGCACACATTTCCTTATTTCACATTGTTCACAATGCCCGATTTTGACGCCGGCTTCTCTGCACCCGGTGCAATTGATCATTTCGGGTGTGATGCCTTGTGCGTTGTACTGGACCATCCATTTTTCAGCTGTTTTGGTACGCAACTCATTATCATTTGCTATTGTTGCTATTCTTGCATCGCAAGCAGCACAATTTAAACCACAACACGCAATCATTTTTCCCATTTTCATAAGCTTTAAAGGATTAATAGCATCATTTCTGTTTGGTTTTTCATTTACTCTCTGCAGAATTTTTTCAGAGTTATGGCTCAAATATATTTCATCAAAGTGACAACCCTATGTCAGTAGTTTTGTAGTTTCATGAAGCACAAGGATTTATTTTGCGGCAGGTTGCCTGTTTTTGGGCCATAACTTTTTGTTCCGGACATTCTTTCGGGATAGCTTATGGTATTTATTTTTTTGTATCCAAAACATGTGTTAAATTAAAAAAGCCGGAGCAATTATACATTTGCTACGGCTTTAATAAAAAACTCAACCAAATTGTTCCAATGCATTTCGTTAAATAACAGAACTTTAATTAGCGCAGAACACCGGTTTTTTAAACGTTTAGTTTTAGGTTTTGACGGCTTATTTTCGCATAAAAATACATACTCAGATTATCATTCACAATACCACTTAAGAGGTATTTTTAAAAAGGTTTTCGTACTGTTTTTTTAATAACACACTTATTTTCAGCAATGTATAAGTATTTTTATGATACATGGTTTTATCACAACTTGAAAAAAAGGGAACAGGGGGCAATGCTTCCCGGCAATTCGTAATCTGTATATATTGGACAACTTTTTATTTATGATTTCCCAAGCTTGTTAACAAATCTCATTTTCAACGGCAAATTTAACAAGTTCCGCAGTGTTTTTTACTTCAAGCTTCTGTATAATCCTTTTTCGGTGGGTTTTTGTTGTATGTATACTAATGTTTAGTCTTGAAGATATTTCTTTATCGGTAAAGCCATGTGATATCAAACGAATAATATCAAATTCTCTCCGGCTCAGATTGTTTATCAACGACAGATTATCACATTTTAGTTTCAAACGTGTCATTTCTTTGAGATGATGTTTTAATTCAGTGGGATTTACTTCCGAAGCATAACCTATAAGGTATTTGATGCTCCCGTCTTGATTTCTTTTAAAAATACGACTTGATGTCAGCATATAGATCCAATCATTGTTTTTGGTTTTCAACTGGTAGACGGTTTTAACATCATCCTTCGTATTTTTAAGTAAATATTTAATCCTGTTCAAAAATACGGGCAATGATTTTGGATGAAAAAGAGCAAGAAAATCTTCTTTTGTAAGTGTCCGCAAATCTTTGTTGGCATATCCCATCTTTGTATAAAAATATTTATTTATCCAGAGAGGTGTTAGTTTTCCGACATCAAAAATGAAAATAAAAGCATTGATCTTATTTAATATATTTCTGGTCTGTACATTGGCTATTTTGCTATCTTCTTCAGATCTGGTTTTCTCTATGGTTTTTAAATATTTATCCATCTGACAGCTGTTTATTATTTGTTATTTTTGCACTCGATATGAGTGTATACGTTATGGATGGATTAGGTTTTGGATATTTTTCCAAAGTAATACTATTAGTCCATTAAGGCATTAAAATAAGCGATAAATAAAAGATTTACACGAATATATGGCATTTGAGGTACAATTTCCTGATCCTAACCAGGCAGATGATGACGGACTTGTTGCTATTGGTGGTAATCTTTCAACCGAATTTCTTTTGGCTGCTTACACTCAGGGATTGTTTCCATGGTTCAATGAGGGCAATCCGATTCTGTGGTGGTCTCCCAATCCGCGAATGGTATTGTATCCACATAAATTCAAGTGTTCAAAATCGTTAAAACAGATATTGAATAAAAAAATGTTTACCGTGAAGCTCGATACTCATTTTGATCAGGTAATCAGAGAATGTGCAACAATAAGAAGAACAAACCAGAAAGGCACCTGGATCACTAAGGAAATGTCAGACGCATATATTGGATTGCATCTGGAAGGATTTGCACATAGTTTCGAAACTTATTTTGAGGAGAAACTTGTTGGTGGATTGTATGGATTGTCATTGGGAAAAGCATTTTTCGGTGAATCTATGTTTTACAAACTGACCAATGCTTCCAAAGTGGCACTTTTTTATCTGTGTGAATATGCAAAAACCAATAATTTTGATTTCATCGATGTACAGCAATCAACCACACATATGCGTAGTTTGGGTGCTGAGGATATCCCGCGGGAAGCATTTCTGGATATGCTTAAAAATTCGCTGAAACATCCAACACGAAAAGGAAAATGGAAATTATAATTTCACGATCCTATAGAAGGATTACCAATCTTAAAACTCCAAATCACAAAAATCAAAATAAAAATAAATCCCAAAAGACAAAACTCAACACCGAACACCGAATACTGAATACTGATTACTGCTCACAGATTACAGTAATATTTTGAGGTTAAATTTTGGATTTGTCCCCGACACTTTATTATTTGCACGATATTTATTGTTTATTAACCTTTGTATTGCTACCCAAACCAAATTGCATCAATTATGAAAAGTAGACGGCCTTTCTTTTGCATTGCTGGAATACTGCTGTTATCTTTTTCGTTTCACGAAATTCTCAGAGGTCAATCTCCAACTGACAGTACAGCTTTCAGATTATTTAATAAAGCAGATTCGTTAAGAAGAGTGCAGGAATTTGATAGTGCAGGATTTTACTTCATGAAATCCGCCATATTATTTTCAGAGCAGGGTTTGAATAAAGAATACCTTGAGGCTCTCGTAGAGACTTCCTTTATCTGTTCCTTTAAAAATTTGACTGACAGTGCTAATACCCTGGTCGAACTTGCTATTGAAAAATCACCTCAACTGGCAGGTGATTCATCCAAAATATTGATTGACTGCTATTCTTTAAAAGCACGGATATTGTGTAATTATTCCGATTTTATTAAAGCTGCTCATTATATGACACGATCCGTCCAATTGTCCGAGGACTATTACGGGCCGAATCATATTGAAACCTCGTCGGCATATGGTAATCTTGCTATAGTGCATGCATGGGCAGGGAATTACAGGGAAGCAATTACATACTACAGGAAGGCGTCAGGGATAGTGCGTAAATTACATGGAGAGGATCACCATTTAATGGCAGCAGGGTATAATAATCTGGGAAATGTTTACCTGGATCTGGGCAAATTGGATTCGGCTTCAATCATGCATGAGAAAGCCCTGGCTATACGTCTGAAGGTTCTGGGTGAAAATGATTTGAATACAGCAGCAAGTTATACCAACCTGTGTGTCATTTATTATGAGAAAGGAGATTACCAGAAAGCTCTGAACTATGAAAGATCTGTCTTTACTATACGAAAAACTGTTTTGGGTGAAGAACACCCACTCACAGCAATGTGCTATAATAATTTTGGAGCCATTTATGAAGCGATAGGCGACTATGAGAAAGCTCTTGAAAATCATCACAGAGCTTTGTCAATAAGAGAAAAATCGCTTCCCGCAAATCATCCTGACATTGCCATGTCGTATATGAATCTTGCCAATGTATATCGTCATTTTAACGAGTTCGACAAGGCCCTTGACTATCACAACAGATCTTACACTATTAAAAAAGACATATACGGTGATTACCATCCGGATATTGCCCAGGTTTTGAATAATATGGGAGATATCTATTTCAGAATGGAAGATTACAGGAAGGCAAACCTGAAATTTGATGAAGCAATACATTCCCTCCGTCATTGTTTCGCGAATTATGTACATCCGGATATTGCTGTCTATGCAAATAATAAAGCTGAAAACTACAATGAACTCAATGAACTCGATTCGGCATTATTTTATGTTGATTACGCAATGCAGATAAACAGAAGAATAATAGAAAATGACGATGGAGTATTGGATACGATCATATTGGACTATAAAATGTATCTGTGGTCGCTTCAATTAAAAGCCATGATTTATTTTCATCGGTATCATAAAGACATTTCAAAAATTGATGATTTAAAAAAATCTGTAATTGCATACCAACATGCTGTTGATCTCACTGAAGAAATGAGGCGAAGTTATTCAGCTGAAGAATCAAAAGAATATTTGTCCGAAAAACACTCGGATTTATTCTGCGATGCAATCAATACGTCCTATGTGTACTTCAAGGCGAGCAGGGATTCTACTGTTTTGGAAACAATACATAATCTGATGGAAAGAAGCAAGCATGGTATTTTGCGTGATGTATTAATGAAAAACGACCTGGCAGTAAATGTAGGTATTTCTGATTCTCTCAGGATGAAAGAAAAAGAGCTGATCTCAACAATTCGCTCGTGCAAAGCAGAATTGATAGAACTGGAAGAAAAAAATGATACAACAAAAGACCTTATCGTAACAAGAGAATTGTACAGCAGATTGTTCAGCCTTGAAAAAGAGTATGATGATCTCCAGTCTTTCTATGCATTGAACTACCCGAAATTAAACCAGTTGATTCCTGTAAATGAATTGCCTTTAGTGAAAACAGTTTGTGAATTAAGGGATACAAATGAAGTATTAGTATCGTACAATATATCCGATACTTCTCTCTATATATCATTGTTTGATAATAGGTCTCATTATCTTTTCAGGCAGACTATTGATACTGCCTTTGAAAAATCCATCCATGATTATTTGAGATCTGTTAAAACATACGATTTCGATACATACAGACAAACGAATTCTTTTCTCTATAATCTATTAATATCACCCATTGAAGATCGGATCAGCAATAAAAAACATGCAATCATTATACCGGATAAAGCACTTTACTATTTGCCTTATGAAACTCTGTTCAGTGAGACGAATAATAAGGAGGATCTTGTTTTTACCGATTTGAATTACCTGGTAAAACGGTTTCCTATAAGTTATCGTTATACAAGCTCTACGTTATTAAATGACGCAGGAAACCGACCGGTTCATGAATCCTCATCCAGTGGTTTTATCGGTTTTGCTCCGGTTTTCGATTCTGACAGCTCGAACAATTCAATGATTATACAGGGCAAACCTATTGTTGATGTCCTTAAGAATGATGAAATGGCTTTGCGTTCTGTTTCGATTGACGGATTTACATTCAATGAGCTGAGTTTTTCGAAAAATGAGGTGCAGGAGATCATATCCCTTTTTCAAAATAATGGCCTGTCCGCGAGCGCTTATTTATACTCCATGGCCAATGAGGAGATATTCAGAAAGGAATCCGGGAAATACAAATACATTCACATTGCCACACACGGTATGATCAATGAAAATCACCCGGATCTTTCGGGATTAATATTTTCACAATCCGAAAAGGACAGTGAAACTTACCGGACAGAGCAGGCAGATAAGGCAATTTCTGGCACTGATGGAGTATTGTATGCTTCTGAAATATATGGACTTGATTTAAATGCCGATCTTGTAGTACTTAGCGCTTGTGAAACAGGAACAGGGAAAATGGTTAAAGGAGAAGGAATAATTTCAATAACGCGAGGTTTTCTTTGTTCCGGAATCCCAAACATAATATTTTCCTTATGGAAGGTTGGTGACAAAAGCACACAAGAACTTATGGTGCTGTTTTATTCTAATCTTCTGCAGGGCAAATCATACTCAGAGGCTTTGCAGAAGGCAAAACTGGAAATGATAAGGAATAAAAACCATGCATACCCTCTGTTTTGGGGAGGTTTTACTTTAATTGACACCGACTAAAGAAGATTTGCGGCGTATTTGCATACCCATCATTTTACCAAAAACTTTCCGGTATAAACAACCTCATCATGAACTGCAAGTTGCCAGTAATACAATCCGGAAATATCGATTGTTTTGGAATAAGGGGATTGAACCTTTTTTTTAAAAATAGTATTTCCGGTATTTTTTCTCAGGATGAGCATAATATCCATAGCTGAATCAGTATGCCATAAGAAAACAATCTTCTGATTTTTTTTAAATATTGCCGAATCTGAAGGTGAAGTTACTGCAATACCATTGCTGCGAAGTTGATTTTGGATTGCACTTTCGAAAACAGGAGAGGGATCAAAAGCCTCAGCGAGTAATGCATATTCTTCCTGTTCATACTTTTCAATCCTGGGTTCTTCCTGTTTAGGCTCTTGGTTTTTGATTTTATCAATGCTTACAGCAGAACTATCGCTTATACTTTTATTCGAAGTATCCGTCATATAATTTTCAGCCACCGGTTGATTTTTACGGTCTGCAGGATGAAACTTACCGGTATTTGTTATAAGGTAAGCTGCACCTGCCAGAATTAGTATTGCAGCAGCAGCGCGCCACAGTATTTTATAAGATGCCGGCAATGTTATTTTTTTGGTTTTGTTTGTCTGCAAAGTATCGTATTCTTCAATTAATCTGTGTTCCGAGCTTGCGATTATTGTTTCCAGAAGTTCGCATTTGCGCCTGCATTTCGCACAACCAAGAATATGTTCTTCAAAAGCTGATTCTTCTTCCTCATTCAGCTTTCCTAAGACATAATTCTCTATCATGTCTTTTTCCTCTATTATATTATGATTCAGCTTCATACAATGTGTTTAACTTAAAGCGTACAATTTTTCGCGTTCAGGAATACTTTCCATTAACTTTTTTAAAGCCCTGTGTTTGATAACCCGGCAATTTTCAGCAGAGATATTTAATTCTTCTGCAATTTCCGTCAACTTTTTTTCATAGATAAAATACTCCTGTATAATATATTTTTCATTTTCAGCCAGCTTATTGATCTCTTTTTTCACAAAGCATATCAGATCATCTTCTTTTGAATCATCAGTATCATAAAATAATTCCGGTATTTCCCGGCTCATACGGTTTTCTTTCTTTTTTTCCCGAAGGTGTTCTTTCATTTTATTCTCAAGTATCCTGAAATAATAGGATTTCAGTTCGAAGGAACTCCTAAAGTAAAGCTTCTTAAAAGATAGTTTTTCAAACAGAATATGTATCGCAGACCAGTGAAGATCATGACAGTCTGAATCCTTCCCATAATTCCTGCTGCTATGCCACTTGAAGGCATATACTTTCAACTGCTCTTCCACGCATTTCCAGGCAAGGTTGTTCTTTTCTATCAGCAGGGTATTAAAATTTTCAAATCCTTTCTTCAGCATTTCTTCTGCAGTATTGAGTATCAGTGCTTTATAATTACTATAGGTCTTAATATTTTCTCTCCTGATAATTTTCATTATAGCAGAATGGATGTTTTTATAGAATTCAACATCATTCCAAACCATATTTTCAAAAGCTATCCATTGTATCTCCAGTTTGTTTTTACGGCACCAGTTTCTGACAATGATCCCGATAAACTCAATGGCTCTTGTATTTGCTTCTCCTTTTGCAAGAGCTGCAATGAATGTTTTGAAATTGTCAGTACTTTCCATTACGGATATGACTTGAAAGGATAAAAGATTACAATTTTTTGTCAATTTATTATAAAAATAAATGCTTTTTGTAACACTTCTTATATTTTTATCATTTCAGTTATACAAAACAGTAGAAGAGTGCAGATTGGATCACTAAAACCATAATTACTATGTCAATACAAAAGCATTTTTTATTTAGTATAGTGTTATACATATTCCTGTTGCTATCCTTTGAAGGTTGTGAAAAGGATAATGGCGACTATACACCCGGGGAGATCGTTGATTCAACAGGTCTTATGGGTATGCTGAATTCCCCCTGGCCCTGTGACGGGCACGATTCGCGAAGAAGTTCACAAAGTCCGTACAACGGACCTGATGATAGCACGGTGGCCTGGATTTACGATGCAAGTCCGGGGTATCATGCAGAAGATGCAATATCTCCGGTGATCGACGACGAGGGCAATCTTTATTCCATGGTCTGGATGTCTATGATCAAGCTAAATTCATCGGGCAATTTGTTATGGAATGCCTATATAGGGTATTATTTGTGGACCATGCCAACATTGGGTGCAGATGGAACTGTGTATGCTACCGGGTATTATTATGATCCGTTATACAGTCGTACGAACGGAGGAGTAATTGCCCTGGATCCTGCAGGGAATGAAACATTGGATTATGAAACGGAAGATCAGTATGACGGAGGTGTAAGCGGTGCTGCTACCATAGCACCTGACGGAACAATCTATTTAGCTGACGGAGGAGGATATTTATATGCTATTTCACCGGAAGGAGGAATGCGATGGAAATATACCACGGAACGTAGTACTGCCTCTTCACCGGCTCTTACAGTTGAAGGAACTATCATCACGATCGATTACGATAATATCGTGTATGCAATAAACCCCAACGGAACATTAAAATGGCAGAGGCAGATAGATACTGACATAAGTTATGATATGGCCCTGGATATTGACGGGACTGTTTATGTTGGCTCGGAAAACGGAATAATTGCTCTAACTGCTGATGGTAATGATCTCTGGCAATTTCCGGTTGCTGAAGGAGCATGGCTCCGCCCAGCCGTAGGAAATAATCATACGGTGGTATTCGGAGGTAATGATGGATTTGTATATGCTTTGAATCCCGATGGTTCGGAAAAATGGAAATACAAAACAGGCGATGACCTGGCTTCAACACCGACGCTGGATGCCCGCGGACATGTCTATATCGGAAGCTATGATGGTTTCCTGTATGCCCTGACCAATGAGGGTGAACTAAAATGGAAATACTCTTTGAGAATAGGTTCCGGACAACCAACTATAGGATCTGATGGCACCCTTTATATTGGCACCAATCAAGGTAAAATCATTGCTTTTAAGAAATAGAATTTTAGGGAAAGTGAATATGGAATTAACAGCAGGTTGGATGTGAACTAATACCCCACTACCCATAGTATTTTCTCTTCATCAGCGCATTTTTCTGTAAGCACTATCATTTCTTTGTTAACGGAGATTAGCTTTTTAAGGTAAGTTTCCCAGTCATTTTTCCAGTCGGGTGAATCTGCATTAAGTGCCTCAATAAAATCTTTGCCCAGAAAATGCGAGCTGATATGTTTTATGAAAGAATCGGCAGAATCTAAACTTTCGAGCTTTTCTGCATGTTTGATCAACTCGTTTCTTAAAGGGATTATCTTTCGGGCATTGTATTTTGTCGGGCCATAATATTCATAAAGCTTATTGGCACTTTCAAAACACGGTGTAAATAAATTAAAAACAATACTGTCAATGTATTTCGATTCTTTATCACACCTGATGTAAGTATCGTTGCCTCCTGTATAATTTAATTCTACAAAATTTAACTCTTTTGAGGTATAAATCTGTAACTTCATAGTCTTTCTTTGGTCTGTTTCAACTAAATTTATTAAATCATTTTATAATTGCAAAACAGGCTTGTCATAAACACAGCTTTCATTTGCATTTATTGCATTGGAAAGTTTTCTAATTTATTGATTTAAATGTTTAATAAAGAAGAGTTTAAAGAGGATGCACTAAGAATTATCAATTGGATTGCAGATTATTTTGCAGATGTTGAAAATTTTCCTGTTCGTTCTGAAGTGAAGTATGGTGACATAAAAAAAACAATAGCAGATAAGGCACCGGAAAATCCGGAAAAATTTGACATTATCTTCAATGATTTTCAGGAGAAAATAATTCCGGGCATTACACATTGGCAAAGTCCAAGATATTTTGCCTACTTTCCTGCCAATGCAAGCGTGCCTTCGGTATATGCAGAATTTCTTACTGCTGCTCTTGGCGTTCAGGGTATGAAATGGATCACATCCCCTGCTGCTACTGAACTGGAAGAAGTTGTTACAGACTGGCTGAGAAAAATGATAGGACTTCCTGATGTATTCAAAGGTGTTATTCAGGATACGGGTTCTGTGGCTAACTTGTGTGCAATTTTAGTTGCAAGGGAAAAAATTACCGGTTTTCAATCGAATCCCAAAGGATTGTTTTCTGAAAAGATCAGGGTTTACTGCTCTGAAGAAGCTCATTCTTCCGTTGAAAAGGCTGTGCGTATTGCCGGAATTGGCAGTGAGAATCTTTTGAAAATACAGGTCGATGACGAATGCAGGATGATTGCCGGCGATCTGGAAAAGGCAATCAGTGAAGATCTGTTGAAGGGATTCAAACCTGCATGCATAGTAGGCGCACTGGGTACTACAGGTACCTGCGCCATTGATCCTATCGGAAAACTGGCTGAAATTGCAAAAAAATACAATATCTGGCTTCATATTGATGCCGCTTTTGCCGGAACAGCATTGATCTTGCCTGAATTCAGAAAGAAAATATCCGGTTTAGAGAATGCTGACAGCATTGTTTTAAATCCTCATAAATGGATGTTTACTAATTTCGACTGCTCGGTCCTTTTTGTAAGAGACAAAGAACATCTTCAGAATACATTTCGTCTGGTTCCTCATTACCTTCAGACAGAGATTGATCATGAGGTGAACGATTACAGCAACTGGGGTATTCATTTGGGACGCAGGTTCAGAGCCCTTAAACTATGGTTTGTGATCAGAAATTTTGGAATAAAAGGAATACAGGAGAAGATCAGAAAGCATATTCAGCTTGCAGAATATTTTGAGGAAAAGATCAGTGGCAGCCTCTGGTTTGAACTTGTTGTTCCAAGAAGCTTATCAGTGGTAAGTTTTAGCATAAAACCTGAATATTCATCTGGATTGAAAGAGCTGAATAAAAAAAATGCTGAACTGCTTGAGAGTATTAATAAATCGGGAAAAGCATATATGTCTCATACCATTGTGAATGGTAAATTTGTCCTTCGGTTTGTGTGTGCGCAGACAAATACTGAAAAACGGCATGTTGATGAGGTTTTACAGACGATTTTTGCTTTGGTTAAAGAACAAATCTAAATCTTACTGAAATGTATCAACACTACCAGGATCTGCAGGAGTTATTCAGTCAGCTTTTTTCAAAACCTCCCTCAGAAATATTTCCCATGCCATTATCAGCTTCAAACAGAAGATACTATAGAATAACCGGAACAGACGTTTCTGTAATTGGAGCATATAACTCTGACCGGGATGAAAACAGGGCATTTTTATACGTAACTGAAAAACTGAAAGAAGTGAATGTAAATGTTCCCAAAGTTTTCGCTTCGGATCTGGACAAAGGCATTTACATTCTGGAGGATTTAGGTGATACAAAATTGTATGATCTGGTAGAAGAATACAGGAAAAATCGCGATTCTGATTACATCCGATGGTACAAAAAGGTAATTGATCAAATGCCTCTGATTCAGTACAATTCTGTACGTAATTTTGATTTTTCGATATGCTATCCCCGATGTGCATTTGATAAACAATCTATTCTATGGGATTTAAATTATTTCAAATATTACTTTTTGAAACTCGCTTATGTGACTTTTCATGAGCAAAAACTGGAAGATGATTTTAAAAGTCTGGCAGATTTCTTAATGGAAGCTCCTGATGATTTTTTCTTATTTCGTGATTTTCAGTCAAGAAATATTATGATATACAATAACGAGGTATATTTTATTGATTATCAGGGAGGAAGAAAAGGAGCTTTACAATATGACATTGCATCCCTGCTTTTCGAGGCGAAAGTATCTCTTACATCGGAGGAGCGTCAGGAATTGCTTGACTATTATTTGCAGGTGTATTCGCATCAGCCGTTTTTTAATAAAGATGTTTTTCTCAAATATTACCCTGCCTTTGTTCTTATAAGAATACTGCAGGCATTTGGTTCCTATGGATACAGGGGATATTTTGAGAGAAAGTCATTTTTCCTTGAAAGTATTCCCCAGGCGATAGAAAATATGGAATGGGTACTTGATCATTTTGAATTTGGCATCGAAATACCTTATCTAAAAGGTGTTTTGCGAAAGATAATTCAGAAGATTTCACTCCGCATTCCTGAACTGATCCCTGGAAAACTTACTTTGACCATAAACAGCTTCTCATACAGGAAAAATATTCCGGAGGATTTCACCGGAAATGGCGGAGGCTTTGTTTTTGATTGCAGGGCTTTGCCTAATCCGGCTAAGTATGAGGAGTTTAAGGGATTAACCGGGAAAGACAAAGAAGTCATCCACTTTTTCAAAGAGAAGAAAGAGATGTCGATTTTTCTGGATCAGGTGAATAATATTGTTGCTGCAACTGTTGAGGAATATAAAAACCGGGAGTTTGAGCATTTGATGGTGAGTTTTGGATGTACAGGAGGACAACACCGTTCGGTTTATGCTGCTGAGTATTTGTTTCAATACATGCTGAAAAATTATAAAATAAAATTAAAATTGAATCATTACGAACTTTCAGAGGCAGGTGATGATAAAAACAATGTGCATAAAGAATAAAACCAATAAGAAAACATCAAGTGCAAAAGCAGGAAAGTTCTATTGTAAAAATTGTTTGCGAGAAGTACCCAAAAAAGCATCTGTGCAAACTCAAAAAAAGTAAATTTCTTTATGAAGGCAATGATACTCGCTGCAGGAGTTGGCTCGCGATTAAAACCTCTGACAAATGAAACCCCCAAAGCACTGATTGAAGTTGGTGGTTATACCATGTTGGAGCTTGCGATAAGTTATCTGAAGAAATATGGTATTCAGGAAATCATTATCAACATTCATCACTTTGCCGACCAGATCATTGAATACGTGCATAAAAATGACCAGTTTGGTATTAATATTTCGTTTTCTGATGAAAGAAATATGCTCATGGATACAGGTGGTGCTATAGTTCATGCTTCTGCTTTTCTGGATGGTACGGAACCTTTTCTCATGATGGGTGTTGATGTGCTTAGTGATCTGGATTTAACCCGGATGATGAAATTTCATTTTGAACAAAAGCCACTTGTAACTTTGGCAGTGAAAGATAGAAATACAACAAGATCATTGTTGTTCGATGAAAAAATGAAACTTTGTGGATGGCGAGATAACAGAACAGGTGAAATCGTTGGGAAATGTCAGACTGAAGCCAAATATGTCTTAGGTTTTAGTGTAATACAAATCATTCAACCTGAAATATTTCAACTGATAACAGAAAAGGGTGCATTTTCAATTATAGATTTGTATCTGCGATTGATGGAAACTCATAAAATAATAGGATTCAGACACGATGAAAACATCTGGCTGGAATTTGGTCGTGCTGATCGCATTGCTGAATACGAACAAACCGAGGAATTTCGGCAAATTATCAACTCCTTCTAAACATATCGGCTGTTCAAAGGTTTCTTAATAAACAGCAAATAGTACTACTTTTGCAGAAGAGAAATAATATTGATCAGGCAATAAATTGGTATACTAAAAGTTCGTTTGTTGCCGGTATTTAAATATAATTTGTTCTAAGCATTACTCTCAAGAAGAAGTTGAAAACTCAATAATACCATGTATAGATGAAAAAAAGTGTTGAAGAACTGAATGAAAAACTTCAGGGTAAAAGTGCAGAGGAGATATTGCATTACTTTTTAACCAACTATCCTGATAAGGTAATATTAGGATCGAGCATGGGTGCAGAAGACCAGGTTCTTACTGATATGATTTTTAAGATAAACAGGTGTATATCTGTTTTCACGCTTGATACCGGTCGGTTGTTTCCTGAAACTTATGAACTCATTGAAAAAACAAATAAAAAATACGGGATCCGGATCCGGGTTTATTTTCCTGACAGAGATAAAGTTGAAGAAATGGTAAATAGCAAGGGGATCAATCTGTTCTATGAAAGTATTGAAAACAGGAAGTTATGTTGTTATGTCAGAAAGATTGAACCTTTAAAAAGAGCATTGCCGGGAAATGATGTCTGGGTAACAGGTTTAAGAAAAGATCAGTCTTTACAACGTTTTAATACAAAACTGGTTGAGTGGGAGGATGCTCACAAGGTTATTAAGGTCAATCCTCTTTTGTATTGGACAGAAAAGGATGTTTGGGAATACATAAAAAAATTTGATGTCCCCTATAATACTCTGCACGATAAGGGATTTCCAAGCATTGGCTGTCAGCCGTGTACCAGGGCAGCAAAACCTGACGAAGATTTTCGTTCCGGACGATGGTGGTGGGAAGATCCAGAACATAATGAATGTGGATTGCATGTAAAGGACGAGAAATAATACGTTTCCTGTTTTCCTCCAAACAGTATGTTTTTTATCGTATAGGATAACATAATGGACTCAAACACTTTTGTATTGATCTACCAGCCCATTATTCTTCTGTAAAACGGTATGAGTTCATTGGCAATATCTTCATGGTCATCAATACTCGGGTGACCTGTACATCCGGAATTGTATACTTTTTTAAAAGTATAGTATGCAATAATATCCCCGGCCAATTCAGTATTTACCTGTCTGGTAATGAATTCGAGCCACGAATCAAGCTTTTCCCGCGATTCACCATCAAACACCGGACTATTAAGGAGGCATACTTTAGCTGATGGATAACGTTCGTGAATGGATCTCACAAAAAGCAAGTACTCGTTTACGAATGTAGCGGAGTCCAGTGGTTTTCTGTCATAGCTTCCATCTCCATCTGAAAAATCATTAGTGCCCAGGCAGATTGATACGAGGTTGGGAGAGAAGGCATCCGGTTCCCAGCATTCGGATTTGTCCTCTGTCAAATATAAACTCTCATAAACCTCCGGAATAGCAGGATGTTCAGCATTCCATGTGCGGGTAATTCCGAGACCTGACACTGAGCTAAGAACATAATCGGCATTAAATTTCCGCGAAACTCTCGGTCCATAGGCGAGATAGGCATTTATATTGTCGTGGTAAACTCCTTCGTTACAGCCAATTTGTGATGTATCCGACTGAGCTCCACAGGTAATTGAATTCCCTATATATTCTATCTTTCGTGTCGGAGGAATTTCATTTTTAACAAGTTCCCTGCAATATATTGTACCTATTTCCAGATAACCGGAAATAGGCTCAGTTGCTTTACAGATAACTGCCTTATGAATGCCATCTTCAAGATCTGAGCCAATCTGAAAATTGGTTTTTCCGTATTCAACTTTCTGTTTTCCGATGTATAGACCATCAATTTCAATCGCTATGTAATGATGATTCTCATCTTCATAATTATTCTGCATATCGATGGAAAGCTCAGTACCCCTGAACTGAAAGGAAAGATAGGAACCGGAACTGATCAAACGGAGTTTTCCCGGAATTTCCCTGTCTATCCTTCCTGAGGAGAAGATATACTTATGATCAGGTGAATATTCGTTCATTTTAATAGCGGGCCTGCATGCGTGGATGGTGAGTATTGATGAGATCAAAACGAATTGACAGAGCATTTTGTTTAGCATAATATTACATATTATTTTTCATCAGTTAATAATTCAATTCTTCCTGAAGAGAGGAAAGTTTTGAAGATCCTTTGAATTCTTTTCAAATATGTTTCCGGATAAATCAAACAATAACTCCCGATCCGAACAGTTCTTCCTGGCTGTACCAGGCAGCAAACTGTCCCGGAGTGATCCCTCTCTGAGCTTTTAAAAATGTGATATACATGCAGTCATCCTGCATATAAAGCGTGGCTTTCTGAAGGGGTTGGCGATAACGTATTCTCACAAGGTAATCTCTTTTTTCACCGGTTGACATTTTCATATCTTCTCTGATCCAATGCACATCTGATCTTTGAATTCGCAATGCATATCGGTTTAAGCAGGGATGATTATGCCCCTGGCCGACATAGAGTATATTGTTATCGGTGTCGGTTGACAATACAAACAATGGTTCTTTTTTACCGCCTATGTTTAATCCTTTACGCTGCCCGACAGTAAAAAAATGTGCTCCGGTATGCTTTCCGATGATTTTATGATCCAGTTTTTTAAACGGAAGAGGTTTGCTTAACTCTCTCAGTTCATCCGGAGAAAGATCTTTACCAGATGAATGTTTTTTATTCGGAATGAAAACATCCTTAGGGATCTCTGCAATATCACCTTCTTTGACTCTAAGTTTTTGCTGAAGAAATTCAGGAAGATTCACTTTTCCGACAAAACAAATACCTTGTGAATCTTTTCTTTTTGCTGTGGCAAACCGCTGCTCATTTGCAATTTTCCTGACATCAGATTTTAACATGTGTCCTATAGGAAAAAGAATGGGGGCAAGCTGCTTCTGGTTTAACTGACAGAGAAAATAGCTTTGATCTTTATCAGGATCTGAACCACGTAACAATTGATAGTAGCTGTGTCCGTGTATGCGGATGGTTTTTTTCCTGCAATAATGTCCTGTTGCAATAAAATCGGCCTGAAATTCCTTTGCCTTTTCAAGAAACAAATCGAATTTGACTTCGCGGTTACACAGTACATCAGGATTTGGTGTTCTGCCATGTTGGTATTCTTTGAACATATAGTCAACCACGCGTTTGCGGTATTGATCGCTAAAGTCAATCGTATGCAAAGGGATCTCTAATTTTTTGCATACCAGTTCTGCAAAGATCAGATCGTCATGCCAGGGGCAGTCACCTTCCAGGATACCTGTTGTATCATGCCAGTTGATCATAAATAAACCGACCACCTCATACCCCTGTTCTTTCAGAAGATATGCGGCAACACTTGAATCAACTCCACCTGATATGCCAACAACGACTTTAGCCATAATTTCTGATCCCGGAATCTGACGATTCGCAAATATCTTAAAATGAATATTTAACTATGTATTCTGTTTGAGAGCAACCATTTTTATTGCAGTAACTGCAGCTTCGTTACCTTTATTTCCATGCTTACCTCCTGATCTGTCTTTTGCCTCTTGTAAGGTATTTGTAGTAAGTACGCAAAATACAAAGGGGATTTTATATTCAATATTAAGCTGTGTTATTCCATAGGTTACTCCCTGACAGATGTAATCAAAATGAGGGGTTTCTCCCTGTATCACACACCCTATACATATCACAGCATCATATGATTTTGTCTCTGCAAGGGCAGTAGCACCGGCAGTTAATTCAAAACTCCCCGGGACATAATTTACACGGATATGATCAGGATCGGCTCCGTGCTTTACCAGCGTATTGTAAGCTCCTTCAAGGAGAGAAAATGTAATGCCTGAATTCCATTCTGAAACGACAATAGCAAAACGCATATTTTTTGCTGCAGGTACTTTGGCCGGATCATATTCAGACAGGTTTTTTAATGCTGTAGCCATAACTCAATGTATTAAAAAAAAGTATCAATATCCGGGTGGACAATCGATACTTTTCATCCGACGGATATCTAATTTATCTTATAATCTCATTTTCACAGCCTGTATATACTTGTCAATATCTCTTGCCTCTTCTGAGTCAGGAAACTCTTTTTTAATTTTTTCATAAGTCGTCAGCGCTTTCTTATAGTTTTCTGTTTCTTCATAAACCAATCCAAGCTTCTTAAGATACAGTGCCGTGATAAATTCATTTTTATTCTTACTGGTTGCTTCTTCATAAAAAGAAATGGCTTCATCATAATCATCCAGTTCAATATAGGCATCGCCTATGGCTCCCATAGCAATCAAAGATACCAGTTTATCATTCGAATCAAATTTTTTAAGGTGTTCAATCGCCTCTTCGTATTCACCAAGTCTAAGATAACAGATGCCGGCATAATAATGAGCCAGATTTGCTGTGTTTGTTATTCCATATTCATCAATAATATCAATAAAACCATAGGCATCACCGTCTCCTTCAAGTGCAAGGAGGAAAGAATCTTTTTCAAAGTATTGTTCAGCTCTGAAAATCTGTGCCTGTGCTTCATTTTCCTTCGGCGCAAGTACAAATTTATTGTATCCAAGGTAAATACCAACAATCCCCAGGATCACAGCAACAATAATTGATAAGCTTTTCTTGTTTTCTTCAATATATTGTTCGGTTCTGGTTAAGGCATGCTCGACCGTCTCAAAACCAGATTCACTATGATCGGTTTTCTTTTTGCTCATTATTTTAATATTATGCGATTTAAAACAGGATGCAAAAGTAATTTATTTTCAATGAAACCCTCATCATTTTGGGTAAAAAATATTGATTTACAAAATCACCTGCATGGCCTATTATTGATCAGGTGGATTACCTCCCGCAGTCATAGTCATTGATTACAGATTGCCGCCGGAAAATAACATAAACTGAGTTTACGAGATCAGCAAAGCAAATAATATTCTAGTTGCAAAAGGTAGATTTGATGAGGGTTCGCCGAACACCATTAAAAAATAATAAAAGTGTGAGGCAAAGAGTGCCGGCAAGTCGGATAAAATATATTAGGCAATTCAAAATGTAAACTTTATTCAAAGATTTAAACAGTCGAAAACAAAAAATATCCTTAGCCATACTAAGACTTACGTGAAAGTTTTATGAAATTCAAATCAATCCATGGTGCTATTGGCAGTTAATCTTTACTTTTGTCCTGTTTATTTCTTTTTTTATGCTCATGCACATTCAGGATTTGTCTATAGTGAATTTTAAGAATTATAGTGAAGCTTCTTTGGAACTGCATCCCAAGTTAAACTGTTTTGTGGGTGACAATGGTGCCGGTAAAACAAATATTCTGGATGCGATCTTTTACTTGTGCATGTGCAAAAGTTATTTCAATTCATCCGATCAGTTTTCGATATACACAGGAGCTGATTATATGATCCTGAAGGCAAATTTTTTCAGAAAAAACAAAACGGAAGAGGTCTATTGCGGATTGAAGAATAACAAGAAGAAGAAATTCCGAAGAAATAAAAAAGAGTACGGTAAACTGAGCGATCATATTGGTTTATTTCCTGTTGTAATGGTTTCTCCGGCAGATATACAGCTTATTCTGGATGGAAGCGAAGAGAGAAGAAAGTATATAAACAGTGTAATATCCCAATATAACAAACCTTACCTTAACGATGCAATAAATTACAATAAGGTTTTGGCGCAGAGAAATAAGCTACTGAAAGATATGCAAAGAGGGAAATCTCAATTTGACCTTCTCGATATATTTGATGAACAATTGATTGAACTGGGCAATGCGATCTTCTCGCAAAGGAAACAGTTTATTCACGATTATATTCCTGTATTTCATAATTATTACTCGGTGATATCAGGTGGAGAAGAATCTGTTGAATTGGTATATCTTTCGCAACTCAATTCAGAAAATTTTGCCGAACAGTTAAAGAACTCAAGAGAAAGAGACCTGGCAGTGCAGTTTACAAGTGTCGGTATTCATAAAGATGACCTGGTGTTAAACCTCAATGGAACGTCCATCAGGAAAATTGGTTCTCAGGGTCAGCAGAAAACCTATCTTGTTTCTTTAAAGTTGGCTCAGTTTGAATTTCTGAAGCAGGTCAACAAGGTTTTGCCGATACTTCTTCTTGATGATGTTTTTGATAAATTTGACGCAAACCGCGTAAAAAAGATATTAAAACTTGTTGCCGATGAATCATTTGGCCAGATCTTTATAACACACACGAATATGGATAGGATGAAAGCTTTGCTTGATGAATTGGGAAATAACTATAAATTGTTTGTTGTTACCAGGGGTACTGTTAAAGAAATGCATTAAATACAGATGAAAAGAACAAACACAAGACAGATAGGTGAGGTTTTGCGTGAGTATATCGACTCGATGGATATGGGACGTAAACTGAAAGAATCGAGATTGGAAAAGATCTGGGAGGAGATTATAGGGAAAAATGCAGCATCGCTTACAAGGAAAATATTTATTAAGAAGGATGTATTGTATGTTTATCTGAATTCTTCCGTATTGCGTAATGAATTGCTGATGATGCGCGAAACCGTTATTGAAAGAATCAATGAAAAATTAGGAGAAGAGCTGGTGAAAAAAATAATTCTGAAATAATTGGCTGTTTTTTTAACTGTTTAGAAGTTGAGAAGTTGAGAAGTTGAGAAGTTTAGAGTTGTTAGTCCCTGGTTACGAATTACGAGTTACGAATCACGAATCACTATTTACTAATTACTGATTACTTTTTTTACATAACAAATCATTCAAAATTGGAAAAGCGTTCGTACGTGCCAAAGAAAAAGTTGCATTCCATACTGGCATTTTCATCGCTGTCTGAACCATGAACAGCATTGCTTTGAGCAGAGTCGGCATATAGTTTTCTTATTGTGCCTTCTTCAGCTTCTGCAGGATCTGTTGCCCCGATTAATTTCCTGTAATCATCCACAGCATTTTCTTTTTCCAGTATGGCAACAACTACCGGTCCTGAGGTCATGAATTTGATCAGGCCGTCGTAAAAAGGTTTCCCGCAGTGTACTGCATAAAAGTTTTCAGCCTGTGTGCGCGTAAGCTGGACGAGCCTCATGGCAGCAATATGAAATCCTGCAGCATTGATTTTTTCAAGTATCGGACCTGTATACTCCTTTTTTATAGCACCCGGTTTTATAATCGTTAACGTTTTTGTTCCTTTCATCTTTGTATTTAATTTATTGTGGTATTTGAAATTCAGGCGCCAAAATTATGAAAATTTTAAGAATGAATTCAGTTTTTCATGACCATTACTATTTCTTAAGGGGATTGTATGTTGGTAAAACATTGTGTTGCCCTGACTACAGTTTCATAGCATTTAAGTATATTTGAAGAGTTTAGATCTGTTTAGCCTCTTGATAGACCTGTCATCATACAATATTACAAAAATACGCGATTTACTGTTCCAGGGGAATCAGAAGATTGTCATTATTACTCACCGCAATCCGGACGGTGATGCAATAGGCTCATCATTGGCTTTGTACAATCTCTTTATTCAGATGGGGCACCAGGCGAATGTTTTTGTACCGAATAAAATTCCCGACTTTTTGAAATGGATGAAGAATTGTGATAAGTTTCATATTTCAGCTGATCAGCAACAAAAGACCTCAGAATTGATCGCCGGAGCTTCCATCGTTTTTGCCATAGACTTTAATGATCTGAACCGTATCGATCCCTTTAGTGAATTTATCAGACTTAGCAAAGCATACAAAGTGTTAATTGACCATCATCCTGATCCTGATTCACTGGCCGACCTGATCATTTCGCAAACCGTGGTAAGCTCAACAGCCGAATTGGTATATTCTTTTATTAAACATCTTGGTCTGTCTAAATATATGGATAAGGATATTGCAGAATGCATTTATGCTGGTATCATGACAGACACCGGTTGTTTTAGCTTTAATTCATCACGAACCGATACTTTCTATACAGTTGCTGAATTGCTTGATTATAAGATTAATAAGGACAGGATCTATGACCATGTATATGATAATTTCTCTTATGACAGAATGAAACTTATGGGGTATTGTCTGGATAAAAAAATGGTATACCTTAAAGAATTTAATACAGCATATATCAGTTTATCTCAGAAAGAACTTAAAGAATATAATTTTAAAATTGGCGATTCTGAAGGATTTGTGAATTTGCCTCTTTCCATACATGGGGTAGTGTTATCTGCCTTATTCGTTGAGAAAAAAAATATGGTCAAAATCTCGTTGCGTTCGAAAGGGAAATTTGCTGTAAACAAAATTGCCTCGGAATATTTTCATGGCGGAGGTCATGAAAAAGCTTCAGGAGGAGAATCATACGAATCGCTTGAAAAAACCGTTGAGAAATTTGTTAACTTGCTTTCAAATTACAGAGATGAGCTCATGGAAACCTGAAATATACAGCTTCACTTGGATTTTTTTTGTTTTGTTTGCTTTTTCATGCAGGCAGAATAAGCCGGTTGATGAACAGGAAAAGTATAATGAGACGAAAAAGCAGATGATCGGGGTAAATCGAATTCTTGTTAAGAAAGATCAGCAAAGAATCAAAGGGTATCTTGAGAGGCAGAATATTGAAATGCATGAAACGGGAACGGGTTTATGGTATTCGGTTGAAATTCCCGGTGATGGGCCCAAAGCCGAAGCTGGTAAAAGAGCTACAATACATTACAAAATAAGTCTTCTTGATGGTACGGAATGTTATAATTCAGAGAAGGATGGCCTAAAAACATTCACCATTGGAAGAGGCAGAGTTGAATCGGGTCTTGAAGAAGGAATATTACTGTTGAATGAAGGAGGAATCGCCAGTTTTATAATGCCTCCGCATCTTGCGCATGGTTTACCCGGAGACGGGAATCGCATACCTGCCAGGGCCATAATAGTATATCATGTTGAATTGCTCACAATTGATTAATTGCGTAACAAATGAAAAAATACATTGCCATAGTCTTTCTGATCTTATTGTTTTCATGTGGTAACGATTCTCCTTATCCGGGATTTAAAAGAGGGAAACATGGTATTTATTACCAACTTCATAAAATAGGTGAGTCTTCAAAAAAAGCAAGGTATGGGGACTATATAACCTCGGATATTATCTATAAAACAATGAAAGATTCAATGTTTTTTCATGGCAGAAGGAAATTGCAATTGGTAAAGCAGCATGGCCGAGGATCAATTGAGGAATGCTTTAAAATGCTGACTGTTGATGATAGTGCAACTTTTATTATTTCTGCAGATGAGTTTTTCACGAAAACACT
>CAYORG010000013.1:0-68861 GCA_964406315.1 uncultured Bacteroidales bacterium | reverse complement strand
ATATTGTATATTCGTGGATCATTGATCTACGTTTATATTTGTCCGGTATACTAGTACAAAGAGATGAAACCATATAATAGTATTCCTTATATTAATCTAATTAAACCTTATCTTTTATGAAACTCATGTACAATCTGATTTTCGTATTCTTTCTTATTTTTCATTGTAATTTTTTATCTGCTCAAAGCAAGCTTCACAAAGCTGCCGGGAAGAACGACCTGGAAACAGTTCAAACCATTGTAGAGAAAGGAACTAATGTTGACAGGAAAGATATCGCTGGGCAAACACCTATGATGTGGGCAGCTGAGACAGGTAGTATTGATGTTGTGAAGTACCTGGTTGAAAAAGGAGCTGATGTGAATGCTGTGGCAGGGAAACAGGGAAGAGGAACGGCACTGATCTATGCAGCTGCTACCAACAGGACTGAAGTTGTCAATTACCTGTTGGATAACGGAGCTGATATTGATGCTGTTACACCCTACCAGAAAGAGTCAGCACTATTCTGGGCAGCGGCAATGGGACATAAAGAAGTTGTACAATTGCTGCTTGAGAAAGGTGCTAATAAAACACTGGTTAACAGGAGTGGACAAACTGTAATAGATGTCGCAAAGCAGTTGAACAGAGAAGAGATAATACAAATGCTGGAAGCAGAATAAAAGAAATGAATGGTAAGAGGGCAGGGTAGGCCTGTTTGCAAACCGTATTGCTATTTACTTGAACTTTTGCAATAATTCACCTTTCCTCGAAGGTGAAACATCTACGGCAGTATTATCTGTAAGAATTACCTGTCCGCCTTTTCCTTTTTTATAGCGTTTGATATATTGCAGATTAACAAGATGGGATTTGTGCACTCGGATAAAATCAAGATCAGATAAAAGTTCGTCATAGAATTTTAACGTACGGCATATGAGCTGCTTGGATCCGTCAACAAAGAAAAATTCTGTGAAATTATCATTGGCTTTACAGTGCAGAATATCTTTTACTGTTACTACCTCAAAACCATCAAGGAGAGGGAGTATGATTTTTTGCAGTTGCTTGTTCTCAATTCTTATATTGTCAATTAATATATTTGTTCGCAATGCATGTTCTTTCGTTTCTTTCTTTTCTGCAACCATCTCTACTGCTTTTACCAGTTCATCAATATCAATCGGCTTAAGAATATAATAGGATGCACTGAAATTGAGTGCTTTCATTGCATAGTGGTCATATGCAGTAACGAATATGGTTTCAAAGTTTCTTTCTTCCACCTGATCAAGCAGATCAAATGCATTTCCGTAAGGCATCTCTACATCAAGGAAAATCAGGTCCGGCTTGTGTCTTTTGATGGATTCAAGACCGGTTTTCACAGATTCCGCTTCACCGGCTATATGTACCTGTTTACAATACTTACCGATGTAATTTCGCAGTGTTTCTCTGCTTACAGGTTCGTCTTCAACTATAATGGCTTTCAGCATATTGTTTATTTAAATTGCCATTCCTTTAGGATTTAATATAGTAGTTTAACACTTATTGTATCTTCTTTCCATCGGATATGGGAATGTTAATTTTTACCACTGTCCCGGTTTTTTCTTTTTTATCCAGATCTTCAATCGCCACTGTATAGCGTGTTTTGTAGATTTCATTGATAATATTCAGCCTGTTTTCAGTATTCTTTAGTCCGGTAGAAGTGATGGCTTTCTGATGTTTGGTTTTCATTTCCTGCGATTTTTCCCTTCCTATACCATTATCTATTACGATCGCATTTATACTATCACCCTCTTTGTGAATTCTTAGTTCCAGAAATCCTTTTTTCCCCTTGTATCTTAATCCGTGCCAAATTGCATTTTCAATATAGGGCTGAATAAGCATAGGGGGAATTTCAATATCCGACTGGTTTATGGAATCGTCCATGTCGATGGTATAATCAAATTTATCACTGAAACGAAAATGCTCCAGCTTCAGGTACAATTTGAGGATCTCTATTTCAGAAGCAACCGGAACAAAATCATGCTTTGAATTTTCAAGCACTGATCGCATCAATGAAGAAAAATCAGTAAGATATTTATTTGCTTTTCGTTCATCATTCTGAGCAATATAACTATTTACGGAATTCAATGAGTTGAAGATAAAATGAGGATTCATCTGACTTCTTAAAGATCTCAATGCCAGAAGCAGGTTTGCTTTTCGTTTTTGTACTGAACTTTTGTAGACCAGTAAAGATGTTATCAGAAGGACAAGCACAACAAAGATCAATGCATAAGTGATCCGTTTTTGTGTTTTCAATTCTTTAACATTGATTTCTTTTTCTCGTTCAAGCAAAGACAACGCTTTCTTGGTAATCTCAAAATCCCTTTCCAGCAATTCAATACGTTGAAGTCTGCGTCCAACATTGGCAACAACCTCCAGATTGTTCTCCAGTTTGCGCTCCCGCTGATTATAAAGAGAGTCTATTGTCGTGGAATATTCCTGATAAGTAAGAAGGGCCTTATTATATTCTCCTTGTTCTTTATATGCTTCTGACAAAGTTCTAAGAGCAACACTTTTTTTCTGAATATCCCCGATCTCATTTGACAGATCAACACTTTTTTGAATATATTGCACAGCCTGTGCAGCTTGATTTTTCTCAATGTAAATCTCACCTATTACCAGGTTATCATCTACCTGTTCATCAATTTTTTTGGTTTCTTCGCTAATTTGAAGTGATTGCTGACGTGCTTCAAGTTCTTCATCATATTGTTGATTGCTTCTGTAAGCTTTCCCCAGGCTTCTTAATGATTTGGATTTTCTTTCTTTGTCTTCAGATTCCTCTGCAATTTTTACGGCACGTTTGTAGTTCGTAATTGCTTCGGCAGGTTTCTCCTGTTTTAGATATACATCACCCCGCATTGCGTTAACATCGGCCAGACCAGCCGGATTGTTTCTTCTCTCTTCCATACTCTGAATTTCATTGTACTCCCTAAGTGCTTTATTGTATTCTCCCTGTGATGTATACACTCTTGCCAGATCGTATCGTGTGGAGATAATTTGCCCTGTCATTTCCTGGTCAATAACATAATCGAGGTATGCTTTGTAATAATTTATACTCTCGGTAAACTTTTCATTCTTTTCATAAACACCCGCCAACAACCTGTAATTTTTGTACATTTCATTCTTATCGACGGTACTGAAAGCTTTAATTGCCTTGTTATAATAATCAACGGAGAGATCAAATTGTTGTAAGGAAGCATTGACCTGTCCAAGCAGAGAATAACAACTGCCTTCATTTTTTTGATCTTTTGAAGTAATACTCAGCTCAAGAGCTTTTTCTATAAAATCAAACGATTTTTCAGGAGCCAGTTGGAAACACAGGGATGCCGAATCAAGCAATGCCTTGATCTGACTATTGCTGGAAGCATATGCCGTTTTAATTGTTCTGGTATCATTCTGAGCAAATGCCTTGCAACAGAAAACAACAATACAGATGAACAGATATGTCTTTGTTAGATTCATATCATCAAAAGATCAGGAAGTAAAAATATAAACTAAAATTCCAATTCTAAAATCACATGATTCTGAAACGACTGATTTTCACCTGTTTTTAGGTGCATAAATTTGACTTTACAAGCTGAAAAAATCATTTCACTAAGTCAAACGTTTTGTTCCCTAAGTTGTGCTTTCAGAAGCCTTGAATACCCGATATTTTTACACTCAAATCAATCAATTATCAATTAAACTAAAAGATTATGAAAACTATGAATTTTAAAAAATTAAAAGTGATATGGTCAGTATTGTTTTTAACACTACTTACAAATTGTACCGACCAGGCGAAAAGCCAACGAGTATCTGATCCAACACCTCAACAGGCCCGGAAAATTCAAATCGCACTGTTGCTTGATACCAGCAATAGCATGGATGGGCTTATTGACCAGGCAAAATCGCAGTTGTGGAGTATTGTAAATGAACTGGCAAAAGCAACATGCGGAAATATAAAGCCTGAATTGCAAATAGCTCTTTATGAATATGGGAATGATAATTTACCTTCTTCTGAAGGGTATATTCGCTTGGTAACTCCCCTGACTTCTGATCTGGATCAGATCTCTAATGATCTTTTTGAGCTTAGAACCAATGGAGGCAATGAGTTCTGCGGAGAGGTTATTCAGGCCAGTTTAAAACAGCTTCACTGGAGTAAATCTGAGAAGGACCTGCAACTCATTTATATTGCCGGGAATGAACCATTCACACAAGGCAGAGCAAATTACCGGACTGTCTGTATGGATGCCAAAGAAAAGGGAGTGATTGTAAATACCATATTTTGTGGAAATTTCACTGAAGGCATCAACACATCATGGAAACATGGTGCTGATTTAACCGGAGGTTGTTATGCCAGCATTGAACAAAACAGAAAGACTGTATATATTGAGTCGCCCTATGATCAGAGAATTGTTGAATTGAATATACAATTAAATAACACTTATATTCCTTATGGGACTATGGGATATGAGAAAAAAGCGATGCAGGAAAGACAGGATGCAAATGCGCAACAGTATGGATCAGCCAATACAGTAAAAAGGGCTGTATCAAAGAGTTCGCATGTATACAAAAACAGATCATGGGATCTTGTGGATGCTTCAGACGCTGAAGACTTTAGCATAGAAGAACTTAAAGAATCAGAATTGCCTGAAGAAATGCAAAAAATGGATAAAGATGAGAGGGTAAAATATATTGAACAAAAAGCAATAGAAAGAGATAAAATCAGCCTGGAAATTCAGGAATTGAATGCAAAGCGTGCTGAGTATGTAGCAGAGCAGACGATAGAGGATGATGACAATGAGATGCTTGACAAAGCAATACTTACATCTTTGAGAGATCAGGCTAAAACCAGAAATTTTGTTATTGATTAATTCATAATATACCCTGACAGGGAAGGCGATCCTGTCAGGGTATAAAATCATAAAGTCATGAAAAAAAATTCTTTCAATACCATAAAACATATATTGATACTGGTTTGTATCATCTTTTCATCCTCCATTTCATGCAATTTGCATATGGATGTTCCGGAGCAACATGCATCACAATCGGACACACTAGTGGAAAATGATTCATTTTTGATCGGAGAATCCATTGCTTATAAGAATCTTGAGATTTTTCCGATAGTACGCAGCGGGAAAACTGAAAGTCAAAAATACAGAATCTTGTCTGAGGTTATTAAAGGTCAGGATGTTGTACTGGAAGAAACCGGCAATGTAAATTTGTTGAGTATTTCCAATAATACGAAGGATTATATTTTTATTCTCGCGGGAGATATAGTGAAAGGAGGAAGACAAGACAGGACCATAGAGAATGATATCATTATTCCCCCCTATACGAAGAAAGTTCCTCTTGAGAGCTACTGTGTTGAATCGGGAAGGTGGCAAAAAAGAGGCCAGGAAGAAGTACATGAATTTTCAGACAATACCAAGGTGCTTTCTTCCAGGGATCTTAAGCTTGCATCGCGCTATTCAAAAGATCAGTCTGCTGTCTGGCAAAAAGTTTCTGAGAAGCAATATAAGCTGAATAAAAACCTGGCGGAAATGAAAGGAGAAAATGTAGACGTGCGATCGCCCCAGTCGGAAACAAGCCTGCAACTCACTCTTGAAAACAAAGAACTGGAGGATGTTACGAAAGAATTTAAAAACAACCTGAATAACCTCAATGATTTTTCTGAGAATTCAATAGGATTTGCTTATGCTATCAATGGACAGTTCTATGGCATGGATATTTACCATAGCAGAGAACTTTTTGCGAAGCTGCAAGCCAAATTATTCGATGCTGTTATTGCAGAGGCCATCTCAGAATATGAAAAAGACATCTCTTTTGTTCCTGTAAATAGAGAAGATTTGTATGTATTAATTCAGCGTATGCTCTCTGCAAATGTAAGGGAAACAAAAATCAATGAACATACCATGGAACGCATGTTTGAAGGAGATCAGGGAGTGATGTTTGAAACGGTTGAAATAACCCAGAGGAAACAATGGGTGAGAAAAAACTACATTTTCAAAGAAGATTATAAATCTGCAACAGAGCAAAAGAACCAGGAAATGATATATATAAGATAGATGGAGATCTATGTATGTTTTGTTTGTCTCCCTGTTATGGTATTTACGTTCTGATAACTATTAAGTTTTCCTTTCAGAAAATAAATAAAACAATTGAATAATGAATGCCGGTTAACGACTTTAAAAGACCAATGAAGTTCATTAAGCGGTGTTCTTTATTCTTAATTCAAAACTTTTGCGCCCTGTCAGGGTGTTTTAATCATAGCAATAAAATTTTGTTTATTTTTGTTTGCGTAGATGAAGAAGTATAAAGAATCCCGTAAACGATTTGCCAAATGAAGATTTCCTATAGTTGGCTGAAAGACTATATTGATATAGATGTTGATCCAAATAAATTAGCCGACATATTGACTAATATCGGGCTTGAAGTTGAAGGAATTGAGCACTTTGAAGAAGTGCAGGGAGGCATGAAGGGTCTTATAATTGGTGAAGTTCTAACCTGTGAAAAGCATCCCAATGCAGATAAATTAAGTATTGCCACAGTAAATACAGGGAATGGTAATCCTCTGAAAATTGTATGCGGAGCGCCTAATGTAGCTCCAAAACAAAAAGTAGTCGTTGCAATACCTGGTACAATCTTATTTATTGGAGACAAAGAATTTACAATTCAAAAAACCAAAATCAGAGGAGCGGAGTCTGAAGGCATGATATGCGCAGAAGATGAGATTGGACTTGGTACCAGTCATGAAGGAATTCTTGTTCTGGATGAGAAAGCAGTTCCAGGAACTTCCGCAGCAGATTATTTTCAAATTGCCAGTGATACAGTTTTTGAAATCGGGCTGACACCTAACAGGATTGATGCTGCCTCACATTTTGGCACAGCGCGTGATCTGGCTGCTTTTTTTTCACTTTTGGGCAAAGTTAATCTTAGGAAGCCTGACATCAGCTCTTTTGCTTCCGATAACAACTCATTTCATATCCCCATTGAAATAAAAGATAGCGAAGGTTGCAGAAGATTTACCGGTCTGACAATATCTGATTTGGATGTAAAACCTTCACCAAAGTGGTTACAAAGAAAACTGAAGTCAATAGGATTATCACCCATTAACAATGTTGTTGATGTGACGAATTTTGTTCTTCACGAACTTGGTCAGCCCTTGCACGCATATGACGCAAACAAATTAAACGGAAAGAAGATTATCGTTCAGAGACTTCCTTCAGGAACCAGGTTCACTACTTTGGATGAAGAAGAGAGAGAACTTTCCGATGAGGATATCATGGTATGTGATGCAAAAGAACCTGTTTGTATAGCTGGAGTTTTTGGTGGTTTGGATTCAGGAATTACAGAAAATACAAAAGCAATTTTTCTTGAATCAGCTTATTTTGATCCTGTTTTGGTGAGAAAAACAACTCGTCGTCATGATTTGAACACCGATTCTTCTTTTCGATTTGAACGGGGCGTAGATCCTGAAAATACACTTTATGCTTTGAAAAGAGCAGCAATTTTAATAAAGGAATTTGCTGGAGGGAAAATCAGTTCTGAAGCATTGGATGTGCACCCTGCGGCGGTTAAGGCTGTTATGTTAGATATTTCATTTGAACACATAGATAGATTAATTGGGAAATCCCTCGATAAGAAAATACTCAGAAACATTTTACAGTCTCTCGATTTTGAGATTAAGAAAGAGGGCAAAGAGCAACTTACTCTCAGGGTTCCTCCATACAGGGTTGATGTAACGAGGGAAGCTGATGTGATAGAGGAAATTTTAAGAATATACGGGTATAATAAAATAGAAATCTCCGATAAGCTGAATGCAAGTCTTTCTTATGTTGATCAACCTGAGAATGAAATAATGGTTGATAAAGCAAGTAACTTTCTTTCAGCAAATGGTTTTCATGAGATCATGTCCAATTCGTTGACTAAAAAAGACTATTATTCGGGTTTGACTACTTATCCGGAAGATAAGCTGGTGAATATTTTAAATCCGTTGAGCAATGAATTGAATGTTATGCGCCAGACATTGTTGTTTCATGGCCTGGAAGCCATTGCTTACAATATGAACCATAAAAACCAGAATCTCCGGTTGTATGAATATGGGAGGGTTTATTCGCTAAAATCAAAGAATACCGCACAATTTAAAAATTTTCATGAAGTTCCGTCATTTGGATTGTTTATTACAGGGAACCATGACGAGCAATCATGGGCTATACAGGATTCTTCATCCACTTTTTTTCAACTAAAAGCATTTTATCAGAATTTGATTCAATATATCGGAGTTGATCCGGAAGTATTTGATGTAAAACTTATAGATGACCAGAAGGATATTTTTTCAGGTGGGTTGCATTATTTTCATAATAACATCATTGTAATAAGAGCAGGAAATATTCATACTGACATACTCCAACAGTTTAATATTGAGAAAGAGGTCTTTTTTTCAGAAATAAACTGGGAATATCTTATCACACTGGTTGATAAGAAAAAGAGATTTAATGAGATGTCCAGATACCCTGAAGTAAGGCGTGATCTTGCCCTGTTAATCGATGAGGACATTAGTTATTCTTCCATTGAAAAAATTGCCTTTCAGACTGAGAAGAATTTATTGAAAAGTGTGAATCTTTTTGATTATTATAAAGGGGAAAATATTCCGGAAGGGAAAAAATCATATGCAGTGAGCTTTGTTCTTCAGGATCAGAAGAAAACTTTAACTGATAAGGAAATTGAAAAAATAATGGAGAAGATAACCGATAATCTGAAAAAAGATCTACATGCTGAATTAAGATAAAAAACAATATTATGACCAAACTCACTCTTAAAAAAGGAGATATTACAAAACTTAAAGTTGACGTAATAGTCAATGCGGCAAATTCTTCCTTATTAGGTGGAGGTGGAGTTGATGGTGCAATTCATAGAGCAGCAGGACCCGGTTTACTGGCCGAGTGTAAAACACTGGGCGGGTGTCCGGTTGGAGAAGCAAAAATAACCAGTGGGTACAATTTGCTGGCAAAATTTATAATTCATACAGTCGGTCCTGTTTGGCACGGTGGAAGTGACAATGAAGAAAAAATGCTTGCCAGCTGCTATCGCAATAGTTTGCAGATTGCTGAGAATCTAAAGTTGAAAACTATTGCATTTCCAAATATTAGTACAGGGGTATATTGTTTTCCTAAGAGAGAAGCGGCAAAGATTGCTCTGGCACAAGCGTATCAGTTTAGAGAAAATGCCGAGTTTATTAAAGAAATTATCTTTGTAGTTTTTGATGATGAGAATTACGTAATTTATTCCGAATTGCTGGGTTTATAACTGAGGAATAAGTTTTAAGAAAATCATCGCGAGAGTTTCTTATCTTTATTTGAAAGAGATTGAAGTGAGAATTCTGTTTTTTTCTATTCTAGTACTATTTATTTATTCACTTGCCAGTTCACAGTGTTTTAATAACAACTTTGCATTTCAGGAGGGCGAAATCATACGATATCAGGCCTATTACAATTGGGGTTTTATATGGTTAAATGCCGGTTTTGTTGAATTTAAGGTAAAACCTGCAACATACCTTGGTAAACAGGTATACCATTTTGATTCATATGGTGCAAGTCATAAATCCTATGATTGGATTTTTAAGGTTAGAGACAGGTATCAGGCATTCCTTGACAAGGAAACTCTCCGTCCTTTATGGTTTCATCGTGAAAATTATGAAGGAGGTTTTGAAGTCAATAATGAGTACTTTTTTGATTACAAAGAGAACCTCGTATATTCCAGTACGGAAAATTCTGATCAGCCTTTTGCCAGAGATACCATTCAGATTCCGCCCTGTACATTTGATGTTTTATCTTTTGTATATCGTTGTCGTAATCTGGATTTTACAAAACTTCATATAGGTGATACAATTCCCGCAACTTCATTGCTCGATAATGAGGTATTTACATTGTACATTCGTTACCTCGGCAAAGAAAACATTGAAACCAGAGAAGGCATTCCCTATCGTTGCATTAAGTTTTCTGCATTATTAATAGAAGGTACCATTTTTAAAGGAGGAGAAGATATGATTGTTTGGGTAACGGATGATGACAATCGTATTCCGGTTCTTGTTGAGGCAAAAATATTGATTGGATCGGTAAAGGCATATCTTGAAAGTGTCGAAGGATTAAAAAATCCTTTGACATCACGTATTGAATAATTCATAAATAAACCAATATCTTGTATGAAATCATTAGCTTTTCTTCTGTTGAATTTGTTCATTATTAACATACTCTCTGCGCAGGATGATGAATATCTGTTGAAAGTCTTTAAAGAACATAAAGGATCTGTTTTAAGTGTTGCTTTCAGTCCTGATAATAAATTTCTGGCAAGTGGAGGTGAGGATAAGTTATTATGCTTTTACAATCTGCAAACCCTCAAGGTTGATTCAAAACTATCTGATAATTATTTTCCTCCCCGCGCTATAGAAATTACACAGGTAAACAATCTGTTTTTTGGTTCGGGGAATGATATCAAACTAATTGATATGAATAACAATAACCTGGCTGTTTTTAAGGGAAATTCAACACATATCTGGTCGCTTGATTATGCGCCCGAAAGAAATAAAATTGCTGCAGGTTCTTATGATTATACTTTGAAAGTGTGGGATGTTCAAACTCAGGAAATTGAGTTTATCCTCGAAGGGCATGAAAAAAGTACACTTCCTGTTACTTTCAGTCCCGATGAAAAATACCTTGTCAGCGGATCTCTGGACCGGACAGTAAAAGTATGGAATGCCAAAACAGGTGAACTTATGAAATCGCTTGAAAAACACACAGACAATATTTATGACATTGAGTTTCATCCGGGAGGTCAATACTTTGCAACCTGCTCGAGAGATCAGACGATTCGTCTCTGGAATTTTGAAACAGGCGAAGTAGTTATGACATACAGCGGACATGATAAAGGAATTCTGGATATTGAATTTACTCCTGATGGCAATCATATAATCAGTGCTTCTTTTGATGGTTCTATTCGCTTGTGGCAGACAAAGACAGGCAAAATGATCTACACATTCTCAGACCATGAAGGTATTGTCAATTGTATTGCAGTGAATGCTAACGGAGACCTGTTGGCGAGTGGAGGTGTCGATAAAAAAGTGATGTTGTGGCACCTTTCAAAAAAGATATTCGTGGAATATGCATTTTATGATGAATTTCATGCCGACAAAAATACAGCAGACATTTTTGATCCGAAGAAAAAAGGTGAGAGTAAGTATGATTATGAAAAACGTATGATGAAAGAAAAAGAACTGGAAGAAAAAATATTGGATGAGTATTACCAGAGATACTTAACAGAATTAAGAAATATTAAACTGAATTAGAATATGAAAATACAAAAGAGAATAGGTCTGGTTGCGCACGATAACAGGAAAAAAGATCTTGTTGAATGGGCAG
Source organism: uncultured Bacteroidales bacterium (assembly GCA_964406315.1). Taxonomy (GTDB): domain Bacteria; phylum Bacteroidota; class Bacteroidia; order Bacteroidales; family UBA10428; genus UBA10428. Next base: position 57,459 of record CAYORG010000013.1, on the reverse strand, counting down.
AATGGAATTGGCAGGAATTGTTGAAGCATAAACTTGTGTGCACAGGAACAACTGGTCGTTTGATTGAAGAGGCCTTGCTGAAAAAGATAACAGAAAATTCTCAGGGGAATGAAAAACTGGAAATCGTAAAGCTTAAGTCAGGACCATTGGGAGGCGATCAGCAACTCGGAGCGATGATTGCAGAAGGGAAAATAGATATAGTGATATTTTTATGGGATCCAATGCAGCCTCAGCCTCATGATGTTGATGTGAAAGCTTTGCTTCGTATAACAGTTTTATACAATATTCCTACCGCCAATAACAAGTCTACAGCCGATTTTATAATCTCATCCGATTTAATGCAACAGGAATATCATCCGATTATTAAGGATTATTCAACCTATATTAAAAGAGAAATCTAATTTCTGACCTTCAGTTTTTTATCGTTGTCGTATATGTCCTTATCCACAAGTTTGTATAGGGGATCTATACCTGCTTTCCCAGGTTTGACATCAAGTGTGATATGAAATTCAGATTCAAAGAAAAAAATCCCGGATCATCTGATCCGGGATGTTAATATATACTATTTGTTTTAGGTTAGATTCGCTAATGATGCTTTCAATCGTTTAATGGCTTCTATAATTTTATCGTCAGAGGTAGCGAAGGAAATCCTTAAACCGGTGGGTTCACCAAATGCTTCTCCGGGTACTGTGGCAATATGGCCTTCATTTAAGAGATAAAGACAAAGATCTGTTGATGATCTTATTTTCTGACCTTTAAAAGACTTTCCGAAATAGGCATCAATCTTGGGAAAAACATAGAAAGCTCCTTCCGGTTCTGAAACTTGTATGTTGGGAACCTCTTTCAATAAATTCATAATCAGTTCTTTTCTTCTTTTAAATGCCACAAGCATTTCCTTTACGCAGCTCTGGTCACTTGTAAGCGCAGTAACAGCAGCTTTTTGAGCATTTGTTGTCGGACCGGTAAGAATCTGGCCCTGAAGTTTTGTGCAAGCTTTTGCCAGCCAAAGAGGGGCAGCAATGTATCCGATTCGCCAACCGGTCATTGCATAAGCTTTTGAGACCCCGTTAACAATTACCACGCGATCTTTAATGGAGTCAAACTGACCAATGGATTCATGCTTACCAACAAAATTAATGTGTTCATAGATCTCATCTGTTATGACAAATATCCGGGGATGTTTTTCAATTACTTTAGCAATGCCCTCCAGTTCAGATTTACTGTATACGCTTCCTGTCGGATTCGACGGGGAACATAGAAGCAAGGCTTTGGTTTTTGGGGTGATTGCTTTTTCGATCTGTTCCGGAGTTACTTTAAAATCATTTTCAATAACACCTCTTACAACAACATTTTTACCTTCTGCGAGTTTAACAAGTTCTACATAAGTTACCCAGTAAGGAGAAGGTACAATTACTTCATCATCTTTATCAATCAGGCTAAGAATAACATTTGCCAATGAATTCTTAGCTCCGGCTGATACAACAATTTGTTCAGGTGTATAATCGAGGTTGTTCTCTCTTTTGAATTTTATGGTAACAGCTTCTCGCAATTCGGGAAAACCGGGAGCCGGCGGATAAAATGAATAGTTATCATCAATCGCTTTTTTACCTGCATTCTTTATATGATCGGGAGTATTGAAATCGGGTTCCCCTACGCTCAAATTAATCACATCAATTCCTTTTGCCTTAAGATCCCTGCCAGCCTGATTCATGGCCATAGTTGCAGAAGGAGAAAGACTTGCTAATCTTGTAGAAACTGGGTCCATTATGCATTTTTTAAAATGGTTAATTTCTGTAAAAATATAACAATTTGATTGTTTCCTTATATGACAGGAAGAATTGTGGAAAATCTGTTAATAAAAAAAGCTGTATGAAATACCACACAGCTTTAAAATCTATTGATTGTTTATGATTACATAAGTTCAATACTTCTTTTTACAAACTTTGTAAGTTCTTCTCCTTTCAGCATGCCATTTGCCAGTAAAGCCAGATCTATCAATTGTTTAACAAGTTTATTGTCATTTCCGAATTTTTTAAGCAGTTTGTTTTTCTTTTCCTGCAGCTCAGAGATTTTCTTTGTGAGTTCTTCAATACGATCCTTGTCTTCCTGTTTTATTTCTTCTTCCTTTTTATCTTTTGCAGTCTTGTCAAGTTTGGCTTTATTGTCATTAAGAGGTTTAATTTTCTCATCTATTTTTTTCAATTCACCAGAAAGTTTTTTCTCCAGTTCATCATTCAATCTTAAGATCAGTGTATGATTTCCATTTACAACAAGGTTATAGCTGTCAGGCATTTCACCATAAAAATTCATTCCACCACCAAGGGCAGACATGTCTTTCATTCGGCGCATAAATTCGGATTGAGTTATCAGAAGAGGACTCTCATTTTCACCCATTGCTTCGTAGCTTACAACGTAATTTGCCTTATCGGGAAGTAATCCCTGAAATACCGGTGTAAGACTGTTTTGTTGCTCTGAGCTTAGTTTTAGTTCTTTGGTTTCTCCTTTTTCAACCAATTTATCAATTGCATCTGAATCCACTCTCGTAAACCTGGAGTTTTTTAACTTTTGTTCAAGGTGATTGAGAAAATGAGTGTCAAGCTGACCATCCATTACCAGCACATCGTAACCTTTTTCTTTTGCAGCTTCTACGAAACTATGCTGCTCATCAACATTCGTCGCGTAAAGGTATATCAGAGTTTTGTTTTTATCGGTTTGATTTTCTTTAATTAGTTTTTGGTATTCTTCAAGAGTAAAATATTTATTATCAGTGTTTTTAAGAAGAGCAAATTTCTCAGCTTTTTCATAGAACTTTTCTTCGGAAATCATTCCGTATTCAATGAATAATTTCAGATCATCCCATTTCTTTTCAAATTGTTTTCTGTCGTTTTTGAAGATCTCCGTCAGTCGGTCGGCCACTTTTTTTGTAATATGATTTGAGATCTTTTTAACATTTGAATCACTCTGAAGATAAGATCGTGATACATTCAGAGGTATATCCGGTGAATCCAGAACCCCATGCAACAGGGTAAGAAATTCAGGTACTATACCTTCAACAGAATCGGTAACAAAGACCTGGTTACAATACAATTGTATTTTATTCTTCTGAATTTCTATGTTGTTTTTAATTCTCGGGAAATACAATATACCTGTCAGATTGAAAGGATAATCTACATTTAAATGAATATTAAACAAAGGAGTTTCGCTGATCGGATACAAATCGCGGTAAAATTTAGTATAATCCTCTTCTTTAAGATCTGCAGGTTTTCTTGTCCATAGAGGATTTGTATCATTAATGATTTTATCTTTTTCAAGTTCAACTTCCTTTCCGTCTTTCCATTCTTTTTCTTTTCCAAAAGCTATTTCAACAGGAAGAAATCTGCAATACTTATTCAACAACTGATTTACTTTAGTTTCTTCAAGGAATTCTTTTGAATCTTTGTCAAGATGGAGGATCACATCCGTTCCCCTTGCAGATTTATCGGCATTATCGATATTGTATTCCGGTGTTCCTTCACATGACCACTTAATGGCTTTTGCCTTGGCTTTGTATGATTTTGTGATAATTTCAACCTTGTCAGAAACCATGAAAGTGCTAAAAAACCCTAATCCAAAATGCCCGATGATTGCATTCTCCTGGTTTTTGTATTTTTCAAGGAAATCCTCAGCACTTGACAAAGCAATCTGATTGATGTATTTTTCAATTTCTTCCTGGGTCATTCCTATTCCCTGATCGGAGACAGTAAGAGTTCCTTTCTTTTTGTCTATTGCTACCCTGATGGTCAGATCGCCAAGTTCACCTTTAAAATCACCCATGTTGGCAAGGGTTTTCAGCTTTTGGGTGGCGTCAACAGCGTTGGACATGACCTCTCTCAGAAATATTTCATGATCGGAATATAGATATTTTTTAATGATAGGGAATATATTTTCCGTTGTTACTCCAATTTTACCAGTTTGCATAATATCTCCAATTTAAATTTCACATGTTATCAGCATGATGGTTTTTCAAAGAATATGCCAGTCTGTATTAGCTGTCATATAGTCATACTATGGTAAGAAAAACAAAAACAATACTGAAAAAATATCAGTTTGTGATGTCAATATCTTTATAAAGCACCCACATTCCTCTCTCAAACTTAAGTCCGTCATAGGTAAAGTCAGGTCCGTAGAATTCGTATTGATGTTCTAAAGAAGGTTTACCAGGTGATAAATGATCGAATACAATCATTTTTGTTTCGTGGTTGTATCTAAGACTCATAACGACTTTCTCATTGTATTCAAATTCGAGGTTATCCAGAAGTTTGCCGTCATACTGAAATAGTTTCTGACATACATACAATTCATCAAACTCATTGATCGATAATACATCGATACGTTTTTTATTAGACAATACATTGTGTAAGTCAAATCCCAGCAATGTATAGTATTTTTGTCCGGTATGCCTGGTGACGATAATTTCATAGTATAAAGCACCCGGCCAATCAACGGGCCGGGAATTTTGAGAATAAGTCAATGAATCGTTAAGTTTTACTGCAATGTATTTTTCATGGACATTTGAATAATACTGCACAATTCCATAGTAAAGATTCTTATCCATGGCATATGGAATGTTCCAGGTATAGATCCTGATCCTTTTATCCGCTGAATAGATTTTACCAATGTTTTCAAGTTTACTGAACGGATGAGTAAAAGAGCCTTCTTCTTCTTCGAGCATCGTATAAAATTCATCGTAAAAGGCTCTGCTTATATTTTCTCTGTTATAAGGATTTTCATTGAGAATTGAATTGTATAAAACTGTAAGTTTTTCTTCACATTGATTTAAAGAGAGACTATCCTGGCCGAAAAGTGTAACGGGTTGCAGAATAATAAACAATGTCATCACAATGAATGCATGGGACATAAGTTAGAAATTGACAAGATTTTTATAGATAAAACAGAAAATGGAAAGAATTATTTTACCATCAGGTTAATGTCTCCCATCAATTTATCTTTGTAGGATTTACCAATGGGAATAGTTTTCCCGCCATCTTTTGTTTTGATAACAATGGCATTGTCTTCAATAAAATTTATTGAGCTGATGTTAACAATATATGAACGATGAACACGTGTAAAAATACCTGAAGGAAGCTTTTGTTCAATAGCTTTCATTGTAAAGTGAATGGTATATTTATCTTCAAAGGTGTTAAAAATCACATAGTTTTCCAGTGCTTCAACCCATAGAATATCTTTGTATTTTAATCGAACAAGTGCTGAGTTTTTCTTGATGAAAATTTCATCTTCCCTTGGATCTACTTTGTTTTTGAATCGCTCGCCTGCTTTATTAACTGCTTTAAAGAACCTGCTATAGTTCACAGGCTTCAGAAGATAATCGGTGACATCATAGTTGAAGGCATCGAGAGCGTATTTTTCTTTGGAGGAGACTATGATAATTTGGGGAGGATTTTGAAGTGTTTCCAGAAAATCGATACCACTCATTTCAGGCATTTCAATGTCGAGGAATATCAAATCAATATCTTCATCGCTACCAAATGCATTTATTGCGTCAACAGCATTTTCGTATGAGCTTAACAGGTGCAATTGATCCGTTCGTTCTACAAACTCTTCAATTACTCTGCGGGACATCTGATCATCATCTATAATTATACAATTCATAGTTAATAGTTTTCATCAATAACGTAGTCAAATATATAAAAAAAAATAGATACCATTTGTTTCAATTCTTTTGTTATAGAGAAGAAAAACAGAATAATTGAGTTATTGCTCAGAATAATATTTCTTTACAATGTTTTCGGAATTTCGCACAGATCTTTTTAACCAATTGAATTTCACTTCCAGGCTTTCATTCCGGGTTAGTTTCCAAGGCATGGATGAATTCCGCAACTGGAGTGTAAGGCAGTATAAAATTATTGCAGCTGAGACAGAAATATTAAAACTTTCAGTAAATCCATGCATAGGAATGAAAAGACGTTCATCCGCTTCTTTTAATACAAAATCGGACAATCCATTGGGCTCTGTACCAAAGAAAAGCGCTACTTTACCTTTTGTCAGGTCAAATTCTTCAAGAGAAGTATGTTTTCCGGAGGGTGTTGTGGCAACAATTCTGTATCCGGCGTCCTTCAATGAATTGATTGCGGCTGATGAATTGTCAGACAAAGCATTGTATTTTTTAATATTCAACCATTTGTCTGATCCCATGGTAACATCAGGATTGATGTTGTATTTGTTTTTGTTTTCAATAATATGAATATCCTGAATACCGAAACAATCGCATGTTCTAAGCACTGCACTGGCGTTATGAGGTTGAAATATATCTTCCAGAACTACCGTGATATATCTGGTTCTTTCCTTGAGAACTGATGAGAACAATTTTTTTTTCTCTTCTGTTATAAAACTCTCCAGGAGTTTTATTATATCAGTTATCATGATGTCAGGAATAATTATTTAAGACATAAAAAAAGGGAGCACATATTGCTCCCTTACATGGTAATTTTTTCCATTATTATTGAACAGCATCAGCTAATTCGCTACCAGCTTTGAATTTAACCACCTTTTTAGCAGGAATAGTGATTTCTTTACCAGTCTGTGGATTTCTTCCTGTACGTGCACTTCTTTTTGCTACAGAAAAAGAACCAAATCCTACCAGAGCTACACGATCACCTTTTTTAAGTGCCTTTGAAGTAGAACCTATAAATGCATCAAGAGCTTTCTTGGCATCAGCTTTAGTTAGACCAGCGCTACTAGCGATTGCATCAATTAATTGTGCTTTGTTCATGATAAAATAATTTAGGGTTAGTAAATATTTTCACAGTAGTAAATGTATATACAAATATAGACTATTTGTCAAGTTTAGCAAATTTAGAGATCAAAATTTACCGCTACAAATCAACCTTTCAGGCTTTTTTTCAATTTTTTGATGTTAATATTATTCAGTATCAAATCATAGAATCTTTGGAACTTTGGCAACAGATAAGATAACAAATAACAGTCATTCAACAACTTACAGATTACCTCAAATCAGTAAAAAATGTAAAATATTGAATGCTTTATAGTTAGCATAATGTTGATAAAAAAAATTACTTTTTGTTCTATTTTCTTGCTCTTTTTAAAGATTTCAGGAGTGAAAACTGATTTTTTCATTTGATCTGGTCTTCGTATTAAAAAAAGTTATATTTTCGCGCCCGGAGGAATGGCAGAGTGGTCGAATGCGGCGGTCTTGAAAACCGTTGTACCGCAAGGTACCGGGGGTTCGAATCCCTCTTCCTCCGCAAACCAAAACAATTGCCCCGATAGGGGCATTTTTTATTACAGAAAATTGACAAACTTGTTTGAACAATTTGATGGAAGAAAAAATGCACCGGGCGGAAGCCCGGCAATTGTTTTGGTTTAAGCATCTCCCTTCGAGGGATCATGAAATAATCCCCTGTTTGAACAATTTGATGGAAGAAAAAATGCACCGGGCGGAAGCCCGGCAATTGTTTTGGTTTGAATCTTTCCCTTATACTTCTAAAAATCTTATAAACATTCTGAAAACAGACTAAGTGAAAAATTTTAACCTAAAACCATTGTCTTCTCCTGAAAATAATTACACCCAGAAAAGAGAATAACAATGAAAAAACAATGATTGAAGGTAATGCCCACATTGAATTCTCCATAAAATTGGGAACGTTCATTCCAAAAATACTGGCTATCAGGGTGGGTATCATAAGTATTATAGAAATTAAAGTTAACTGTTTCATAACAACATTGAGGTTGTTTGATATAACGGATGCAAATGCATCCATCATTCCACTCTGAATATCAGAGTATATCTGTGCCATTTCTAATGCTTGCTTGTTTTCAATGAAAGCATCTTCCAATAAATCTTCGTTTATCTCGGTAATGATCTTTTTTGAATTTTTTAATCTGGCCAGGACAATATCATTTGCCTTTATGGATGTAATGAAATAAACAAGGCATTTTTCCATTTTCAACAATTTATTGAGTTCTTTATTTTTAATAGACCTTTCAAGGTCCTGCTCAATCAATCCGGTCATTTGATTTATTTGCTTCAGGTATTTGAGATACATATTACCCGTACGAAGAAATAACCTCAAAATAAAATTGATTACATCGGTAATTTGACTGTATTGTTCTCTAAAAGGTGATGACTGTTCCAGGGGTAATATATCGTTATTTTGCAGACAAAGCGTGAGGGTGAAATTTTCTGCCAGATATATTCCGAGCGGAATAGTGTGGAATGGAACACTATTATTAGTGCTGGCAATAGGAATTCGCATGATGATCAAAGACCATTCTTCATCAAATTCTATTCGTGGTCTTTCATCCACGTCTAGGATGTCATTAATTGTATCGCCAGGTAATTGAAAGTCTTCGGACAATCGCTGAATTTCGGTTGGTGTTGGCTGTATCACATTTATCCAGCAACCTTTTTGAAGTTTGGAGATTTCGATGTATCCGCCAAATGTCTTAAAAATCTTAATCATTTTTTGTTTCCTCCCAATAGAATCTGAAAGGAAACAATGAATGCCCTTTACAGATTAGTTAATATATTCAACTGTCTATGATATGGGCCTTCGTCCATAATTATAATTTTTTAGGTTAAGGATGCAAAAATAATAGTATTTTTTTATTAATCAGTCTCTAAGTATGATTTGTTAGAATTTTTAACTTTTTTTATTATTTACTGAAACTGGTTGTTATGCAATGTTTTAAATTCCCCGTTTTTTGCCAGTAACTCCTTGTAATTTCCCTGCTCCACAATTTTTCCCTGTTTCAGCACATAAATGTTATTTGCATTTCTAATTGTTGACAAACGGTGAGCAATGACAATACTTGTTCTTTTTTTCATCAGGTTATTTATTGCCTGTTGAACCAGTCTTTCCGATTCTGTATCGAGGGCAGATGTCGCTTCATCCAGAATCATGATGGGGGGATTTTTCAATACTGCCCGCGCTATTGAAATTCGTTGTTTCTGACCTCCTGACAATCTTGTACCTCTGTCGCCTATATTGGTTTGATAACCATTTTCGGTTTCCATGATAAATTCATGAGCATTGGCTATTTTAGCAGCCATTTCAACTTCTTCTGCTCTGGCCTCATCAACACCAAAAATAATATTATTGAAAATGGTATCATTAAACAATATGGGTTCCTGGTTTACAATTCCCATTAAGTTTCTAAGTGCTTTGATATCCAAATCACTTACTTCATTGCCATCAACAAGCAGATTTCCTTTGGTCACATCATAAAAGCGGGGAAGCAGATCAGACAATGTTGATTTTCCGGAGCCGGAAGGACCAACAATTGCAACAGTTTGTCCTTTCTGAATTGTGATGGAAATATCTCTTAAAACGTATTCTTCATTGTATTTAAACCATACGTTTTTGTATTCAATTTTATCCTCGAATTTATTGATTGGTAAGGAATTTTCTTTGATTATGATATTTGACTTGGTATTTAGGATCCTGTCAATTCTGTCTACTGCTGCCAAACCTTTCTGAACATTGTAAAAACCAGTTGAAAATGCCTTGGTCGGATTGATGATATTATAAAACAAACCAAGGTAAACCAAAAATTCTTCGGGTTGCAAAAGATTTTTACCTGTCTCTGTAAGTATAAGTCTACCGCCATACCACATGACACTCATAACAACCAATACACCAAGAAATTCACTCATAGGACTGGCAAGAAAATAACGTAACATCAACTTGTCCATAATAGAACGGTATTCTTCATTTTGTTGTTTTTGCTTCCTTTGTATCTTTTTTTCTGCATTAAAACCTTTAATAATTCTTAACCCTCCCAGTGTTTCTTCCACAGTTGAGAGAATTTCGCCCATTTTATTCTGTCCCTGGAATGATCTTTTTCTTAGTGTTTTACCTATAAAACCTATGATAGCACCTGCAAAAGGAAGCATAATAAAAATAAAAATAGTCAACTGCCAGCTTACGAATATCATAGAGAATAATGTAATCAGAATGATAATGGGATTTTTAATGAGGGCATCAAAAGAGCTCACAATGGATACTTCTATTTCGGTAACATCACCCGTAGTTCTCGCAATAATGTCTCCTTTTTTTTCTTCGGTAAAGAAACCAATCGGAAGAGAGATTATTTTTTTGACAATATTGTTTCTGATATCCTTCACAACATGGTTCCGGATCTTTACCATAAAGAAACTTGCCATGTAAGTAAATACTGATTTAAAAAATATCATAGCTACACCTAACAGCGCAACGATCAATAGCACGCGTATTGGCCCGTTTGTTTCGATACTTTTACCCAGCCAGGCATACAAATTGTTCATGATGGCATCGCGTGGAATGTGAAAAGGAATCAGGGAGATGTCGGCATCGACATACTCATAAGACTGGGTATTGAGCTTAAAAAGAATTTTGAGTAAAGGGATCAAAGCTATGTATGAAAATATGCTGAATATTGCTGCAAAAATATTGAAAAGAATACCAAGGCTTACATATGTTTTGTAAGGAGGCAGAAACCTTTTGAAGAGTTTAAAAGCATCTCTCATCGCTACTTGCCTGTGTAATTAAAAGGGGTTAGGTTTTTAAGCTCCTTTTTGAGAGCATCACTTATATCTAAGGAATCAATAAATGAAGATAGTGCTTCACGATCAATTTTCTTATTTGTTCGTGTAAGCTTCAGAAGAGCTTCATAAGGTTTTGGAAATCCTTGTCGTCGCAAAATGGTTTGAATTCCTTCTGCAACAACACTCCAGTTATCTCCCAGATCAGCGTCAATTTTTTCCTTGTTTAACAGGAGCTTACCCAAGCCTTTAAGAATTGATTTAAAGGCTATTATACTGTGAGCCATAGGTACGCCAATATTTCTGAGTACTGTGGAATCCGTCAGATCTCTCTGCAATCTTGAAATCGGTAATTTTTCTGCAAGATGTGAATACACTGCGTTGGCAACACCCAGATTTCCTTCAGCATTTTCAAAATCAATAGGATTTACTTTATGAGGCATAGTGGATGAACCAATCTCTCCCTCTTTTATTTTCTGCTTAAAATAATCCATTGAAATGTATGTCCAGATATCGCGGCACATATCAATTAGAATGGTATTTATTCTGCTCATGGCTTGAAAAGAAGCAGCCAGGTTATCGTAATGTTCTATCTGTGTAGTTGTCTGTTGCCTTTCAAGTCCTAATACATGATTGATGAAGGCATTTCCAAATTCAACCCAGTCTATTTCCGGATATGCAGCGTTATGGGCATTAAAATTTCCTGTGGCTCCGCCAAATTTTGCTGAAACAGGAATTTGCTTTAATTGTCCAATCTGGGCCTGCAATCGATCAATAAAAACTCTTATTTCTTTTCCAAGTCGGGTAGGAGAGGCTGGCTGACCGTGTGTGTGTGCAAGCATAGGAATATTTTCCCATTCAAGACTGTGGTTCAGCAGTTTATCGACAATTTTTTGTAAAAGAGGCAAATACGATTCTTTAAGCGCTGCGCTGAATGACAGTGGAACAGCAGTATTATTAATATCCTGAGAGGTAAGGGCAAAATGTATGTATTCTTTGTATTTTTCAAGATTTAGTTTATCAAATTGCTTCTTAAGAAAATATTCCACAGCTTTCACATCATGATTTGTTGTTTTTTCAATTTCTTTTATTTGAGCGGCGTCATCAAGGCTGAATTCAGTATAAAGTTTACGAAGGGATTCGAATTTTTCTTTAGGAAAATCACTTACCTGCGGAATTTTATAGCGACATAGTGAAATGAAATATTCTACCTCAACTCGTATTCTGTAACGAAACAATCCATATTCAGAAAAATAGGGCACTAATTCATCTATTTTTGATCGATATCTTCCATCAATTGGTGATATAGCGGTTAAGGCATTCAAATCCATAATAACAATTTTGAGCTCCAAAGTTAGAAAAAAATAAACGAGACCAAGCTATGTCTATCAACAGCATTCTGAATAGAACAATAAAACTTATGGATATCAGTGGTTTTATTTGCTAATTCATCTGCATTATTTAATTTCGTTGCAATACAATTGAATAAAAATGAAAAATTCGAAGTTTAATTCTAACTGGAGGATCTTAGTTCTGTTACTGGGTTTTCAGATTCTTTTTTCCTCAAATGTTGCCGATGACAGCACATTTGCTGATACTGCTTCTGAAAAATTACTTCAAAAAACGGTCCTGACAAAAAAAGGATTAATATATATTTTTGAAATAAGAAAGGAAATTGCAAAGCCCGTCTGGCGCATTACACAGGAAGCTTTTAAAGAAGCTCAGACTCTGAAAGCCGATTACATTTTAATTCATATGAATACTTATGGTGGAATGGTAAACATCGCCGATTCCATCCGCACAAAAATTCTGAATTCTTCCATTCCGGTTTTGATCTTCATCGATAACCAGGCTATTTCGGCAGGAGCACTTATTTCAATAGCGGCCGATAGCATTTATATGAGATCAGGAGGGAGTATAGGTGCTGCTACGGTTGTAAGTCAATCGGGCGAAGTTGTACCGGACAAGTACCAATCTTTTATGAGATCTACAATGCGTGCTACCGCGGAAGCCCACGGGAAAGATACGATCATTCAAGGCAATGATACTTTATATGTATGGCATAGAGATCCTCACATTGCCGAAGCAATGGTAGATCCTTTGCTGGTGGTAGATGGAATTGTTGATTCAGGGAAAGTACTCACACTCACCACGGAGGAAGCTATACAGGTTGGGTATTGCGAAGGCAAAGCCAATACCATTAAAGAAGTATTGGAAATATCGGGTTTGGCAGATTATGAAATAAAACGATATGAGTTAAAAAGTCTCGACAGGATCATATTGTTATTATTAAGTCCGGTGGCCCAGAGTTTGCTGATTCTTTTAATTATCGGAGGGATCTATTTTGAACTGCAAACCCCGGGAGTAGGTTTTCCTTTGGGAATTGCTATTGCGGCAGCTCTCTTGTATTTTGCACCTCTTTACCTCGAAGGCCTGGCTCAGAATTGGGAAATACTGACATTTGTTTTAGGAATTGCTTTGCTCGCCCTGGAAATCTTTGTTATTCCGGGCTTTGGAGTAGCTGGTATTTCAGGTATTATGCTAATACTTGTGAGTCTTACAATGAGTGTTATTGATAATGTGGTTTTTGAATTTGAAGGAATAGATGCTCTGATAAAAGTTGCTAAAGTATTTGCCCGGATTTTAATAACAGTTCTTGTATCCTTCTTTCTTTCTATTTGGCTGAGCCGCAAGGTGGGAACATCAAATTTCTTCAAAGGGATATCTCTGGCGGCAGAACAGGATAAATCTCAGGGATATATCGGGATTGACACGCATCAGAAGGAAATGATAGGCAAAACAGGTATTGCTTATACTGTTTTGCGACCATCAGGAAGAGTTAAGATCGAAGGAGAAATATTTGATGCAAAGGCAGAAATCGGTTTCATTGATAAAAATGATCAGGTAAAAGTAGTTCGTGATGAAGCTGGTCAGCTATATGTAATAAAAATCTGATATTAAGGTTATTTAATCATAAGATGTATTCCTATGAGTGAACACGTTTGGTTGAAACGCGTCAGTTATTTTCTCCTTATCATATTGTTAATAGGCGGCATCAAGGGATTTAGTTTATATCGCAGAGCCTTTGCGCCGAACATTTACACAAAAGACAAAAAGAATACATACTTGTATATTCCGACCGGATCGACTTATGAGGATGTTCTTAAACTGATCAACGAAAAGAAACTCATTAAAAACTCACAGAGTTTTGCCTGGGCTTCCAGAAAAAAGAACTATCCGAATCATGTTAATCCGGGACGCTACAAAGTGAAAAACAGGATGAGCAATAATGAATTTATTAATATGCTACGTTCTGGAAGACAAGATCCTGTCATGTTAACATTCAATAATCTTCGTACCGAGAAGCAATTAGCAAAACGACTTTCCGATCAGTTGGAAATTGATTCACCGTCAATCATGAGCTTTTTTAACTCTGATTCGATAGCCAGGTCATACGGATTTGACAAATACACTTTCAGATGCATTTTTATTCCCAACACTTACGAGGTATACTGGAATATTTCTACTGAATCATTATTTCAGAGAATGCTCTCTGAATATGACAGTTTCTGGACATGGAAGAGAAAAAACAAGGCAGAACAGATAGGATTGACCAAAGAAGAAGTGATAACCCTGGCATCAATAGTCAATGAGGAAACACGAAAAGACAATGAAAAAAGCAGAATTGCCGGAGTTTATATGAATCGCTTGCACAAAGGGATACGTCTTCATGCCGATCCTACAGTTATTTATGCAATTGGGAACTTCTCAATGCAGCGTGTCTTAAGAAAACATTATAAAATAGATTCTCCTTACAATACTTATAAGTTTGGAGGTTTGCCTCCCGGTCCAATTTGTTTTCCTGAAGTTTCTTCTATTGATGCAGTGTTAAATTATGAGAAACATAACTACTTATATTTTTGTGCAAAACCGGATTTTTCAGGATACCACAATTTTGCAAAAACGTTGAAAGAACATAACCGAAATGCGGAATTGTATCGCCGGGAGCTGAATAAACGAAGAATATACCGTTAGATTGTCAATAAATATTAGCATATTCGATGGCATAATGTTTCGTCGCTTTTTATTTTTATTGAAAAAATAAATGGATAGAATCAGATTCGGCACGGATGGTTGGAGAGGGGTAATAGCGAAAGATTTCACTCTGGCTAATGTAGCGAAATTTGCGTATGGACTTGCGCGATGGCTTATTGGCAAATTTCCTAATCCTTCGGCAGTTATTGGCTATGATAGTCGTTTCGGTGGTGAAATGTTCATGGAAGCCATTGCAAAAATATTGGCATCGAAAAATATCAGAGTATATATCTCTGAGAATTTTGTGTCAACGCCCATGGTGTCGTTAGGAGTTGTCAAACTGAAATCCAATTGCGGAGTTATGATTACTGCCAGTCATAATTCGGCTGAATACAATGGAATAAAGCTTAAATCAGATTTTGGAGGTCCCATGCCAGACACGGACGTAAGGGATATTGAAAACCTGATTTCCAGCGAATATGAATTTGATCTTGAAATGCTGAACTGGAATTATTTCATTGAGAGAGGCCTGATTCAGTATATCAACCTGGAATCGATTTACCTGAAAAATATTTATGACCATTTTGATATTGATAAAATAATCAAATCAAAACTTTGTTTTGCATTTGATGCGATGTATGGGAGTGCTCAAAATACTTTTAAAAGACTGATGCCGGATATCAGGATGTTACGATGCGAATACAATCCATCATTTCTGGGAATTCCTCCTGAACCTTTGCCGAAAAACCTTCATCTGCTTGAAGAATATATCCTGAAAAAAAAGGATATTGACTGTGCACTTGCAGTAGATGGAGATGGAGATCGCATAGCTTTGTTTGATGAAAATGCAACTTACATCGACAGTCATAATGTTTTTCTCCTTGTAATACATTATCTGGCAGGCTATAAAAAACTGGAAGGGAAAGTGATTGCAGGTTTTTCACTTACACATAAACTCGAGAAATTATGTACACATTATCATTTGAAAGTTATTCGCACTCCAATCGGGTTTAAAGAGTTTTCTCATTTTATCATGGATGAAAAAGTTTTGGCTGCCGGGGAAGAATCTGGAGGAATTACAACCGGGTCATATCTACCGGAGAGAGATGGTGTATGGATTGGAATTACAATTTGGAACTGGCTTGCTGAATCGGGGAAAAAGCTCAGTGAATTGATGCATGAAGTGCATGAAATAACGGGAACGTTTGCTTATGAAAGGATGGATCTGGAGTTGAATAAAAATATCCGGAACAAAGTTATTGAGGAATGCAGGCAACAGAAATATACTAAATTTGGTGAGTTTGCTGTTTCAAAAACAGAAGATCTTGACGGATACAAATATTACCTTGATAAAGAACGGTGGGTTATGATCAGAGCTTCAGGCACAGAGCCTGTAATCAGGATTTATGCAGAAGCAGAAAACAGAGAGATTGTTTCTTCTATCATTAATGCTGTTGTGAATACAATTCAAATTGCATGATTCGTTCAGATTACATTTACTTCTGTCTCAAGAGCAACACCAAACAGTTGATAAACCTTTTCTTTAATAAAATCTGCAAGTCCCAGAATTTCTTTCCCGGTTGCATTTCCATGGTTAATCAACACCAGTGGCTGGTGATCATGAGTCCCGGCATTTCCGGAACGGATCCCTTTGCAACCGGATTTTTCAATTAACCAGGCAGCAGATAATTTGTAACCTCCTTCGGGTGTTTCGTATACAGGAATATCCTTCATCCTTTTTTTAAGTTGTCCCATTGTTTCGGTATCGACAACTGGATTTTTAAAAAAACTACCTGCATTGCCATTTGTTTTCACATCTGGCAATTTAGAGCTTCTTATATTGCAGATCACAGTTCGTATCACCGATATGGTTCTTTCTTTTTCATGCTCTAATATCCGCTCGATTTCACCGTAACCGGTTATCAGGGAATGAGGGAATTTTTTCAGCCTGAATACAACATGTGTTATAAGAAAGTTGGATTTCAACTTGGTTTTAAATATGCTGCTACGGTAGCCAAATTCACATTCAGTATTCTTAAAAGTACAAGTCCTCTTATTGGAAAGATCAATGCCAATAACTTTATCAATGACGTCCTTTATCTCTGCTCCATATGCTCCAATATTTTGTAAGGGAGCTGCTCCAACATTTCCGGGTATTGCAGACAAGTTTTCCAAACCACCCCATCCATGCAATACAGCGTATTCAACCAGATTGTCCCAAATTATGCCACTTCCGACGTTAAGGATAATCTCTTTATTAGTCTCTTCAACAATGTTGATTTCTTCCAGTTTCGGATGGATTATCAAACCGTCAAAGTCTTTTGTGAATAATACATTGCTTCCGCCTCCAAGAATCAACCTGGGATGTTTTGTGAATAGTTTATCATCAACCAACTCATGCAATTCCGCCAGGGATGAAAATCCGGCAAAATACTTAGCTTTTACGTCTATCCCGAATGTATTATATTGTTTGAGTGGAAAGTTTGGTGTAAATTCAATCATGTTTTTCAAATTGTCGCAAATATACAATAGTTTTATGGTCTTTAATTTTAAAGATTTATCATTAAAAATACTACCAGTTTGATTCGTGTAGTTTCAGTTGTTTCAAATGATATTGTGACCGATAACAGGATCCACAAAATTGCCACATCTCTCAGCGAGAATGGTTATGATGTTACAATTGTCGGCAGACAACTGAGAGATTCACTTTTCTTAAATGAACGATCATATCGTACGAAGCGACTTCGCTTTTTAATAAACAAGGGGCCTCTTTTTTATGTCAACCTGAACCTCAGACTATTTTTTTATCTTTTGGGTTTCAACGGGCAGATTATACTGTCCAATGATTTGGATACATTGCTTGCTTGTTATCTGGTTTCTGTTTTGAAAAGAAAAAAACTTGTATTTGATAGCCATGAATTATTTTCTGAAGTTCCTGAATTGGTTCACAGACCATTAATAAAAAAAATATGGTTAATGCTTGAAAGCTTCCTCATGAAAAGAATCAAGTTTGGTTTTACAGTATGTCAGTCCATTGCGAATCATTACCAGCAAAAGTACGGCATCACATTCTATGTGATCAGAAATTTGGCCCGGTTTAGGTATGATCATGAATTCGAAAAAGAAGACAATTCTTCGGCCGAGACAGTGATCATTTACCAGGGAGTGCTGAATCTCGGGCGAGGTCTTGAATTGCTGATACAAAGCATGCAGTATTTAACCAATGTGAGACTCTGGCTTATAGGAAAAGGAGACATTGAAAATGAGCTGATACAACTTACCAATACATTAAAACTGACAGATAGAATAGATTTTCTGGGACGCGTGTCTTTGGAGAATTTATGGGAGTATACATCTCAGGCAGACATTGGAATTTCCCTTGAAGAAAATCTTGGATTAAATTATCAGTATGCTTTGCCTAATAAACTATTTGATTACCTGCAGGCAAGAATTCCGGTAGTAATTTCTGATTTGGTTGAGATGAAAGAAATTGTTAAAAAATACGATGTTGGAAAAGTTTTATATGACAGAAGTCCGGAAAAATTGGCTGGTATACTAAATGATATGATTGACAATGAGCTGGCAAACGGTTATTACAATACGAATTTGGAACTGGCAGCACGTGAGTTGTGCTGGGAACGTGAGGAAGAAAAGTTACTGAATCTGTTTAGACACGGGAGAAATTCAATATAGGCTTGTATTTCCGGATGGTGTATACCAACAGATAGTACAAAGCCAGAAACAGAGGAACAGAAAGAATCAACCAGATTCCAACAGCGGATAAATTAACCAGCCAAAGATCTTTAAGAGTAGCCCAGAAATCGGTTTTAAAAAGTTGGATATATTGATGAACAGTAAAACTAACTTCGTTTCCTTTTAATAAAGTGTCACCCATTTTCAGGAAAGGTATAAGAAGGGCTATCTGAATAGGATGAACAATGTAATGAGCAATCTGCATGGCAACGAAATTTAACCTGAGTGAGAGAGCAATTAATCCCACAATAACCGTAGTAGTTCCGTACAAAGGAATTAAGCCAACAGTTATGCCCAATGCCAATGAAACAGATAAACGTTCTATGGATATTCCTTCTTTGATTGCTGTTCTGATAGGGGATACAAACTTGCGCTCTGTCCAACCTTTGATCTTCTTCTTCATCTTCCTTTATTGCAATATCAATTCTTAATTATGTTATTTGTTCAGTAAATACGGTTGATTTCGTTAAAAGTTACCAAAACTAATTGTTTTTTTATTGAGAAACAAAAATCATACCTAAATTAAATAACAAAATGGAATACTTTACGTAGATTATTAATAAAAATTAATGATTTCTTAATATTCCTTATATTTGACCATGCGTGTACTGTTTCTCATTTTAATGATTTGGTATTCTTATTGTCTCAACGCACAAATATTCATTAATGAGTTTCTTTCATCAAATGTGAACGGAATTGTTGATGAAGATAATGAATACTTTGACTGGATAGAAATATACAATTCAGGTTCGGTCCCGATCGACATTGGAGGATATGCGCTTTCAGATGAGATTCTGATTACTGATAAATGGACATTTCCGGAATATTCCTTCAATGCAGGTGAATATATGTTAGTGTTTGCTTCGGGAAAAGACAGGAAAGAAATAGGGTTGACCTACCAAACCTTAATAGACTGGGGTGATACATGGGAATATATAGTTCCTGATTCGGAAATAGGGACAAGCTGGCGCTATGCAGGATATGATGCATCATCATGGAATACAGGGAGCAGCGGTTTTGGGTATGAGGATGGGGACGACAATACGGTGATTCCAACTACAATGAGTGTTTTTATCAGGAAGGAGTTTGTTATTACTGATCTGTCAAGCATTCAAAAACTGGTATTACACATTGATTATGACGATGGATTCGTTGCCTATGTGAATGGTCACGAAATAGCACGGATGAATCTTGGTAATCCGGGAGAAGAAATTCCTTTTGATCAGGGAACAAATGGCTTGTTGCATGAAGCGGAGATGTATCAGGGAGGCTCTCCTGAATATCATGAAATTACTGATCCCCAGACGATTTTAGTTGAAGGTGTCAATGTGATAGCCATCCAGGGGCATAATGTTAGTCTTACTTCTTCAGATATGTCTCTTATTCCGTTCCTGTCTATCGGAAGGTCCGGTTCAGGGCATACCGAACAGGTATCTCCGTATTTGTCATTTCCGGGCGAAGGTTTGCATACCAATTTCAAATTGAAAGCCGATGGTGAGAGTTTTTATTTGTTTGATCCTTTGGGTGTACTGGTTGATTCTGTAAGTGCTACCCTGCTGCTTAGCGATGTTTCATACGGAAGAAAACCGGATGGAACGGAAAACTGGTTTTATTTCGGAGAACCAACTCCGAAGGGACCGAACAATACACAGGGAGTCGATCAGCAAACCGGAGATACAGTTGTATTTTCTGTTATTGGAGGAAAGCATTTGGGAGGTACAACAGTATCACTTTCCTCAAGCAATCCCTCAGATCCTATTTATTATACTTTTGACGGTTCAATACCGGGAACGGATGACAACCTTTATACAGGACCTATACAAATAAATACCAGTACAGTTTTGCGGGCAAGAGTAATTGATCCTTTAAGTTTGCCCGGTCCGGTGGTTACAAATACCTATGCAACAGAACTTGACCACGATTTCCCAATTGTTTGTATATCCACTGAGCCTGATAATTTGTGGGATGAGCTTACGGGGATCTATGTACTTGGGCCGAATGCCGAACCCGATTATCCTTATTTTGGAGCTAATTTTTGGCAGGATTGGGAAAAACCGGTTCATTTTGAACTGTATGATGTTTCAGGAGAGAAAAAAGTTGATCAGGGTGCAGGTACAAAAATATTTGGTGGCTGGTCGCGCGGAAGCGACCAGAAATCCATGTCCCTTTTTGCACGCAGTCAGTACGGCAAAGGTTCCTTTGAATACAAATTTTTTGCAGACAAACCTATTGAGAAATTTGAAGCTCTTGTGCTGAGAAACTCAGGCAATGATAACATGGGACTCCAGTTTCATGACGGATTTATGGCCGGCTTGACCAGTAAAATGAATACCGACAGACAAGCTTTTCAGCCATCTGCATTTTATTTGAACGGAGAGTATTGGGGAATACTGAACATCAGGGAAAAAGTGAATGAGCATTTTGTTGCAGAGAATCATCTCGTTGATCCTGAATCTGTTAATCTGCTTGAAAATGCAGGAAATATAATTTTCGGAGACAACACGGAATACCTTGAAATTATCAACTATCTGAATTCACATTCCTCACTTTACGACAACAGTGTTTATACATGGGTGGCAGATAAAATCGATATTGATAATTTCATCCAGTATCAATTGACACAGATCTACATTAACAATCGTGACTGGCCGGGAAATAATATCAAATTCTGGAATACCAATTCTGTTGAGAGCAAATGGAGATGGATATTATTTGATACCGATTTTGGTTATGGGATCTGGGAGGTAACCGATTACACTTTGAATACCCTGGAATTTGCCCTGGAACCAAACGAATCCGGTTGGCCAAATCCTTCGTGGTCTACCTTATTTTTACGGAGGATGGTTACCAATATAGGATTCAGGTACAATTTTATCAATCAATATTGCGACAGGCTTAACCAAGACTTTTTACCATCTGTAGCTATTGCCCAGTTGGATTCATTAAAAGATTTATTTGGCAGTGAGATTGTGTATCATATCAACCGCTGGTGGGGTTCGTATAACAACTGGAGTTCGAAAATTGAAGATAAAAAAACCTTTGCCCTGAGAAGACCTAATTACTCACGTGCACATATGCAAAGTGTATTCAATCTGGGAAATGAACAACAAATTACTATTGATGTATCAGATACCGAAGCCGGGAAGGTCAAGTTAAATTCTATCTATCCGAAAGATTATCCATTCTCAGGAATATATTTTAAAGATGTTCCCATCAAAATGACAGCTATCCCAAAGGCAGGGTATAAATTTGTCAGATGGGAAGGAACATTGAACTCAACGAATATCAGCATCAACTATGACATGGCTGCCGGTGGTAGTTTTACTGCTGTTTTTGAAGAAGCAGGAAGTTCAGACATTTCTGTTGTTATCAACGAAATCAATTACAATTCTGCTCCGAATCTTGACACTAAGGATTGGATAGAAATAGTGAACAACGGACAAACAACAGTGAATTTGAACGGTTGGCTGTTAAGTGATACAGGGCCGGATGACGGGTATTACTTTCCATCCATTACAATGGTACCTAATGATTATCTTTTGATTTGTCGGGATCTGGAAGCTTTTCGTACATTTTATCCCAACCGGCAAAATTCTGTGGGAGATATGCCTTTTGGTCTGAGCAGCAATGGGGATATGATTCGGTTGTATGACGATGAAGGTTACCTTATGGATGCTGTTGATTATTATATTTATTCTCCGTGGCCTGAAAATGCCAATGGAACCGGAGCAACCATTGAGTTAATACATCCTTCGTATGACAATACAAAAGGTGAAAACTGGCAGGCGGTTGGAATAGGAGGAACCCCCTGTGAACCAAATACAGGAGTATTATATCATGAAGAACAAAAAATACCAGATCCCTTAACTTCATCATTTGAATGTTTCCCAAATCCGTTCAGGGATTTCACAACAATTCAGTTTAATGTATATTTGGATGGGAATTATCGTCTGGAAATATTTGATATCAGCGGAAGACTTGTTGACGTTCTTGTGGATGAATATCTTACCGGCGGGACTTATTATATTGATTGGTACGGGAACGATCAATACAATGAACATTCCGGAAATGGAATATATACTGTTCGTCTTTCCGATAAGAACAATGTTGAGACAATTAAATTAATAATGCTTAAATAAATAAGAATCGATGAAAACTATTACTACTTTTTTTCTTATCCTTACTCTTGGTATAGGATTTACTGCTTGTGAAAAAGATCCGGGCAAAGGGGGAACTTCAACAATACGGGGTAAAGTAATAATCAGGGAATACAACTATGATTTTACAATTCAGAAAACTCCTGATTATCCCGGAGCAAAAGAAGATGTTTTTATTATTTATGGCGATGATGCGGTGTATGGGGATAAGTTTGAAACCAATTATGATGGAGTATACGAATTTAATTATTTGAGAGAAGGAAGTTATACTGTTTTTGCATATTCAAAAGATTCAACAAAAAATTATGTTTATACATCAGAAAAAATTCCTGTGATGCGACAGGTTGAAATTACTGCGAAAAATCAAACCGTTGAGGTTCCGGATATCATTGTCCTTAAATAGTAACAGATTCTGCGATGTTTAGAAGAAGTTTTTCGTTTTTCATTTTTTTGTTGCTTCCGGTTTTTGCCATGGGCCAGGAAGAAGATTTTCGAACCTGGTGGGATTTTGAACTTGAAGGCGAACTGTTTAACCTGGTAGATTTTTCTTTAGCTCCTGAAATCAGACTTTGGGATAACAGCACCCGACTGGAAAGTTTTCTTGCAACTGCGGATTTATCAGTTCCCGTTACTAAGTTTTTGCGTTTTGGCCTTGAATACAGGCATGAGATAAACTATAAAAGAGAGGATCTGACAAGAAACTTGAATCGATTTGGCATTTATGCAGAACTGGATTACCGCATTGAGCGATTGAGAGTGGCTTACAGGGCTATGTACCATAATGAATACACGAATATTTACAGGGATGAAGAAGGAAAGATACCTGAGTCTGTACACAGGCATAAGATCAGTTTTAAATACAGGAGAAAAGGCTGGGATATAGCTCCCATGGTATCGGCGGAAATGTTTTATACCATCAGACCGAAGTGGAACAACTACCAGCAGAAGTTGAGAATTACTACAGGTCTTCAATATCGGTTAACGAAGGATATCAATATCAACCTGCAATACAAATACCAGCAGGAATATTACGAAAACAATCCGCTGACATCTCATATAATCAGCACAGGTATTGAATACGAATTGTAGTTCGCGTAATGAAGTAAATTAAAAATATAAGCACTCTGGCAGAGTGTTTTTTTTTAATTGTAAAAGCATAAATCACTAAATGTAAAACAACAAGTTAGAACAACTATGAATGTATTGGTCGAAATTGCAGGATGGGCCGGATCATTTGTCATATTGCTGGCATATGGATTGTTATCTGCCCGTAAAATTTCAGGCAACTCCCGTCTTTATCAAATGTTAAACATTTTCGGGAGTCTGTTTCTGATCGTAAATACCATCTATCATCAGGCAATCCCTCCTGCAACATTAAACTTTGTCTGGCTTGGTATTGGGGTGTTTTCTTTATTCAGGTCAACTTCTCATCGGAGAGAGGCAGGATGATTTTAGCTAGATATCAAAAATCCGGTGAAGGTCACTTCTATATAGTTCATAATTTTTCCTGCATTCGTTATACAATTCTCTGATGCCTTGTTCCTGTGAAATTGATCCTGATTGGATTTTTCTTTTTATTCCATTCAGCTTTAACCTAAGTGAATGACTGGTCAAATTTGGAGTATCCGGTCTCAATAACAATTCACGCCATTCTTTGCGTTTGATGGAGGGAATCATGGTAAAACGATTTAGGCAGACTATTAACAAGTTACAAAAAATATTCATGAAAAAAAAGTTGGTGCAAATTGTCATAATTGCTATTATAAAGCTACCGGAAAGGATATCGGAAATTTTTGAACATACAAATTGAATCTTCAGGACATGTTTTCCATTTTAAGCGATCCAAATGTCTTTGTTTCTTTTAAAATAAGCGTGAAAACTAATTGGGAATGAACATACACTAAGTAAAGCTTTATTTTTATCAATTAATTGTTGAAATTTACTCTGTAACTTCATTTTAACAAAAACTTTCAATCATGAATGCTTTAAAAATCCTTTTTATAATTCTGTTTGCATCTTTTGTTGCAATAGCAAGTGCAGTGGAATCTAAGATTAAACAGGTAGTAGTTTACCGGCAAGGGGCCAAGATAAGCAGAACAGCATCTGTAACACTTTCACCGGGTAACCAGGAGATCATCCTTGATGAATTGACTTCCACAATAGACCCAAATAGTCTTCTTGTGAATGTCAGGGGTTCTGCCATTCTGCTATCGGCCAGTGTGCGTACTAATTTTCTCGGATACAGGAAACTTCCTCAACGAATTAAACAACTGGAAGATTCATTAGTTTTAGTATCTGATAAAATTGACTGGTTGAATACCGAACAGGCAATATACCTGGGAGAGGAAAAACTCATTGTGGAAAATCAGAAAATAGTGAATGAGGAGGAAAAAATTACGGCAACTGATATAGCCCAGCTTGCTGATTTCTACCGAAACCGTCTTACTTCCATAAAAAAGAAAAGCTACCAGAACAATATTGAATTACGCGATCTGAAAGAGAAGAAAAAACGTATTGAACAACAACTTCAGGATCTTCAATATCAAAGAGGACAGAAAATGGGAGAGGTAGTACTGAATATCTCAGCCGAACAGGCTACCAAAATATCAGTAAATTTCTCATACATTTCGAGAAATGCAGGATGGTCACCTTTGTATGATATCCGCTGCCAGGGAACAAACAATCCTATTGATTTGCTTTATAAGGCCAATGTGTACCAGACAACAAGCTATGAATGGAATGACATTGACCTTGTCATATCAACAGGAAATCCGACTGTCAATAACGAGAGACCTGTTTTAAATCCATGGTACATCAACTTTTTTGAACCGGTTGTTACGGGTTACGGAGGATATGAAAAGAAGGCCCGTGCAGCTGCTCCTGTTTCTTCAAATATTTACCTGGAAGCCGACGAGGAAATTGCATTTGAAATGGAAAGTGAGGCAGCACCAATACCATACCAGGTAACACAAACTTCAAATCAGATGGCGATAGAATATGAGATCAGGGTGAAACAGAATATACCTTCAGACGGGAAGGAACATATTGTACCTATCAGCAAATACGAGCTTCCTGCAAAATACAATTACCATACTGTTCCAAAACTTGATCAGCATGTATTTCTTCTGGCTAAGATTGGAGAATACAATCAGTACAATCTTCTTCCAGGCAGAACAAATATTTTTTTCGAAGGAATGTATATCGGACAGACTTATCTGAATCCTGAGGTTACAAGTGATTCGCTTATCGTTTCTCTTGGCAGGGATGACAGGATTAGTGTAAAAAGAAATATGCTGACTGATTATACATCGAAAAAAGTTGTGGGATCAAACAAAACAGAATTAAAAGGATATGAAATCATACTCCGGAACAACAAAAATCAACTTGTGTCTCTCGAAATCCTTGATCAATTGCCAATATCCAAGAACAAAGAAATTGAAGTAAAACTGGAAGAACAGGATGGTGCAACATTCAATGCAGATTACGGACGCTTGCTCTGGAAGGTTGACCTTGCTCCCGGAGATACGAAGAAAATACGTTTTGTATATTCTGTCAAGTATCCTAAAGACAGGCAAGTTTCCGGTATCTGAAAGTTGCAGTCACCGGAGGCGCTTCATCTGGGCTGAAGATTAGTTTCTTCAACGTATTGATGTTGGATCGAAAAAACAAAGTTTTGCGATGGATCATGGGATGAAGAATCAGGAAAATGAGAGAATTTATAAAATATATTGTAAAAGGGTTTTTTGGTTGGTTTGGACTTGATGTTGTCAGTAAAAACAGGATTATTATACCTCCGGTTGATACCCTGCAGCATAATACGGAAGAAGGTATTGACAGGTATTGGTCCGACACAGCCAGTAAAGATTTTTGGGATGCACCCGCGGCGCATGAATTTTATAGGAAGGTAGTGATAATACTGAAGGAAAATAAAATTGATCTGAATGGTAAATCCGTTGCCGATCTGGGATGTGGAAACGGGAATCTACTCTTATATATTAGCAGACATTATTCGGCAAAAGAATACTATGGTTATGAATATTCCAAGGAAGCACTTAAACTGGCTGCAGATATTTTCCCGCTGGCAAAGTATTCATATCATAATTTGCTAAATGAAATCAATCATAAATTCGACTTTATATTTTGCACTGAGGTATTAGAACATATTCTTCAGCCCGATGTAGCATTTATAAATATTGTAAATACTATAGCACCCTCTGGGGGAGCCATAATTACTGTTCCTGAGGGGAGGAACGATATTTCCACCAGGCATATAAATTTTTGGAGTCCTGAGAGCTGGCAGGTATTTTGTAATAAACATTTGTCTGCAGGATTGAACTGCCGGCATCAGCTGATTGATAACCTGCAGTGTACCATTATTAAGCGCGAATCCCAAACAGAGCGTTCTGCTTTCTTATAACTGAAATTTATAAAGAGCATAACTGACAGGTTGTATCTCTTGGCAGGGATCACAGGATTAGTGTAAAAAGAAATATGCTGACAGATTATACATCCAAAAAAGTTGTAAGATCGAACAAAACAGAACTGAAGGGTTATGAAATCATACTCAGGAATAATAAGAATCACCCCGTTTCTCTCAAAGTACTTGATCAATTGCCAATATCCGAGAACAAAGAGCTTGAAGTGAAATTGGAAGAACAGGGCGGCGCCACATTCAGTGAAGATTATGGACGATTGCTCTGGAAGGTTGATCTTGCTCCCGGAATACGAAGAAAATTCGTTTTGTCTATTCTGTTAATACCCATAAGATGAACAGATAAGTGATTTTAAAATGCAATAGAAGATATCCATAATGTATGCTTAATATTGAGGTACATTATGGGTATTTTAATAAATCATGTGCCCTGTTTCCCTTGACTAATGGTACATGATTTTCCGAAATGTTCTGCAACAATTTAAAATATCGTCTTTCATGCTTTGCTTCAACCTTTGCAATCATTTTAAAAGCAATTGCTATTTCAGGAAATCCTTCTTCTTTAATAGCTTGGATTTATCAACATAAGTTGGAGCATTTTTGGGAGCTATGCCTTTTCTGATTTGCCTGTAATACGCATAAGTCAGAGGGTCCCTATTCTCATCAATGATTTCAGCCTGAATCAACTCTCCAATAAAGATCAAGTGGGTTCCCACGTCAGAAGTCTGGACCAGCTTACATTCCATTGTGGCAACAGATTCGTTCATTACGATAGGCACACCTGTTTCTCCGTAATTTATATCCAATCCTTTAAGCTTGTTTGTATCTCTGCCACTTTTATATCCGAATCTTCCAATAATATCGGAAGGCGTTTCCTGGCTTAATACTGAAATTGAAAATGCCTGGTGTTTTTTAATGAATTCTGCTGTATAATTATTTTTATTACAGCATGCAGCAAATTGTGGCGGTTCAGCAGTAACCTGAAAGATTGAATTTGAAATAAACCCATTCCCTTTGATTTTATCACCGGAACATACTATGTACAATCCGTAGGAAACTTTAAAAAGTGCTTCAAAATCTATCATAATATTATAGTATTGAGTTCGAAATTAAGATCAATAAAGTGGGTAGAATTAATATACTGGGATTACTCCTTTTCCAAATAATTTCTAAAATACATAAAATATTCTATTGTACTTAAACAGATTAAAGAAGTACGTGCATATAATGCAATTTATATTCTGTCATAGAAAAGTGGTGCTAATTCAGTCAAGGGTATTTTAAATAAATTGAGTCATGCAAAATAGTTTGGGAAAGGAATAATATCTTTTATAACCAACAAAAATTACTATTTTTCGCAATATTTTATCAAAAAAGCAGATGTATGACAAATGCAGTTTCTCTCAGGCAATTGACACTGACTGTTTTCAATGCCATGAATACCCGTGATTTCTCAGATCTGGAACAAAATATCACTGATGATATTTCATTCGATTTTCCTGGAGCAGGGCGCATTGAAGGAAGCAAAAGGGTGATTGTTTTTCTGAAAGCCCTGTTGAGAAAATACAATCAGTTGACATTTCATGTTTCAGATGTAATTGAAGGGAAACAAAAGACATGTGCTGTCTGGACAAATGATGGGGAACATGTCAGCGGCAAACTTTATAGTAACAGTGGGATTACCCTTCTGCACTTTTCCGGTGAAAAAATTTGCTTTATCAGCGATTACTTTAAAGATACTTCTTTTGTAGAAACTGCCTGACTTTTAACAAGGATAAACTCATGAAAAACGTTCTGGCATTCAACGGAAGCATCAGAAAAAGCGGGAATACGGCACTTTTGCTTAAGAGATTTTTGGATGGTGCCAAAGCAAATACAAGACGTATCGAATCCGTATATGCTCACGAATTAAACCTTGAGTATTGTCGTGGTTGTCTGCGTTGCAACCTTGTCGGACGCTGCACTATACATAATGATGAATGGAATCAGCTCAGTGAAAAAATTCTTGATGCTGATGTGCTGGTATTTGCCACCCCGATTTATTTTCATCATGTTACGGCTCCAATGAAAAGACTGCTGGATCGGTTCCGTTCTTTTGTAAAGGTCTTGATCACAGAATCTGAACTCGAATATATACCCTGGCACAAGTGGAAGAAAGATTTTGTTTTAATTCTGACCATGGGTTCTTCCAATGCACTTGAAGCTGCTCCGATAATTGACCTGTTCAATTTCTTTAAAACAGTTCTGGGTCAGGAAAACAGATTGCATATTATTACGGCAACCAGGCTGGCTGTTATAAACCACTTGATTAAAACAAAAGAGGAACTTATTGAACTTTATGATAAAATGAATTTACCGCCTTATCTTGCCAGTGAAGATCTTAATAAAAACCGGGAGCTTATGGATCAGGCATACAAGCTTGGCAGAACAATTACAAAAAAAGAATAACCTTTTTCAGGTTAATTATCTGCTTATTTCAATGTTTCTGCAACTCGTGCAAGTTCTGTTGTTCCTGATGACTGAACAGTGGATGAAATCCTGTTTACAGAGGAATTAACAGGTGCTTGTCTGTTTCTTTGCCCTGCATAACCTGTTTTGCCGGCAATTTTGTATGCACATGTTGTATGCGTTCCGCTATAGGAGTATGAATAATTCCTGTATTTTTGACAATATGATTCCTTTTTTTGTGACGAATTCAACTTTTTTACAAACGCATTATCCAGGGCCTTATTCAATCGTTTTATTTCTTTGGCACTCTGAGCACAGTATTTTGTATCTCTGAGTCTGTTGTATTGAGGTTTTCGATTTGTGAATTGTAAAGAGATCAATGAAGGGTAGTAATGGCATCTGTAATAATTGCCTGCAATATAGGATGCCATTCCATAATCATTTCCTGTAAGATAGAAAAATTCATACAATTCGGGTTCATCGAAATAGTACCAGTATTTTTTTGTATACCAGTAATAGTAATCTGCCCAGTTTTCAATTCCATAATACGCGCCATTGTATTCATAGAAGATCATTCCATCATAAACCTGGGACAGTGAATCGCTGCATTCTCCGTATCCGGTAATTAACGGACTGCGACTTAACTGAAAAGCAATTGGATCTGACCATTCATAGTAAGGGACGACTCTGACAGGTTGAGATATAACATGAATGCTGAGGCTTGCGAACAATAAAAACGACAATGAGTATTTCATAGTGTTTGAATTGAGGTTGTGTTAGAAGTACAACAAAAATTGTACCGGAAAGACTCATTTGTTTTGATTTCCACGAGCAATTCACTCCCTTGAATTCATAAAGAGAATCAACCTTTCAATGATTAATTTGAAAAAGGCTGATTCAACTAAAGGATTTATTTTTATCTTGTTGCATCCAATGCATTAGAATTTCTGGTTACAGTATATTTTGCATTCACATTGTCATGAAAATAATATTCAGGTATTTCAGAGATTTTCATAAAGAGTATTACCATACAAAAATGTATGTTTTTATTGCTCTCTTTATTGTTACCCTGATTACTATAAACTATTTATTTGATATTGAAAACAGTTACATTGACAGGTATTATGGCAAACCTATCCGTATACTTTTCTATTTCTGTTATCATGCACAGGCTTATTTTGGTGTTTTACTGATCATTTATTTTTTTGGCAGGGGGAAGCTCTTGCTTTCCTCTGAGTTTTGGATTAAAAGCATCCTTGGATTCCTTATTCTATCGGTTGATCGCTCAGTGTTTCCTTATATTGCAGAAGTTCTGAAAAACTTTGTTCCATCTCATATATTCAAGTTCTGTCGTGAATTGGTATACAATGTGTATGGTTTTATCACCATCCTGGGAATGCTGGCAATCATGAAATGTATATTCGACAGACGGGAAGATTTTGGCATCTATGGATTGCGTTTCAGGAAAGTAAATTATCGTATTTATTTTTTGATGTTCCTTGTAGTTTCCCCGCTTGTTCTTATAGCATCATTTACACCTGATTTTATTGATTATTATCCTACCTACAAGGGATCGGGAGGTGTTCATTTTGCGAATTATTATCAATTTTCTAAAAAAATAAGCATGTTGCTGTACGAAACGGTATACCTCTCAAGTTTTTTAAATACAGAGGTCTTTTTCAGAGGGTTTTTGGTCATCGGTTTATCCAGACTTCTAGGGAAAAATGTTGTACTTCCTATGACTGCCGCATATGCAGTTTTGCATTTTGGTAAACCTATGGGTGAAGCCATAAGTTCGGTTTTTGGTGGATACATCCTGGGTATAATAGCGTTGTATAGCCGGAATATCTGGGGAGGAGTTTTTATCCACGGAGGCATAGCTTTTCTGATGGAAGTACTGGCTTTTATCAGGCAGTAAAGAGGCAGTCAGAAGCGTGAAGCCGGAAGCAAGAAGTTGCGAAAATGAGAGGGTGAGAGAGTGGGAAGATGAGAGAGTGAGATGGTTTCTTGATGCTGGTTGTTTGTTGCTGGGTGCTGGTCCGTTAACTGGAAAAATGAAGCCTTTGATTAGCATCCAACCTGAATCTCGATACACAGGAATGACCAGATTGCTTCGCTATGTTTGCTATCTTACAATAGTCACATTACCAACTACCGGATCGTGGTTATCAAGTTCAAGGATGAAACGATATACTCCCATGGGCAGGGGATTATCCGTTAAAGACATGCCATCCCACAAATATATTTCACCATAATCGATCCGGTTTGTAAATACAAGTTTACCCTGTTTGGTATAGATTTTCAAAAAACCTGCATCGCCATAACTTGGTGCTTTCCATAGTTCTCCTTCATCGGGCGCAAAGATAAAATCAAAGTCGCAGTCGACAGACGGTATACGGTAATTTCCTGTTTTTGTCATGCAATTGTATTTGTCTTTCAACCATAACATATAACTTCCTGGATATAATTTTTCAAATACAAATGATGGATAGAAATTTTTGCCATTGTCTATCGACACACTATACGGCGGTGTCCCTCCCTGAATTGATGTTTTCACAATACGTATTCTGCCAGTGGGTCTTTGTTCGCAACTTTCTTCAGTTTCTACCCTGGCAAAGATCGCAACCTGGCTGCAATCCATACTATCTGTTCCATGATCGGCATGCGATTCATTATCATCAGCAACAGGCATAAGTTCCGGAGTTACAACTGTTGAATCGGAAACCTGCATCTTTTTTGCTCGTATGATATTGATTGTTTTTTCTTCCTGTGCTGTATCGGCTTTATTGGATATCTTTTCAATACCAGGCGTTGATGGTTTCTTATATAGATTTTCATGCATAGTTGGTGCGGCTTTTTTCTTGTTTATCTGAAATGATCCATTATGAACACTGTCTGTTCTCTGATTCTGCCTGATTGAAGTATCTGTTACAGGAAGTGCTTGTTCTCCGGGTAGCCTGCCATCACGATCTTTTCTGATATTCCTTATGAACATTATGGACATGAAAATCAATACACCTGCAACTGACAGGGTTATTATTCTTCTCCCTGAATTCCGGAACAGGGTATAGGATGTTTTGCTTTTGTGTATTGTTTTCACTTTTTCCCTGATCTCCAGCAATACTCCATCCCGAATGATCGAAGAAATTGCCCTGTGCTTGTCTACTTCACGCGCAAAATCAGGATCACGTTCTATACGACGCTCAAGGTCAGTTAATTTTTCAGCCGACAATTGACCTGTCAGATACCGTTCTATGAGTTCATATTTATCTATGTCTTTTGTCATATTATTCAAGGACTTCTTTATACGAAGGATTCGTTTCAATCATCTTGATCAGTTTTTGTTTGCATTTGTATTTTTGTGTTTTTACGGCATTTACCGTGGCAAACCCCATCTTTTTGCAAATTTCCTCTCCGGATAAATTCTGGTAGAGAGCATATGAAAGCAATTCATAACATTTTTTCCCCAGTTCACGAATCAATTGTTTAATGGTTTTTTCTTTTTCATGGGTAATGATGTCATCAGTAAAATCATATGGTTCCTTTTCTTCATAGTTTTCAGGCAGCTCTGTTTGCCGGAGATCCCTTTTTGCTTTATTGATCCATAAATTTCTGCTTACACTATATAAAAAAGCATCTATTTCATAGTTTGTGTTATACCTGCCTGATTTTATGTGTTTGCAAAGAATGACAACAGCATCCTGAAAAATGTCTATTGCATCATCACATGAACCGGAATTCGACAGGACATACGCTTTCACTTTCGGGAATACTCCGGTATACAGATGCTCCAAGATCTTATCATTATAACCGTTTTTAAGACAGTTTACTATTTCTGAGTTCGTTGTTTTCAGTTTTCCGGAATTACTGGCTTTTTTAATACTACAAATATGAAAATGGAAAGTAACCATTTCCCGTATAATAGTCAAAATTCTTTTATCAGCGAAATAACTTTTGTCCAATATTAGTTCAAGTTGATTATTTTTGGTGATCAAAAAAAGTATGGAATAATTATTGTTCCTGGGAAAAACAGTTCAACCAGCGCGTAATCTACTATTTTGGCAATCTGGAAACACATAGTCATTGTTATTTTGTTGCTGCGTCATGTTTTTGTTTTGAATGGCCAGTATCAGGTTGTCAGATATCCTGTACGGTTCAATCAATATTATGATTGTTATCCCTTGTTGAATCCATCCACGGCAGGTTCCCGCGCAAAGCTTGAGCTTTCACTGGGTAACCGAAGAATGCTCGGTAATTTCAGCAAAATATCCACTTATTATTTTAATGCGAACATGAGGATCCTGTCAGGCAATGGAATGAATAAACCGTTTAGTACAATTGGTGTGTTGTTGTACAACGATCGTGAAGGTAAATATTTAAATCGCAGCCGGTTTTATGCGATCTATGTCTGGCATGGAAATCTTACAAAGCAGATCAAATTTGCCGGGGGATTTCAAATAGGAGGGATGAATTACATGGTGAAAGGCACACCTTTATCAGGCGATGGATCTGATATTAAACCTGATGCGGCAGTTGGAGTTCAATTGTATAACTCTTCTTTTCATGCCGGTATTTCCGTGAATCAGATTTTTAATAGTGAGATCAAACCTCTGGAGGAAATCACCGTGCTGGCTCCCTATATAAATATTACTGCAGAAAGAAAGTGGTATTTTTCCGAAGACTTTCTTATTGTCCCCAACCTGGCCTTGTGTATCCCATTGACAAAAAAGGATGAATATGCAACCCATAAAATGTTGTTTGATATGAATATCAATCTTACGATTCATGAGAGGTTATTTATTTCAACCGGGTTGCATGATAATGATATGATCAACATTTGTGCGGGGATCAATGATGTGCTCTCATCCAAAAGCAAATTGAATATCCATCTTACCTATGTATTTTCACCTGTTCGTAATGTTGAGATCAATACCGATTATCTTGAACTTGGATTAGTTTATCATTTGTAGTACTGGTAATTACCCTGTGCGAAGTCTTTGCTGTTTATGAATTATCAGAATTGCTGCTGAAGGTTACTTTTTCATTGTTCGATTGTAGTTTGATTATATATGAATAATCAAATAATATCGAATTATGTATACCAAATTAAAACCCAGCACTAAATCTTCTTTGGGCATTTTTTTATTGCTCAGTATTTTTTTTCTTACATCTATGGCATCAGGTGCACAGTCTGGTGACTATAGTGACGATTGTACGTATTATGGAACAGTTATCGATTTGTCAGTTGACAGTTGCGGATATCAGATCATTATGGATAATGGGACCAGTCTTCAGCTTGCTGATAATTCTGTTCCGGATTTTTTTCACGACAGCCTGCGTATTGTTTTTGGCTTCGAAGTGATAGATTCCGTATCGAATCAGTGTGGTATCGGATTTCTGGTACATCTGACCTGTTGTCAGCCGGTTGAAGAACCTGAATGTCAGGCTTCATTTGTCTATGAGCGTATTCCCGTGTTTCCCGTGGATTCTGTTTCTTCTGATACAATCCCACCTATGGCTTATGTGTATCAGTTTTACGACCGGTCTACAGGTGATGTGATTGAATGGCACTGGCAATTTGAAGATGAGGTTATTGACGGAGTGGAAAATCCTGTGTATGAATTTCCAGCCCCGGGCAATTACGAGGTTTGTCTGACTATTGTAACATCAGACAGTTGTTATAGTAGTTATTGCGAGACAATTCATGTTACAGATTCTATTCCTGGAGATTGCAAGGCAATGTTCTGGTATTACTGTCCGGTTGATACTCCGGTCTATGATTTTCCTGGCAGTACACTGTTGCATTTTATCGATCTTTCAGAAGGAAATGTCACCCAATGGTACTGGGATTTTGATGATAGCACCACATCTGAAGAGCAACATCCGTTTCATGAATTTCCCGCGTCCGGTATATACAATGTATGCCTGACAGTGTCTTGTTCGGATGGTTGTGAAGATACATATTGCACTCATGTTACAGTTGGTATACCAGATAGTTGCGCTGCCTATTTCGAATATTGCAATTACAGCAGCATGGCCGATGATGTATATTATAGCGATGATGTTTTTGCTGTGGGCTTTAAGAACTTATCAACACCTGAACCTTATGAGTCAAGATGGGAGTTTGGCGACGGGTCGTATTCAAGCGAAAAGAATCCTGTGCATATTTACTATGAACCGGGGCTATATGATGTATGCCTTCATATATATTCGGAAAATGGATGTAGTGATACCTATTGTACTACTGTAAATGTCGGTAATGCTTATTGCTCTGTAGATTTCACCTGGGAATTGTTGGTGCCTGATTGTTTGGGTTACGATATAGCTCATATGTTTACTCCCATACTGGAACGTGAAGCATGGTCTTATTCCTGGGATTTTGGTGATGGATATTATTCTTATGATCCGATCGCTGCTCATATTTATACAAATGAAGGCTATTATGATGTATGTCTGGAGGTGTTTTATGAAAACAATTGTGCAGCAAGAACATGCAAAACAATCCTTGTATCATGGGAAAACAGAGACAGTATTTTCAGGGCCGAATGCAATCCCAGTGGATTCATTCCACCACAATCAGATAAAGCACTGTCTATACTGAATGCATACCCAAATCCGGCATCTGACAATCTGGTTATTGATCTTTTCAGTGATACCGAACGCCAGATCACAATCCAGTTTATTGACATGCTGGGGAAAGCAGTGAAGAGAAGAACAAGCTATTTGGCTACAGCCGGTAACAATCAGCTGGAAATTCCGCTGAATGAATTTGAGACCGGATCCTATATATACCTGATCTCCTCGTCTGAACTAGTTCTCAGAGGGAGAGTTAGTGTTATTAAGTAGTATTAATCGCTGCCAATATCCGGAGGGTTTTTACGAACTCTCCGGATACTTTAATTAAAAAAGAATGAGAGTATGGAGAAAAGTTTAATTTTATATAACACCAGAATCATTAAATTTACAAGCCATACTGTTTGTAGTACAGGTATTGAATTCAGAGATACTACAGAATACGAGCATTCACATAAGACTATTGATCAATGATACCTGATATGGCAGAAAAATTTTGGAGTGAAAAAAAAGATTTTCCATATTGTTTTTTTAATAGTATGCAATTTGTGTATGATTCATAGTTATTGCCAGGCAGGAGATTCCATTGTCTGTGATACAAATTTGTATATTCATCTCGACTGCATCCCCTTATTGGATAGCATGCCTTTGCAAGCCGGTGATATGATTTCTGTGAATACTTTAGGTACTGATGATAATCAATATTACGAATCGATAGTGTATTATCCGGATTCATTAAATATGCTTGAAATCTTTAGTGGCGGACAGCTCGATGTGTCTCCTGATTATATGAACCTTGAATTTTCTGTCTACTCACTTTCAAGAGATTGCAATGCATCCAATGTTCAATATGCTATTGACTCTGTAGATGCTTCATGTGTGCTTACTATTGGCGCTTTTGAAGCCTCTTCGTATAGTTTTGATTATCCGGAAACAAGGATTTGTATGGGAGCTGAAAGAGTTTTGCCTGTTACGGATCTGCCGCTGGAGCAGGTTTCTTTTGTGTCTGATCCACCGGGATTATATATAGATAGCATGGGAGCCATCGTATCTGAAAGAAGTGCCCCGGGGAACTATACACTTACTCTTGAAACCGATTATTGTCTGGAAGAGGATCATATGGAAATATCCATACTTGAGACTATATTTCTGGACCTGGAAGAGGATACTTTTTCGGTTTGTGAAGGCTCAGATTATACACGTAATGAAATAAGTCTTGTTGATTTTACATTTTACGACGGCCAGGAAACTTACAATCCGGTAAATGAATTATCGGAAAGCGGGTATTATATTGTGATCACTGATCAGGACGGCTGCCAGGCAACAGACACCGTTTATATTGAAGTGATTGAGACCCCGGTGATCAATGTAATAGAACAACAGGAATGTGACAGGGTTGTGCTTCAGACAGATGTTGTATCAGAAAGTAATACTGTTGTTTATTGGTCGGATCAGATAACAGGTGAAACCATTGAAGTATTTGAAGATACCACATTAATTGTCAAAGCCGTTAACGAATATGGCTGTGCTGACTACGATACCATTCAGGTAGATGTCAACATACTGGAGATCTCCGCAATGCAATTTCATAAGGAGGAAGCTGATTGCTGGAATGAAGGCACTGTTGATATCACTGATTCCGAGGTAAGAAATTACATTGGAGAGTACAAGTACAGGCTGCGGAATATACTTACCGGACAATTGCACGCTTCATTATCTGATGTACCCGAAGGTGTGTATAATCTTGAGGTGATCGACGCCAGGGATTGTATTGCAACTTTCCCGGAAAGAATTACAATCCTGCAAAAATGCCTTGAAAATTATCCTGTATTTACTCCTAATGGTGATGATATAGAAGACAGGTATTTTATACCGCACGAAGGTTCAGTTAAGATATACAACCGTGATGGCAATCTCATAAAAGAACTGGCAACACCTGACTATTGGGACGGCACAAACAATGCAGGAAATCTTTTACCCATGGGCAATTACTTCATCGTAACCGATACCGGTAATGTGGTTAACATTACAATTGTCAGATAAAATCATTTTACTGTATTTAATACATCAGAAATATAACAGTTTGGGGCAACGAGTATTGTAAACGCTGAACTTATGAATAATAATTGTGACTAATTGTAATTACTTTATTGGAAGTTAATACTTGCAATCAAACCTGCTTTTTATTCGTGATTACACTGTGATTAAATCCTCTGTTTATTCAAACTTATAAATAGCGTAACTTACAGGAGGGACTTCCAGGGTATAATGATACTCTTTGTTTGAAAATTTCAGAGTATCACCTGCCAGCAACCGGAGTTTTTTGCTTTTAATATTCAGCGTGAAATCAGCTTTTTCTGTCCTGTTGGCCGGATTAAAAATGCAAAGTATTGTATTATCGCCGTTTGATCGTACATAGACTAAAGGATAGGTATTTTCTTTAGCATACACAGGAACAAATTCTGCATAACCGGCAAGGGCAGGCTCACTCTTTTTTAATGCAATAAGTTTGCGAACAATATTCAGTAACGAGTTTGGATCATTTTCCTGGTCAGCCACATTGGGCGCATCAGGAGCATCGTCAACCGGCAGGTATAAATCCTCAGGTTCGGCGGTGGAAAATCCAAGGTTTTTACCCGGAGTCCATTGCATGGGTGTGCGATTCCCTGCGCGTGGTTTGTATGCTCCTTCAACATATGGAAGTCCATACAACTGACGCATGCCAATCTCGTTTCCATAATAAATAAAAGGAATGCCCGGCATGGTTATACCAAAAGCATATATCATTTCAAGTTCTTTCCGGGTTCTTCTAACATTGATCCTTGCATTGTCATGGTTGCCAAAAGGAATTACAATGTATCCCATTGATTTTGTTGCAGAATATTGTTCCATATAGCTGTCGAGGAAATTCTTGATATTCCCTTGTCCCTGCTGATCAAAAAAACTGTGTCCTTCAGAATAACCATTCAATATTCGCCAGCTTTCCTTCTGAAAGAGATCATTATATCCTGCAAACCAGTGAAAAAAATCGGCATGAAAGGCATTGTCGAGTGCATCTTTCGGCCCCGACCATTCGGCGATCATGAATGCTTCGGGATATTCTGCATCCAAAATCTTCCGTATTTCCTGCCAGAATTGTTTGGTAGCTTCATCCTTGGCATTGAAGAATTGATCATTCCCTTTGATGTTTGCATTTTTCACCAGAGCTCCTGCCATATCGGCCCGAAAGCCATCTGCACCCATGTCCATCCAGAAGCGCAACATCTTTTTTAACTCAGCACCCAGGGCTAAAATATCGGGATGGTCAACCGGAAGCATCCATGGTTCTTCAGGTTTGGCAAAACCAAAATTGAGTGCCGGCTGACACCAGTAGAAATTTCTCATAAACTGTCCGTTCCGCCGGCTATACCCTTTTATAAACGCATCTTTATAGACATCGGGGGGATTCTTCCAGGTATTGTCATTCCAGATATACCAGTTCGAGTATTTGTTGGTATCCTGCCTGGCAGATTCAATAAACCAGGGATGTTCAATGGAAGTGTAACTCACAACATAATCAAAAATGACACGCAATCCCCGCTTATGGGCTTCTTCAAATAGTTTTTTAGCATCTTCGTTTGTTCCGTAACGTGGAGCTACTTTATAATAATCGGAAATATCGTAACCTGCATCGCAAAACGGTGATTCAAAAAAAGGATTGAGCCATATCGCGTCAACACCCAGACTTTTCACATAATCCAGCTTTTCTATAATACCCTTTAAATCACCAATTCCATCCCCATCGGTATCATAAAATGTTTGCGGATAGATCTGGTAAAACACTGCATTATGAACCCAATCCGGACAATTCGGCATAACATAATTACCCGTTGCGATGGCGCTGTCTTCTTCATTTGTTGGTTGTGAATAAAGTATAAAAGCATGCAGAAGACAAACAATTATAAACACTAGCGCTGTGGTTGATTTTTTCATAATGCATAGTATTTTTTTCTGAATTGATGCTAAAATTAAAAATTGTTTTATATATCTCTGAATCTTTATGACGGCTCAGGAGATAAAAATTGGTCGTGAAATGTTAAAGATTAGTAGGTTGAATGTTTTTGGGTGAGTTGGTGGAGAAGTTTGGAGTTTGGAGTTGGTTGCTTGTTGCTGGGTTGTTGGGTTGTTGGGAAATGATTATTCGGTGAATCGGTGAATCGGTGAATCGATGAAATGAAGTTAATCAACTGACATAATATTTGTTATATAACTTCAGTTAATCGATTATACACTATTAAAATTTGATCGTGTTGCAACCATGAGTCCTTGGTATAAAAAGCCCTGAAGGGGCGAAATTATTTCAGCCCGGGGTGAAGCACCGGGAATAAGAGATAAGATGAAAAATGCGTTTCAACTGCCGTCTTTTTTCTGAGGCTTTTACTTTCTATGAAACGCAATTCACCAGTTTACCTCTTAATTAGAGAAAAATAAGAAAATGAGGATCAGATATTGATTTAACAACCAATTTTTGAAATTTGGAGTTTGATCATTGGAGCTTAATTGGGATTTGGTTATTGTTGTTTGGGAATTTAAAAGAAAGAGTACTTTATTTATTGACCCTTTGCAGCCAAAGTAGCTGTGGCTAATAAAACAGTTCGACATTAGCTGACTGTATTCCCTTTTTAGTCGGTATTACTTCCTTTATTGTGCCATCTTCGTTGTAATATAAATAATCAACACACACCGACCTCCTGAATCCTCTGTACCGGAGTTCTTCGGAATCAGAAGGTTCTTTTTCCAGGAACAGATCTGAATTGTGGTAGAACAGGTACCATTGTCCTTTGTACTCGACAATCGAGTGATGATTTGTACCACTATTCACTTCATCCAGAATGACTCCTTTGTATTCGTATGGTCCAAGAGGGTGATCTGCCATACCGTAGTAAATTTTTTTGCCATTTGCCCTGCCTGAATAGGACATATAATAGTTGTCCTTGTATTTATGAACCCATACAGCCTCAAAGAATTCATTGGTACCCTTAACGATTTTTATGCTATCATTAAAAGAAATCATATCGTCATTCAATCGCACGGCATTTACATCATTCTGACCAAAGAACAAGTAAGGCGTTCCATCATCGTCAATAAATATACATGGATCGATCAAATCGCGTGTAGCTTTAACACCCGGAGTTTGTCTTGTGATCAGGGGTTTTCCCAGTGGATCAGTAAAAGGTCCTTCAGGATTTTCACCAACGGCTACCCCGATAAAATCCTGGTCGGTAGGATAGTAGAAATAGTATCTTCCGTTATAATAAGCACAATCCGGAGCCCATGCTTCCTTTCTTGCCCATTTTATGTCTTTTAATGCAAGAGCCACTCCATGATCAGCCCAGTTGACCAGGTCGGTTGACGAAAATACATGCCAGTCGGTCATATCGAATGTGCGGGCTGAATCACGATCATGGGACGGATAGAGGTACATCCTGCCTTCGAAAACGTGCGCTGACGGATCAGCCGTGTACATATGTGTGATAATTGGATTTTGAGAGTAACCGAAGCTAATGGTCAATAATAAAATAACGAATACAGGAATGTTTTTCATAGTTAACAGGATTTTTCCATTTGGTTTCAAAGCGTTAAAACAGTATTTATTTCATTCATTACGGAATGAATTAAATAAATATGGTCGTGAATAACAATTTGTATAAAAAATTATAAATTTTCTATGAAAATTATTTTCCCGGTTTCTGTTTTAACACCAGTGATAAGATTGTAAAAATAGACTCCGGGAGTTATTTTTTCAGGTTGCCATATACAATTATGGGAACCATGATTGTAATGCTCATCTATAAGGGTCTGAATTTTCTGTCCATTTATATCATAAATATCCAGAATAACATGACCTGGAACATCGATTTCAAATTCTATATTTAGGTGGTTATTAAAAGGATTTGGATAAGCGAAGGATATAGCATTCTTTCCTGTATTATAAGTTGCATTTAATTTTGTGAAGATAGTTTCCAGATCTGAAGCTAATACTCCCTGACTATCTATTACCAGGTTGTGATAGCTATCAAATCCGGAATAGGTTTCAATGGTGCTGTTTTCCAGATCAACTTTCCATATTTTGTCAAAGTTTCGCTCTATTACTATGAATATATTCAGATTTAAAGGGTCGAATACAAAAGAACATTGTGTGGCAAAACTACCTGACGATTGCACTGTGCGCTGTAATGTTTCAAAAGCATCCTCATAATTAAAATCTTCGATATTCGACTCAATATATTCATAAGCTGCTTTGTATCTGTCTGCTCCAACTCCTGTAACCTCATAATAGGGTTGTCCTTCAAAATCACTATTTGGAAAATTTGTCATCACCAGAAACTGGTTTTGAATTTCTGTTATCAATGGGTCAGGATTGCCAACTTCAAGTACAATTGCATTGCCGGATGTGTCGGCAAATATATCGTGTAAAGTCAGTCCGTAGGTATGAATGACTTTCATGCCGGTTATTTGAAGATATTCAACAATTGTATCAACACTACCCGTATTTGTGAGGGATAGATAATATAACTGACCGATATGTATGGTATCTTCACCGGGATAATGCCATTCATTGACTTCCGGATATAACATTTGACAAGAAGAGAACAAACCTTTGCTGTTCATACCGACAGTGGAAGAAAAATAACCATTACTATTAAATTCGAGATGAAAATATTTAAGATCATTGTTCTCTGCGATAGAAAATCTCATTTCAACATGCTGATAATCAAAGTTCATACCATAATATATAGTTCCCGAATTACTGTATACGGCAAAGCTGGTGCAAGCTTTCAGGTTTTCGTTTATACTAACGAAATACAATAAGAGGCAGATGAAGAATAGTTTAGTGGGTATTATCCTCATGATGTATTTTTTATTCATCCTTTCCGGCCTTTTTCAATGAGAAAAGGAGAATATCCGGAATAGATTTTTATTATGAAACGAACATGAATTTTTAATTAATTTATTTTCAAATAATTATAAAGTTTTAAACGAATGAAAAAATACTAATTCTTTCTAAAGCAATATTCGATAATACTATTAATATGGATATCTGCTGTGTTGATATAATTTATGTCAAAATAGTCTTGATCAAAGATCAATGGCAGTTCCGTACAACCAAGTACAAGGGAATCGATTGCTTTTTCAGCGATCATTGATTCGGTAATATCAATAAACCTTTTTTTTGTGCTGTCCTTCACAATGCCAACAACCAGTTCGGAAAATATTTTTTCATGGATAAAGTCCTGGTCGTCGTTGCCGGGAACAATTATTTTCATTCCGTATTTCGCAAAATGGGCAGGATAAAAATCTGCCTTCATTGTGAATCCGGTGCCAAGCAATCCGATTTTTTTATTCCTGCTTACTTTTTCAGCGTACCTGGCGCTTTCTCGCACAATGCTGATCATCGGGACATTTGCATTTTCATTTACCTGATCGAACACAATATGGGGTGTATTGGAAGCGATTGAAACAAAATCGGCCCCGGCGTTTGCCAGCGAATCGACCGCCCTGGATAACAAACCAATTACCGAATCCAGATCGTTATTACCCAGGTAAGCTTTGAATTCGGACATGTCCACACTGTAAATGATGATTTCAGGAAATTGTCCACCTGATCTGTTCAGGTACCTGTCGATAAGTTCTGTGTAATACAGTTTGGTAGATTCCGGTCCCAAACCACCGATG
The DNA here is from genome assembly GCA_964406315.1 of uncultured Bacteroidales bacterium. Classification (GTDB taxonomy): domain Bacteria; phylum Bacteroidota; class Bacteroidia; order Bacteroidales; family UBA10428; genus UBA10428. The sequence continues at coordinate 13,805 of CAYORG010000013.1, read as the reverse complement.
ATCCCTGGTTTTTTCATAGTAGAAAATGGTTAAGTGTTATTCACAATCCTGGTTTAAAAATAAGATTAAAAAACTAAATCCTGAATTCTTTCAAATAAAATATAAACTTTATATTTAGTCTCTTTTTTCGGTCTTTGCTTCTGCAATAAGCAATATTGCCAAAGGTGGTCTCTAAGATCAAAATTCAAATCAGCTCAAACAGCATATAAATATTCTTTCTAAATCTGTTACAAACAATTGGGATCAACAACAATTCATACTATAAATTCAAATATAAAAAATATGAAAAAAATACTTATTGCATTTTTTCTGATAACTCCTGCCTTACTTGTTTTTAGTCAGGATACACAGGAAGAAAAGAAATTCGGCATTTCCTTTTCAGGATATGTAAAAAGTGACTTTTTTTTTGACACAAGACAGGTAACTGCGGCACGTGAAGGACACTTTCTTTTCTGGCCAAGTGCCGAAGTTCAGGATGAATACGGCGATGACATCAATGCAAAGCCAAATTTTAATTTTCTTGCCGTTCAATCCAGATTGACGGGAAAAATTGCCGGACCTGATGCTTTTGGTGCAAAAACATCGGCACTTGTTGAAGGTGATTTCTTTGCCCAGACAAATGCAAATATCAATCTCTTTCGATTGAGGCATGCGTTTATTAAACTCAATTGGAAAACCACAGAGTTGATGGCCGGTCAGTACTGGAATCCTCTGTTTGTCACCGATTGTTATCCGGGTACCGTTTCCTTCAATACAGGTACTCCTCTGCAATCTTTTGCCCGGAATCCACAAGTCAGGCTTACCCAGAATGTCGGCGATTTTAGAATAATACTTGCAGCCCTGTCGCAAAGAGATTATTCAACCTGGAACGACAAAAATGCTGCTTCATCAGAGTACCTGAGAAATTCTGACATACCTGATATGCATTTGCAACTTCATTATAAAACCAAGAACGAAGATGCCGGAACAAGCTTTTTAATTGGTGCCGGGGTAGCATACAAAACGATTGTTCCACGATTGTCTTCAACGATCGAAGTAAATGACACCTTATCATATACCTATAAAGTAAATGAAAAGCTTGGCGGAATAACTGCAATGGCATTTACCAAAATACAATTAAAACCTGTTACCATTAAATTGCAGGCGCGTTATGGTGAAAATATATCCGATGTTCTTTCTGTCAGTGGATTCGCAGTAAAGGAAGTAACGGATGATGTAACCGGAGAAAGAACCTATACAGCGTTTAAAAACATTACCTTTTGGGCAGAAGTACATACCCATGGAGAAAAAATCCAGTTTGGTATTTTTGGAGGCTACCTGAAGAACCTTGGAACAAAAGAGAAAATGTCGGATGCTGATAATACGAAATTTGGTTTCGGTTACGATATTGAATCACTGATACGGATTTCCCCGAGAATACTATACAATATTAATAAAGTAAGACTGGCTTTGGAGTTTGAATATACAGCAGCCAGCTTTGGTGATGAAAACAGTTATGATTTGAATTCTATACCTTCAAGTACAACAACAGTAGCAAATCTCAGGACTCTTCTGAGTGTATACTATTTCTTTTAGACTGGATGAAGAGATTTTACCCTTCGGAATTCTTTTCCGGAGGGTTTGCAATAAAATTAAATAGTGTCAATAGGGAAATACCGTATCATTATATCTTCTACTTCCTTCAACCACAATATCCTTTCTTCTTCTGTACTTGTAACCATAACTCTGAACATCTTGCGATAGAAATTCTTGATACCACATAAGTAAAAAATACAGTTTTTCCAGATGGTTTCCAGGGGATCGAGAAAAATATTTTCTTCTCTTTCTCTGCTGGTATCCGATGTATTGAAAACTATTGCTGCTTTTGCATTCAATAATCCAACCGGGACTCCTTCTCCTTTATCTCCATCCCTGAATTCATATGCTATTCCAGGTCTGAATACACGGTCAATCCACCCCTTAAGAATTGCAGGAGGTTGTCCCCACCAGTTCGGATGAATAACAATGATTCCTTCACATTTTCTGATTTCATTACAGTATGTATCAATTACTTTATCCGTTTTGCCATCCATGGGTATTTCTTCGGCATTGAGTATAGGATCAAATTCTTCCCTGTACAGATCATGCAACTTCACTATATGTCCCCGCTCTTTAAGGATTTTGATGCAAGCGCTGGCTATAGCGTGATTGAAGCTGTTCTTTGAAGGATGAGCGAGTATGATGGATACATTCATAACAAAAAATAAAGTCCCACAAGGGACTTTAAGTTACCTTTTATTTCACAAAGGCACAGATAAATTAAGGTAAAGTTTTACCCAGTATGTAATCTTCAAGTTGCTTTATTGTATGGGTATGGCCTTGTATGATCTTATTCACAATATCACCAATAGAAACAATACCAACGACCTTTTTTTCATCCATAACCGGCAGATGTCTGACTCTGTGGTCTGTCATGATTTGCATGCATTCGTCAGTTGTGGCTGTTGGTTTCACATAGAATATTCTCTCAGACAATAACTCTCCGACAATGGATTCTTTTGAAGATTTTCCTTTCAGGATAATTTTTCTGGCATAATCACGTTCTGAGAATACTCCGACAACCTGGTTGTCTTTTATAACCAGCAATGCCCCGATATTTTTCCCAGCCATTTTTTTCAGCGCCTCATATACTGTGGCTTCCGGTTCTATGGAATAAACTTTATAGCCTTTTTCTTCTAGTATGTCTTTAACTGAATACATGATCTATAATTTTAAATTGATACTATCTAAACAAGCTGTCCAGAGTTTTTTTGAAAGATAATAAAAATTAACAATTTCATCAAAGCTCTTTCATTTAATTAAAACATAACTTCTTCCTGTTTTTTTGCCATTTTTATAAACAGAGAATTCTGATGGTTGATTTATTATCTGATCTTCAAGTTAAAACAAATTCATTGGATAACATTCCAATTTTTGCTGATAGAAGAATATTTAACATGAGCTTCTGAACTTTTTTCAATAGTTCAGGATACTTTTTTTCCAAGGCTGAAGACAATCGGTCGCTGAACGTCATGGCCTCAACTATTTCAATGGCTATTATGTTTATTTGATCAGGAAGTTTAAGACCGGACTCCCTGCCGAATTTCAGAGCCGTAATAAAGGAAATATCATGAAAATTGGAAACATGCATCGATTGCCGGAAGTGGCTGGGTGTGAAATGATAGATCTTTCCCGGTATACCACCGGAAGTTTTAATGGCATCGATCATGATCATGGATTTATATCCCTCCATCATCTCAATAATTTCCAATCCTCCACAACTGGCATTCTTAAAGTCGAAAGAGGATTTGTGAACTCGTTTCTCCAGATCGCGAACCAGCTTAATTCCTATTCCGTCATCAGTCAGGATTTCGTTTCCCAATCCCATAATGAGGGCTTTTCCATTTCGGTTCATATATCAAAGTTTAAGGTTTTCTCTTTACGGATCTGATGATTTCTCCCTTAGAATTTCTGAAGTTTACGACCAGGGGCATCTCACCGGGCAGTGAATGAGTTGCACAGGAGAAGCAGGGATCATAGGCTCTGAAAGCCATTTCGATCATGTTTAGAATACCGTCTGTCACTTCCACTCCTTTTTTAATGATATTCTGAGCTGCTTTCTTCAGCGACATGCATATGGCTGCATTGTTGTTTGTGGTACCCACAATAATATTCACCCTGGTAACGATCCCTTTTTTGTCTGTCCAATAATGATGTGTCAGGGTACCTCGCTGTGCTTCCACAATACCAATACCTTCACCCACTACCTTTTCAGGCATGTTCCGTAACTCTTTTCCAGTGATTTCAGGATCTTCTATAAGTTCCAGACAATGCTCCGAAGCATACAGCAATTCAATCAATCGAGCCCAGTGCATAACCAGGGTTGAATGGACAGGTTTACCACCCAGGGTATTGTACATTGCTTCATATTCTTTCTGTGCAAGAGGAGTGGCCATTCCATTTGCTGCATTAAGACGTGAGAGGGGTGTGGCATGATAAACACCCGAGTCAGCACCTTCATTGAATCCGTTCCATCCTTTTTGTTTCAGGTATGGGAATTTCAGGTAGCTCCAGGGTTCAACCCTTTCAGCCACATAGTTCATATACTCATTGGGAGAATATTTGCATAATTCCTTGCCTTCCGTATCGACCACCCTGACTTTTCCATCGTAGAAATTCACCTTATTATTAGAATCTACAAGCCCCATGGAATGGATTTTCAGAGAATAGGGTCCATGAAGAATAAGATCTACATAATCCTTGTTGCCCAGAACCAAATCATGAAAAAGCTTTAATGAGAATTTTGAAAATTCAATAAATCCTTTGGCTCTTTCCACGATGTCATCCCGCTGTTCTGCCGTCAATCCTTTCTTCACACCTCCGGGTATGTTCATTACAACATGGGTCTGATGTCCTCCGAGCAATGCCTGAATTTCCTGTGCCAGCCGCCGTTGTTTAATAACTTCCGTACCTGTTTCTTTTCCTACTCTGGCTATTACACCCAGGATATTTCTTTCTTCCTTTTTCGCGGTAGGACCAACGATAAAATCGGGTGCTGCAAGAGCATAAAAATGTGCTGTATGACTATGAATAAAGTGTGCCATGTAGAACAGTTCGCGTAATTTTTTGGCCGTAGGAGTCGGCTCTGTTCCATAGACGGCATCGGCGGCTTTCCCAGAAGCCATATGGTGACACCCCGGACATACGCCGCATATTTTTGTAACGATTTGGGAGAGTTCTTCAACAGGACGGCCTTCACAGAATTTTTCAAAACCACGTAACTCCGGTACCTGAAAATATACATTCTCAACCTCTCCATCGTCATTGCAGAATATTTCTATTTTGCCGTGTCCTTCAAGCCGTGTTATGGGATCGATGGTATATTGTTGCATCACGTTTATGTTTCAATGAGTTTTCTTCGAAGAATTGATCCTGGCAAACTAAAACGGTAGAATGTTCCTGCAGGATCTTCAATTTGCTCGATAATTTTTTCAACTTCCGCCGGATCGTTTGAATCGATCATGGTAGCAATAGCCGACATCATTTTTGCTCCGGGATCAAGTGATGTTGACGGAGGACCGTAACAACCGCGACAGGGGCTATTTCCTTCAATGCAACGATAACCGCAACCACAGCGTGTTGCCGGTCCCATACAGATCAGTCCCTGTTCCAGAAAGCAGGTTTCGCCATCATCGATTACTTCTGTAGGACGCTTGAATTCCCTGATACGCTTATTGTCTGTTTTAATTCGTTTGCACTCATCGCATTGTGTTTTTTCAAGGGCACCCACAACAGCTCCGTTCGGGGGTAGCTCAGTACCTTTGGCTATAGCCATGAACACATCTACAAAACGTTCGGTTTGCGGTGGACAACCGGGCAGGTAGTAGTCCACATCGACAACCTGATCCAATGGACGTACATCATTATAAAATTCCGGTAGGGTAAGTATTCCTTCACTTACTTTAAAACTTGTTTGAGGTAAAGTTTTTTCTTTATTGACAGTCGACTCACTGGTGTTATACACTCTATCGAAAATCTGTTCCCTGTTATGAAAATTGGCCAAACCGGGAATACCTCCCATATGAGCACATGAACCGTAAGCTACTAAAATCTTGGATTTCTGACGTAGCAATTTGGCAATATGCTCATTTTCACTATTTCTTACTGCTCCATTATATAGTGTAACATCTATAAAACCGTCTTCCATAGCCTCCACATCGGCGTATTTCGTATCGAGAGCTATCGGCCAGAAAACCAGATCGGCAGCTGCTACAACATCAAATAATTTTTCATGTACATCGAGCACCGATACACAGCAACCACCACATGCAGCGCCCCAGTATATTGCCAGTTTAAGCTTGGGTTTTTCTTTGTTTTCTTTTGACATAATCTTTTCTCCAGGGTTTAAATTTCAGTTACATCTGCCTTATGCATTTTTACTCCTATGAATTACTATTTATTTTACTTCATTAAATCGAAATCAGGTTAGTGTATCCATCACGGTTTTTACCTTGCAGGGTCCAAGCTGCCTTATGGCTTCGGTAAAATCATTAGCCAGGGCAGCAAACTGTTTCCCTTCGCTGGCACTTATCCATTCCAACCGTAACCGCTCTTTTCTTATACCCATCTGCTGAAGGTATTTTTGTAAGAGGAAATACCTCCTCAGGCACTTATAGTTGCCTTCCTGGTAATGACAATCTCCCGGATGACAGCCACACATAAGCACTCCATCAGCACCTTCGCGAAATGCCTTTAAGACAAATGTGGGTTCAATTCGACCTGAACACATGATGCGAATGGTACGCAGGTTGGGTGCATACGGAATACGTGAAGTTCCAGCCAGGTCAGCCCCTGTGTAGGAACACCAGTTGCAGAGAAAAGATACGATTGTGGGTTCAAATGCCATATTCATGCTATTTAGATAGATTCTTTTTCAGTTTTAAGTAAACCTTCGATTTGCGATAATATTTGTATGTCGGTAAAATGGCGACTTTCGATGGCACCTGTCGGACAGGTCGATCCACATGTACCGCAACCTTTGCAAAGAGCCTCATTTACAACCGAAACTTTTTTCTCTTCATCAAAATGAATAGCCGTATAGGGACATACCATAATACAGGTCTGGCATCCACAGCATACATCCTCATTTACATGAGCGGTGGTGACTTCAACTTCCATATTGCCAACAGCAATACTCGCCAGCACGCGGGCTGTTGCTGCTTTTGCCTGTGCAATACTCTCAGTAATATCTTTTGGGCTCTGACAATTCCCAACAATATAAACTCCATCAGTGGTTGTAGCAACCGGGTCGAGCTTTGGATGTTTTTCAATATAGAAGTCATTACCACATAAGCTTACACCTGTGAGCCTTGCTATATCTTTGGCGTCAGGCTGGGCTTTCATCCCCGTCATCAGGATAACCAAATCGGCAGGTATTTCAATATCTTCGCCTGAGAGTTTTTCATGCATAGATATAATCATTTCTGATGTATCTTTTTCGGGTGCTTTACTGATTTTGGGAAGATTATTCTCCTGGTCGAACATCAGAAATAGTATTTTCCTGTGCGATGAATCGGAATAGAACTCTTCGCATCCTTTTCCAAACGTTCGCATATCGGCATACAATTCATAAATATTCGAGTCGGGTAAAACTGAGAGAAGTTGATTGGCATATTTCAGCGCTGTAGAGCAGCATGTCCGGGAACAGTAAGGATGATACTTTGCGCTTCGGCTGCCAACACAATGAATTATGACAATATTTTTTGGTTCTTTCCCCTTACTGGTAATCACATTTCCCTGAATCAGCATTTCTTCCAGTTGTAATGAAGTTACTATGTCAGGCAGCTTACCATACCCATATTCAGGAATCGAAGCCGGATTAAAAGGTTGCAGTCCGGTAGCCACAATGATATTTCCAAATTGTAATTCTTTTTCCAAACCCTTCAGTCGAATTTTCGATGTAAAATTACCGACGTACCCTGTTATTTCTTCGATAGAAGCGTTAAGAAAGATATCAATTAACTTGTGCAACTGAACCTGTTTAATCCTGGGTTTAAGCATTTGGCGAGCACTTTCCAGATAAGGGAAGGTAAGGTCAAGTTTAGCTGCAATTCCTCCAAGTGCATCCGTTTTTTCAACCAGATAAACCTTTTTTCCTGCTCCGGCTATTTCCAATGCGGCTGATATGCCTGTTATTCCTCCTCCAATGACAAGAGTGGCTGGATTAACTTCTACAAATTTTTTATCAAGAGATTTGTGATGCTCTACGCGGCTAACAGCTGCTTTTATTAGTGAAAGTGCTTTTAGTGTGGCATATTCCCTGTCGATATGAACCCATGAATCCTGTTCCCGAATGTTGGCCATTTGAAATAAATAGGGATTTAAGCCGGCTTGTTCAAGGGCTTTTCGGAATGTAGGTTCATGAATGCGAGGTGAGCAGGCTGCTATAACAATACGGTTGAGCTTAAACTCTTTAATATCGCCGATAAGTTTATCCTGTCCCGGATCGGAGCACATATATTTGTAATCGCGCGCCATTACAACATTTGGTAATTTTTGCGCTTCTGAAGCGATTCTCTGAACATCAATCATTTTTGCAATGTTCGAACCGCACCAACAGATATAGACACCTGTTCTTATTTCTTCCATAGTAAAAAATTATTTACGTTGTAACAGTAACTAACTCTTTATCAATATGTTTAATCAGATTTTCTTTTTTAATTTTTGCTATGTAAATAGCAAATGATCGATATAAAAAATGTGTCCACTTACCGAAAGGTACTATAAGAACTGCCCATTGCGCAAGTATTATCAGATGCACCAGGTACAGCCATAAATGATTGCCTATTATATTCAAATCAATAAACACGCGAACAAGGAAAGCTGTTAATCCCATGAGGAATAACCATATAATAAAAAGCCAGTCGGAAGGATGTGAAAACTTGCTTAACTCACTTTTTTTTCTGATTCGCCTTATGATAAAAAGAAAGGTAATAACGAAGGTAATAGCCCCGACACTATATCCGGTGGTTACTATGTAAAGGTTCTCCGTACCAAACCAGTTGAGAAAGACAGTAGTAAACAGTAACAATAAGTAGCCAAGTACAAGGATAAAATGCTCGAACCATTGCAGTTTGTTTTCTTCACATTTCAACGTTTTTTTCTGGGTGAACATATGTACTATCAAATCCACAAAGCCGGTTATGTAAAAGAAAAAAGGTGCTTTGACTTTTTCTTTTACCAGGGTAAACCATAGCATACGTAAAATATTAGGCAGCAATATGATAACGGCAACTGAAAGAATAGCAAAGAACTCAAATTTATGTCCGAACTCCATTATGGCAATCCTATCGAAATTTTTAAGAAATCCAACGCCGATTATTGAAAGAGCAACCAGCACAAAGGCTATGATAAGTGCAGGAAACGAGGTATATAAGATACGTGCTAAACCTGTCCAGTCGTATACTGTGGTCAGGTATCGCCGCAATGTCATCATCAATTCTCCCGGATTGGCATTTCGGGGACATGTTTCGCTGCAATCGCCACAATAGTAACAGAGCCATGGATCAACGTTATTATGTATACTATCAGCAAGTCCCAGTTGAATACTTCTTATTCCTTTACGGGGAAAAAGAAATCCTTCTTCAGTATGAGGACATGTTGCTGTGCAATTTCCGCAATGGTAACATTCGTTCCAGTTGCCTATACCAAAGGGTTTAAGCTTTTCTTTGAAATCAGGGTCGATACGGTTCATGTTTTAATCTCCGTTTAAGGGTGATAGTATCACAGCTCTTCGTTTGATATCTTCCGGGGGAATACTCTTAAGACTCTGAGGAACAGTTTTTCGATGAATACTCTGAATCACACTCGATGCCGCAGCAGAACCCTGCACTACTGAATCGGGTATGTCTTTTGGTCCCTGACATGTTCCGGCAAGCAGAACTCCACCGGTCAGAGTCATATTCGTATTGCATACTGCATCCGATTCTTGAAACCAGCCATCATCGGAACAGGATATTCCCAACATTGAAGCGATTTTTTTTGTGTCGTTCCCGGGTTCAAGGCCTGCAGCCAGGACAACCATATCGACCGATTGTTCCAATAACCGGCCATGTTCAATATCTTCAGTCCGCAGTAAAAGGTGATTGTTTTTTTCTTCAATTTTTGCTGTTTTCCCCCTGATAATGTGCACACCTTCTTCTTCGATACGCTTGTAAAACTCCTCGTAACCCTTTCCATAGGCACGCATATCAATATAGTATTCGAATACTTCAGCTTCGGGCAATTTTTCCCCGATAAGGTGAGCGAGTTTAAGCGAGTACATACAGCATACACGAGAGCAATACTTATTATAGTTTTCATCGCGACTTCCAACACAATGGATTAGCGCTATACTCTTGGGTTCGGGACTGCCGGCATCGAATATCCAGTTTCCTTTTTTATCTTGTGTACGCAGCACAACGTTGCCTCCTGTTGGCCCGGAAGCATTTACTAGTCGTTCCAACTCGAGAGAGGTTACCACATTAGGATACTTCCCATAACCATACTGTTCCATTCGCCCGGCATCGAAAGGTTTAAAGCCTGTGGCAACAATGATGTTTCCGACAGTCACCTCAACTACTTCATCCTTCTCATCGAGATTGATACAGTTCTCTACTGGACAAAATTTTACACATGTTCCGCATTTACCGTCTTTTACATATCGGCAGGAGTCGGCATCGATGAGGTATTTGTTTGGAACAGCCTGGGGAAAGGGCATGTAAATAGCTTTACGCAGACTTGTTCCCTGGTCAAATTCACTTTTGACTGATGAGGGACATTTTTCAGCACAGGTTCCGCAACCTATACAGGTTTTAACATTTACTCTCCGGGCTTTTTTCAGAATTTCAACCGTGTAGTTGCCTGCCACCCCTGAAACAGATCGTATTTCCGAATAAGTAATGAGTTCAATAAACGGATGCTGATTTACTTCAACCATTTTAGGGGTCAGGATACAGGCCGCGCAATCGAGGGTAGGAAAAGTCTTGTCAAACATGGCCATATGTCCCCCTATGGTTCCTGTTTTCTCGACAAGATACACTTTGTTATGACTGTTGGCAATCTCGAGTGAGGCCTGAATTCCGGCAATTCCGCCACCTATGATCAAGGTTTCCGGATTCACAGGATTGGGCTCGCCGAGTAATGATGCCTCGAAGGGAACCTCATACAGGGTACATAGAAGTTTTGCTTTCACCCATTTATTATAAGGTACTCCTTCCGGGATTCCATGAAAAATATTCATTAAAAGAATATTTTCCGGAGCTTTCCCTGCTTTTTGAAGTGCTTTGGCAAAAAATGGTTTGAAATATCCTGGCCGGAACCCTGCGATGATGATACGGTCAATATTGAACTTTTTAATTTCTTCAATAAAAAACTCCAGATTCGGGACCGGATTTTCTGAGAAATTCCAGATTTTTGTTACTTCAGGTACAATTTCAACAGAATCATAGAGTTCCTGATAATCGAATGAGTGAGAATGATTACTGTCTGAGTGAGAAAAGCAGACACCGGTAGCAAGTGTTTTTCTCATGTCTTGATAAGTTTGACATTAAGTTATAATGTACCAAATATCACAACAACAAATAAAAATACGTTTTTTCACGTAGTAAATCAATTTTTTGTGAAAAAAAGTACAATAAATTTGTAAGATTGAATCAAGAATTTAGTTTAAATTGCCTACTATTGAATAATATATGATATTTGGTTCTTTCTATTTGGATATTAATTATGTACTATAAATGAACAATAAATGGCCTTAGTCAGAAGTGATATCAAACGGTTATTGCAATATAAACTGTGTCTTTTACGGTTTAAAGAACTGGGTGTGAGTACCATCTATTCTCATAATCTGGGTGAAGTGGCAGGGGTAACTGCAGTGCAGGTGCGAAAAGATTTTTCTGCCTATGGTATAAAAGGGAAAAAAAGGGGAGGGTACAACATTGAAAATCTCCTGATATCATTGAACCACATTTTTGGAGAATCACGGAAGAACATTATCATATTTGGCATGGGAAATATTGGCAGGGCCCTGTCGCAATACAACGAACGGTTCATCAAAAAAAACCTTCACATTGTGGCTGGTTTCGACATCGATCCTTCAAAACAAAATAAAAGTTATTGCATACCTATTTTTCCTCCCGAGAAAGTCACAGAGATCATCAAAAAGGACAATGTTACCACGGCCATAATCGCCGTACCTTTTCAGGTTGCACAGGAAGTGTGCAACCTTCTTATTGCTTCAGGAATAAAGGGTATACTGAATTTTGCTCCTGTAATATTAAAGGTACCGGAAAAGATCATTATTGATAATATTAATCTTAGCAATAAGCTAGAGGGAATTATCTACAACATTGAAGAGTAGAAGGTGAAATAACACGGTGCAGGGATTTCATCCTGCACCGATTTGTCAACGATCTGATCCTGTTTTGTAACAGAAGATGAATATAGGATCATTCCCGGAATCAGATCTTTTTACTTAAAATTCAACACCTATTCCAAATTCTATATAGCCATAGAATTGAGTCCACCCGCTTATATCATGCAGTTCATCATCGTCATAATCATACCATTGATCATAGATATTGACATAAGCTCCAGCAAATGCACCAAGGTTGATATAAAATCCTGACCCAAATCTCCATCTGTAGCCAACATTTGTTATGATAACCATACCTGCACTGCTACCATACCAGTCGTCGTAATCATCAAAATCTGAATACTCATATTCAAATCCAACACCGTAATAGAATTTATTCTTTTGATTTTTTGCAGGAAAATGTTTAAATGTGGCACCTAATCCGAAACAGAGCAGAGTATTTTCAAAATCGTTTATTACATTATAAGCCAGTCCCAAAGAAGTGTACCTGAACTGGGGACTCAAAACAAAATTATCACCAATTCTGAATCCCAGCTCAATTACAGGTCCGAACTGAAGAAATCCGGCAGGTTGAAATCCCAGGTGAACTTTGCCCAGTTCAGTATAACGCTGGGAGGATGATGTTTTCGTTGTTTTGGATGCAGGAGTTTTCTCGACATCTTTTTCGGTAGGTTCAGGAGGAGCTGGAGTTTTTTCTTCCCCGGGGGCAGTAACCGTCTCTTTGGTCACTTTTTCTATTTCATTCATTTCGAATATAAACAAACTTCCATCTGTTGTTTCAATCTTCAGGTTCGATCCGGGATTCATTTCCGTGATGTTTCCCTTGATGATGCTTCCGTTTTTAAGGTAAACTACATCTTTTTGCTGCTGAGCATTTGCTATGGTAGCACAAAGCAGCAAAATTACGAGCGTAATTAGATTCTTCATAGCTACTGGATTTATAGGTTAATAATTGAACTGTTTTGTTTCGTTTCGTTGTATTCACTTCTAAGCTTTATGCCCATAATATTACAAAGATTATTTTTTGATTGAAAGAGAACATTGATATCTGTTGGAATTTGTTTTATAAGCGTATGGATTTCTTAATTATTTGAAATTACTAAACATGTATAAGTATTACATTTGAGATATACTTTATTCAAATATCTCCGTACAATTTTACATTATTCGGAAATCAGATTGCTTTATTTAAAATTCGACTCCCAAAGCAAATTCTGCACAACCCCAAAATCCGGGGATCTGATCATACATATCGAAATATAGTCCAGCAAATAAACCAAGATTGATGTAAAATCCCGAACCGAACCTGAACCTGTATCCTGCATTAGGCATAGCGATAAGGCTTAATGTGTTTGTATAGTAGTCATAATCCTCATCAGGGGAAAATTCTTCAAAAAGGAGATCAACAGAAATACCATAATAAAATTTGTTCTTTTGATGTTCTGCCGGAAAATGTTTGAAACTAACACCGCCGCCAAAACAAAGGAAGGTATTCCCGAATTCATTGATGGCATTATATGCAAGACCCAGTGAAGCATACCTGAAATGAGGTCCGATCACAGATTTTTTTCCTACTCTGAATCCAAGATCTATTACAGGCCCGTATTGCAGAAAGCCGGCAGGCTGAAATCCTACACTCAATTTGCCTAATGTGGTTTTATCGGAATCATAAGTTGGTTTGCTTGTACTGGATTCCTGCGATTCTATGACTTCCTTTTCAGAAGTAGAACGAGTTACTTCATTAGCAGAGGAAGTAACAGTCTCTTTAGTTGTTCTTTCGATTTCATCCATTTCGAACACAAACAAACTCCCGTTTGCGGTTTCAATTTTCAGGTTCGAACCTGGATTCACTTCTGTAATGGTACCTTTAATT
>CAYORG010000012.1:0-69080 GCA_964406315.1 uncultured Bacteroidales bacterium | reverse complement strand
CTGACTGGTTTAAGACAATTTCATTGTATGAATACCTGCTATGGCTTAATACCATCGAAAATACCCATACTTTTACCATTCTTCCGTCTTTATCAAATCTTCCGAGATATCCAAAGTCTACCTGGGCTTCTTCCCCGGGTTCACATATCAGTGGTATATAAACTTCCTTATGCTTTAAGCTTCGCACATATTTTACTACTGTAGGATATGCAACCTGTACATCTCTGTTTTTAGTAAGATACTCGTGTATTAATACAGATGTTTTGCCTGATTCAATCAAATCATTAATCTGATCCTTATAGGTATCCAATAGCCTTTCCTTTTGTATCGGTTCAGGGCCTGGTTTGCCTTTTTCAATACAATCTTTTATTCTTCTTATTGTCTTTCGATGAATACCTATTGTCTTAGCAATATAACGCTGGCTTTTGCCTTTTTCTAAAAGGGTCTTTACTGTGTAATGCATTTCCACTCCATACATTGTGTTCCGGTTTTAATTTACCGGAACTAGTTAATAAAAATTTATTTCCCGGAGTGGTACACTTTTGAATATCGAAGGTGGTATACTTTATCGTATCTTTAACAAATAGTAATGATTTTGATAAAATTATTTATTTACTAAAAGAGTTATATAAAAAATCAGATTACCAACTATTCGTAGATTTATTAACTTTTTCTGATATTAGATTTGAGGAGAATAGTAAACAAACAAAGAAAGTATTTAATGTTCGAATTTCTACAGTTCCTGAAGTCTATTTGAAATATTATGAAACAATAGATGCTATCGCTAAAAGCATTAAATCAAACATAGAAAAAATATCTGAACTAAAAATTGATAAGATTATTATTCTACCCGATTATAATAAAATTGAAATTATTAATTCAGAAATTAGACCAGTTTTCACGCCGTGGGATGAAATAAATACAGAACAATCAAAATTGATTTCTTTACTTAAGACAAGCAGTGATTCAATAGATCTTCAAAATATTGGTAATACTTCACGAAGAATTTTAAAAAAGATTGCAAATATTGTTTTCATGCCTGAAAAGCATACACCCAATGAAAAACATTTTGATGTAAATCCAGAAAAATTTAAAAATCAACTCCATTCATATATCAAAACAGAATTAGCAGGTAATAAAAATAAAGAACTAAGACAATTTGCTGAAGCTGCTATCAATATCGTTGAAAAGGCGATTGACTTAGCAAACACATTAACACATAAATCAGAACCAGTTAAAATTATTGCAGAAGTTTGTGTAATTGGAACAATAAGCGCAATTAGTATTATAAAATTTGTTGATAAAAATAAAGGGTAACTCGAATATTTCTCAAAAAGAGTTAAAAGTGTCAATAATGGTTTTATACAAATATTTTCCGGATAATATTTATTCTTTTAAATCTCTATCTTTTAAAGGATTATGGTGTCATTATCCTGGTAATATGAATGATCCTTTTGAATGTTTAGGATACAGTAACAGAAAACTTAATAAAACACACATTGAAAGCTTTAGAAATATATTGTCAGAATCAAAAAATGAAAAATTACAGGCTTTAATAAAGCTCTCAGATAAAAAAATAAAAGAATATATTAATAAATATAGAGGTGAGTTAATTAAAAAGTTTGCCTTCTGTTCATTAAGTGAAACATTTAATGATATACTTATGTGGTCTCATTATGCTTCTAATCATACAGGATTTGTATTAGGTATTGATTTTAAAAATGTAAACAAAGATCATCATTTTCAAAAGGTTAGATATTTAGATAATTTACCGGATATTGATGTTGTTAAATTGGCAGAATTTTTAAAAGGAAATTATAAACATTTATCTTATTTATTATCTGATATATCAATTAAATCAAAAAGCTGGATTGATGAAAAGGAATGGAGAATATGGAGAAAAGAACCTTGTTATTATCATTATAAAGTAGAAGATATTAAAGAGATTTATTTTGGTGTTAACTGTAGCCCAGAAACAAAAATGATAATTCTGAGATTAACTTCTGAATTGAATAAAAATTTCCAATATACAGAAATGGAATTTGGAGATAATCCTGTTAGATTAAAATATTGATTAGTTGAGAAATGAACATTTTGAAAAGTCTCACCAAACCCACAATTCGTGAACGATGACATAAGAAAAATATAGTTAGCTTTTGCTATATTAGGATGTTATGCGTAAGTATTGTGGCATCTGGCAAAAACCTATACTCTAGGATATGAAAATTTATTACATATTGTTGTGTGCCTAAGCGCCTATTAGTTATAGAGAAATATTTTATCAAAAAAACTCCACTTTAGTAAACTAATTAGTTAACTTTGCGTAATGTTTAGAAAGATTATTGCATACAAAGAGTACTTTGTAAAATTTTATAAATCACAGGATAACAAAACTCAAGAGAAAATAGAATATGTTTTAGACTTAGTGCGCTTTGAGAGACAAGTACCTAAAAAATTCTTTAAGTACCTTGATGATACGGATGGAATTTATGAAATACGTGTGATAACAACTTTTAAGAGCATTAGGATTTTATGTTTTATGGACAAAGGAGAATTGATTGTGCTAACAAATTGTTTTCTAAAGAAAACACAAAAGACCCCAAGAAAAGAGATAAAAATTGCGGAGAGATTGAAGAAAGAATATTTGATGGAAAAATATGGAGGATAAAAAAATGAAAAACGTAACTAATTTTGAAGACTTGCTGAAAGATAAGTATGGTGAAAAAGGTACTTCTACCAGGGATAAATATGACGCTGATTCACTAGCTTTTAGATTAGGTGTTATGTTAAAAGAGGCACGCAAAGAAGCACATATTACACAAGAACAACTTGCCGAGAGGACTGGAACTAAGAAAAGTTATATTTCTCGTATAGAGAAAGGGCAAAGTGATATCCAGATTTCAACATATTATAAATTGATTGAAATAGGTTTAGGTAAGCAATTAAATATTTCGATTGGATAATAAGCTACTGCAGGATGGTTGAAATTATTTCCACAAAAACTTTAAGCAGAAAAAAGTCCCACAAAACCCACCCTACTAAAATTCTAAATATGAAAACAAAACTTTTTAAAAATCGATCAATTTATTTATCAGTAATGATATTGTTTCTGTTCTTATCTAATTACTGTAATAGTCAAACTACAGATAATAATTGGTGGAGCGAGATAATAAAAGAGCATAAAATAAACAGAAGTGATTATAGAGAGATTAAAGATGTCATCATATTCAGCGACTCAATCTCAGATACGAAAGATTTAATATATTTTGATTACCCGATATATATTGCGAAAGGAATTGACAATTATTATATCTATAGTGTTGATAGTGTAATTTTTAGTAAACGTGATTCAATTGTGAATTTATATAATGGTATCTCCGTTGGATTTGCTAAATCTGATAAGGGAAACAAACCCATCTCTATTTCAGAATTCAGCAGGGTCATCAATAAAATAAAAAAAAAATTGATGATTTCTGTCCAATCTAAGCCTTCATTCTCCTGGTTAGATCAAGAATATTTCTCTAAAAAAAACAACAATATTGTGCGCAGCAAAAAGGAATAGATTTTAATGATGAAAGTCCCACAAAACCCAGAGAAAGTTTTAAGTATCAAGGTTTGTAGTCCGCTCAAACTTCATTACAGTTTGACAGGGAAGTGCCACGCAATCTGACACTACTCAAACAATTTTCCGTTGTGTGGCTTTTAAATCCGCTCGAGCTGGAATTTGACCGCAGAATTCACGAACTTTACGTTTCGGTTCTTTTCATTGATGTGTCTGACTAATTTGAAACTAATGGAGGTAAATACTATGAAAACATTAATCCGTTTATTCGTATTTTCTTTCTGTGTTTTCCTTTATCTTACGGTTGCCGGACAAACGAATACGGAATGGCTGGTTTCCGAAGGAGACACCACACAGGGAGACAAACCTGAGTATGAGCTGATCGTAATGTTACTTGGCTATGAAACTTACATGGCTACCCAACTCCCAATGGAGTACTATTCAGAGAACTATTATAAGTTATGGAACCAGCGGTATGTGGTAGAATGGAACATCCGCTTTCATTTGGGACCCCGCAGAGATCTCTTTGAGAACGAGATATTTTATAATCCCTTTACAAATTACGGTATTGAACTGGAATACAGTTTATACCATTTCTTCAGGTTCTTTGAAGATAAGTATAACCTTACCCTGGTTTACCGGGGGAGATGAAATAGCGTGGTTTAATTAAATAAAGAACAGACTATGTTTATCTATTTATAAATGGGGTAAAAAGCGCAGTGAGAAATCCTAATTTAAATAAGCCTATAGCCAACAGACAATTTGAGAATGAATATAGATTTGTTACAATAGACAATGCCCTGTCGGAAGATCAATCTTTTAATAAAACAGCAACCAGGGTGAAACTTGTTTTTCATGTCAAAGATTCATGTCTGTTATCCGATGAAGAAAAGGAAACCATACTAATTCAATTAAAGAGAAGGATCAATGATGAAGGTTATTTACAGGTTTTTGCTGATGAGTACAGGGAGCAGACACGAAACAAGCAAATGGCTGCAAAACGCTTCTATAGCTATCTGACCAGTGTATTGAAAAAGAAGAAAAAGAGTATTTCTGCAAAACACACCGAAAAGAAAATTGAAAAAAGAAATCCGTCCTCCAGACAGGATGGAAAAAGAAGAAGAAAGTCATCTGTGCAGAAAATAACCTACAAACCCGCTTATTAAATCCGGTACATATGAACGTTGAACACGAATAAGCCCTAAATAAATCTGATCAAAACACTTGGATGCTTACAACTGATTATATCATTATTTTCCTGTATCTGACAGGAATGATCCTGCTAAGCATCTTTGTTGGAAGGAGACAGAAGAACAAGGAGGACTATTACCTTGGTGGCCGAAAAATACGCCTGCTTGGCGTAGTCTCCAGACTACGTCATTGGTAAAAGGTAATCTATGACTATCTATAGCAGGGCAAACTTCTTTTTTTGTATCTTGCTCATCAAAAAAAGTACGATGCAGCGCCTACAACATCATACAACAAAAACTTTGCTAGCATTGCATGAAAAAAAGTCCCATAAAAGCCGGAAAATTGATACCCCATTCTTCCTGACAAATCGAACTGACATTCTGGTTGCATTGTAAAGATACCCGATGCAATGATAGCCCGGGAACAAAACCAGTTATGCTGCGAGGTGAACAAATGTTCTTGTTACTGAATCCATATTTATTTTTTTATTTTACTACCGGAAATTTCTTAAACTCAAATTTTTAGTAATATTGGAGTCCTGATATGAATTCCGATAATAAAATACCAAGGGAGTAAAATGGAAGATACAAATCACATTGGATTTGATAATGAGAAATATCTCCGGGAGCAAACATCTGCCATTCTTGAAAGAGTAAACCGATTCAACCATAAACTGTACCTGGAATTCGGAGGTAAGATTTTATACGACTATCATGCAGCCAGAGTATTGCCGGGATTTGATCCGAATGTGAAGATGCGGCTTTTGCAAAAGCTAAAAGACAAAATTGATGTCATTTTATGTATTCATGCAGGTGCTATTGAAAGAAAAAAAGTCAGGGCAGATTTTGGGATTACTTACGATGTGGATACATTAAAAACCATTGATGATTTCAGGGAATGGGGCATAGATGTCACAGCAGTGGTCATTACCCGTTACCAGGATCAATCGCCTGCAAAAGCCTTCAAGAACAAACTTGAATTACGGGGAGTAAAAGTATATTTGCATTATCCCACAAAAGGATATCCTACAGATGTGGACCTTATTGTAAGCGATCAGGGGTATGGAGCAAACGAATACATCAGGACCACAAATCCCATTGTGATAGTTACAGGTCCCGGACCGGGCAGCGGGAAGCTTGCCACCTGCCTGTGCAATCTTTACCATGAATATAAAAACGGAGTCAAGGCAGGATATGCAAAATTTGAAACATTTCCGATCTGGGACATACCTATCGATCACAAAGTAAATATTGCTTATGAAGCTGCTACTGTTGACCTGAAAGATGAAGTGCTGATTGATGAACATCATTTGAAAGCCTACAATATAAAGACAGTGAATTATAACCGTGATATAGAAGCATTTCATTTACTGAAAGGGATCATTGAAAAAATAACAGGTGGGGAGTCTATGTATCAATCTCCTACGGATATGGGAGTAAACCGTGCAAGTGCGGGCTTTGTGAATGAAAGTATTATCACGGAAGCATCTCATCAGGAGATAATCCGGAGATACTTCAGGTGTGCCGTGGAATATGTGATGGGTCTGGTAGACAAAGACACACTTAACCGGGCTGTTAAAATCATGAACAAGGTTGGTGCAAAAGTTGAAGATCGAAAAGTGGTATTGCCGGCAAGAGAAGCTGCAAAAAACGCTGAAAAAAGCGGAAAAGGCAATGCAGGAATCTTTTGCGGAGCCTCTATTGAATTGCATGACGGGACAATTATTACAGGCAAAAATTCACCCCTCATGCATGCCTCTTCAAGTCTGATTTTGAATGCTACCAAGCACCTGGCCGGAATCCCCGATAATATGCACATTTTGCCTGAAAACATAATTGATTCGGTGGCCTATTTGAAGAAAGATATATTGAATGGCAAAATGGTTAGTCTCGATGTGGAAGAAACATTGATTATGCTTGGTATAAGCGCTTTATCCAATCCGGCAGCGCAAATGGCATTGGAGAACCTGAAATGGTTGCGTGATTGCGAAGTACATCTTACCCATATTCCACCACCGGGTGATGAAGCAGGATTGCGGAAATTACAGGTAAACCTGACATGCGATCCCGAATATTCAAGTAAGAGCCTTTTTATCAGCGAATGAGTGATCATGCAATTATGCAATTGCGGAAGGTTTCCGATGAAGAATACTCCATTCGGCAGCGAACAACAGGTGCAATAAATTGCCTTTGCAGGCGGATACAAATCCTTAATAAAAAATCACGCAAAATAGAGATTACTTAATACAACAATGAATCGATGGCCGATTATCCTATTGATTCTCAATAAAATCAATCAGCTCATTGTAAAGCATCTGAACAGGCAATCCCATGACATTGTAAAACGATCCTTCAATCTTTTCTATGCCGACATAACCTATCCACTCCTGTATTCCGTATGCTCCTGCTTTATCAAGAGGTTTATAATGGGTTACATAGTAATAGATTTCTTCGTGCCTGAGTTTTCGGAAAGTTACATTTGAAATGCTGTGAAAGATTCTCATTTTATCCAATGATCGCAAACAAACTCCTGTAACAACAGTGTGTTTATTTCCGGAAAGCCGTGAAATCAGTTCATAGGCTTCCTGAACATTAAGAGGTTTGCCAAGGATCTCATGATTGTGCCAGACAATTGTGTCAGCAGTGATAAGGATAGTATTCTTATCGATCAGATCAAGATAGTGATCGGATTTACTCTTTGCCAGAAATTCAGGGATTTCTGCCATACCAAGATCAGAGGGATAAGATTCATCTATACTATCCCGGACGATAACATCAAATTTAAGATCGAGACCTTCAAGCAGCATTTTCCTGCGGGGCGATTGCGATGCAAGGATAATCCTGTATGATTTGATATTTTTATTTAGAATCATGGCTGATTATTTGTATGCTGAAATAATGTAATTCACAAGAGGACAATAAATTAATCCGGATAGCATGATGAATTTGGATGCCTGGCTGAGTATATGATACTGTTTTTTTGTTGATGCCCAGCTAACACCAAACGCAAGCATAATAAGCGGAACAATAATGAAAAGCACGATGTATACAAAGCTGATCTTATCGGATAAATATTTGATCAGCAGATAGACAATAGGCACAATCATGGTTACGATCAATCCAATAACAATCCATTTTGCAGTTTGCAAACCCCATGCAATCGGAATGGTCTGCCGGCCAAAAACGTAATCTCCTTCAAAATCTTCAATGTCTTTGATTATCTCTCTTATCAGGTTTACTATAAAGGCAAATATAGAATAACTTACCACCCAGAAAACAAGATAGCTGAATTTGACTCCACTGGCCAGAATATAGAGCTCATAACGTTTTACCAACAAAGGAAATTCAAACAATAAAACCATCAAGGGCACCAGTCCAACAAGCATGGAAATGATAAGATTTCCGATGACTACCTGCCGTTTGTAGGTAGTGGAATAAAACCACAATACAACAGTGGCAAAAATGAACACTATGCTAAGATTCAGCCGGTGAATACTATATGCAAGATATGTTCCGGCCAAAATTCCAAGGGCTGAAAAAACAATATGAAAGGCCATGGCATATCTGCGTTTTATTAAACGGCCAACTATAACACGACCGGGTCGGTTGATCAAGTCAGTTTTCCGATCAAAATAATCGTTGATAATATAGCCTGCAGCTGCGATCATAACAGTCGATAACACAAGCAGGGAGAATTGTAAGGTATTCAATTGCACTTTGAAATCCGATACAGATAACAAAGGTTTCAGTATGAACCAGCGCATAAAATATTGTGTAATAGCGATGATTACAAGGTTAGGAAGCCTGATTAGTCTGAGGAAGGCTAAAAATATTTTAAGTTGTTTTACCATTCAAAAGAATTTTTCACCATCCACTTATCCTGTAAACGCAAAACCTGTTCTACAACATCCCGGACACATCCCTGCCCGCCACCTTTATTCGATATATAAACGGAAAGTTCCTTGATTTCATGTGCTGCATCGGAAGGACATGTTGGGACGCCGGCTTTCTGCATAATCTCAAAATCAGGTATATCATCACCCATATAGAGGATATTGCAATGATCCAGCTGGTATTTTGTTCTGAAATCCTCATACAATTCGAACTTATTGGAAGCTCCCAAATAAATATCCGCAACTCCCAGTTTTTGAAATCTTTTGGCTACTTCATCTGATTTGCCACCTGAAATAATTGCAACATGATAACCCATTTTGATGCAATGTTGTATGGCATATCCGTCTTTAATATTTACGGCTCTGATGAATTCCTGACCGGGGAATAAATAAACCTGTCCATCCGTGAAAACACCGTCAACATCAAAAACAAAGGCTTTTACCTGGTTCAGTAAGGATTTAAAATTTGACATAATATGACAATCATGAATAATATGCAAT
Organism: uncultured Bacteroidales bacterium; assembly: GCA_964406315.1. Lineage (GTDB taxonomy): Bacteria > Bacteroidota > Bacteroidia > Bacteroidales > UBA10428 > UBA10428. Next base: position 59,934 of record CAYORG010000012.1, on the reverse strand, counting down.
AATACTATCAGAAATTAAGCTATACAACTTTTTCAATTCAGGTTCCTCTTCAAGCAATGCTTTATGTTTTACCAGAATGTCCAGGTTTTTTCTTCTTGCCGGCCCTGTTTGTGCGTCGCGTGGAGATATCTTCCTGAGTTTATTCAGTGTTTCGTTTAACAGGGGGAATAGCAGTTCTTTATCAATCTCATTCTTTTCCAGGTAATCGTATGTTCTGGCAACCAGGTGATTAATAAAGTTATTTGATAGTATACCCGCCAGGTGCAAAATTTTTCTTTTTTCAGAATCAATTGAAAAGACTTTCTGACTTATGGAATATGCCAGATCATATATTTGTGTCAAAACTTGTTTGTCAGATGCTTCAATGCATAAAGGCACATTTGCAATATCTGTTTCAAAACCTCTTGTGAGGGTTTGGAAAGGATATAAAACCCCATAGTACTTGATTTTGTTTTGAAAAACATCCAATCCAATGCTGCCGGAGGTATGCAATACAATTGTATTGTCAGCCTGTATTTTATTTATTATTTCGGGCAGGGCTGAATCATCAATTGCAAGGATGAGAAAATCCGTTGCATTATCACAAAAAGAGAAATTGCTTGTGTAGCTGGCATTCAACATATTGGCCAACTCTTTGCCCTGAAATTCATTTCTGCTGTAAACAGTATGAATAATGTGTCTTCCGGAGACAAAAGCACGCGACAGGTGCCAGGCAACATTGCCCGAGCCCATAATGGAAATACGAAATGTTATATGCTTTTTTGCTGTCAAGAGTAATTATTTATTAACAGGCTAAAATAGGGAATTTCCGATTTCCGGGAATAAAAAAACCCGGCAATATACCGGGCTCTGCTAATAAAATATTTTATTGTGAGAGTTTTTTCTTCAACTCAATCAATTTTTGACATTTCTCGTATTCTTCCATTGTTTCAAAGTGAGATATCATCTTGTCAATAAACTTTTTGTTTTTGAATTTGGGATGTTTCTCATCGAATTTCACGATCCCTTTCAGGGTAAGGTCAAGCACCTCGACTTCATCTGAAATGGAATAAATATCAACAACAGGCATGGTATCATCCAGAACGGCTGTGCCTTTATATTTTTCAAGGAAATTGATCAGTGTAAGTTGAATATTGATGTAATCATTGTTTTCCTGCAACAGCCTTTTGTTTACCGAATAGCATTTCTCGTATTCATTGGCACGTTCGCCTGTGGTATTAGAAGCGAGCAATTGTTTGATCTGCAATTGATTTTCATTGATAACTTTGAGATTCTTCTTCACTCTGAATTTCAGTTCATCAATTGTTTTTTGTAATAGTTCCCGCATTGTGCCAATTCATTTTTCAGTAAAACCAATTCAAAAATATAAATTATAATGGTCGGAATGTTTCAATTTTGACAAACTGCACATTTTTTTTCACAATCCGTCAATTATTGGTTATATGAAGAAATAAGCTGGTTTGTAATTGTTACAATGATTCATCGTATTCTGCAAGAATGTCTTTTGCCATTTCAGGGGCTACACGGCCATAAGTTTTGTCACCGACAAGCACAACAGGTGCCAGACCGCAGGCACCTACGCATCGAAGACAACTGATGGAAAATTTACCATCGGTTGTGGTTTCACCTACTTCTACCTTAAGCTCTTTCTTGAATTCCTCCAGTACCTTCTCCGCACCCCGAACATAACATGCTGTGCCAGTGCAAATTGATATAGGATGTTTTCCTTTGGGCAGCATGGTAAAGAAGCTGTAAAACGTGACTACTCCATATACCCTGGCAACCGGTATATTCAGTTCTCTGGCAATAATTTCCTGAATTTCTGAATGTATGGGTTCTCATGCGATTTTCTTATGGGTTTGTTTTTATCTTCATTGTAAATGGCTTCCATTCTCTTTTGCAATATGCTAAGATTTCCATGATGCAAAGGCTGACCACCACCTCCGATACAACCTCCCGGACATGCCATTATCTCAATGGCATGAAACTGGCTTTTCCCCGCTCTTACATCTTCGAGAAGTTTTCTTCCATTTCCTAATCCATGTGCGATACCAATCTGTAAAGGAAAACCGTCAAAATCCAATTCAGCATGACGAATACCATCCATACCGCGCAATTGTTTGAAGTCTACTTTCTCAAGTTTTTTCTTTGTATAAAGCTCATAGGCAGTTCGAACTGCTGCTTCAATTACTCCGCCTGTTGCACCAAAGATCACTGCTGCGCCGCTTGATTCACCCAAAGGCTGATCAAAATCCTCATCAGGCATATTGATCAGATCCATATTGGCTCTCTTAATAAGTTGGGCCAATTCTCTTGTAGAGATGGAGTAGTCGACGTCAGGATTGTCATCCACCTTAAACTCGTCTCGCTGGCATTCGTATTTTTTTGCCAGGCAGGGCATGATCGACACAACAACCATATCCTTACGATTTACACTGATCTTTTCGGCAAAATATGTTTTTGCGATTGCTCCGAACATTTGTTGAGGCGACCTGGCTGTAGAAGGTACATCAAGAAGATCAGTAAATTGTTGTTCGAAGAAATTAACCCAGCCCGGACAACAAGATGTAAGAATCGGCAATTTCACATTCTTATTTCCGTTCAGATGCCTGGTAAGTCTGTCAAGAAGCTCCGAACCTTCTTCCATGATGGTAAGGTCGGCAGCAAAATCGGTGTCGAATACATATTTAAAGCCAAGACGGCGCAGGGCAGTAACCATTTTACCGGTTACCGAAGTTCCGGGTGCCATGCCAAATTCTTCTCCCAGAGCAGCACGCACTGCAGGAGCTGTTTGAACAAGTACTGTTTTTTCAGCCCTTGGAATTTTGGCCGGAACATATCTTGCATATAGTATTCACCGGCTGAATCTTAGCATAGTGTTCATTTTTGCCATTAATCTGCCCGACAGATTTTGTTCGGGTTGAAACACAAAAACTCAAACTTGCCTGCCAGCCACGGGCTGGCAAACCCTCCATAGGCGGGTAAACCGGCAGGCAGGGATACACCAAAATGCTCACTTTCAATAATTGATCTATTGTATGATAGATTTCGAACTAACGTTATTTTAACAATTCATCAATGAATTTATCAAAACCATCTCCTGTTTTTGCAGACAATTGCAAGAGCGGCAATCCTGGTACAACTTTATTCAAATTAGCACGGAATTCTTTAACATTGAAATCCAAATGTGGCAAAAGATCTGTCTTGTTGAGGACACAAATCTGGGAACTCTGAAACATAGTGGGATATTTCAGAGGTTTATCTTCTCCTTCAGTAGTGCTGGCAATTACAATCCTGGAGTTCTCACCAAGGTCAAAAAGGGCCGGACAAACAAGGTTGCCAACATTTTCGATAAACAGCAAACTGTTTTCCTGAGGGTTGAGGGATTTTACCGCATGATTGATCATGTGCGCATCGAGGTGGCAACCGTTTCCCGTATTGATCTGGATAGCTTCTGCACCGGCAGCTTCAATTCGTTTTGCATCGTAAGAAGTCTGCTGATCGCCTTCAATGACATATATTTTTTTTGAGGAACTCATTTGATTTATTAATCTTTCCAGCAAGCTGGTTTTGCCGGAGCCGGGAGAACTAACCAGGTTAAAGACCATGATGTTTTTTGCTTCAAAGAAGCCTCTGTTTCGTTCAGCAAGAAGATTGTTTTTCGATAATATATCTGTTTCAACCTGCAAAACTTTTCTGCTTGTATCTTCATGAGAGTGATGATGACCTGTATGTTCATGATCATGTTGATGAGAGTGATCATGTTTATGGTGAGTATGATCCATAACACTTTCCTGGTCCGAATCCCCGTTTACTTTGTAAATCGTAAAACTATCATGTTCTGATCCACATCCGCAAATATCACACATAAGTTATATTATATTTTAGATTACAAAAATAGAAAATTCTGAAGTCATTATTCAGCAATGATTGATTTTACCAGTAGTTCTTTTCCTGCAACAATTTCCGGGCCATAGGAGGAACAATTTGGGCAGGGAGAAAAAAGATCTTCCGGGTGATATGTTTTTTTACAAATTCTGCACACGGCTTTTGCTTTAACAATGATGAGCTTAATTTTTGTATTTTCTAAAACAGACTGAGGTTTTAAGCTTTCAAGAGCCATTTTAAGAGCAGGTATTTCAACGCCGGACAGAGTTCCGACTTCCAGTTGAATTTCAATAGCCCTGCTGACTTTATTTTTTTCTAAAGTTTCTTCTACTATCTCCAGAATATTTTGTGCCAATGAAAATTCATGCATAATATGAAACATTAACAGATTCTTGGCAACATTTCTCCACTAAGCATATCGACTATTCGTTTCCCTCCTATAACAGATTGCATGATTACCCTGCCCGGATGTTTATCTGTAACTTCCCCGGCGATAATGGCATTTTTGCCAAGCTTATGTTTTCGGAGAATCTGTATGATGCATTCGGCTTTATCAGGTTTAACCACCATCATAATTTTTCCTTCGTTGGCCAGGTAAATGGGATCAAAACCATAAAGTTCACAGACTGCACGAACACTTTGTTTCACAGGTAGATCCTTCTCCCGGATTAACATCCCATATGCTCTTTTTTTGCAGGTTTCAACCAGTATGGTTGCCAATCCGCCACGTGTAATATCACGCATATAACAAACATTCTCAGGATGTTCCAAAATTCCTTCAATCATTGAGGTTAAGGGTGCAGCATCAGAAAGTATGTTTTCATCCAGAGAGAGATTCTCACGGGCTGCTAATATTGCGATGGCATGATCGCCAAGAGTTCCTGTAACAATTATTTTATCACCTGCCTTTATACTTTCCCGGTTTTTTAAATGATGTCTGCCTTTTGGCACTATTCCAACACCACTTGTGTTTATAAAGAGTTTATCGCACTGTCCTCTTTTCACGACTTTCGTATCGCCAGTAACAATCAGGATACCTGCATTCTGTGCCTCTTTTGCCATAGAGGCAGCAATTTTATCCAGATCATCTATTGGGAATCCTTCTTCAATGATCATACCAGCACTTAAATATTTCGGAATGGCGCCTGACACACACAAATCATTCACTGTCCCGCTTACTGCCAATTGTCCTATGTCTCCTCCGGGGAAAAAAATGGGATCTATAACATAAGAGTCTGTAGTATAGGCAATTTCTTCTCCGTTCAATTGAATACGAGCAGAGTCACTGAGTTCTTCAAGAAATGAATTGTGAAAGTGTTTGAGGAAAACCTCTCTGATAAGTGCATTGCTTAAGCGGCCTCCGCTGCCATGTCCGATTTGTATTATTTTACCACCCATTTATCTATCTGAAATATATTTTGTGTTATTCTATTAATTATGTTCCATTTGTATTATTACTGTTTAATTGTTTAATCGAACATAAAGGATCATGGTACCAAAATCAATTGCCAATGTCCAATTACCAATTAAACAGTTACACGATTCAACAGTTAAACACTTCCCAGCAACCTGCACCCAGTAAACAAAACACAGTCTCAAGTCTTTAGTCTCACATCTTACTGTCTCATATTCTCATCCTCTTAGCTTCCCAACTTCTCAACATCTCAATTTTTCACATTCCGACTTATTTAAATTCTCTTATGGATCGATACTAGAAAGTGCAAATCTATTCTACTTCTTTGAAATTGTAATACGCGTGGCAAGAACCTTCCGATGACACCATGCAAGCACCAATTGGATGAAAAGGTGTACAATCTTTTTCAAACAGCGTGCAATCTGTCGGCTTTTTCAGCCCTTTTAAGATTTGACCACATATACAACCTTTTGGTTCAGGACCGCTTTCTATGTTTACCGGGATTTGTTTTTCCGCATCGTATTTACTGTATTTGTTGTTCAGGCACAAACCGCTTTTTGGAATGATTCCTATGCCACGCCAGTGCTGATCACAAGGTTCAAAAACATCAGCGATCATCTTTTGTGCTTTCAAATTTCCTTCTTCGCTGACCAGTCGGCTATATTGGATTTTCACCCCGCTTTTTCCGTTGTTTATCATCTGTATCAGGAACAAAACTGATTGAAGCAGGTCCACAGGTTCAAATCCTGAAATAACAATTGGGATATTGTATTTTTCGGCAAGGGCCAAGAATATTTTGCTGCCTGCAATTGTACTCACATGTCCCGGGCCAATATACCCATCGATAGGAATTCCTTCCTCGATTAAAGCACTCATTGGAGGTGGCATTACTTTGTGTGCACTGATGATAAAAAAATTATTCAATTTTTCTTCCTCTGCCTTTGTTATTGCTATTGCTGTTCCGGGAATAGTAGTTTCAAAACCTATAGCTGCAAACACGATTTTCTTTTTCGGATTTTCACGAGCAATTTCAAGAGCCTGAAGTGTCGAATAGATAATATGTACATCAGCACCTTTTGCTTTTTCATTTTCGAGAGATGACCAAGTTCCGGGTACACGCATCAGATCGCCATATGTCAGAAATATGATATCTTTCCTTTTTGCGAGGGCAACAGCAAGATCAATGTACCTTTGATCAGTTACACAAACCGGACATCCTGGACCTGAAAGCAATTCAATATTTGAAGGGAGCATGGTATGAATTCCATACTTTCTGATTGCCATAGTATGCCCTCCGCATACTTCCATAATCCGAACCTGTCGAATAGAAATCTTGTGGATTTCAGTCAGCAGAGTTTGTACAAAGCTTTCATTACGGAAATCATCGATAAAGTTCATTCCTCAGATAAATAGGATTGGTTGTTGAATTCCTCCAGCTCTCGCAATGTTTTTATTGTTTCGAGGGCATCTTCTTCACTAATTTTTTCCAGGGCATATCCTGTATGAATAAGCACATAATCGCCAATGCAGATATCTTCCAGCAGCTGGATACCAACGTTAATGGTAGCGCCATTAATATTTGCTTTGGCAAATTCTCCTTCTATTTGAATGATCTTTGCAGGAATTCCTAAACACATAATTTACTTTCGTTTGTTTGCTGCAACAGCAAGTTGTCCCAGAGCTATTCCACCATCATTACAAGGTACTACTTGGGGGTAATAAACATCATATTGATTTTTACGAAGCAAAGGTACAATTTTTTCAGTGACGTATTTGTTTTGAAATGTGCCACCGCTCAATACTACTTTATTTATATTGCTTTCTTTTCTTGCCAGATGAACCTGATACATGGCAATGGAAGCAACAGTATTATGAAATTTGGTAACTATCAATTCAAGGGGTTTGCATTTCTGAATGTCTTTTACAATTTCCTGTATCATTCCCTTGCAGGAAATTATTCTATCGCCTGAAAAAGTATACGATTCATTTGTATGATTCGTCAGATGATTTTCCAGCTGTAAAGGAGCTTCAGCATGGTAGTTGCTTTTGTGACAAATTCCAAGTATCGCTGCAATGGCATCAAACAATCTTCCCGCGCTACAGCAAAGGGGACTATTAACAGAGTGATCGATAGCCTCAATCAGTTGATTTGTTTTTTTTATACCAATCGTTGTGAGGAATGGAATATCAAGATTTTTACAGTTAATGCCGAAAGTGTGATACAAATAAGAAAGGCCGCTTCTCCAGGGTTGTTTTGTTGCCAGGTCTCCTCCGGGTAGTGGTACGTATTCAAAATGGCTGATGCGATTGAATTCATTATAATCGGCAATCAATGCCTCACTTCCCCAAATATTGCCATCCGTACCATAACCTACTCCGTCATAACTTATACCAATGACAGGTTCTTTTATCTTATACTCTGCCATTACTGCAGTTGTATGAGCATGATGATGCTGCACACGGATCAAAGGCAAATTGGTCTCCTGAGCATATTGGGTGGAAAGATAGTCAGGGTGGAGATCACATGCGATTTGATGAGGTTTGAATCTATAAAGACGACTAAACTCTGCTATGTTCTCACAAAAAAAATCATAAGTTTCCATGTTTTTCAAATCACCAATATGCTGACTCAAAATAGCTTGTTGTTCTTTGCCAATGCAAAAGCAATTCGACAATTCCGCTCCGGTAGCAAGAATACCGGATGCATCAAAACCAAGGTCAACTGGCTCGGGAGTATATCCTCTTGCTCTCCGCAGAATCCTTGGGTGTTCGCTGATCACTTTTACTACAGAATCGTCAGCACGCCTGGCAATTTTTCTGTTGTTGATCAGAATTCCTCCTGAAATTTTCTTAAAAGTTTCCAACGCTTTTTCTTCGTTACAAAGAATGGGAATATCAGACTCATTTCCACTGGTAAGTACAATGGCATTTGACTGAAGCTGATCAAACAATAAATAATGCAGCGGCAGATAGGGCAGGAAAACCCCGATTGAATGCAAACCTGAAGTGATGTTTGGCGCAAGAATGTTTTCCATCATTTGATCAATTACCACAATAGGTCTGCGCCAGGATATGAGAATTTCTTCTTCGGCAACGGATATATTGCATATTTCTTTAACTGTTTCAAGAGAGCGGAACATTACGGCAAAAGGCTTTTTTTCTCTTATTTTGAATTTGCGCAGTTCTTCTACAGCCTTTTCATTTGTCGCATCGCAGGAAAGATTGTATCCGCCAAGTCCTTTCATGGCAACAACCTTTCCCTTATTTATATTTCCACCGATTGTTTTTATTAAGTTTTCAAAGTTGTTGTACCTTTTTCCTTTCATGAAATATTCATAAACCGGTCCGCAATCAGGACAAGAAATGGGCTGAGCATGGAATCTTCTATCCAGAGGATCATCAAACTCAGGCATGCAATTTCTGCACATGGTAAATTCATTCATTGTTGAATTTACTCTGTCATAAGGAAAATCATCAACAATGGTAAATCGTGGGCCGCAATTTGTGCAATTGATAAATGGATAATGATTTCTTCGGTTTTCAGAGTACATTTCTTTTAGGCAATCATTACATACTGCAATATCCGGACTTATTTCCGTAATTATTCTATCAGATTGCCTGCTTGGAATAATTTTAAAATCACGGAAGCTTTTTGTTCCGATGGAATGGTAAATTATATCTTTGATGTTTGCTGCAGGAGGTGCTTTTATTCTGATCAAATGTAAAAATGCATCACAATCCTTTGCATTTCCTTCAATGTGTGCGATAACTCCGTCAGGACGGTTAAAGACATATCCTGCCAAATGAAGTGACTTTGCCAGATTGAAGACAAAAGGTCTGAAACCGACACCCTGCACGCGTCCTTTCATGTGAACATGATAAGCCTGACAATTCTTATTTTTTGAAATTCTTTGATTCAAATTTTAGTATCTTGTCAATGGAATTGTTTTTATTTTGCATTTGAAATAAAAGGCTAAACTAAATTAATTATATTAAAAAGTATCCATGAATCTTTCCCCCAGAACAATTGAGAGACTGAGCAAATACCGCAGATTGCTTGAAAAGTATAAAAAACCTGATGGAGATTATATTTTTTCACATCATCTGGCACGTCTGCTCGATCTGACACCTGTTCAGGTGAGACGTGATCTGATGTTAATCGGGTTAGCCGGAAACCAGAGGAAAGGATATAATATCAGGGAATTGATACAACTCATCGGGAATACTATTGATGAAGAACTAGGTCATAATATAGCCATAGTTGGTATGGGAAATCTTGGCAGAGCTGTTACCAGGTTCATTAGAAAAAACAATACGAAAATGAATATCGTAGCGGGCTTTGATATTGATTCTGTAAAAATTGATGAGGAAGTGGATGGTGTTCCATGCTATCATGTATCAACCATCCACTCTTACATTAAGAAATTGTCAGTTGATATAGCAGTATTGACTACTTCGGCTGAAGCAGCCCAAGACATAACCAATCTTTTGGTTAATTCCGGTGTTCGGGGGCTACTCAATTTTACTTCGGTGCATCTGGATGTACCTTCCAATGTATACCTGAAAGATTATGATATTATGACATCGCTGGAAGAAATAGGGTTTTTTATCAAACATCCTAAAAAGAATGTCTAGTTTTCCAAAGAATTTATTGGTGGAGCATTTCCTGTCTAAAGCCAGGGAAACACACTCATACACTCTTTTTTATAAAATTGACATCCTTTTGCTCCCGGTACCATAAAAACAACGATCAGAATATTACTTGCAAAAACCTGATTTATCCGGAAAAATGATTTGAAGTCTTTTTCATAACATGATTTACAATTTTTTTATAACTTCAATTCAATAATGATCAGAGGGAAGATATTTATTCAATCCATTGTATTGAATTTAAAATAAATCTAAATTCCTTCCAGACTTTGGCGATGAAAAATTAATGTTCTATCTTTATTTGTGAAAAAATTAACAAATAACATTTAAATAATTGTAAATCAATAAAATATCTTCTTTTTTATGAAACTCTCATCATTCATTAGGGTTGGTATAAAAACATAAAATTCTCTTTATTATTTACAATAGGCAAATATGATAAAAGTTACTCATAAATATATTATTTTTAGTGGTATTCGTGAACTCTCTTCGGTCGGTTCGCCGCCTGCCTGCCGGCAGGCAGGAACACCGTTAAAAACTAAATAGTGTGAGGCAACAAGAACCAGTAAGATCGATAAGATATAAGCAATAATAAAATGACAACTTAATACAAAGATTTATACTGATGAAGAATATTGCGCAGAAGGTCATTGAGAAATATCGTCACGATAAAACTCGTTTGATGGATATTTTAATAGCTATTCAGTCAGATGCAGGATATATTTCTCCTGAAGTTGTGACACAAATTGCGAATGAATTGGATATGTCGGAAGTTGACGTGGAGCAAACCATTTCTTTCTACCATTTCTTTTCCATGAAGCCTACGGGTAAATATAACATATACCTGAACAACAGTGCTGTGGCAAATATGATGGGCCGGTCAGAAGTTGCTGCTGCTTTTATAAAAGAAACAGGAATTCAATTTGGTGAAGTAACACCTGATGGTCTGATTGGTCTTTATGAAACTTCATGTATTGGGATGAATGATCAGGAGCCGGCAGCCATAATCAACAATCAGATTTTCACAAAACTTACCTCTTTCAGGGTAAAAGAGATTATTCGTGATATTAAAGACGGAAAGAAAGTTGAGGATATGTATTCAGCAAGTTTTGGCGATGGGGCTAACCGTGATAATCTTGTGAAGTCGGTCGTATCCAATAACATCAGAAAAATAGGGCCGGTTCTTGATCCGAATTATAAAATTGGTGATGCCATCAAAAAGATAATTCAGATAACACCCGAAGAAGTGATTACAGAGATAAAACATTCGAATATCAGAGGCAGGGGAGGGGCAGGATTCCCAACCGGACTTAAATGGGAGTTTTGCAGGAATGCAAAAAACGATAAGAAGTATATTTTTTGTAATGCAGATGAAGGTGAGCCGGGAACATTCAAAGACAGGGTAATTCTTACCGAGCTTCCCAGGTTATTGTTAGAAGGGATGGTAATAGCTGGTTATGCAGTTGGTGCTGACGAAGGTATTTTATATATCAGGTATGAGTACAAATACCTGGAAGAATATCTGGAAAAAATACTGGAAGGAGCACGGAAGAAGAATTACATGGGCAAGGACATTATGGGAAAAAAAGGGTTCAACTTTGATATAAGAATTCAGTTTGGAGCGGGTGCTTATGTTTGTGGAGAAGAATCTGCGCTTATTGAATCAGCGGAAGGGAAACGAGGAGAGCCACGAGACAGACCTCCCTTCCCGGTTGAAAAGGGATACCTTGAGATGCCAACAGTAGTAAATAATGTTGAAACATTATGTGCTACGGTGAAAGTAATCCTGAACGGTGGTGACTGGTACAGATCATTTGGTACTTCCGAATCAACAGGAACCAAATTACTGAGTATTTCAGGTGATTGTCGTAATCCGGGCGTATACGAAGTTGCATGGGGATTTTCTGTAAACGATATTCTTGAAATGGTTGGTCATTCAGGAAAAGTGCAGGCAGTGCAGGTTGGTGGTCCCTCAGGAACGCTTATCGGTCCGGATGAGTTTAATCGGACACTTGGATATGAGGATCTTGCTACAGGTGGATCGCTTATTATTTTTAATGAACAGAGAGATCTGCTTACGGATGTTGTTTTGAACTTTATGGATTTCTTTGTTGAAGAATCATGTGGTAGCTGTTCTACATGCCGGATCTTACCCAACGTTTTGAAAAAGAAACTTGAAAAGATTTTAAATGCAAGGGGAGTTGAGCAGGACATTGTTGATATGGAAAATTGGGGCAAATTTCTCAAAGCCAGCAGATGTGGATTAGGTCAGACAGCAGCTAATCCTATTTTGTCGGCCATTAAGAATTTCAGACCACTTTTCGAGTCAAAAATCCAAACAAGAAAAGAATATGATAGCGGTTTTGATCTTTCAAGTGCTGTAAAAGAAGCATGTGAAGTTACCGGACGTGTACCAAATATTTAATAATACAGATTATGAATCAGGTAGTTAAATTTACTATTGATGGAGTTGAATGCATGGCAGCAACAGGACAGTATATTATTGATGCTGCCAAGGAAAATGGAATTTTTATACCAACCTTATGCAATTACAAAGGAGTAAAACCTAAGGGAAGTTGCAGAATTTGCACCGTAAAAGTGAATGGAAGGTTAATGACGGCTTGCACCACTCCTGTAGTTGAGAAAATGGAGATCGAAAACAACTCAGAGGAAATACAGGAACTCAGGAAAGCGATAATAGAGCTTTTATTCATTGAAGGGAATCATTTTTGTCCGGCCTGCGAAAAAAGCGGAAGCTGTGAATTGCAGGCCCTGGCATACAGGTATCATATGATGGTCCCCCGGTTTCCATATTCATTTTCGCAGCGGGAAGTGGATGCAACAAATCCAAAGTTGGTGAAAGATCAGAACAGGTGTATATTGTGTAAAAGATGTATAAGAGTCATAAAAGATGAGAAAGGTCGCTCAATTTTTGCATACAAGAAGAGAAGTCGTCACGTTGAAATAAGTATCGACCCTAAAATTGGAAAAGACTTGTCAGATGAGACAGCGCAGAGAGCTATGGATGTTTGTCCTGTTGGAGCTCTTCTGGTCAGGGAGGTTGGTTTTGAAATTCCGATTGGCGAGAGGAAATATGACAATGAACCTATCGGAAGTGATATTGAGAATATGAAATAAAAACAAAAGTGTCAAAAGATAATAATAATGAGTAAACCAGTTGTTGCCACTACTTCATTGGCAGGTTGTTTCGGATGCCATATGTCGCTGTTGGATATCGATGAAAGAATTCTGGATCTTATTGATCTTGTTGAGTTCAATAAATCACCCATTAACGATATCAAGAAGTTCACAAAAAGATGCAATATTGGCCTGATTGAAGGTGGATGTTGTAACAGTGAGAATGTTCATGTATTGAAAGATTTCAGGGAACATTGCGATATACTGATCTCTGTTGGAGAATGTGCCATTATGGGAGGTCTGCCGGCTATGCGTAATGGGATTCCTATTCGTGAGTGCCTTGAGGAGGCATATATTAATGGACCAACTGTTCAAAACAACACAGGAAAAATTATTCCAAACGATGCCGAGATACCCATTTTACTGGATAAAGTTTATCCTTGTCACGAAGTAGTGAAAATGGATTATCATTTGCCGGGATGCCCTCCAAGAGCAGATCTTATTTGGGAAGCCTTGGTTGCTTTGATTACCGGCAATGAGATGAAGCTTCCATACCAGGTTATTAAATTTGATTAATGTTGAAATATGGGACAGAAAATAACTATTGAACCTGTTACTCGTGTTGAAGGACATGGCAAAGTAACTATTCATATTGATAATAATGGAAATGTAACCCAAACAAGGTTACATATTGTTGAATTCAGAGGTTTTGAAAGATTTGTCCAGGGAAGACCCTATTGGGAAGCTCCGGTTCTGGTTCAGCGTCTTTGCGGCATTTGTCCTGTCAGCCATCATTTGGCAGCAGCGAAAGCATTGGATGTTATTGTAGGTGCAGGAACAGGTGAAGGCTTAACACCTGCAGGTGAAAAGATGAGGCGGCTTATGCATTATGGGCAAATATTTCAATCACATTCCCTGCATTTTTTCCATCTTGCATCACCCGATTTGCTTTTTGGAATCGATGCTGATCCTCAAAAAAGAAATGTTCTGTCTCTTGCTCTGGAAAACAAAGAGCTTGCTGTTCAGGGTGTGATGATGCGTAAATTCGGACAGGAAATTATTGAGGCCACAGCAGGTAAGAAAATTCATGGAACCGGGGCTATCCCTGGTGGGATCAACAAACATTTGTCGTCCTTCCATAAAAAACGATTTCTTGAAGGTGATTCACCTATGAACATCAAAACGATGATTGAATGGTCTGTTGCAGCTCTGGAGTTTTTCCATGACTATCATGAAAAAAACAAAAATATAATTGATGAATTTGTTGAATTTCCTTCAAGCTATCTGAGTCTCGTAAGAAAAGACGGTGCGCTTGATTTGTATCATGGTGTTCTCAGAGCAAAAGATCAGGATGGGAATATTATTCTTCATGATGTGGATTACCAGGATTATCTTAAATACATTGATGAAGAAGTCAGGAATTGGAGTTATATGAAGTTTCCCTATCTGAAAGAATATGGGAAAGAAACCGGCTGGTATACTGTGGGACCACTGGCCAGGTTAAACAATGTGGATTTTATTGATACACCACTTGCTCAGAAAGAATTTGAAAAATTCAAGTTTTACAATAACGGTAAGCTAAGTCACAGACCCATGCATTCCCACTGGGCAAGGCTGATTGAAATATTACACTCAGCCGAAAAAATGGAGGAACTACTCAACGATCCTGACTTAATGGAAGGTCCGCTCACCAAGAAAGGGAAGAAACAATCCGAAGGTGTTGGTTTGCTTGAAGCCCCTCGTGGCACTCTGTTTCATCATTATAAAATAAACAGCTATGATCAGATTGAGATGTGTAACCTCATTGTTTCTACAACAAACAACAATCAACCTATGAACAATGCGGTGAATCAGGTGGCTGTTAAAATGATGACGGGCAAAGAGGAAATCTCTGAAGCTATGATGAATGCTGTTGAAGTTGCGATCAGGGCATACGATCCCTGTTTGAGTTGTGCAACACATGCATTGGGTCAGATGCCCCTGGAAATCTCATTGTTTAAGGGTGACCAATTGATTGATAAGAAACAAAATCGCTGAAATGCGAAATAATTTTCCCCGTATCCTGGTCTATGGGTACGGGAATCCGGGAAGACAAGATGATGCATTAGGTATTTTGCTGGCAGAGGCGATCGATATCTGGGCCAGGGAAAACAATATTTCCCGATTGGAAACAGATCAAAATTATCAGCTTAACATTGAGGATGCTGATAAAATTGCTCACTACGATCTTGTTATTTTTGCAGATGCGTCAGTAGAAGATATTGATTCTTTTCAGATCGATGAGGTAGTGCCCGACACAAAAATAGATTTTACCATGCATTCCGTTACACCTTCTTTTGTTGTTGGATTGTGTCATGAAGTTTTTACAGGAAAAACAAAGGTATACCAGTTACAGATAAAAGGATATGAGTGGGAATTTATGAATAGTATAACCAGAAATGCTGAAAATAATCTTATTTCTGCTATCGCTTTTTTGAAAAAATTCATACTAAAGAAAATAAATTCCGAAAATTAAATTATGAACTATTTTTTCTCAGTTTTCTGATCCTTGCAAGAAAAGCCAGGATGACTTTTTTCTCTGTTTCTCATGTAATTCTAAGGGAACTTTTTCTGTATTTTATTATTTGTCGATGTATTAAATACTTATTATATTGCATAGAATTGGAAAAGGATCTATTATTAGCTTTTTATCAAACGTGTCGTTATGAATACAGAAAGTTGGGAAGGGAAAGTTATTCTGGCGGTTGAGGATGATGATGTTAGTCTGGAATTTTTAAAGGAGTTGTTTGAGCCTTATAAAGTTAAACTTCTCTCAACAAACAACGGTCAGTCAGCCATTGATATTTGCAAATCTGAAAAACAGATAGATCTTGTTTTAATGGATGTTCAACTTCCTGTTTTGAATGGGAAAGAAGCCATGAAACAGATTAAATTTTTTCGCCCTGATTTACCGATCATTGCCCAGACAGCATTTGCCATGGCCGGAGACAGAGAGATGTATATTGATGAAGGTTTTGATGATTATATACCAAAACCCATTAATGTTGAACAACTGCTTTCCTCGATCGATCATTTTATTGGATAACAATCATAGTTTTGTGCATAACTCTTGATTGCAAATCATCTAAAAACTTCTTAGATTTAGCCGCTGGTATGTTTATAATTAAAGACTTTCTTATGAATTTGAAAAAATTAATTCCTGCAGCATTCATTTTGATATGCTTTCTTTTTGCATGCAAATCAAACAGGAAGTATAATCAGGTTATTGAGTTGGATAGTATTAATTTATCTGATTCAATAAATGTGATCAGTCCATTGGATACTGTCGGTGAGGGGCTACCTATCTTCTACAATATGTATCTTTCAGTTGAATTGTCTTCTTTGTTTGAAAGTGCAGGTGCTATATTTACTTCCGAACTGATGAACAACACGGACAAAACATCCGAGTACATTACCAGTGCACAAAAGGCAGTGAACCTTGGTATATATGCTGTTGACCTTAGCTATGCAAAAGTTTTTGATCAGGTTGAAATTGCAGGAAGATATTTTAATGCAATGCAACAATTGTCGCGGGAACTTGGAATACCTGGCGATTATTTTGAAAATACCGCAGAACGATTTGAACGAAACATAGCGGATAAAGATTCATTGATCAAACTGGCAAATGAGGTGTATTATACAACCGAAGATTATCTTAAGAAAAATGAGAGATATACAACAGCTGCAATGATTATTATGGGAGGATGGATTGAAGCAATTCATATAGCTATTGATGTTGCCATTGAAAGTCGAGATGCAAATATTATTGAAAGATTAGTTGATCAGAAATATTCATTAAATAACTTGATGCTCATGCTTTCTGAGCATAAAAGCAATGAAGTGGTAAAGGAATATCTTAATCAACTATCTGTTGTAAAAAAAGAATTTGATAAAATTGACGTGGATTTTAATGCTGATTTTGATGCTGATACTAAAGAAGGAGAGGAACTTATCAATCAGACAATTAAACAGATTGATGAATTCAGTGGCATTGTTAACGATTTCCGCGACCAGTTGATCAATTAACTTCTGTCATAGAAAAATCAGTATTTTTTATTTGAACATTTTCAACAGGCAGAAGGTATTATCATACCAGATATTTTTTCCTGCAACTATGTTAGCAATTGACCGGTTAGATTCTTTATTTGTAATGAATTGAGCAGAGGGTTATTTAATTCACTTTTAGCGAATAAACTTAGTATTCCATTCCAAATTATTATTTCTTTATTTGAATAATTTAACTAACTTAATGCCAAAGCTATTAACACGCTAGATATTAATATTGAATTTCAGCGTAAATGGATAAAGACCTAATTTTTATTCAGACCATCCTCTCTGATGAAATGATTAGCCATGGTTTTCCACTGGTTTATAAAGGTCCTCTGAATCATCAAACCATGAAATTTTTCACTCGCATGGCAGAAGAGAAAATTTCAAAACGCTGTTCCGATTCATCCATAAAACGAAAAATATTCCACGTTATGGTTGAAATGCTTCAGAATATAACCCGCCATTCGGCTGATTATGACGAACGTGGTAGCGGCAACGGGATTTTCGTTATCGGTGAACGAAAAAATTATTACTATATAATAACCGCCAATGTTGTTAAATCATCAGAAGTGCGTGAACTCGAAGACAGTATTGAAAAGTTAAATAAAATGGATAAAGATGCACTTGATGAGTTACATAAAGACAAAATGAAAACAGGTCAGCTTAGTTCAAAGGGAGGAGCAGGACTTGGTCTTATTGATATTTTAAGAAAAACCGGTAAAAAATACAATTATCAGTTTTTACGTCTCGATGAAAAATATCATTTTTTTGTATTAAAATCTTCTATCAGTATGGATTCCCCATATTAGAATCATTCTTTGGTATTCGGAAAAGGTTAATTTTTCATAGATTTTATGACTATTTCATTTGTTATTGTTATTTTTGTAACAGTAAATCCGAGAAATTGATTGGATCGATTTCAAAGAACTCCTTAACAGTCTGATCTAAAGGTACATATCTGATGGAAAAGAGAATTGGCGCAGTCATTATTTTGGTTGAAAACAGAGATTTTGTTGATAAAATAAATGATATTTTATCAACCCATGCTCAAATTATCCTTGGACGTCAGGGTGTGCCTTTGCGTGATAAAGGAATCAGTATTATCAACTTAATTGTTGAAGGTACAACTGATGAAATCAGTTCTCTGACTGGTAAATTGGGAAGACTTCAGGAAGTTCAGGTGAAATCGGTACTGACGAAATATAAGTAAATAGAATTTTCTGACTAATTCATAGAATATGATTTTTAATCCTGAAAAATACAGTATTCCTGATGAACCGGGAGTGCCATTTATTGATCCTCATGAGATAAATCAGTACCTGAGCCGGGAAAGATCGGATACTGTCAGGATAAAGGAGATAGTAGAAAAGGCAGTTGGTAAAAACCGTTTGAATTTAAGCGATGTTGCCTGGCTTATTCATGCTGACAATCCTGAGCAAGCAAACCAGCACCCTGCACCCAGTACCCTGTTAAAACTACCTCCAGGGGCTCCATTCCATAGTTAACCGGTTACGTTCACGAGTTTTTCCGGTGGTATTGTTTACCTGGTAATAACTAACTCCATCATCTTCAAACAGGCAGGTAATTGTTTCGACTTTTTGCCTGGTTTTTTCAGGGTAGTAATTCACAAGCAGGGTTTTGCGCACGATCCCTTTATTCTGGTATACATACCGGCTTACATAACCTGATTCATTTACCTCCACAATGGTTTTCCAGTTTTCTGAGTTTTTATTATTGACAAAAGAGACACTCTTAAGGTTATTGTCACTATCAAATTCATAGGTAAATTTGCCATCAGCAAAGTCATTTGCCGGATCGGTCGTTCGGGTGAGCATATATGAGTTTCCCGGCCTTTGTATTGTAAAAGTCATGTTCGTGCAAACCTTCCTTTTATCCTGAGCTTTCTCTCTGTCGCAAAAGTTTGTTATCTGGTATCGGGTCAAATGACCGGTTGCATCGTATTCAAATTGTTTAACCTGTGTTAAATGTGTAAATAAATATGCTCCTTTTTGGTATTGACCTGTTGCCTGATAAAACTCGAAGTACCTTTTAATCTTAATAGCTTTTCTTCTATGATCAAACCATACCGAATCAATTGGTATTTTGTATTGCTTTCCTGAGGATTTACTGACAATCGAACTTTTACTGCTGATAATTAAAATAGTATTGCGTGTGTTGTAAGCAAACGAACAACTTAAGCCCGGAGCCTTGATGGCCATGATCTTGTTTTTTATTGTGTCAATGCTGAGCTTTATTGGCTTATCTGATAAATTCATAACAGATTTCCAGGGTGCATAAGGCTGATCGATGGTAAATGGCAGGATGAGGCTTGTATAATCGCTAAGGATTGAATCTCCAACAATTTTTATTGTGTTGTTAGTTACTATTACATCTTCTGAAAAGGTTTTCAGCGAAGCTTCCAGCAGAGGTGGCAATTCATTTTTCAGAAAAGTCAAAGAATCAAGTATTTCTTTTCTTCTTTGAATGGAATCCCGCACAAATTTTTCACGGGCTAATATGGAATCCTGTATGAATTGCAATCGCACTGAAATAGAATCCCGGATAAATTGTAATCTGGCATTAATGGAATCCTGATTAACTCCTTTGAGAGTATCAGACGATTCCCTCATAAGGTCCGTATTCTGATGTTTTTCTGAATTCGGTCGATAAAGGTTTCTGCCTCGCAAAGTATCCGTACCCGATTGAGCACAAATAAAATTCAGGCTTAACAAAATGACAAAAAAAACAAAGAATGTCTTTTGTCTGATCATACCAATATTCATGGATTTCATTTTGCAGGTTTTGATTTATAAATATAACTATTCAAGATAACAATTTTTTGCAACTCCATGGTTTATTAAATTCTTAGTTTGCAATTGCCGATTATTTTATTTGCATTATGAACAATTTCTGAAACAGAAGGATCTTTTGCAGCAATTAATGATTCAAATTTATCCAATACATCATAAAACAAATTCCATCCCTTTCTTTCAAGTTCTGCCTGTATTTTAAGGTCACTTTTATTACCGGCAACAAATTGTATGGCTTTCTCAAGTCGCCTGGAATTCTCAGTTAAAAAACGATTCCCCTGGTTTTCTTTGCCTTCTTCATAAAACTCTGCACCTTTAAGAGCAAATCGTAACATACAAACAGTAATAGGAATACGCGAAACAAAACATCCTGTAAACGGATCGATTATTTTTTTCAGTTTACTAACATCTTTGCAAATGATCTTTGCATATTCGGTAAAATATAGCATACGGATATAATCGCCGATAATATTGCCAAATTCTGCAGCCTTTAGTGCCTCCCGGGCAAAGGCTTTCTTATCATGCCGCATGATCAATCCGTCTTTGTGGAGATATGCCAGGCGGGGAGTACTATTATTTGCCAGTACAGAAAGAATATAACACTGGTCTTCGGCACGACCTATAAAGGAAGGTGTGAATGGACGATGTTTTCTAAGTGCCTTAACAAGTATTCCATTTGTACCGCCAGTAACATGTATACGTTCGATGCATTTTTCCCTGCCGTCAATTTCTGCATTTTCTTTATACCTTGTCATGAGTTCTCCTTCTGTCGAAAGTGCCATTAGCATTTTGCTGAAAAAAATATTCGCTTCTTTGTCAGGTATTTTATCAGGAAAAGTTACATCCGGCGTATACAAACTTTTGTGAATGTCTTTTTCATTTACCAGAGCACCTGCGATCATGTCCAGTTCAACTTCTTCGCTGTTTTTGGCTATTCCTGTCGCGCCCCAAAGCGGTGTTTTAAAATGTTCAAAGGCTGAATACCCTGTTTGTTCTATAAGCTCCTTCTGTGCAAAAACCTGGTCCAGGTCTATTTTAAAGGTAGCTTTGATTTTTGGATCTATCAGCACATTCCATATCGCAGATATGGCTTTCAAAAAACTATAATGGCGACCATATTCTCCATCAACTCCTATCATTTGAAGAAGTTTTCTCATTTCTTCTCTATCACCATCTTTTTCAGTGATTTTGAGGAAAACATCTTCAATCAGCAACTGGGTATCATTTTCAGTGAATACGTATACTTCCAGGTTTTTTAATTTGCTATGATCCTGTAATTCCCGGGCAATGTAATCTTTGGCAATTTCATGCAAACCATTATGGGTTACCGAAACTGATAAAACACACTTCACCTTATTTTTCTTCAGATTTCCCCGATCACGTTCCTCATCCAGTGATTTGTCCAGTTTACTCAATCCATAAAGGATTTCATTTGCTTCAGGTGATACACCGATCTGAACCGGATGGTCGTACCAGAACAATTGAGGTTCGTTCAAAGTTTGTTTCAAAGCTTTTCTTAATTCTGCGTCGTACTCCAACTTACTGATATTCGTATTTTTATTGGGTATACCCAATAAAACATTTGAGGTAAACAGTATTTCGTGACCAGGCTCTTTGATAGAATCCGAATTTGTCTTTTTGATCCTGACTATTCTTGATTTCCGCAAGTTTTCTGAATGATGAAGGTGATTTCGAAAAACACCCACACCCTCAGGAAAGAATAACTGCCAGACTTTTTCATGAAAAATACCATCTTCTGTTGAAGGTGCATTTTTAAGATAAGCTTCGAGTTCTGTTAAAGCACGTTGAAAGTCTTTGTGATTTCGTTCGGCAAAAACTATTTCGTTTTCAATATCGGCAAGTCGTCTGAGATAAAAATCAGACAATTCATTTAAGCCTGAATCGCTGTAGTTTTTTTGTAATGCTGCAATTGCCAGGGAATAAAGCGGATGGTCTGTCCCCGATAAACAAATCAGGAATGCTGCGTTCAGTTTGTTTGCAGGTGGAATTTCCGGATCAGAAAGCAACCGGTCAGCATCGCAAAGCAGATTTTTAGGCCGACAGAACAGGCTGTTGATGATATATTGAAATTTCTTTGAAATAGCAAATTACTTTAAGAATTACAAACGTAAATATATAAAATTAGCTTTGGAGCCAGACAGAAAAACCAACTGATGGATTTTCTTATCAGAGAATGATTTGAAATGCAATATTTAACCAGTAAACAAAATAAGATTAAGTAACATTTCTCATCGAATATGAGTATAAAATATCGAAAAGATATTGGATTATTCATTACTCATCACAGATCAATTGAACAAATACCAATCCTTATATTTAAGCCGACAGTTTATTTTAGCGCCGGAAGAGATAAATGAGAGCTTTCATTGCAACAAATATCCTTTATCAAACGGATATATACTGTATTCTCACAAAAATCTTCCTGTAACCATACAAACCAATCGAAATGATTTTGTCCTGTTATTGGGAAATATTTTCAGTTCACTTGATATTCATGCAACCAATAAAAGTATTATTTGTGAATTGGCATCTTATTCTATTGAGGAATTATTGAGTAATAAAATCAAATATTATTCCGGCAGGTATGTAATTGTTGTTAAGAATAAAAAGGATTTATTTTTGCTGAATGATGCTTCAGCCCATCGCAAGGTATATTATACAAAAAATACGGATAAGATTTGGTGTGCTTCTCAACCGCATATTCTGGCTAAATTATTAGGTATAAAGATTTCTAACAATCCGGAAAAATCTAATTTTTATAATTCGAGGCAATTTCTGGACAGAGGGCTTTGCGGTATACTAAATGATACTCCTTATGATGAAATCCTGCAATTAACCCCAAATAAGCTTTTAAATCTGCATACTAAAAAAGTTACAAGGTTCTGGCCTGCTGATAAAATTTCAGTAAGCCCCATTGCCTCAGTGTACAAAGAAAGCGCGAAATTATTAAAGAACATCATCACAAATGCTTCCGAAAGGTTTGATTTGATGTTGCCGGTGACTGCAGGAAGAGACAGCAGATTATTATTAGCTGCTTCAAAGGAGGTCCAGGATAAAATTCTATTTTACACGAACAAAAACAATTACGAAAAACAAGATCATTGCGACATTAAAATTCCAAAAAAAATATTTAAGAACATTGAATGCGAGCATCATATCATTCGCTATGATAATGAATGCCCTCAGGAATTTGAAGATATTGTAAAGAAAAACATCTTGTTTTCTTATAACAAATACAATACCCTGTTTTATCAGGTTTATTATAAACAGTATCCTGATAGATTAAATATGCCGGGAATTTGTGGCGAGATCACATACAAGTGGGCTAATCGTGGTATAAAGAAATATGACGGATATAGTTTAGCAGAGTTTTTTCATTTTCATAACAATGAATATGTATCAAAGCAATATCAGATATGGCTTGATGAAGTTCTTGAACTTTGTAACAAGTGTAATATTCCGCCACTGACATTGTTCTTCTGGGAAGAAATAATTAGCAACTGGGCAATTCATATCTCACAGATGAAAGATATCGCCCAGGATGAGTTTTATCCTATGAATTTTACTGCTCTTCAGGAAATCCTGTTTTCTGCTCCCATAAAATATCGTGATTATTACAGCAACTACTTGTTTAAAGGGTTGATAAACTATATGCGGCCTGAAATAGCCGGGATAAGTTTTAATCCAACCTGGAAATTTAAATTGATTATTTTAATCAAAAAGTTAAGATTATACCCATTCGCTAAAAAAATTAGTTGTCTGTTCCACAGTTAATGTGTACACGCAATAAAGATTTTTCTCGAACAGAAGAAATGAATTTCGTAATGAATTTGAAGTGCAAACCTCATTTTTATCCCGTCTGTTTCTTCTTCATATTCCATTACGCCGGGCCACAGAGGAGGCATTAACTTTTCCTTCCATTCTGTAAGTTTAAACAGCAATTGCTTTACAATTTCCGGAGGTTCAGTTTTCAGATCAATGAAGTTTATTTTTATGTAATGTGGTCTTTTTAAGGTGATATTATACATCATTAGCCTTTAACTATTTAGTCTATATGTTTTGAAATTACAATAAGATAAATTATTAAATAAAAAGAAATCGATACGTTTATAAAACATTCTATTCTCAAAGACAATTTCATTTTCAATTCACAGAGCAAAAAGACAACATCATGTAAGTGACAGGGTGGGGGAATATTATCATAATAAAACCTGAGTGTTAATGATCTTTATATATAATTTAATTCCTTAAAAATGTAAAAAAAATGATACAAGATTTTAAAAAATTCCTTAGCAGAGGAAACGTTGTCGAAATGGCTGTGGGTTTAATTATGGCCCTTTACTTTGGTGCTATTGTGAAATCCCTGGTCGATCATATCATTATGCCTCCTATCGGATTGTTATTAGGAAATATAGATTTTTCGCAATTAAAGGTTGTGCTGACTGAAGCCACAATGGAAGGTGGTGTCGAGGTGCCTGAAGTAGCAATAAGTTACGGTTTGTTTATTAACGCGATTATTACATTCCTCATTGTTGCTTTCTGTATCTTTCTGATTGTAAAAGCCTACAACAGGATGAAGGAAAAAATGGAGAAAAAAAAGGAAGCAGCACCTGCAGCACCTTCAAAAGAAGAAACACTGTTGACCGAGATCAGGGATCTGCTTAAAAAGAACTAAGCCGGAAGATTTTGAAAGAGGAATGCGAATTGCTTTTAAATACAAATTCGATGAGGAAATTACAGCCGATCATATATATCTGATCAGAAAAAAGGGTCTGAAAATTCAACTCTGGGTTGTAAATGAAGATGATATTATCGAAGAAGCACTGTCTATCAATCCGGATTTTATACAATCCGATAATATAGATTTTTTCCTTTCTTTATCAAGTGATTGATGATTTCCTTCTCATGAAAGGAGAAATACTTTTTTTTTATTCCTTCAAATTTGCAACAATGCTTTTTCCTGAGAAAAGCTGTTCCATTTTCTCCTTGTAATATCGGTCTGTGATCAGTTTTATTTTTTTTGTA
This sequence comes from uncultured Bacteroidales bacterium, assembly GCA_964406315.1. GTDB lineage: Bacteria > Bacteroidota > Bacteroidia > Bacteroidales > UBA10428 > UBA10428. The sequence continues at coordinate 34,899 of CAYORG010000012.1, read as the reverse complement.
TTTGAAGAGCCGGAGGGATCAATGCCGCCATCTCTGCCTTCCACATTGTTTTCCGCTTTGAGTGTTCCTGTACCATCAAATACCTGCAGCCTGAAATTCCATATCATTTCCGTGGCGACTTTCATGTGCCATGGTCTTGTATCATTTCTCCATTCATCAATGATTACCAGTATCAGTTTATCGGCATTTGTTGCTTTCAATTTATCGGTTACCTCTGCTGCATCCATTTTAAAACCGGTTGACACCTGTGATACTTTTGCTCCTGTTTTTTGAATGGCATTGCTGATGGTAAGCGAAACATCATCAGCGAAGGGATTTCCACTCTCTGTCTGGATAGGAAATGCAATGACAGTTGTAGAGCGTATATACCCGACAAATTCAGGTCCCTGGTTTTGGTTCGTAACAACTTCCCGTTTGTCAAGCACAGCTACTGCATAAGTAACATCGCTGTTTACCTCTATTTGAAGTTCAATATTCCGGTATTCAATTGTGCGTTTGGCTTCAGAGGGGAAATGAACGACCATTAGGGATATAAGTAAGATGAATGATTTGATAAGGTTCATAATTAATAAAATTTCAGGTTATGATTAAGGTTTAATTTAAGGCAATAAATATAGGAAATAATGATTGAATTTTGGAGGTCTTATTAAGGTTTTTTGCTAAGAACAAATGGCAGGCAGTTATAAAGCCTTTAGGGCTATTTCTTATTCAGGAGGAGAGAATTTGATTCGCAAAGTTACAGTTTGTGTTGAAGGTGTTCCGTCAATGGTTCCGGGTTCCCATGCCGGCCCATCCTTAAGCAAGCGAATAGCTTCCTGTTCAAAATCAGTTCCCGCACTTTTCACTGCACGAATATGGGTAATGTCCCCTGAAGCAGTAACTTCGAATTCTAACTTTACTACCTGGGCTTTGTCAAATTCCGGTATATTTTCATAACGAATATTCTCTTTTATGTATTCTTTATAATTCATCATGCCGTCAGCCGGTTTTGGTACCACGATCTGGGCAAACTCTTCCCGCGATTCGAGATCTTCTGATTCAATCGTAGCTACTGCGCCGGTCAGATCACTTTTTTTCATGGTTCCGTATCCAACTACAACTACTTCTTCCAAAGCGATGATATCTTCTGTAAGGTTTACGGTGAGATTTTTGTTGTCCGAAATTTCTATTTCTTCGCTTTTGTAGCCAAGAAAATCAAATGCAAGTGTGCTTTGTTGATCAGCAGGAATTTCAATACTGAAATTCCCGTCAAGATCGGTCACTACTCCTTTGGTAGTGCCTTTTATTCGTACGTTTACTCCCGGCAATGGCAAATCCTCGCTTCCGGAGATAACTTGTCCCCTGATAGTCAAATTATTTTGTTCAGTATCTTCACTGTACGATAAAGCAGAAACTTCAATTTGTTGTTCAGTCTCTATTTGTTTTTTAAGTGCGATCATATCATATTCAACAGGTATCACCTGAGTTGTTTCAGGTGCTTCAGCTTCCTTCAGATCGCTTTTGGCAATTAATTCACTACTGACAGGTGCAACTATTTCCTGTTCCTTTCTTGTTTGAACTACAATAACATCTTGTTTTTCTTTTAAAATGGATCTTGTAGTTTTTACTTTGGCAGAATCCCCGGTCTTACTCACAGGAGTCGGTATTCCACCGGATGAATCTCTCATGGCAGTTTCTTCTTTCACCTGGTTCTTAAATTCATTCGATTTTTTAATAAGTATTGTTATGCTGCCGACTGCAAATATGAGAACGACAGCTGCAGCATACCTTAGAACAGGAATGATCCTGTTTTTCTTTTTCCCGGTTTTCTGATTAATACTTTTATGAAGCTCTAAAACATCTTCTTCCAGTTCATCAGCACTGACAGATGACATACCTTCAAATGCCTCTTCCTCAAAAACATCCTGCATCATCTCTTTTTCAAGCGCATGCTGTTCTTTCTTCGTTAACAGATCTCTGAAATACCTGATATAACGAGCAAAAGAATTGTAATTGTATTTTTTTCCTTTAGCCATTTTTATTTTCCAGGCAGATCTTTAAGTTTCGTTTTCCATTCTGTATGTAACTTTTAACTTTATTTACAGGGAGCTCCAATTTCAGGGATATTTCCCGGTAGCAATTTTCTTTAAAGTAAAAAAGTACAATACATGCTTTTTGTTCTTTTTTTAGTTTTTCAATACACTCGGCGAGTGCTTTGTTCATATCTTTTTCAGGAGTTTCGTCTAAAGGAGACAACTCAATGGTCGATTCCATAATTTTCTCATCGTAAAATTGCTTAATTTTTTTCGAAGCACTGGTCTTTTTCTGCAATTGACGAAGACAATGGTGTTTGGTCATTACATACAGCCAGGGCCGAAAATTTTCCACAGCATGTTTTTCAATTTCTGTAATGAGCTTTTCAAAGATCTGCATTACGGCATCCTTACTCTCTTCCCTGTCTTTGAAATATTTCAGGCATACTCCGTATACCAGGTAAATATATCGTTGATATAGTATTCCCAGCAATTCAAGATCCTTTGTTGCAAGGTATCTTCTGATGAGTTCTTCATCACTCTCTTTTGTGGTATTTCTATTTTTTTGAAAAAAATCCAATCTTCTAATAATTTGAAATAGAAGAATTTAAATTACGAATTCATTAAAAAATACAAATTCTCCATTACAGTTTTATGGAATCCGCTCAATGCCGGTATCCTGTTTTCAGAAATCAAAAAAAAGAAATTCTTGTCGAACTAAAAATTATAATTATGAAAAAATCAGTTTTATTATCAGTCATTTTGTTGGCTCTGTTAGCATTTGAATATAGTGCTGAAGCCAACATTACCATTAAGGGTACAGTAACCGATGCCGCAATAAGTGATCCTTTACCCGGAGTAAGTATACTTGAGAAGGGGACTTCTAACGGTGTAATTACTGATATCAATGGATACTATTCAATTGCTGTGGGTTCAGAAAATTCTGTCCTGAGTTTTTCTTATGTAGGTTACCTTACCGAGGAAATTAAAATTAAAGGCAGAACAGTTATCAACGTCCAGCTTACTGCCGATGTCCAGGCTCTTGAAGAGGTTGTTGTGGTGGGTTATGGTGTGCGGATGAAGAAGGATTGTACAGGTGCAATAGCAAGTATAAATATATCACAACCTCAGTCGCGATCTTCTATGGTGGCATACGATATGATGTCGATTAATCATAATACTGAGGGTTATTCGACCATTCATGAGAACGGATTTAAAGACGTAAAAGTAAACCCGCTTTCCACATTTTCAATTGATGTGGATGCTGCTTCGTATGCAAACCTCCGGCGTTTTCTGAACAACGGACAAAAGCCCCCGGTGGATGCAGTTCGCATCGAAGAAATGATCAATTATTTTAAGTATGAGTATCCCCAGCCTGAGGACGAACATCCGTTTACAGTAAACCATGAGCTGGCAGAATGTCCGTGGAATAAGGAAAACAAACTTCTTCATGTAGGCTTGCAGGGAAAAGACATTCCTGTCGATAATCTTCCGCCTTCGAATCTGGTGTTCCTTATTGATGTTTCGGGTTCAATGGATTATTATAACAAGCTTCCCCTGTTAAAAAGCGCATTCAAATTGCTGGTGGATCAAATAAGGCCCGAAGACCGTGTAGCTATTGTCGTATACGCCGGGGCTTCAGGACTTGTGTTGTCTTCTACGTCCGGAAAGGAAAAGGAGAAAATTATCGCCTCATTGGATCGTTTACAGGCAGGTGGGTCTACAGCAGGAGCTGCAGGATTAAAACTTGCCTATAAAGTAGCGGAAGAAAATTTTATGGAGAATGGGAATAATCGTATTATACTGGCTACAGACGGTGATTTCAATGTAGGTCAGAGCAGCAACGCCGAAATGGAACGATTGATAGAGACAGAGCGTGAAAAAGGAGTTTTTATTTCCGTACTGGGTTTTGGAATGGGAAATTATAAAGACGATAAGATGGAGATAATCGCCGATAAAGGCAACGGCAACTATGCATACATTGACAATATTCAGGAAGCAAAGAAGGTTTTTGTGAATGAATTTGGCGGCACACTGTTCACAATAGCAAAAGATGTGAAGATCCAGATTGAGTTCAATCCTTTTAAAGTGAAGGAATACCGGTTGGTCGGTTACGAAAACCGCCTGCTGAATGAAGAAGATTTTGAGAACGATAAGATCGATGCAGGTGAACTGGGTTCAGGTCATACCGTGACCGCTTTGTATGAATTGGTACTAAAGGATAACGAAAAGGACGGGAAAAACAGGCTGAAATACCAGTCGACAAGTGTAAATGAAACGGCTCTCGAAAGCAATGAAGTGGCAACAATAAAGTTGCGTTACAAAGAACCTGACGGGTATAAGAGCAAATTGATAGAAGCCGTTGTACACGATGAATCGAAAATCCTTGCTCAAGCCAGTGAAAATTTCCGTTTCTCTGCAGCAGTTGCTGAGTTTGGAATGCATTTGCGCAATTCAGAGTTCAAAGGAACAACAAATATTGACAGCATACTTGAATTGGCCAGGAATGCCAGGGGATATGACGAAGAAGGTTACCGGAGCGAATTTATTCGTTTGGTTAAATCATCTGAAACCCTTTGATAAATACTCAATATACAAAAGGAACAGTTAGTTTTTTTACGGGATTGTAATGTATCGCGTTTCTTTTCAGTCCTGTGTGTAAGCACAGGACTTTTTGCATTGTATCGGGAAAATTGTAATTTGCGCCTGGCCGGCAGAAAAGACAAATACAAATGTTTTGAAATCGGATTCTGGCAATAGTACAATACAATTCATAAGTTATCCCATGGAAAAATTGATTACACTTGCTGTATTCGACAGCATAATTGATGTGAAATTCAATCTGTTAAAAGACATGCTCGATCAGACAGGAATCAGTTATATTACAAACAATGTTAATGCAAGGACCGTAAAACCGCTGCTCTGTATGGCTCCGGCCAATATTTCCATCGATATTAAAGTGTATGAGAAGGATTGGAAAGAAGCCATGCAGATATTGAAATCAATTGAATAATTTTGGCAACTAAAATGAAGCCGGAATGTTTACACATATTTTGCTGTTAACTCTCGGACTTGTCTTGCTCATCACCGGTGCTAACTGGCTGGTTGACGGCGCATCAGCGCTGGCAAAAAAATATAAGATTTCGGATCTTACCATTGGCCTTACAATTGTTGCTTTTGGAACATCTGCACCCGAACTGGCAGTAAATTCATTCGCCTCTCTTCAACATCATCAGGATATTGTGTTTGGCAATGTGATCGGGAGCAACAATTTCAACCTGTTCTTAATTCTTGGTCTGGCAGGTATAATAACGCCATTAAGCGTACAATCCAATACGGTATGGAAAGAGATTCCTCTGTCTTTTGTAGCCACCGGATTACTATTTTTGATGGCAAATGATTTTTTCTCTCCCGGCATATACGTACTTACACGATTTGACGGTTTCCTGTTGCTGGTGCTGTTCGGACTTTTTCTATACTATGTTTACCGTCAGCTCAAAACCGATAAAGCCCGAACGGAAACTTCGGTGAAAAGGTTTTCCGGCATCAAAATCTGGTTGATGATTCTTATTGGACTTGTTCTCCTGGTGGCAGGGGGCAGACTGGTAGTTGTTAAAGCAGTTCAAATGGCAGCAATAATGGGGATTAGTGAAAAAATTGTCGGATTAACAATTGTTGCGGCAGGAACCTCATTGCCTGAGCTGGCAACATCGGTTGTAGCAGCCATCAAAAGGAACAACGACATAGCTATCGGGAATATTATAGGGTCAAACATTTTCAATATTTTCCTTATCCTGTCGGTTAGTTCATTGATCAATCCCATTGTTTACAATACTAAATTCAATACCGATTTATATCTGCTTGCCGGAGGTACGGCATTTCTGTTTGTAGCCATGTTTACAGGACAAAAAAAGAAACTGGACCGGTGGGAGGCAGGGATCCTGTTGATTTCATTTTTGCTTTACAATACAATTTTATTAGCCGGTGAAATATAGATTTTAATTCAGGTGTGATTATTCAACGAAATTTTACTTTTCAACAGGTATAAATTATAAATTTGGTTTGAATAAGAAACACGAGGAATGACAAAATATATTGAAAGTCAGAAATTTTATGCATGGATAGGTCTGCTTTGCCTTGCTTTGAGCGTTTTTATGATTTATCTGCTTGTTAAAACTTATAATACACCGACTTTTATTGTATTGTTACTTGTTGGATTACTGCCATCCTTGCTTCTTACATTGTTGTTTTTAACAGCCAGGCTGAACACTGAAATCGATCAGGATGGAATTAGAATAAAGTTTATCCCTTTTCATTTGAAACAGGTCAGGTTCAACTGGACAGACATTGAAAGTTGCGAAGTAAGAAAATACAATCCCCTGTTAGAATTTGGAGGTTGGGGTATACGATATGGTTTTAGAGGCAAAGTCTATAATACAAAAGGTAATATTGGGATTCACCTGGTACTGAAAAGTGGGAGGAAGGTTGTAATAGGAACACAAAATGCGGATATGGCTGGCAAATTTATTGAAAAGTATTTCAACAAAAAGAAATAATTCCTGATTCTTAGATTAAACATTACACTTTAACCCTATGAAACCAACTATTTGCTATTGTATGCTTCTGACATTTTTCCTTGTGAATGGTTCATTGTTTTGTCAGAACTACAAAATCATTGCGGATATACCGTATACAACAAACCAGAGCAGCAACAAACAAAAACTGGATATCTATATACCGGATCAGGCTGGTCCGATGCCCTGCCTTATCTGGATCCATGGCGGAGCCTGGCTTGCCGGATCGAAGGAGGGTCTTGCCGGAGAAGTCGATACCTTGTTGCATCATGGATATGTAATTGTAAGTATAGGATACAGGTTGAGCAGTGATTCCATCTTTCCTGCACAGATTTTTGATTGCAAATCGGCAATTCGTTATATCAAAGCAAATGCTGTACAATACAAAATTGACAGCTCAAAAATAGCTGTTGCAGGTTCTTCTGCAGGTGGACATCTGGCAGCATTGGTTGGTACTTCTTCAGGTATCAGATCACTGGAAGGTTATGATTCAGGAAATATTTCGTACAGGGTTCAGGCGGTAATAGATTTCTATGGTCCGACAGATTTTCTGATCATGGATGAATTGCCGGACGATCCGCCGGGAATATGCCATGATCCGATGATACACCTGGCTCCTGATTCTCCTGAAAGCCTGTTGCTGGGATGCAATATTGAAGATTGCCCTGAAAAAGTAAGGTGGGCAAATCCGGTTGCTTATGTAAGTCCTGATGATCCGCCATTTTTGATATTTCATGGTACTAACGATTGCACAGTAACGCCAAAATCCAGCGTTTTGCTGAAAGATGAATTAATTAGAAATGGAATTCAGGTTGAGTTGCATCTTTTACCAAATGCAGGTCATGGAGGAAATGAATTTTATTCGCCCGGAGTGAAATCGAAGGTATTAAGTTTTTTAGAGGATTTGTTTGGTGGAAGTATATAATGCTTCCTTCTTTTAAAATTCAAATTCCAAATATTTTTCGCACAAAAAAAGTTAATTTCATATCTTAGACATTGAATTTTAACAGTTTATTTAGAATTCCTGCAAGTTGTTAGATGTAAAATTAAAACTTCATGAAAAGTAAGCATTCAATAGAGATACGAGATCTGTACCTGTATTTTAAAATTGTCGGAGAATACGATTTTTCTGACTTTATCTCGTACATGAAAATATCTCTCGATAAATGCGAAAAAGAAAAAATATTCAAAATAATAGTAGATGCCCTGGAGGTTGAACATGCAAATATCTCAACTATGGACAGGTTTAAACTGGGAGAGGAAGTGGTCAGACTGGGGAGCAATAAAATCAAGATTGCCGTGGTCTGGCCGGAAAAATACATCAATAGATTTACTTCAACAGTTGTAGTAAACAGAGGAGGATTTATGGAGATATTTGGAAATATTGATGAGGCGAAAAAATGGTTATTAAGTGAAATTTAGATAAGATTGACATTTTAAAGATATCCACTTGCATTTGCTCCTTATTCATTTTCATGTGTAAGTTTTGGTTTCAAACCAGGGTATATTGTAAAAAATAGACTGTATAAATAAAAAACCTCTAACTTTAAGCAAACAAAAATTTGGAATTTTAGTGGTTTTTAGTAATGAATGATAAGTTAAGACAGTTTATTTCCTTGTTAAAAGAAGATCTGGGAATTATTGTAAGTACAAGTATCGGAGTATTTTTATTTGTACTTTTTTTTCAGCCATTTCCACTTGAAAGATTTGATTTTAATAATAAATTATTGTTTGTAGCCGGATTAGGGACAATTGCTTTTTTAATTATGACTACCGTCAGATCGATTTTCCCCGAACTTATTCGGGAATATGACCAGGACAATAAGGAAGCTTTCCTGCCTTCATATCTCAGTGGTTTTCTTTTGGTGAGCTTGACTTCGGTAGCTATTGCTTTCTATTTGCGCTATGTGGGCTTCGTTGGTATTACTTTTTACATCATGTTTAAAGTAGTCTTAGTTTGCTTTGCTTTACCGGTGATTTTAAGATTGTATGGGAAAATCAAGGATTTAAAACAGCAAAACGAAACACTGGTCATTGAGAAGAAATTAATACAGAAACAAATCGAAAAATATGAAGAAGATTCATTGAACAAATCCATCGAGTTTGTTTCAGAAAACATCCATGAAAATTTGAAACTGAAAGTTGCTGATGTTGCTTTGATAAAATCTGCTGACAACTATGTGGAAATAGTGTATAAGGAAGGGGATGATTTCAAGAAAAAGCTTTTACGGAATACACTTAAGAATATTGAGCAGCAAATCAAAACATATACGAATTTTATGCGTTGCCATAGAATTTGTATTGTGAATACACATTACATTGAAAAACTTCACCGTACATACAATAATCATTGGTTATCCTTACAGGGATATGATGAACAAATCCCGGTTTCGCGTCAGTATCTGTTAAAGGTTAAAGAGACTCAGTGAGCTATCAGGGGCGGATATCACTCACCACCACTTTTTAGTATTAATCCCCATACTATTAGTTTTACCCCTTTTGGCAATCCATTAATCCCTATTATTTTTTTAAAATAGTGTTGGGGGGTAATTTTGAATGATATTGTTTATTGAAGAAGGAAGTGAAGTATGAATATTTTATTGATATATCCTGAATATCCGGATACTTTTTGGAGTTTTAAGCATGCATTGAAATTCATCTCAAAAAAGGCATTGAATTTTCCTTTGGGCATAATTACCGTAGCTTCTTTATTGCCTGACGACTGGAATAGAAAGCTAATCGATCTGAATGTATCCAAATTGAAAGAAAGGGATATTATATGGGCTGATTATGTAATGATAAGTGCAATGTCGATTCAACTGGCTTCTGTAAAAGAAATTGTTGAACGTTGTAAACATTTATCTACTAAGATCATAGCCGGTGGTCCTTTGTTTACCGAGGAGTATAAACAATTTTCAGATATCGATCATTTCATACTTAACGAAGCTGAAATTACATTACCACAGTTTATCAATGATCTGAAAAAGGGACATCCGGGGAAAATATATCAAACCGACTTGTTTGCAGATATAACGGGAACGCCCATACCTGATTATTCGTTATTAAAACTCGATAGATATGCTACTGCAGAAATTCAATATTCACGGGGTTGCCCGTTTGATTGTGAATTCTGTGATATAACTGCTTTATTTGGTCACAGGGTAAGAACAAAATCGTCTGCACAGATTATCGCCGAATTGGATATGCTTTTACAATTCGGGTGGAGAGGAAGTGTTTTTTTTGTTGATGATAATTTCATCGGACATAAAAAGAAGCTGAAAACCGATTTGTTGCCTGCAATCATTCTTTGGATGAATCAAAACAAATATCCTTTTGGTTTCATTACCGAAGCTACTATTAATCTTTCTGATGATACAGAGCTTATGGAGTTAATGGTAGATGCAGGTTTTTCAAAAGTGTTTGTTGGGATTGAAACGCCGGAGGAGAGCAGTTTGAAAGAATGTAATAAAGTACAGAATAATAAGCGCGACCTGATTGACTGTGTGCAAAATATTCAGCAGGCAGGAATTGAAGTGGCTGCAGGCTTTATTGTGGGATTTGATCACGATCCCCCAAATATCTTTCAGCGACAAATCGATTTTATCCAGCGTAGCGGGATCATAACGGCAATGGTAGGATTACTGAATGCACCCCGGTTGTCAAAGTTATACAGGAGGTTATCCAGCGAAGGCAGAATAATTAATTCTTTTACCGGCGACAATACTAATTATTCCATGAATTTTGTGCCTGTAATGGAAAGGGAAACTTTGATGAAGGGATACCAGAAAATTATTCAGGGTATATATTCCAGTAAATCATATTATGAGCGGGTATTGTCGTTCTTAAAACAATACGATCCTCCCTTAAAGGAACAAACCAGGATTACTTTTATTAAATTTATGGCATTTATTAAGTCTGTTTTTTACATTGGCATCCTCTGGAAAAACAGGAGATATTACTGGAACCTGGTATTGTGGAGCATATTCAATAAACCCAAATCATTTTCCCTGGCTGTTACCTATAGCATATATGGCTATCATTTCAGAAAAATATTCAGAGAATTACAATAGAAATAATCCCTTATACTTATTTTATTATGGATGTACTTAATTTAATGGTTGAAAAGTATTGTGAATTTCCCAGGGTTTTAAGAAAGCCCATGTGGCAGGTCTGGCATAGACTATTGATCAGATCTGATAAAGATGTGAATGTAAATTTCATGAATTACGGATACAGTAATCTGAATTTAGAAGAGGTGATCGGTTTACATCAGCAGGATGAAATCAACAGGTATTGTATTCAATTGTATGATCATGTGGTAAATAATAACGATCTGAAAAATAAAGATATTCTTGAAGTTGGATCAGGCAGGGGAGGCGGAGCCTCCTACATAACCCGATATTATATGCCTAATACATATACGGGCCTTGATATATCAAGCAGCATCATAGCGTTTTGCAATCGTTATTACGATATCTCAGGATTGTCATTTGTTAAAGGAGCTGCTGAAAATCAACCCTTTAAAAACCATTCTTTTGACATAGTAGTAAATGTTGAATCTGCCAGATGTTACAGCAATCTGAATACTTTTTTTCTTGAAGTGAGAAGAGTATTAAAACCTGGAGGATACTTTTTGCTGGCTGATATGATACAAAAGGAGGAGGTAGATATTATGCATGCCAAACTGGAAGAAAGTGGATTTAAGATTATAGAAAAGAAAAATATTACTGATAATGTAGTAAGTGCACTTGAAAAAGACTCGGCAAGAAGAGAAGCATTAATAGAAGAATACGTTCCCGGATTTCTGAGAAGTTCTTTTTCTCAATTTGCAGGTACCCTGGGAACAGAAAGATACTTATCTTTTGCGCAGGGAAAATTTGAATACTGGAGTTATGTACTGAACAGGCCCTAAATTTTTTTCCTGTTTAAAACGATTTTTTAGCCGCTAATAAGCGTTTGAGTTTGGTAATGCCTGATTGTTTGATCTGACGAACTCTTTCTGTAGAAATTCCGATCTTGTGGGACATTTCAATCAATGTATGCAGGGGTATATTATTAAGTCCGAATGACATTTCGATAATATCAGCTTCCCTTCTGGTTAATTTATGCAGGGCATCATTTATTTCGTACTTGATAGACTCCTGCAATAATTTTGAATCAGGTGAAGGCATGTTGTTGATTTCGGTTACATCGTATAAGTTCAATCCGGTTTCATCATGAGTCAGCAAAGGGGCGTCAAGCGATAATTGATGCTTCTTTATCCTGTTTGTTGTGGCTATTTCTTCTTCATTAATATCGAGTGTACTGGCAATTTCTTCATCGGTAGGTTCCCGCTGGAATTTTTGCTCTAACAAAGGAAAAACTTTTGCTACTTTATTTATGGAAACAATCTTGTTCAGGGGTAATCTTACAATTCTTGATTGCTCGGAGATAGCCTGTATAATAGATTGCCTGATCCACCAAACAGCGTATGAAATAAATTTAAAACCTCTTTTTTCATCAAACTTGTGTGCAGCCTTTACCAGACCGACATTGCCTTCGTTAATTAAATCGGGCAAAGATATGCCTCTGTTTTGATATTGTTTGGCAACAGAAACAACAAACCTGAGGTTAGCTGTTACCAGTTTTTCAAGGGCCTGCAGATCTCCCTCTTTTATTTTAATTGTCAATTCAACTTCTTCCTCAGCCGGTATAAGATCGTATTTACTTATTTCCAGAAAATATCGGTTGATAGACTCATCACTTCTGTTGGTGATCTGCTTTGTTATTATCAGTTGTCTCATAAAAGTAACCAGGATATTTTCAATTCATTCTTTTCTTTTGTTTTCATCCGCAATACCAGGGAACTGAGTTTTTTCCAATTAACCCGGTTTTTGCCTGCCTGGATTTGTATAATTCGTCAGAGCTTTAGATTTTTATGAATTTACTATGTAAGTCACTATCAGGAATATGCCAACTCTTGTAATTATCATCTCCGGCTATTGTAGTTATACCGGACTTATTTCTCAGATTAAAGGAAGGGGGTTTACATGAACTAAAAAAGAGATGGAATTTAGTCTAAGAAAAGCACGAACCTTTATATCCTAATAAGTACAATAAAGGTAGGTATAATTAATTCTATAATTGAACTAATTTATTGATTTGTCAAAAATAAGGTTGAAATATAATACAATCAAAGGATTTAAAGCATAGAGGTATATGCCATTGGAAATTTATTTTTTCCTTTTGAAAAAAGTTATCGGGTCTTTTATTAATTCCGGGAAGCACTATTTTTATAAGATATAAGCATAGTATACAATTTAGTCAACTCTCATTTCTTATTACAGTTTCTCTTGAATACAACTATTCTCTAACATCTGAATTGCAATATTATCAAAGGTGTGTTTTTGATAAAAGAAGCAACCGTTTTATCGCGTTATCTGAATAGCATACACATTGATAATTTATTTATTTTTATACATTAATTTTAATTGAATAACACAAACCAGACCTCAAATGAAGAAAGAAATGACCGTTAATCGAATGGGTTTTTGTACTTCTTTTTTATTAACTCTTGTAACACTGGTAAGTTTTGGGGTTGTCGTACCTCCTGTTACCGGTCCGTTTTGTCCCGGAGAGTGTATTGATTACCCCTACCTTGATATCCTGTTACGATTTCCCAGGGAATATATATGGATGTACACCTCAGTGCTCCTCTCTATATTCTATGTGACTCTTATGGTTTGTTTGCATTACTATGCAAGCAGTGAAAAGAAAATATTCAGTCTGGCCGGTTTGAGTTTTGCATTGCTGGCTGCAGTTGTTATAGTCATCGACTGGCTGGTACTGATCATTAACGGGATATTGTTAAGCATCTTGTTTGGTCACAGTATTAAAAAAACAAATAATTGAAAATCATTTAACTTTTTTTGTTTATTCCGGGTAAAATGGTATGAAAACAATTCGGCACACAAGCATGCTGCTTTTTATAGTGGTTGCCTTTGCAGTTTGCTGTAAAAAAGAATCTTCGGATTTCGATGAATACAGCAATGCAGACTTTGAAGACTTATGGAGCACAACAGATATGTATTATCCTTTTTTTGAGCTAAAAAACATTGACTGGGATCACATCCATACTGTTTACCAGCCTTTGTTTGTGAATATTACAGCCAATGATAAAAGAGATCTGCTGGGACAGTTGCTGAATGAACTGAAAGACGGGCATGCCAACCTGATCAGCGAGTCCGGCAGGTATCTGTCATCATACGATCCTCCAAGGGCTGTAAAGGATGAAAATGCTTTTAGTCCGGGAGTGGTCAGTCAATATTTCATAAATGATCTGATTGAAACAGCCGGTATTTTCAGTTACGGGATCTTGCCGGGAAATACAGGCTATGTTTATATATCTTCATTTCCTTCCGATGAATCGACATACCTGCAGTTTGATACTGTACTGGAGTTTCTGAGGGAGACGGAAGTCCTGATCATAGATATCAGGCATAACGGTGGTGGTTCCACCAATTCGTGCTACTATTTTATCAGCCGGCTGATTGATGAAGAGCTTGAAGGAGTGCTGTGGACACAGAGGGGAGGAGGTTACTGGCCTGTAAGCTACTATTATCCTGCGGGTGATTTTCAGTATACCAATCATACGGTATTGCTGATCAATGGCAAAACCTTCAGTACGGCAGAATCAATGGCAAACCTTTGCAAAAAGATTGAACATATTACACTTGCCGGGGATACAACGGGAGGAGGCGGAGGAGTTCCGGATGAGATCTTCGATTTGCCCAGCGGATTGAAATTCAGGGTGCCTACAAGATGTGAAATGAGGTACGACGGAGAGCATCTGGAATGGAACGGGATACCTCCTGATATTTTGATTCCTCAGACCAAAGAGAACATCGATAACAACAGGGATATGCAACTGGAAGCAGCATTGGATTACCTGGATTCGCAATAAAATATTAATGTATTGCTGGGTGCCGGATGAATCATTTGCTTCAAATCGGATATCTGCATGTCCTGTTTCATTTGTATACTCATCTTGAGCAATAGTTACAGAACCATAAAGTAACTTGAATGGGATTAGAAAAACAAGGTTCAAGACCAACAGGATTGATCGGTAAAATGGTCGGGCGATTGATGAATAAATTTCAAACGATCTTATACATTGAATATTTTAAAAACTGTTTACCCCCTGACAATTCAAAACTATTGAATATCGGTAGCGGTGGCGGAAAATTCCTAAAATATTTATCGGAGATGAATAACAGTTATTTACTTTTTGGGCTTGATCATTCCATTGAGATGGTAAAGCTTTCAAAAAAAGTAAATGAAAGAGCAATTGACCAGAAGCGATTAAAAATAATCCAGGGTTCAGTGACAGATTTATCATTTAAAGAGTCAATATTTGATGTGGTTACGGCATTCGAGACGGTTCAATTTTGGCCCGATATAGATAAATCCTTTTTCGAGATTTGGCGAGTACTAAAAAGTGGTGGTTTTTTTCTGATTATTAACCGATATCCCGCAGAAGGAAGCAAATGGTGGGAAAAAGTTAAAATCAAAAGTGATAAGGATTATATAAATAAACTTGAGAAAGCCGGATTTGAGCAGACCACAATAGACTTAAATTTTAAACCGGGATGGATTGTAGTGAAAGCAACAAAATGATAATAAGCCACATGTGCACACCAGGCATTGTGTGCAATACCATTATAAAACAAATAAGGATAACAATATGGAAAATGAAACTGAAAGCAATATAAGTAATAATGAGATAGAAATATCAACTTATGAATGCCTTGCTGAATTCAGAGAACCATTGCTTGATTCAATCATTCAATCGTTGAATATTCCTTTGAAAAGCAAAGGGTTGGATGGCGGATGCGGAATTGGTTTTATTGCCAGGTTGCTTGCTAAAGCCATAGGAAAAAAAGGACATGTAACTGGTCTGGATGTGTCGGAAGAGTTCATTCATTATGCCAGGAATAATAATCAGAGTGCAAATCTGCAATTTGTGGATGGAGATGTTAATTCGCTGCAATTCAATGACAATTCATTTGACTGGGTTTGGAGCATTGATACCGTATGGCCCGGTCCAAAAGAATTTGGCTGCCCGGCAGAAGATCCTTTGAAAATTGTACAGCAGTTTTATCGTGTAATTAAACCTGGCGGATCTGTTTATTTATTATTCTGGTCTTCGCAGAAATTGCTCCCGGGATATCCTGTACTTGAAGCTCAGCTAAACACAACATCTTCGGCAACGACACCATTCATCAGAGAAATGAATCCATTGCATCATATCATGAACGGAAGGCATTGGCTTCAGAAGGCTGATTTTAAGGATGTTTCAGTAAAAACTTTTACAGGGGATATTATAGCGCCACTCAATGAAAATGACAAAAATGCACTGAACATTTTAATTCAAATGTTTTGGGGAGGATCGGAATCGGAAGTTGATAAAAATGATTGGAAAGAATTTATAAGTCTGGTTGACCAGAATTCTGATCAGTGTATTTTAAATAACCAACATTATTATGGTTTTTATACCTACACATTGTTTCAGGGAAAAAAGTTGGTTTAAGTGAAATTACTATTCTCGACAAAGCGTGTAACCAATTGGTTGCTGAAAGAAGTGTATAAAATTTAGTAAGCCAGCAAAGACTGTTACCTTTTCTTGTGAGGAATAACACGCTGACCCGAAAAGGTGCTAATCCGCGTGCAAGGAGGAACTTCTGCAGTGATACTAAATAACAGATCAATGCACAGAACAGAACTTTACGCCGAAAAGATAATGCTTAAGAAGAACATTACAGGATAAATTAAGGTCAGGATGAATTATTGCACAACCGGAGAATTGGGGACATTCCATTTATAATATTTATTGTAAATATTGTGTAAATCATTGCTATATCAATACTATAAAGATTAATATCTGGCTATATGCTTCAAACGAATAAAGTTCTTTTTTGTATCTTACTGATGAAAAGAAGAACGATGCGATGTTAAAGAAATCATGCAGGAATGCCGTTAGTATGATGAATCTTAGGGATATGAAACGAAATATTATTATGTTGATGATTATTTTTCTTTGGTATGGAAAAACCTTTTCTCAAACCGATTTCAGAAATGGATTTATTATTAATTACAATAATGATACAATATACGGACTCATTGATTACAAAGGGAATAGAGCGAATTCAAAAAAATGTGTATTTAAAAAAGACCTCAACTCAACAAACCTGGAATTAGCTCCATCCGATATAAAGGCATATAAATTTATTGATAGTAAATATTATGTTTCAAAAATAGTTGATTCAAGCAAAACAGAAGATTTATTATTTCTTGAGTATTTAATTAATGGAATAGTTGATATATATTTTTATAGAGATATTAACGGGGAGCATTATTTGCTTGATAATGGGGATGGCAAACTTGTGGAACTTAAAAATGATGTAAAAGAATTATTCGTAAATGATATAAGATATTTCAAAGATTCAAAAGAATATATAGGAATATTAAAATATGCTTTTAAAGAAAGTCCAACAGTGATCAGAAAAGTTGACAATGTTACCTTGGATTCAAAATCACTGATAAACATCACAAAAGAATATCATAATGCAGTATGCAGAGACGAAGAATGTATAATATATGAAAAGAAAATTCCAAAGATGAAGGTTTTGTTTGGATTTGGGCCATTAGTGAGTATGAATACAATTCAAATAATACTTAACAATGATATTGGTGAAGAATATTATTACTTATGGAATAGCAACTTCGATATTGATTATTATTTGTCTGTTGGATTTTTTCTTAGGATGAATATACCTAACTTAAGCAAAAGCTTCCATTTGGATTATGAAGGCGCATTTGGCAAATGGACTACCTCAACATACAATTCATATATAGAACCTATTTATAGCAGACTTGTTAATAACAATATTTTGGTAAAACAAAAAACATTTAATAATTCGTTAAACATACTATATGAATTTCCTAGGCGAAAACTCAGACCTATGCTTGAAGTTGGTTATTTCTTCAATTATTTATTCAAAACTGAGTTTTCTCGTGAAACTGAAATAACATGGTCATGGGGGGATATTTATTATAAAGGAATCTCATATGAAAATCCATTCTCAAAATATTACCAAGGATTGAATTTGGGAGCGGGTTTGAATACAAAAATCACTAATTTTGTAGAGTTTTTCTTAATTTTTGAATACAAAAGAGGATTCGGATTACTTGAAAACAATAAAGAACATAATACGGACAGTTATTCATTAAATATAGGGATCCAATTTGGCAGATAAATTAAACCATTCTTATGTCAATTATGAAAACAAAGAGTTTAAATTACAGGTTGATTATTAGTATTATATTGATATTAATAGTCTGCCTGGATGATTTGATTGCTCAAGTTGAATACAAGATTGTCGATACAAACGCAATCTGGTACGTCGGGTTTTATTATTTTGATGGTGAATATTCATATTCTGAAAATGAAGTATATAGAATAAAAGAAGATACTGTAATTGACACAAAACATTATTATAAGTTATTCTTAAACGAGGATTATATTGGAGGTATTAGGGAAGATTCGGAAGGAGTTGTATATTTCAGGGGTGGAGAGGAAGTATATTTATTTACATGTATGGATCCTTTACCTGAGGACGAAATAGTAGTGTACAACCTTAATTTAAGTATTGGTGATACAGTTAAATGCAGTGATTATTGCTATAATATAATAGATAAAAACGATTCAATTCTCATTGGAGGAACCTATAGAAAAACAGTACAAACAACTCTTAGTAATAGATCTCCGGGAGAGGATTTATGGATTGAAGGAATAGGCAGTATATATGGCTTATTGTTTCCGATATATGAAAGTTTTGAATGGTCATGGGATTTAAGGTGTTATAAATACAATGGAGAACTTATATATTCAACATATGATAATTGCCTGATTGTGGATATAAACAGGAATTATTATGAAACGATAAAACTCTTTCCAAATCCGTTTGATAACAATTTTACAATTCAATTTATTGATAATAAATATAGGACAATAGTCATTACTAATCTTATTGGCCAGGTTGTACTCGAAAGATCGGTTTATATGAAAAATATTGTAATAAATGAAATTGAGGAATCAGGAATATATTTAATTCAAATAAAAGAAAACAATAAAACCTTCAACCGAACAATAATCAAGCATTAATTATAAATCGGAATTGGAGTGAGAGTCCGGATTATTTCATATGACTATCTCAAGCCGGTAATAAGATACTGCAATGTAAATGATTTGTAATAATCTATAATATAGCAAGTATGAAAAAGGATTTACTAACACTATTTATTTGCTTGTTTACCTTCTGCTCATGTGATCATACATATGAATATACGTATGAAGTAACAAACGAATCTGATTCGGAAGTGAAAATTGATTTGAAAGCGTCTCGTTTTGATTCCTCCTACCTGGTCGGTACAAACGATACAAAAATATTGTTTGTAAAAGAACATGGTGTTGAAGCTCAGAACGGCCCTTATTTCAAGGATGTGTCATACGACCTTGATGAGTTTATTGTGACCAAAAGCAACACCTTGGTTTCCAAAAAGGACTATCTGGATAATTCGTCGTGGAATTACAACGATGGCTGGTACAGGGCAACAATAACAAATGAGGAATTTGAATAACATTCCGTCTTTCAGCTCCCCGATTTTGGGAGTTCCTTCAAGATAAGCCTGGAAATCGCCCTTTTGCCGGGCAAGTACAATACTGAAACTTGTCAGGGGTATGTATTTTGGCACAGCAGCATTGGCTTTCTGAAAGACCTGACTGTCGGTAATTGCCAGAACGGGTTTTATCCCTGTTCGCTGCAGAAAAGCCTCCACTTCGTTTTCTTTCAGTACAATGGCGGTGCAGTTGTTGTCCAGTACATCGCGTATTACCTGTTGCTGGGGGAGTATCAATCTCCCTTCGGGGGCTTCGGTATCTATAGGTGTAATAAGAAGTACAATGTCGCCGGCCTTTACCAGGTCTCCGATCAGCCCCCGACTTTTATACGCTGAATCAGGAAGTGTTTCCCTGATCTTTTGTATTAGTGACGGATTGTATTTATAGGGTTCCAGGGCAGAATAGTCGATCGGTGAAAGTCCATATACATCCTGAATCTGATTTTTCAGTTCTTCACCGGTAATGGCGAGATCGGTTTTGTTATGAACGATCAGGAAAGGAAGTTCATTTTCCCTGAAGCTTTTTACAAGTTCTTCTTCTTCTTTACCAAATGTATTATTTGCAATTACAAGCAGGGCAAGATCCACACGGTCAATTGCATCTATTGTTTTTTTTATCCTTAGCATTCCCAAGTTACCCGTATCGTCAATTCCGGCAGTATCAACGACAATAACGGGACCTATTCCTTCTATTTCAACACTCTTTTTTACCGGATCGGTGGTGGTGCCGGATACTTCCGGAACAATGGCTATATCCTGTCCGATAAGGGCATTGATCAGCGAACTTTTCCCGTTGTTCCTTCTCCCGAAAATACCGATATGCGGTTTTGCATCTCTTCCTTTTGACATAATGTCTGTTATAAATAAATTCTTATGCTTGCAATTGAAACTGCAGATCTGTTTAGATATAAGACAGCAAAGTAAGAAAATGTTCTGTTTACCGATATTAAAAAAAAGTCTTAAGTTTCAAGTCTCTAGCTGCAAGTTCCATTCTATCAACTCATCAACTAATCATCTATTCAATTCACCAGTTAAACGATTACATAGTTAAACAACTCTAAACTCAGAACTTAATATCCAATTTCCAATGTCCAACTCCCAATGAATCACAGATCACAGTTCACGAATCACCAATTCATCATAATCTTAATATTTAGGGCAATGGGAAAAACTTTATCATCGATATATATTATATTTGCAGCTTACTTTCGTTAAACCTGATAATTTATTGTATAATGAGATCTTACGTAAAAATTTCATCACTAGTTTTTGTTGTACTGGCACTGATTATCACATGTCGCCCGTCAACACAAAAAACTTCCGATTCCGAACAGGAAAATGAACTTCTTAAAAAATCAGAGATTGAACAAAGTTTGCAGGAAGTTGCCTTCCCTTTGCCTGAACCTTTTGAGGTTTATGCCATGCTGGAAGATATCGGAGCAACATACCTTGGGAAGGTATTAAATCCTGTTGACAATGCTGAGAATTATTTTTCACAGAAGGATAAAGCCATAAATATTGGTGTATTTGCTGCTGATTTGGGTTATGCAGTAACCTATAAAAATCAATCGGATATTAAAATATACTCAAAAACTCTGAAATCGCTTGTTGATGAACTGGGTGTAAGCATTGATTACTCGACACTGCAAAGCGAAGAATCGCGTCAGGATTTGCTTGATAAAGATTCACTGGTTTCTTATGTGGCCGATGTTTTTTATGACACCTATACTTTTCTTTACCGGGAAAATACACCTGCACTTGCAGGATTGATGGCTGCAGGAGCCTGGACCGAAGGATTGTATATTGCAACCCACATTTCCGATGATACCTTTAACAATACTGACATAGTAAAAATTATTCATGAACAGGGGAAAGGGTTGGAGGAGTTGATTTCGTTATTGAGCAATTTCACAGAAGATGAAAAAGTGAAAAACTTTCTGGAGGCATACAAAAAGCTCGATGTGGTGTATAAAGAAGCCGGAGATAGTATGACCGAAAAGCAGTTGAACTCTATAACTTCCATCATCGAGACCATCAGGGAAAGCATGATCTCGTAAAAAATATTGACAGACTGTTTCAAGCCCTTTCGTAAGAAAGGGCTATTTTTATTGTTCAATTTCCGACAATGAATGAATCGGTATTAGAGGCTTTGATGCGTTTGTTTGCCATGGTGGCAAATGTAAATGAAGAAGGTTTCGCCCGCAACGAACGCGATGTTGTGGCTGAATATCTGCAACGTCAGTTCAGTAATGAGCTGGTCGACAAGTACCTGGTTTTTTTTGATGCCTGTGTTCAGGAATACCATCAGGAGCAAAAATCTCAACTGGAAGTAGAACTGGACAGGGTTGGAAACCATCATTCGAGTGTTATTGAAACACTCTGTGGAAAGTTAAATACTGAACTGGAGCAGCCACAGAAAATACTTGTGTTGCTGTATCTGCTTGATTTCATTCATAGTGATGAGATCCTTTCAAAACAAGAGCTGGAGTTTGTCAGCATTGTAGCGAAGAACCTGAAGATTCCTGAAGAAGAATTCAGGGACGCTTCTTCCTTCAGTTTCGATGAAATAGAGAAGATAAAAGGTGTTGCCAATTTGCTGCTTATCGATAATGGCGAAGCTCCGAAGAACAAGAAGATCAAGCACATACATGTTGAGAAAATTGAGGGAAGGATCAAAGTATTGCACATCAACAGCACCAACACCTATGTACTCCGCTACGATGGTCCTATGGATCTCTTGCTGAACGGTCACAGCATACGTCCTAACCGAACTTACATCTGGGCGCTGGGTTCGGTTGTTAAAAGCCCTCGTTTTGGTTCCATTTATTATACATGGATTGCCGGACGATTTATTCAGGCCTCTGCGAAAACCAGTTTTGTTTTTGAGGCCAAAGATATTGAATATGTATACGGAGGCGGTCCGAACGGCATTAAGTCATTCAGCCTGAATGAGGAATCAGGAAGGCTAATTGGTATTATCGGTGGTAGCGGAAGCGGCAAATCGACACTTTTAAAGCTGTTAAGCGGAATACTCAAACCTAAGCATGGATCCATTCTGATCAACGGCTTCGATATCCATAAAAACCACAAAGAATTGGAGGGTGTAATCGGATATGTTCCACAGAATGATTTTCTGATCAAGGAACTTACTGTGTTTGAAAACCTTATGTACAACGCCCGTTTATCGTTCAGTCATTATTCCGATGAAATGATCCGTCAGGTGGTTAATGAAGCACTGCTGAACTTTGATCTTGTCGAGGCAAGGGACCTTCGGGTGGGCGATGCATTCAATACATACCTAAGCGGAGGTCAGCGCAAACGTCTGAATATAGCCCTTGAGTTGATACGGGAACCGTCAATACTGTTCGTAGACGAGCCTACTTCCGGATTATCATCGGCCGATTCGGAGAAGGTAATGAATTTGCTGAAACGACAGACGTTCAAAGGGAAGCTTGTTTTTGCCAACATTCATCAACCTTCGTCTGAAATATTCAGACTGCTCGATAAACTCCTGGTAGTTGACCAGGGAGGATCGGTAATCTATTATGGAAACCCACTCGATGCCATTGGTTATTTCAAAAGAATAAGCCACTATGTGGATGCCGAAGAAAGTGAGTGCCTGACCTGTGGAAATATTGATTCCGATCAGATACTCCGGAATATTGAAGCCCGCGTAGTAGATGTTAACGGACGTCTTACAAGGAAAAGAAGAATTTCACCCGAGGAATGGCATTCCTTTTATACAAAGAAAATAGGGCCGAATATTCGTAAGATCCGCCGTTCGTACACGAAAGTGATTCCAAAAAGCTTATATCGTATACCAGGCAGATGGGAGCAGATAAAAATCTTTTTCAGTCGTGATATATGGGCCAAACTCAAGAATCAGCAATACCTTTTTATAACATTGCTTGAAGCTCCCGTGCTTGCTTTGCTTCTTTCCTTTTATACACGCAGTTCCAAAGATATGTCGGGATTGATCACTGAGTATACTTTCGGGATGAACGCAAATATTCCGGCCTACTTGTTTATGGCCGTAATTGTCTCTTTATTTCTTGGCCTGGTGATCAGCGCCGAAGAAATTTTCCGTGACCGGAAATTGTTGGAGAGGGAGCGGTTTCTTAATCTTAGCCGGGTTAGTTACCTTACTTCAAAAATTTCCATTTTGTTTTTGATTTCGGCCATACAGATGTTGCTTTTTGTAATTATTGGCAATACGATACTGGAAATTAAAAGTATGACATGGAGGTATTTCCTGATACTTTTTTCTGCTTCCTGCTGGGGCAATCTGATCGGGTTAAACATCTCTTCCGGATTCAAATCGGTGATTACCATTTATATCCTGGTACCTTTAATTCTTATTCCCCAACTGCTCTTCAGCGGTGTGGTAGTGGATTTTCACAACATGAACAAAGTCATATACAGTGCAAAGACTGTCCCAGTTGTGGGTGAGTTGATGACATCGCGTTGGGCATATGAAGCATTGATGGTAACCCAGTTTAAAGACAATCCGTTTCAGAATAAAGTGTTTGATACAGAGCTGCGAAAGAGTCAATCGATGTTTAAAAAAGCTTATGTTTTACCAAAACTGCAAGCCGTATTAAAGGAACGGGAAGATGCCGTCAAAAAGAAACCAAATGCTGTTGCTGACCAAAATGAATTCCGGCTTATAGCGAATGAAATAAGAAAAATCGGAGAAGATCTGCATATGAATACAGGCAATCTTTTATCGGAATTGTCGAAAGGGATTTATTCAGACTCTGTTGCCGGGGAATCGCGGATTTTTCTTGATCAGGCATGGAAGAGATACCATTCAAGATACCTGAATGCTGTCAGGGAAAAAGAGAGGATTCTATCTTCAATGAAATTGTTATTATCCGATGAAGAAGGTCTTGTCATTATGAAAAACAAATATGCCAACAAGAAGCTATCAGAAATTGTGAGGAATGAAAATGAACTGGTGGAGTATGTTATTTATGACAATGAAATTGTGCGATTGCGTGATCCTGTGTATACCTTGCCCTGGCTCAATAATGGCAGGGCACATTTTTATGCCCCGTACAAAAGGATCATGGGGGTTTACATCGATACTTTCTGGTTTAACCTGCTTGTAATCTGGCTTACTGCCGGCATTTGGTTTGTTATTCTATACTACGATCTGTTGCGGAAACTCATTACCTATTTCGAGAACATTCAGTTGCAACGTTTTAACCGGAGAATACTCCGGGTATTAAAACAGCAGAATGAGAACCGGTAGGTAAAACGAAAGCAAGGTTATTAAACTACATAGCCCCGATAAGTTTATATTCTTTTTGGTAGTCCTCGCCGGACAGGCCCTACTTTTTCCGTGGTGAAAAAGTAGGCAAAAAACCTTGATTAGCCTAAATCGCATAAGCAATTCCTCCGAAGAATCTTGTACCCTCTGTTATTCTTAGTGACTCAGAACATTGACAGGGCCACCGCAGGCTAATCGGGCCACCGCTAAGATCTGATGCGAATGTTTGTATTCAAATTAAAGGTAATTCTTCTTATGTGAATATATTTTTTCTGCCATCAATAAGAATAAGCCTGAAGGGCTTAAACATAAATAACCATGGGCATCGCCCATGGTATGGAACATCGCTATTGAATGCGCACCATCTGCCTGGATTATTCTGTGGAACTGCATTGTATGGTGCGCAATACCAAAAATGATTTCGCAGAAATCATAAGAATCCGCCTTGAAAAAATGCGTCTTTGAGGGCCGAAGCCTTTATTTGATTGCTAAAGTGTTGCGAAGGCCCTAAGAAAAATCAATGAATGAAGCGTTAACAAAGAAAATCTGTTTGAATAACGCTTTGGCGTTATGAGTTTTTTTCTTTTAGCGGAATGAATTGATTTTTAGCCATTTTTTCACAAACGGTTGATTACTCACATTTTTTATTATTTTAATTGTGTTCGTGAGCTCACTTCGTTCGGTTTCTTTGGTTCCTTTCTTCATCAAGGAAGAAAGGAACTCGTTCCGTTGGGGAACGGAACGAAACAAAGGCTTGTGAACCGGCATATTTAATACTATAATAAAGCGTAGATACAACCGAACGAAGTGAGCTCACGAGCAAAGCGAGTAATCTACGCTTAGCAAAAGGAACAACAAAAAAAGGCATCGGTATTCCACGGTGCCTTTTTGAATTGTATTTAGGTTGTTCTGGATTCTTACTCGATCAGTATCCTTTCATAATGGGAATACCGGTTTCCCTCAACTTTAACCAGGTACAATCCTTGCGGATAGTCGGTAAGGTCAAATTGCAGTTTGTGATTTCCGGAGGTATTTTGAACGGTATGTTTTTTCAGTGTTTTGCCTGTAATGGATACGATCTCAATTGCATATCCTCCCGGGTGCAAATTCTCGAGCTCAACAGTAAATACTCCATTTGAGGGATTGGGATATATTTTGGCTGATGACTTTTTGGGTATTGCTTTGTTGATGTTATCACAAATCAAGGGATAAACCATAACTTCATCGGTGAACTGACAACCGGTTGCATAATCTGTAACAGTAACACTGAAAGGTCCCTCGACAGCAGTTATAGTTTGTGAAGTCTCCTCCGTTGACCATAGGTACTCATCCCATTCTTCTCCGGCATCCAGAACATTGTAATTTTCTTCGCAACTCACAGGTTCCGTAACATCTATTGAAAACTCATCAAATTCATCACAGGGATTCACAAGATCCAGGTCATCCAGAATCAATTCGCTTCCCACTTCACCGCTTCCGCCATCTCCAATTCCAAAATAGAGGGTAGTACTGAATACATAACCCACTTCCGTGATTGTGGTTCCCGGGGGATAAAAGAAATTCACTGAAAATGGTGTATATTCACTTGCTGTTAACAGGAGTGTTCCATATTCGTATTCATTCTCTTCTTCATCTCTCAGTATGACATAGCCAATAGCCGTATCGTTTAGGGCCGGAGTAAATTTATAATAGCCGGTCAGTCGTGAAGGATTGAAATCAACAGGGAATGAAGGAATTTCATCGCCAAAGATCATCTCTGTGCCGTAAGGCATGAGAAAACTTGCCACAACGTCAGTCATACCCTCATCACCGGGAATGCTGGTTTCAACAGCCTTTATACTGATGGCATAATCTCCCGAATGGGCATCATCAATTGCTTTTGCCGATGTATCACCACCAAAAAAATGGGTAAGAAAATT
Organism: uncultured Bacteroidales bacterium; assembly: GCA_964406315.1. GTDB lineage: Bacteria > Bacteroidota > Bacteroidia > Bacteroidales > UBA10428 > UBA10428. The sequence continues at coordinate 8,405 of CAYORG010000012.1, read as the reverse complement.
GGCTGTAACATGATCTACAGGATCGAGGTATGCTTCGTCTTCCCACACTTCAAAATCACAATTTGGTATGGAATCGTCAATTACGCCAAACCATAATGAGTCGGCCTGCACCCAGCTCTCCGATACAGGACGGTATGGATTTGTACTGGTTATGCCAATAAAAGCCGTATCAGGTGTTCCGGCAGGGGTTTCAATTCTCCATCCCATCTTTATGTAGGTACTTTGAGTTCCTACAATAGGAAATATATTCTGACCTATGGGATTGCCGCTTTCTTGAAAAGACAATAGAACAATTGCCGAATCGTCTTCGGCAACATCGAATTTAAAATAACCAAACAGGGAATCAGGAGTTCCCGAAACGGGGATACCGCCTGTAAATTCCATAACAGGAGATTCGCCGTTTGTAACCATTCCGTTGCAGGTAGCATATCCGAAGATCGTATCCGTTTCTGACACAGCCGATTCAAGACGGAGTGCATAATCTCCACTATAGCTGTCTTCTGTTTGTATAGCAGTTACAATATTGTACATAAGAGCTTCCATGTTTCCGGAAGTCCAGTTTTCCGGCTCCTGGTAAAGTACCCTGGTTTCCCATTCTTCAAATCCTCCGTTGGGAACGTATTGAGCCTTAACAGTTGGTATGCCTGCTCCTGTGAGAAAGCAAAGCATAATTAGCAGTGTTCGTTTCATAAGTATTAAATTTATTTTCAATGGTCTTATGGAACTCTCGATGAATTTTGTTCATTTTTGTTTGTGATTTTAAAATGAAAAAATTCATGTTCGTTTCATAATGATCTGAATTGTAAGGTTGATTTCATAATAAAAATACAAAGAAATTTAAGAATTTCACCTTTATGCAAATGGAAAAAGAAATTAACATACTGTAAACGAATAGGTTATGGTAGTAAAAATTGTTCATATAGCAGCAAAATCAAAAAATAATAGGACAAATACGTAAAAATTTAGTATCTATGCAGTACTATTTTATGGTTGACCGCCATTGTATCAGTTTTTCATACTTCCCTTAAAACTCTAAATCATAATTATTCACAGATACGGAAAAAGAAGAATACAGAGAGATTGTATTTAGATTTCGAGAAAAAAGTATCAGAATGACTATGATGGATGAATTGAATTCAGAATAAAAAATATCAGTATATGGCAAAAGTGAGAGGGGCCATTGTAATTGACATAGAGAGATGCAAGGGATGTGAGTTATGCCTTCATGCATGTCCGACAGATGTTATCAGAATGGCACCGGAGGTCAACGGAAAAGGCTATCATTATGCTTATATGGAAAATCCTGACGATTGTACAGGTTGTGCGAATTGTGCCATTGTATGTCCGGATGGTGTGATAACAGTATATCGAAAAAAAGTTAACGCTGAAATTTAAACATGTAATGGGAGAATTGCGCTTAATGAAAGGCAACGAAGCGATTGCCGAAGCAGCCATCAGAGCAGGGGCAGATGCTTATTTCGGGTATCCGATAACTCCACAGTCAGAGATCATGGAATACCTCGCCCTTCAGGAACCGCATAAAAGAACCGGCATGGTATTGTTGCAGGCTGAAAGCGAAATTGCGGCTATAAACATGGTATATGGTGCTGCCAGTACTGGTAAAAAGGCCATGACATCATCTTCGAGTCCGGGAATCAGTTTGAAACAGGAGGGTATTTCTTATCTGGCAGGATCGGAACTTCCCTGCCTGATAGTGAATGTTGTACGCGGAGGCCCCGGACTTGGAACCATTCAACCTTCACAAGCCGATTATTTTCAGGCCACAAAAGGTGGCGGCCACGGCGATTACCATTTGATCGTTCTGGCTCCTTCATCGGTGCAGGAGATGTCTGATTTTGTAAAACTTGGTTTTGAACTTGCATTCAAATACCGTAATCCTGCCATGATCTTGTCAGATGGAATGATCGGGCAGATGATGGAAAAGGTGGAATTTTTCGAACCTGTTCCCCGATTAACTGAGTTTGATCAGTCGTGGGTTACCACCGGGAAGACCCCCGATCGGGAAAGGAATATTGTTACTTCGTTGGATCTTGATCCCCTTGGAATGGAAAGACACAATCAAGCTCTGAATGAAAAGTACAACAAAATGAAAGAAAAAGAGGTACGATACGAAATGATTGATTGTGATGATGCAGAATATTTATATGTTGCTTATGGTTCTTCTGCAAGGATATGTCAGAAAGCAATCAAACTGGCCAGGGAAGAAGGAATAAAGGCAGGATTGCTCAGACCGATAACCTTGTTTCCGTATCCGACAAAAATATTGGCTGAACTTGCAAATCAGGTGAAGGGTATATTATCTGTTGAGTTAAGCTCCGGACAAATGGTTGAAGACGTCAGACTTGCTGTAAACGGGAAAATACCTGTTGAACATTTTGGACGCACCGGAGGGATTATTCATTCCCCCGATGAGGTACTGGAAGCATTAAAAACTATTCTTATTAAGAAATGATGAAAATTGAATCAGAAACATTGACAATGGACATAGAGGAAATTATTCAGGACGAAAATCTTGTATACAAGAAGACATCTTGTATGACGGATAACATCTTATCGTTTTGTCCCGGATGCGGGCATGGTGTTATTCACCGCCTTACCATGGAAGTAATTGATGAAATGGGAATACAATCAGAAACTATTGGGATCGCATCTGTTGGATGTTCTGTTCTTGCTTACGATTTCATGGACATTGATATGACACAAAGTGCCCACGGAAGAGCCCCGGCAGTAGCAACAGGAATAAAGAGATGCTGGCCGGATAAATATGTTTTCACCTACCAGGGAGATGGCGATCTGGCAGCCATCGGAACTGCAGAAACAATTCATGCCTGCAACAGAGGAGAAAATATTACCATCATATTTGTGAATAACGGTATTTATGGAATGACAGGAGGTCAGATGGCTCCAACAACGCTTGAAGGAATGAAATCATCAACAACTCCTTATGGACGGGACATTGGTTTAATGGGCAATCCCATAAAGATCAGTGAACTTGTGAGTCAACTACCAGGAACTTATTATGTTACACGCCAGGCAGTTCATTCACCCTCTCATGTAAGGAAAGCAAAGAAAGCTATGAGGAAAGCTTTTGAAAGCCAGAAAGAAAAGAAAGGCTTATCACTCATAGAGTTTGTCTCGAATTGCAATTCAGGATGGAAGATGACTCCTGTGCAGGCAAACAAATGGCTGGAAGAAAATATGCTTCCGTTTTATCCGCTGGGTGACTTGAAAGTAGATGGGAAAATTATTACTTAATATTTTCTCTTAATCATTACACTATGAACGAAGAAATCATTATAGCCGGTTTTGGTGGTCAGGGCGTGTTATCAATGGGAAAAATTCTTGCCTATTCAGGTATTATGCAACAAATGGAAGTAAGCTGGATGCCATCCTACGGACCGGAAATGCGTGGAGGAACGGCAAATGTTACGGTAATTCTTAGTAATGACAGGATAAGTTCGCCTATTGTCAATAATTATGATACTGCCATTATCCTGAACCAGCAATCGATGGATAAATTTGAATCTATGGTGAAACCAGGTGGATTATTATTGTATGATACAAATGGGATATCCAGGCATCCTGATAGAAAAGATATAGAAATCTACCAGGTGGAAGCTACTAAAGAAGCCACCAAGATGGGTGTTACACGTGCATTCAATATGATTGTTCTGGGTGCTTATCTTAAGATCAAACCACTGGTCGAATTTGATAATGTGGTCAGCGGACTGGAAAAATCACTTCCTGAAAGACACCATCACCTCATTCCAATGAATATCAACGGTATAAAGAAGGGACTGGAGATTGTCAGAAAAGCAGAAATTGCCTGATTTTTTCCAGTAAATCAAGATTACCGTTTTCTAATTGCTTCATTACTAAGTGACTAAAATCATTTTTTACTGGTAACATCCGACAATCCTTTTGTTGATAGATATCCTTTTCATAGAATAAGGCTTCTCACCCTGTATTGTTCAACGTCGATATATACTATCCGTAACACTATATAATGTTATAAAGCAATACAACAATGAAAACGATATTATTTTTCACCATTATTTTAAGTATTTCAATACCGTCTCTTTTTGCACGGGACGATGCCGGAAACGAGGTAACAGCACATTATGGACTAGCAGCATCTTATATTAATACTGGCACAGGCCATGGAGCCGGTTATACCATAAATGCAAATGTAACAAAAGGAAGAAAATCACTGGAAGCAGGTATTATATATAGTGAACGTGAATCCAAAATATCAGGAGCCGATATTAAATATAGAATTTATCTGGGAGCACTTGACCGATTGAATAACGGAAATAAAATTTATACTGTATATCTGCAATACAACTTAGTTTATCAAAAGGGTACTTCATATTCACCTGAATTGGTCACACTGGGCGATCAAACCTACCTGGTCAATACTGATCCCGGTACAATTGCCACGATGGGACATTTTATTGGATATGGCAATCAGATTCGCCTGATGAAAAACCTGTTTTTTGATACTTCTCTGGGACTGGGTTATTATATTGGATCTCTTGACAAGGTATGTGGACCCGGTACATGGGGAATCCATAATGAGAATAGCGGATTTACATATTCTTTTAAGATCGGTTTCGGATATATGTTTTGATAATACGTTAAGTCGTTGGAACAAATCATTTCAAAACGAAAAGCTTTCGCAAAAAATAAATTTACTGGTATAAATGATTTCGGATAATAAATTCATATACCTTATCGTTCAAAAAGTACTTCACATTTCTTTCTTCTTTTAGTGCTTTTCGGATAAAACTTGATGAGATCTCAATTCTGGGAGCGTCTTTTAAAAATGTCATATTCAGGTATTGTGAGCAATCTGTATTTTCTTTTGTATTTCTGGGATAAATGTATCTGTGGTATCTATCAATGATCTGTTCATGATTTTTCCATTTGTGAAATGTTTCCAGACTGTCGGAACCCATTAAAAGGATGAATTCTTTTTTTGGATGCTTTTCCGAAAGGTAGGTCAGTGTATCAATTGTATAAGAAGGCTTTGGCATTCTGAATTCAATATCGCATATGGCAAAGCGTTCATCATTCCCAATGGCAAGTTCTGCCATCTCAAGTCTGAGTTGATCGTTTAACAGTGATTTTTTACTTTTTAACGGATTGTGTGGGCTGATGATGAACCAAACCTGTTTTAGATCTGTATACTCAACAAAATAGTTGGCGAGTGCCATATGACCTATATGAATCGGATTAAATGATCCAAAGAAAAGACCGGTTTTCATTGTACCTGTTTTGATCAGGAAATTATATGGGTTAATTCACCCTATTAATAAAAAGCTTATACTTACTGATTAAGAAAATCTCTCACAATATCAGCAGCTTTCTTTACGGCATCATCCAGGTTCTCGTTTATGATCACATGATCAAATTTTTTTGCATAGGTATTTTCCATGTTCGCTTTACGCAATCTTTTTGCTATGGTCCCTTCAGTTTCTGATTTTCTGCTGCGCAGGCGTTGTTCTAATGCATCAAGTGATGGAGGTTGGATAAAGATGGTGACAGATTCTTCTTTATATCTCCTTTTGATACTCATCGCACCATTTACATCAACATCAAATAGTACATTTTTACCCATGCTTTTTAATCTTTCCACTTCAATTTTCAGTGTACCATAATATTGATTGGAATAAACTTCTTCCCATTCCAGAAATTCGTTGTCTTCAATTTTTGACTTAAAAGAATCAATAGTCAGAAAATAATAATCTTTTCCCTCTATTTCTCCTTCTCTGATTTTTCTGCTGCATGCAGAGATAGAAAAAGAAAGGTTAAATTCTTCCATTTCAAGAATTTTTCTTGAAATTGTGGATTTTCCTGTTCCTGAAGGGCCTGATAGTATTATAAGTTTTCCTGCCATATTCATTGTAAGTTATAATACATTCATGAGTTGTTCTTTGATCTTTTCGAGTTCATCTTTCATTTGAACTACTATTTTTTGAATTTCAGAATGATTTGCTTTGGAACCGAGTGTATTAATTTCTCTCCCCATTTCCTGTGTAATAAATCCCAGCTTCTTTCCAACGGTTTCGTTTTCTTTCAATACATCAAAAAAATAATTGCAATGATTTTCAAGACGAACCTTTTCTTCTGTGAGATCTATTTTTTCAAGATAGTAGATCAATTCCTGTTCAAACCTGTTCTGATCGACTTTCTCCTTTTCAAATACTTCTGAGATGTTCGATTCAATTCTTTCCCGAATACATTTGATCCGATCATCTTCAAAAGGTTCAATTTCCTTAAGCTTTGCCAATATAACCTGTATTCTTGAGGTAATATCTAATTGCAATGCACTACCTTCCTGCTTTCTGAAATTATCTATTGCCAGAATGGCTTCGTGTATTTTTTGCATTACTGCTTTCCATTCTTCCTCATCAAGTTCTTCCTTATCAATTTTCAGAGCATCGGGGAAACGCATAATGGTTTGTAAAATAGCTTCATTATTATCTATTTCCAACTCATTAAGCAGCCCAACCATCTGACGGTAATAATCTTTTACCAGTGGTACATTAATTCTTGATGTATTTGCAATGTCCGTATCTTCATAGGTGATTATACATTCAATCTTTCCTCTCTGTAATCTTTGAGAAAGGAGATTTCTGATATCCAATTCTTTTTCTTTGTAAATATTCGGTAAACGGGTATAGATATCGATTTGCTTGCTATTTAATGTCTTAATTTCAATAGTGATCACTTTATTCTTAAGCTCACAAGTTGCTTTTCCAAAACCTGTCATTGATTGTATCATAATGACAATACAGAATTTTAATTTAGCTGCTAAGATAATATTTATTGACTATAGTGTACTATCTATATTTTCCTCATAGTGTTTTACAATCACTTTCTTTTTCCAGTTTCCTGTAAGATAATAGAAAAATGAAAACAATGCTCCGATCAACCAGGCGATAGGCACAGCCCACCATATTCCTACTTCCCCGTAGCGCTCTGAAAGAAAGTAGGCAAAAGGGATTCTGATGACCCAAAGAGAGAACAATGTAATGAACATCGGTACAATTGTATCACCTGAACCTCTTAAAACTCCGTTAATTGAAAACATTGTTGTAAATACAATGTATGAAGAGCTTACAATAATAAGATAATCCACACCGATATCAATTACATTTGTGTCTTTGGTAAACAAGCTCATTAAAGAAAAACGAAAAATGATGATAACTGCTGTTATTGTTATGGATATAAATGATGACATGCCTAGGGTAGTCAGAAAACCGGATCTGACCCTTTCCGCTTTGTTTGCTCCCATATTTTGCCCGACAAATGTTGATAATGCCTGACCGAACGTCATCGCAGGAAGCATGGCAAAACTATCAATGCGACCTGCAACGGAATAGGCTGCAACCACATCTGTACCAAACGCATTTACTATACGGAACAAAGCAATCATTCCAAAGGAAATAAAAGTTTGCTGAAATCCTGAGGGTATGCCAATTCTTACACTTTTCCAGAATATTTCCCAGTCAAAAACAAGCTCTCTGAGTTTTAACTGTATTAGCTTATGAGTTTTATTCAGATAGAACACTGCAGTAATAAATGCTCCTCCATGCGACAGGATTGTTGCCCATGCTGCTCCACGAATTCCGAATCCGAGATATTTTACAAACAGAATATCAAAGCCTATATTTGAAATGGATGCTATTATCATAAAAACCAGCGGTGTGATAGAATCTCCCAATCCCCTGAGAATAGCACTGGTGCCATTGAAACCAAATAAAAGAACAGTTCCCAGTAAAAAAGTGTTTAGATAAACAGTGGCCTGTGGTATAACTTCAGCAGGAAGTCTGATCATTCTGAAAATTTCATCGCTGAAGGTTATGCCCACAGTCATAATGATAATGGAAGCAAAGAATACAAAAATATACATGGTGTCAATGGCACGTCTGACCCTTTTGTAGTCTTTTGCTCCAAAATATTGAGATACTACAATGGTACCTCCTGATGCAATACCAATAACAAAAGAAATCAGGGCAAATATGATTGGGAAGGAAGCACCGACCGCTGCCAGAGCTTCTTTGCCCAATACCTGGCCAACAATGATGCTGTCTACTATATTATACGATTGCTGAAAAATATTTCCCAGGAGCATGGGTGCAGCAAACCTCAAAATATTTCCGCCAACATGTCCCTTTGTTAAATCTTTCACTCAGTGTTAATTATCACATGTCTTTTCCTACATAACAAGATTTCTTAAAAGAAATTTCTTATTTTATTTATACCAATTAATAAAACATGCATTAATTTCATAGAAGAATCAGTTTTTAACCTGATGATTATTTGCAGACTCACAAGTTGAGTCTTAAGAAACGCAAAGGTGCGTAATTTGTTGATCT